>BGON01000001.1 GCA_003569265.1 Actinomycetota bacterium
ACGGCTATAGCAAGAGCACCATGACTGGAAAGACGTCAGTGATAAGTATCCTAAAGGATCAACAAGAAATATTTCTGTTACAAACCTGAAGCCAGGTTCGTTGGTTTACTACAAGGTGAAATATGCACTCGGCGTGAGTCAAAATTTCGCATCTCTAGTTCAAAGAACCGTCCAAATCGCAAATGCTGAAGCGCTTTCTTCGGCCACGTTTGCAATTCAAGCTGATCCCCACATGGATGAAAATTCAAGCGCAGAAGTGTATGAGGGAACACTTAAACAGATAGTTGCCGCTTCCCCTGCTTTCCTAATGGATCTTGGCGATATCTTTATGGTCGATAAATTACCAAGTAAGACAGAGGCAAATATTCGAGGTCGATTTGAGTTAATGAAGGGGTTTTACCAAAAACTAGGAAGTATTCCTTTAAAGATTTGTTTGGGAAATCATGATGGTGAACTTGGATACAGCAACTTTAATACCAAGAATTATCGGAAAGAGTACTTCCCTGAGCAACGGGAGAGCTTGCCTATTACTCATTTACTGGTCCAGACCAACTGCATGTGGTGCTAGATCCATTCACTTACACAATGAAGAATCCAACTCCGGCGGGCTGGGAATGGACTTTAGGAAAGACGCAATACGACTGGCTGGTCGAAACGCTGAAGAATTCAGACGAAAAGCATAAATTTATTTACATTCACCATTTGTTAGTGGGTGACCCAACTTCTCGAGGAGGCGTTGAAATCGCCATGAAAAATGAATGGGGAGGCAAAACAACGACGGAACAGATGGATTTGAATCAAATCGTCCAGGGTGGGGTAAGCCAATTCACCAGCTGTTACTAGATCATAAAGTTGGTTTTGTCTTCAAAGGACATGATCATCTTTACGTTAAACAGGAACTTGATGGGATTATTTATCAAACAGTCCCGCAACCAAGCCATCCTGGCAATAAAATTAATGTAAACCAATATGGCTATACATCCGGAAAGGGTGTCGGAGGATCTGGATTTCTGAAGGTTTCTACAAGTAGAGATCAAGGCAAAAGTTGATTTCATTTTGTTTGATGGCCAAATGGGTGACACTTACACAAGGAGTGCTCAATAATGAGAAAAATTGCCCTACTCGTAATGTCGGTACTTGCTTTAGCATTGCCGACCTCATCACACGCCGTTGTGAGCAAGAGCATCGCATTTCAAGCCGAAGTATGGGCTGATAACTGGTTTGCGCTCTATGTAAATGGAAAGAAAGTAGGTGAGGACTCGGTCCCTATTACCACCGAAAAATCTTTTAATAGCGAAAAAATCAAGTTTTCAGCCATCTATCCATTAACTATTGCAGTAATTGCAAAGGACTTCACTGAAAATTCCTCAGGACTTGAGTACATAGGAAAACCTAATCAGCAGATAGGTGATGCGGGGATAATCCTGCAAATTCGAGAAGTTGTCTCTGATCGAGTTATTGCTCAAACGCAAAACGACTGGAAGGTCCTAACGGTAAATAAGGCTCCGCTAAACCCAGAGTGTGTAACATCAAATAATCCGGTCAATGACTGCAAGTCATCAAATACAAAGATTCCATCTACTTGGGCTGCTCCAAGCTACAAAGACACAACATGGAAACTGCTACGGAGTTTTCTAAAGAGGCTGTTGGAGTAAAGGACGGTTACTTTGATTTCACGTGGACGCCCTCTGCCGCTTTGATTTGGTCGTCGGATCTGAAGCTGGATAACACAATTCTTCTCCGCAAAGTTATAAAGACGGCACCAACGCTCGCGGCTTCAAAATCTCTTCTGTTAAGCAGTCCCGATTTCAAAGATGGCGGATCTCTTCCAAAAGAGTTCACCTGTGATGGGAAGGGAATATCACCATCATTGGGTTGGTCCAATGTTCCTGCCAGTACTGAATCCCTTGTGCTGATGATGGATACGACACCTGGCCCTCTACGCCCCGGCGAAGTAGATATTGGAAAACATTTTAATCTAACAGTTTTTAATATTCCAAAGACCGCCACATCAATATCTGCAGGCGCTACAAACGTCGGGACTCTGGGTCAGAATTTCCAAGGCAAAACAATTGGATATACGCCTCCATGCTCACAGGCCAGGCGCCAAGAAGTATTCGATTTATTTGTATGCATTGAACTCAAAATTGATGATTTCTCCGCAAGAGGCAACGGAGATAAATCTGCTGAATGCAATGTCAGGAAAGGTGATTTCCTCAGCACAACTGGATGTGTTCTATTCACGCGCATAAGTTGTTGGTTCACGATGTGTTATGAATTCTTTGGGGTCAAATCTGGGGGCGAATACAAGATTTATGCGTGCAATCACGTATAACAGTCTCGTCTCCGGCTTATAGGGCGACTCTTCTTTAATTCAGGCTTGTCTCGGGCTGGGTAAATATTCTCCGACATACAAATCTAAGCAATTATTGACCAGCACTGCCCCATTCACTCAAGAAATCTACTGCTGACATTTCATAGATATCTTCTGGACCATCTTCATCATCAATCTGTTGGCCAATATTCTTAAAGCCATAGCCGCAGATAATCTTCACTGAGGCAATATTTGTTGGACTGACGGTGTATCGAAGTGTCTTGACTCCTGACTCGCGGCTGACCCAGTTCCACATTCCACCTAGAGCCTCCTTTGCGTATCCGTTATTCCAGAATTGCTCTTCGATGCGGATTCCAATTTCCACCACTCCAGCATCATCAGGGATTCCATGAAAACTAACGCTGCCGATAATTTCAGAGCTTTCGCGCAAAACTATGAAACGTATAAACCATTTATTGGTTGAGGGATCTGCCTTTACCTGCGGAACTCGCCACCTAAGAGGCCCAGGGTGGGCAACAAGAACCTGATGTGGATTTGTAATTGATCGCTTGGCAAGTGCAAGCAAATCTTTCTTCTCTTCAAAGAGAGATATCAGGCCGTCAGCAGGAATATGGTGTAATTCAAGACGTTCCGTTTTAATAAGTGGTTCATACATAAAGCAAGTATTCCACGAAAAATGTCTTCTCCGGTTCATAGGGCGACTCTTCTTCACAATTAGATACTCTGAGTAACATCGGTTTGTGCGATGATTCTTGCAACGATGGAGTGGTAGTAATTGGGACTTGGTTTATAACCAGGTCCCTTTTGCTTTAAAGCGTTTTTGTTTTGTGCCATACTTAAGGCTCAGATGCTTGGTAGTAATTGGGACTTGGTTAAATGCCAAGTCCCTTTTGCTTTCCATTACATTTTATCCACAGATTCTTCTTCGCTTTGGTAACGACTAATCAATACTGCGTAACTTCACCCTCGTGATGGGGGCGTGTTGTAATTGGCAGCCTAGTTATTTACCAAGCATCTGGAGCGGGTTCAAATCCCGTCGCCTCCGCCACAGTCATAACTATTTCAGCTCGATCTATTGGTAATGGTCAAAAGAGCTGCAGCAGTTTTGCATGAGAGGGGCCTCGAGAGATCGGGGCCCTTTCCAATGCTTACGGTATGTAGGGCGGTTCTTGCTTCAATTAAGGTAATCTGCCCACTATGGCCTGGTTCCTCCTCTCAATTGCAATTGTTGCTGAAATTGCAGGGACTTTATTTTTAAAGGCCAGCGATGGACTTAGTAAATTGTGGCCCTCTCTTGGAGTTGCAGTTGGCTATGTAATCGCCTTTTCACTCATGGCTATTTCCCTCAAGAAACTTGAAGTGGGTATTACCTATGCCATCTGGTCTGGGGTGGGAATTATGGGAGCTGCCATTGGTGGGGCAATTTTCTTTGATCAGCAACTTTCCAGATTAAACATTATCGGTATGGCAATCATTATTGTTGGCGTAGTAGTAATGAATCTCGGTGGAGTAGGTCACTAGTTCTGCGTTTCCTGCTTTAAGAAAAGCTTTCCAAGATAGGCTTAAGTAATGTCGATGCCAGCTATGACCAATCGTGAAGCGATTCGAGTCGGGCTACCTATCTTCATCACAGCAATCAATATGCGGGCTGGATTAACGATTATGAGCCCGCTCTATCCCATTCTTAAAGAGCAGTATAACTTGAGCTCTTTCCAACTCTCATTCCTAACTTCACTTTCAGTTCTTTGCTTTGCAGGCAGTGCCTTCTTAATGCCACTTGTGGGCAAGATTGGTGGAACCAACAAGGTTATTGCTTGGGCGTTGACGGTTTTATCTGCCGCAATTTTCCTTAGAACCGTTGGTAATGTGCCAATGCTCTTTATTTCATCTATAACAGTTGGCATTGCTATTGCTGTTCTTAACTTTTCTATGCCAGTGTGGGTGAAGGAGAACGCTCCTGATCATTCAGGGCTCTTAACTGGAATCTATATAACAATTATGGGTACTTTTGCCGCGCTCTCTGTGGCAGTGGCTGTGCCATTGGCTCAAGCAACATCCTGGGGTTGGCGCTTATCGATGATTCCTTGGCTAGTTATTGGTGTGATTTCATCAACGTGGTGGTTATTGAGAATTTCACAATCTAAGGATTCAGGGCATATGGAAGTCAGTTCGAAGTTTCATACAGCTCTTTTTAGAAAATCAGGCGCGTGGAGTATTGCAATATTCTTCGGACTGCAATCTATGCTTTTCTATGGCACAGCAACATGGCTACCAACAATCTTGGTTTCTAAGGGTTACACCCTTAGTCATGCTGGATTAGTTGTCTCTATTACTGGCTTTCTTGGTTCTGCTATTGGTATTGCAGCTCCGCACTATGCATCCAAGTTAAAGAACATGCGAATGTTCTTATTCTGGATGGGCATCATGGTTGCACTTAGTTTTGCTGCGCTGATATTTGATAGTGGTTGGCGATTAATCATCTGGCTACTTATCTCTAATATCGGACTCTCAGTAACTTTCCCTCTTTCACTATTACTCACAGTTACACGCAGCATTGATGCGGGGGAGACTCGATCTCTCTCAATCATGGCTCAATCCATTGGTTATCTCATGGCCGCCTTTGCTCCAGGAATCGTTGGAGCAATCTTTGATTCAACCTTGAGTTGGAGCACAGCATTGCTGGTTCCAGTTGCACTTGGAATTGCCCTTGCTGTGGTTGGCTACTTCGCAGGAAAAGCCGAAAAGATAGAGATTTAAGGGCTATAGAAAGCTTGGCCAGTTACCATTGAGCATTAACAGCGGGATGAAAAGGTGTTCACTTTGTTTGAATCAATAGTTCTGGGGATCGTTCAAGGTCTTACAGAGTTTCTACCTATTTCATCGAGTGCCCACCAGCGCATTGTTGGAGAGTTCTTTAGCAATGCCCAAGATCCAGGTGCCCGCTTCACGGCCATTACCCAGATAGGCACAGAGTTAGCCGTTCTTATCTTCTTTAGAAATGACATCAAAAACATTCTCCTAGCCTGGTTTAACCAAGTTGTTCTGCGCAAAGATTTAGCGTCAGATCAAAAACCGCTAGCTCGCATGGGTTGGCTCATTATCATCGGTAGTTTGCCGATAGGCATTCTGGGTTATCTGGGCAGTGACATCATCACTAATGATTTCCGCTCACTCTGGCTGATTGCTTCATCCTTAATTATCTTCGGTGTGATTCTTGGATTGGCAGATCACTACGGAAAGAAAGAAAGAAGCCTGAGTGAACTCAATGTTAAACACGGCATTCTTTATGGGCTCGCCCAATCACTTGCTCTGATCCCAGGTGTTTCTCGCTCAGGTGCAACCATTGCAATGGGCCGCTACCTCGGTTACACCCGCGAAGCTGCGCTGCGCTATTCATTTCTCTTAGCTCTGCCAGCAGTCTTTGGCAGTGGTTTCTATCAACTCAAAGATGCTTTTGGTTCAGATGCTTCTAATGTCTATAGCCTGCCGCAAACTTTCATTGCAACAGCAATTGCCTTTATTGTTGGCTACGCCGTTATTGCCTGGCTACTCAAGTTTGTAACAACTAGATCCTTCATGCCTTTTATTATCTACAGAATCGCACTTGGAACAACGGTTTTAGTGCTGCTCAGCACAGGTGTCATTAACCCATAAGTAGAGAACTAGGTGAGAAAGATTAACTTCCTGGGCTCACCGTAGACATATTGAAATCTTTAATCACTAGTGGTGGAACTGCCATATTAGACATATCGCCAGCCCATTCACGTGGTTGAGTCCATTCAGATGCACCAGCATGTGCGATGCGAGAGAGGGCTGAAACCGGTGAATCATTCCAACGGAAGTTATTGGTTGCACCAACTACTTCACCATTCTTAACGTGATAAACACCGTCACGCGTTAAGCCGGTCAGAAGTAGTGAGTTGGGATCAACCATGCGGATATACCAGAAGGTTGTAAGAAGAAGTCCGTTATCAACTTTCTTCACGAGATCTTCCAATGACCCAGTAGCTCCATCAACGCTCATAACAAGGTTTTCACCGATTGGTGTGAAATCAAGGTTAGTCAGCTTTGCTGATGCTCGAGTTTGAACCAGAGATTGCAAGACGCCATCCTTGAGCCAATCAACGCGCTTAATTGGTTGACCATTATCAAATACTGATGAAAATGGTGAGCTCACAGCAGTTGCTACGAAGTTAGAGGCAGGAAGTTGCTTGAACTCAGGATCGGTAAAGAACTGGAGAGAAAGATTAGAAAGCTTCTCACCGATGCGAGTTCCCCCACCCTTTTTAGAAAAAACAGATTGACCTTCATGAGCATCACGAGCAGTTGATACCCACATCATGTAGGTGAAGAGATCTGCAACAGAGCCTGAAGGCAAGATGGTGTCATAGCGACCTGCTGGAAGATCTACTTTTGTGCCCTGCCAGGTTAAGCGCTGGCGAATCTGGGCATCTATGTTTGAAACTGAGACATCTTTAAAGTCGCGAGTTTCAACACCGTTCCATGTGGAACGAGAGCGATCGTGGGACTTTCCAGTCATCTCTACGCGACCAACTGGTGAATCTTTGCGCAAGCGCAACCCACCCTTTGATCCAACCCAGGTTGTTTCATTAGTGTGTTCGGAATATCCAAAGAGTTCAATCTTGTCAGTCACTGAGCGTGAAAACATGTCTCCTAACGCTGGAGCAAAAGTAGAAAATACTTCTGGTCCTGTTGGAATATGAGCGCCTGACCAATCACCAATAGATACATTTGTCGCAAGAGGTGCGTAGTCATCGGCTGGACCTGATGCCTTTGCTGCAGCAATTGCTTCTTCTAGCAGCTTTGGAACATCTGCAAGTGAGACATCTGTGCGGGAAACGCCACCAGATGCCATGCCGCCATCAACGGCAACGAATGCAATAACTGTAACGCTGCGCTCTTGAATAACACCATTTGTGGTTAGCGTGCTGCCAGCCCACCGTAGGTTGGCTTGAGTCTTATCGCGCACAACAACAATGCAGTCATCACATGGTGCAGCCGATGTGATCTTTTCAATTAGATCTTGAGCAGAAATCATTTTCCAGCCTCCGCAACAGTGTTGAGAATATTTACTGTGTCGAAGATTGCCGCTGGGCAACCATGACTCACCGCTGCAATCTGACCTGGCTGGGCTTTACCGCAGTTAAAGGCACCGCCTAGAACATAGGTTGAAGGACCGCCAACAACCTTCATAGAGCCCCAGAAATCAGTTGTCGTTGCTTGATAGGCCACATCTTTGAGCTGACCAACAATTGTGCCGTTCTTAACGCGATGGAACTGTTGACCAGTAAATTGGAAGTTATAGCGCTGCATATCAATAGACCAAGATTTATCACCCTTAATGATGATTCCATCCTCCATTGAAGCAACCATCTCGTCATAGGTTGGACCTGTTGGATTTGGTTGCAAAGAAACATTTGGCATGCGCTGAATTGGAACGTGTGCTGGTGAATCTGCAAAGGCGCAGCCATTGCTGCGGTCGCGATTAACACGGGCAGCGATGCGGCGATCTAACTGATAACCAACAAGCACACCATCTTTAATGATGTCCCAGCGCTGGGCTGCAACACCTTCATCATCAAAGCCCACTGTGCTAAGGCCATGAGGTGTGGCGCGATCGCCAGTGACATTCATGAGCTTTGAGCCATATTGGAGAGTATTTAACTTATCTGGTGTGGCAAAAGATGTTCCAGCATAATTTGCTTCATAACCAATGGCGCGATCGAGTTCAGTTGCATGGCCGATTGACTCATGAATAGTCAGCCACAAGTTAGATGGATGAACTAATACGTCATAGCGACCAGGTTCAACTGAAGGTGCTGCAACCTTCTCAGCCAAGAGGGAGGGAAGTTCTGCAATTTCCTCATCCCATTTCCAATGGGAGTTACCCATCCACTCCCAGCCAAAGCCAGCAGGTTGGGCCAATGTGCGCATGGATTCAAAGCCATGATCGCCAATAGAGATTGCTTCAATCTGTGTTTGGATGCGCACACGTTGCTGTGTGGTGCTAGTGCCATATGAATCGGCGTAGTGCTTTTGTTCTTTAACAAACATAGTGTGGGCAGATGTGTGATTAACGTTTGCACTCTTAAGCAAGCGATTACTTAAATCTGCTAGGCGATCCTTCTTATCTGAATCAGATACAGAGAAGGGATCGATTTCATACTCAGATACCCAGGTTTGGTTTGCATACACAGGCTCTGTTACAAGTGAGACTAACTCTGTTGAGAGTGGCTTTGAAGTTTTCGCCATTGCAACTGCAGTTAATGCCAGCTTTTTAGCAACATCGACAGAGATTTCAGGAGATGAAGCAAAGCCCCAAGCTCCATTGACGATAACGCGCACACCTAAACCGGCATTGGTCTCATCACTTTGTGTCTCAGGACGAGCATCACGCAGCGAGAGCAAACCATTGCGCGTGCGCTCTATTCGCACATCAACATGGGATGCACCGGCATCTTTTGCGGTACTAATCGCGGCATCACTAACGGCTGTTAGTGGAAGGGCTAGGAAATCTGCATCAACGTTTTTATTCACCCCCGAACCTTATGATGAATAAGGTACTTATGCATAGGTGGTACTTCATAAGAGATTGATTTGCTGTCAGGTAGGATTGCCTTTACGATTAACTTGTTTAAGGGGAGTACCTCACTACAGCTACCTCGTCATTACGGTGTAAAAACCCGGGGCGCTGGCCGTTTATTCGGTTAGGGAGACCTTGACCATGTTCTAGCCATGGCTATCAAGGGAGAAATTCATGCAGGTATCAACACTCATCTGGTCAGTAACAATTGGCCTCATTCTTACTTTAATTTTAGTAGATCTACTGACTGCATCCCGCAAAGCCCATGATGTGAAGTTTGAAGAGGCCGTAGCCACAACATTGTTCTATGTCAGTATCTCAATTGGCTTTGGACTTTGGGTGTGGTTCTACTTTGGATCAACCTATGGAACAGAATTCTTTGCCGCCTACTTAGTTGAATACTCACTCTCGATTGATAACTTGTTTATTTTCGTCATCATTCTGGCTCAGTTTGCTGTACCAAGTATTCATCACCAAAAAGTTCTACTCATTGGTGTGATGCTCGCCCTTGTCTTAAGAGCCATCTTCATCTCCATTGGAGCAGTTGCGATTTCTGCCTTCTCCTTCACCTTTGCAATATTTGGCGCCATCTTAATTTGGACTGGAATTGGACTGTTCAAGCATTGGGATGAAGATCCTGAACCAAATGATAATTTCATGGTTCGGACCCTGAGAAAACGTATGTCCATGGTCGATGAGTTTCATGGCTCAAAAATCTTTATAAAGGTGAGTGGTAAGCGCTTTGCAACGCCAATGTTCTTGGTAATTATTGCAATTGGATCAACAGACTTACTATTTGCTCTGGATTCAATTCCAGCCACTTTTGGCGTTACCTCTCAAACCTTCCTAGTCTTTACAGCTAATGCCTTTGCGCTCCTTGGTCTGCGAGCCCTGTATTTCCTCATAAAAGGCCTACTCGATAAGTTGATCTACCTCTCCCTAGGACTTTCGTTCATTTTGATTTTCATTGGAATTAAGCTCATGCTCACATACGCCCATGAAATCTTTGATAGTGTTCCAAAAATTCCTACTCCTGTTAGTCTTGCGGTCATAGCGACGATATTGTTGATCTCAACAATTGCGAGCTTGATTAAGAGTAATAAGAATCCTGAAATGAAGGCCCACCCTGGGCGCGTTACTGGACATAAAGAAGAGGATTAATAGTGAAGAAAAATTGGTTGCTCTTGCCCAAGAGATTGAGGCAGATCATCGCTTTTTCTGTTGGTTCATTTCTAGTTCTAGCTGGCTTGGTTTTAATAGTCCTTCCAGGTCCCTTCACGATGCCTTTAGTAATAGCTGGGTTATTTATTCTTGCTGCTGAATTTGCCTGGGCTGAAAGGTTTTTAGCAAAAGCTAAAGTTCATGCAAACAAGATTGTGCCTAAGAAATTCAAGAAGTAATTAAGGCATAATTGCCCAATGCCTCACACCATCACATGCGTTGAATTACATGCTGATGATTGGGCAAGATTGCGCGATATCCGTTTAAAGGCGCTCGTTGATAGCCCTCATGCATTCGGGGGAACGTATGAAAATGAGAGCGCATTTGATGAAGATAGATGGCGCCTTGAATTCGTAAAACAAGCTTTTGTCATTGCATCAGTTGATGGTGTTGATGCGGCAATGGTGTATGTGGAAAATCTTGAAGGTGACTTTGGTGCCACATGCTGGATTGGTGGATGTTGGAGTGATCCTGATTTTCGCGGCGTGGGCCTGATGCGAGCCATGTTTGAATTCTTAGATAAGCAAGCAGCATCACGAGATTGGCTCATTCAAGGCCTTGGTGTGTGGACAGATAATGACTTAGCAATTACGGCTTATGAAAAACTAGGCTTTGTTGAAATGGGTGGACCACAAGCAAGCACGCGTCAGCCCGGAAAGTTTTATCAGCGAATGATTAGAAAAACGGCTTCAGCGTAATTCTGAAAGTTGATACTTAGCTTTTGCTAACCATGCTGGGTTAATCTCAACGCCCCAGCCTGGACCCTGTGGAATCTGGACTTTCCCGCCTTCAATTGCAAAAGGATTTCCTAGAAATAGATCTTTTTGCCATGGGTAATATTCAAAGCCCTCAATTGAAAACTCAAGATACTTTCCTGCATTAGGTATTGCTCCAAGAAGGTGCATGGTGGCGATAGTTACCAACGAGAGGTTGGCACTATGTGGGGTAATTGGCATTCCTGCCTTTTTAGCCATTTCCACAACCTTTAACGTTCTCCAGATTCCACCCATATACATAATATCTGGCTGTAATACATCAACAGCATGCATATCAATCATTCTCTTCCAGGTGACTAGATCCCAATCTTGTTCTCCGCCTGTGACATCAATACTCAACGCGTCAGTTACTTGTTTGGTCTCCTCAAGCTCCCAGTATTTGCAAGGCTCTTCAAAGTGACTAATTCCCTCTGCCTCTAAAAGTGCGCCAACTTCAATTGCGCGCTTAGGTGAAAAACCACTGTTGCCATCTACTAATTTAGAGATTCCATCTCCGAGTGCGCGAGAGACAATAGGAACAACTTCTTCTGTGCGCCCAGGCCACTCATCAATATCATTTCCGCACTCTGCACCAACGCGCCATTTGAATGCATCAAAGCCAAACTCATCACGTAGCTTTACTAAGCGCTCTGCTTCATCTTTTGGCGTGATGTCACGTCGCATAGAGGATGCGTATGTGCGCAGTCTCTTAGCTGTGCCACCTAATAGCTCAACAACTGGTTTGCCTTCAACTTTGCCGCGCAAATCCCACAATGCGGTGTCTAAACCAGCATTTGCGCGAGCACGGTAGCTTCCTGGAAATTTATGTTCACGGGCTTCAACTAAGGTAACAAGTGCTCCAATATCGGAGGCATCTTTACCCAATACCCATGGTGCTACTTGGCGATGAAAAATCTGGGCAGTGATGTCTGAGTGATAGTTAGAGGTTTGTCCCCATCCAATGTGTCCATCAGAAGTTGTAACTTTTACAAAGCAAACGAATTCATCAGTGAAAGTTTCTAGCTTTGTAATTGAGCCAAAGATCATCCCGCAGCCTTCACGAAAACCGGCATATCTAGAAGTGAAACTGAAACTGTCGCGCCAGCTGCGATACCAGCAGCATCAGAGCTTGGAAGCTGAGCTGTAATTTTCGTTCCATCATTGATTGTGATGTTTAAGCGACATGAGGCACCAAGAAAGCTTGCTGCTTCAACTTTTGCGTTGCCTGACTTACTTGCAACAACATCAATGCTCTCTGGGCGAATGAGAGCAATTCCTGTTCCAGAAGTTACAGAGCCTGGAAGAGTTTTAACTACGCTGCCTAGAATTTCAATTGAACCACCTGAAACTTTGCCAGAGATTGGATTGGTTAATCCAACGAACTCAGCAACAAAAGATGTCTTAGGGCGGTCATAGAGCTCTGACGGAGCAGCGATTTGTTCTAGTTGGCCATTGCGCATAACTCCCACGCGATCAGCGATACTCAACGCTTCTTCCTGATCGTGAGTAACAAAGAGAGTGGTAGTTCCAAGTTCCACTTGAATGCGTCGGATTTCTTCCCGCAACTGTGTGCGAACTTTTGCATCCAGAGCTGAGAGTGGCTCATCTAAGAGCAAAACCTTTGGTGAAATTGCAAGTGCACGGGCCAATGCAACGCGCTGCTGCTGTCCACCAGAGAGTTGATGTGGAAAGTGGTTGGCGTGAGTTGATAGACCAACAAGTTCTAGGAGTTCAGCAGAGCGTGCTTTTCGCTTATCGCCAGCAGTCTTATGTGCTTTTAGCTTTAAGCCGTATTCAACATTTTCACGAGCAGTCATGTGTGGAAAGAGTGAGTAAGCCTGGAAAACCATTCCCATCCCGCGCTTGTTTGCGTTTTGGAAAGTCACATCTTTGCCATCAACAATGAGTTGACCTCGATCTAACTCTTGCAAGCCAGCAAGGGCGCGAAGGGCTGTTGTCTTGCCACAACCTGATGGACCAAGCAGTGCCACGAGTTCACCTTGTGCGATGTCAAGGCTTAAGCCATCGAGTGCTCTGACCTTTCCAAAATGCTTGGCGAGATCAACTAGTTGTACATATGTCGAGGAGCTCAACTTATGGTCCTTTCGGTTCAGACGAGGTCAACGTCGAGTACTGCGCTTCGACGTTTCTTAGTAGGGATAGCTAGAAGTAGTACGAGTACAAAGAGAATTGAAGCCAGTGAAACTGCAACAGCCACGTTTCCATTGGTGCGACCGATTTGGGCGATTACTACCTGGAAAGTCTTGTAGTTGAGGATATTTGAAATCGTAAATTCACCCATAACAAGTGCTATCGCAATGAATGAACCATTGACGATGCCAGTCTTAATAGTTGGCATGATGATTCCAAAGATTACGCGGGAAGTATTAGCACCAAGAGTGCGGGCAGCTTCTGCCAATGTGTGGATATCTACTGCATCAAGTGCGGCTGAGAGGGAACGATATGTGTAGGGCAAAATGAGCATTGAATACACACCAGAGAGTGTGATGGGGGATTCAGTTAAGTGAATTGAAATCCAGCGATAAAGAGGTGCAATACCGACCACAATCACGATTGCTGGGATTGCAAGGGGGAGCAAACACAGAAGTTCAAATGGACGGCGCAGCAATGGCAGTTTCAAATGAACCCAAATTGCTGTTGGGACAATGAGAAATAAAATCAAGGACATGACTATGCCGGCGGTTATGAGAGATCTTGCAATTGAGATCATTAAATCTTGTTGTGATGGGATGATTTGCCAGGCTCTAAGTGTGCGTCCTTTATCTTGAAAACCAAAAGGCTTAGTTGAGAAATCAAACATGGCATACAGAGGAACCAATAAGTAAGCGCCAACCACGGCAATTATTGACCAGCGCCAGATGCGAACACCCCATGTCCTTTTCATCGACGCTGCTCCCATCTGCTAACACGGCGGCGAAGCAGGGCATAGAAAGTCATCGCGATAATCACCACGACAACCATGAAAAATGACAAGGATTTGGCCTCAGCTGGATTAGAGCCACCAGTCTCACTTGTTAGCGCAGTTGCGATCTCAAGGGGAGTCAGGAAATCCGTAAGATTAATAAGAGTTTGAGCTGTGGCGTAAGCAGAAAAAGAGTTAACAAAGAGAAGGAGAGCCGCTCCTGCAAATGAAGGGGTAAGAATAGGAATACCAATGCGCAGCCAGTATTCCCATACTTTTCCGCCTAGTGCATCAGATGCTTCGCGCCACTGTGGCTTTAAATTTTCAAGTGTTGGTAAGAAAACTAGAACCATCAGAGGGATCTGGAAAAAAGTATAGAGAACGCTCAAACCCAGCATCCCATAGAGCCACGAGGATTCTGCAAGGAAAGAATTAGGCGCAACTTTGAGTGCAAAGTTTGCAACAAGTCCATTAAAACCAAAAGTTGCTAAGAAAGCGAAGGTCAACATAACGCCACCGAACTGGGCGAGCACAGAGCTCAAAGCCACAGAGAATCGGTAGAAATATCCATCACGCTTGCCATTAACAATTGCCCAGGCAAAAAGGCCACCCATAATTGCACCAGCAATTGCTGTCTTAATAGAGATTTCGAGTGAGTTAGCAAATGCATGTCGTGCAACGGGGGAGTTAAAAACTTGCTTTAGTACAGAAGTACTAAATTTTCCATAATTATCTTGAAAAGCACCAGATGCGACATTCCATGTTGGATAGAGAAGAAATAATCCACTAACAATCAAGAATGGGATTACACCTAGATATGCACTTTTACTGCGCCAATACCGAGAACCGGTCCTGCCAGTGGCAGAACCGGTTCCCTTGTATTGAAGCTGAGTCAATTGAATTGACTTCTTATTTTGTTCCTACAGCTGCAGGCCATGCAGTCTTTAGGTAGAGGCGAGCTTTGGCAGTTTGATCAGAAGTTGCTTTTTCAGCAACAACCTTGCTCACACCAATTGCTGCTTTACCTTCTGCAGAGGCACGCTTAGTCTTAAGTAGCCATACCCATAGAGTAGGAGTTGCTCCACCCTTAGCCCAGACAGTTGCACCTGTTTCACCAAGTGTGTATTCCATCCATAGACGAGCACATGCTGGGTGTGGTGCCCATGCAGATACTGCGCTGTTGTATGTAGAACCAACTGCAGCAGGTGTGTACATCTTCCATACCTTGCCAGCAGCAGCCATTGTCTTAATGACGCCAGCTTGGATGTAACCGTTATCGATCACAACTGGAGTTTGGCCTGAAGCAATAGTTGCCTCTGTTGGGTTAACGTTGATGAAGTTTCCTGCTGCCGCGAGCTTTGCAAAGAATGCAACACCCTTTGTGACATCATCAAAAGTTCCACCCAGTGCCTTATTAATCATGAAGATACCGTTCATAGCCGCTGATGAACCTTGTGGATCTCCGTTAAGAGCAATCTTGCCCTTGAACTTTGGATCTAGAAGATCATCAAGCTTGGTGATAGTTCCAAGAGTTCCGCTGTAACCAATTGTCATCGTTCCTGTGTAGTTAGGTGTAACCTGAGCAGAAGGATCAACTGTTTGTGCGAACTGCAGATACTGCCACAGCTTGGTCTTGTATGGAGCAAAAGTACCTGTGTTGAGGTACTTCACTGCAACAGCTAGACCAATGTCGAATACGTCAGGTGAACGGTTAGTTCCCTTGTTTGTGACTGCGGCATCGATTTCTTCCTGTGAAGAACCCTCTGGGTTAGCTTCATCAATCTTGACGCCGTATGTCTTTTTGAATCCTTCAATCATCTCGCCGTAGTTTGCCCAATAAAGTGGCAAAGCGATTACGTTGAGTTGTCCTTCTTTCTTACATGCAGCTGCAAGACCGGCCATGCCGCCACCTTGTGAGGCGTTGGTGATCTTGGAATAGTCAACAGCAGCTGTTGCAGAAGAAGTACCTAGTGCTGGGATTGCAAGTGCAACAACAAGTGCTGCAGCCATAGATCCGCTAGTTAGTTTTGAGTACTTCACTATGTTCCTCCTAGTTGTAAGTGGTATGTGTTTTGTCATACATCCTTACCTCTTGCACCACACGTGTTGAGCGCAAGCGGTCTGGAATTTTGTACTTACCTAAAACGAATCAGTCGAAGACCAATACGTTTCGCGCCCCTTCCCCAGCCCTTAGACGATCAAAGGCTGAGTTGAGACCTTCTAAACCTACCCGCTCAGATATGAGTTCGTCTAGGAATAGTTCGCCATTTAGATAACTTTTTACTAACGCTGGTACATCTTTTCTCAGGTTTGCTGAGCCAAAGTAGCAACCCTTGATTGACTGTTCATTGACAAAAGGGCCGGCATCGAGCGTGATGGTGGCGCCGTTTTTCATCAGGCCCACCAAAATCAGCGTTCCGTCCACACCGACTGTGCCCCAAGCCTGCTGGATGGTGCTCTCTCGCCCTAAGGCTTCGAAGGCATAGTCAACGCCGCCACAGATTTCCCTAACCATTGCCACAGGATCACTGGTTGCTCCATTGATGACATGGGTTGCGCCTACCTTTTTGGCTAAATCAAGTTTTTCCTGTGTTACATCAACGGCAATAATTGTTGTTGCACCGGCCATGCGGGCACCTTGCACAATATTTAATCCAACACCGCCGCAACCAAAGATTGCAACAGTTGAACCAGGTTTTACTTTGGCAGTATTTATCACTGCGCCATAGCCGGTAAGAACTGCGCAACTAATCAAGGCTGCACGATCAAGTGGCATCTCTTTAGGAATCACAACTGCGCCAGATGCCGGGACGACAACATATTCTGCAAAAGATGCAACAGTTAAAAAATGATTGAGTTTTTCACCATTGTGGGAGAGGCGTGAAGTGCCATCAAATAAACCGCCAACTGACATTGCATTTCCTGCAGTAGAACAATAGTTAGGACGCCCACTCTTGCAATAGTCACATGTGCCACAATTAGGAACGATTGACATGATTACGTGATCCCCAGCCACAACACCTGTTACATCAGGGCCAACTTCAACGACAACACCTGCAGCTTCATGACCAATGACTGCAGGAAATGGGACAAGCTTGCGCTTTCCATCAACGGCATTTAAATCACTTGCACACAATCCACTAGCTGCAACCTTTACAAGGAGTTCTCCAGATTTTGGCTTATCAAGTTCAACTTCGCGCACTTCAAACTTTGAACCGATGCCATCTAGAACCGCTGCCTTCATTTTCACTGTATTACTCCTTAGATTTGGCGCAATGTGCGCAACGGTTGTCGTACGAACAGCTAGTTAAGATCCACCCACGTTGTTTTAAGCGCACTATAGGCATCAAGTGCATGTAGTGACTTATCGCGGCCATTCCCTGATGCTCCAAAGCCGCCAAAAGGTGTGATGACATCGAGCATGTCAAAGGTATTGACCCAAACAGTTCCTGCGCGGAGTTTGCGAGCAAACTTATGTGCTCGAGCAACGTTATTTGTCCACACCGATGCGGCAAGACCATATTCAGTTCCATTAGCTAACTGCAAAGCCTCTGCTTCATCCTTTGCATCGATAGCAACAAGGACTGGTCCAAAGATTTCCTCTTGGGCAAGACGTGATCCAGGTTTGACGTTATCAATTAATGTTGGCTTGATAAGCAAATCTTTTCCGGAAGTCTTTTGACCACCAAAAATTAGCTTTTCACCATCTTGGCCAATGAGATCAAGGTAGGCGTTAACGCGATCGCGTTGTAATTCAGAGACAAGACCTGCCATCTGTGTTGCTGGATCAAATTGATTTCCAACAACAAAGCTCTCTAAGAATTTATGTAGGTGCGCGAATAACTCTTCTTTCACACCTTTCTCAACAATGATTCGAGATCCAGCGTTACATGTCTGACCTGCGTTGTAATAGATAGCCCAAGCAATAGTTGATGCAGCAGCTTCTAAGTCGGTGCAGTCATTGAGGACAACCTGTGGGCTTTTTCCACCGAGTTCAAGTGAAACCTGTTTCATATTTGATTCAGCGGCGTATTGCATCATTTTGCGACCAGTTGGACCACTGCCTGTAAATGCAATCTTTGCAACATCCATATGACGTGCAAGTGCTTGTCCAGCCTCAGCACCTAAACCTGGTACAACGTTAAATACACCAGCAGGTAATCCTGCTGCAACTGCCAGCTCTGCCATTTTTAGGGCACTCAAAGATGAGTTTTCTGCGGGTTTCACAACAATGCTGTTACCCATCGCGAGTGCTGGACCTAATTTCCAACTAGTAATCATCATGGGATAGTTCCAAGGGACAACTGCTCCTATAACACCTAGAGGCTCGCGAGTGACCATGGCAAGTGCGTTACGTGGTGCGGGTGCAATTTCATCGTAAGTCTTATCAATTGTCTCTGCATACCACTGAATCACTCGAGCAGAGTTGGGAGCATCCACACTTAGGGCATCGCTAATGGGGCGTCCAGTGTCAATTGCTTCAAGTAGGGCTAATTCATCTCGGTGTTCATTTAGAAGTTGAGCCCAGCGCAACATGATCGCTTTCTTATCGCGTGGATTCATCTCACTCCAGATACCAGAGTCAAAAGCCTTCTTAGCTGATGTAACAGCGCGATTTATATCTTCGCCATCACCTGATGCAATATTACAAATTAAATGTCCATCACTGGGTGAGTGGTTCTCAAATGTTTTTCCACTAGCTGCATCAACGAATTTTCCATTGATGAAGATCTGTGATTGGGGCTTGAGATCAAGGGCGCGCTTCTGCCAAGTTTTTGTATCGGACATGCCGCAGATGCTATCGGGTGAAGGTTAATTCTTAGTAACGCGATAGGTGGCAAGAGAAGGATCGGTGGCATAGGCAATGCGCACGCCAGCCTTCTTCGTTGTGGCCAAACCATCAAGAATCTGTGCGGTCAGAACTTCACCTGGTGCCACTACTGCTACTCCTGGGGGATAGGGAGCGATTAAGTCTGCTGAAACTCGGCCCACACACTCTTTGGCAGCCACCATCTCGGTATCGGCAAAGTATGCATCTCGCATCGAGATTGCAACTGTTGGAACAACTGACCAGCTCAGTGAGGTTGCAGTGGGGCGAGGAGTCATTTGTTGAGATTTGAGAATAGGAACGAGGACGGCGGCCAATTGATCAAACTCTTCGAGTGAATCAGCCAGAGTTGCAATGAAGACAACAGTGTCACTATCTGCCATCTCAACACGGATGCCCTGTGCTTGTAATTTTTTCTCAATCTCAACCCCAGATGCACCTAATTGATTAGCGCGCAGCACAATCTTGGCTGGGTCAAAGCGGCCAGGAGCAAAATCACTTGTATTTAAGAAAATTGGGAGATCAAAGTTGGATTGAACAGAGTTCTTAAAACTATTCACCTTACTGACTAATTGTGAGATTAACTCTTCCCCACGAGTTTGCAGCAATGCCCGGCAACCATCAATTGATGCCAGGGGAGCACCTGCAGGTGAAGTGGTGTGAGTAGTTTCAAAACTTTGTTCAATGCGATCAAGGTTAAGCAACTTGCCTTGGGCAAGAAGTAATGCTGATGCGCTATAACCAGGAAGAGCTTTGTGAACACTAGTGATGAGTGCATCAGCACCCACCTGCAAGCAATGCTGAGGTGTTAAAGGCGAGAAACCAAAGTGGCCACCCCATGCTGCATCAACAATGACTGGAATCGAATGTGAATGTGCACTTTTAACCAGTGCGCCTAAATCTGACAAAGTGCCTAGATAACCTGGTTCAGTAAGTAGTAGTGCAATTGGTTTTTGATTAATCACTTTTTCAAACTCAGTAACCGAGATTCCTGTTGGCACACCAGTTGCCGAATCAATTTCAGGTGATAACCAGATGGGTTCTAGGCCCGCTAATACAAGTGCGCTAAGAATTGAGCGGTGCGCTGTGCGAGAGAGTGCAACCTTGTCCCCGGGTTTACCTAAAGCCAAAATCATTGCTTGATTGGCATGAGTGGAACCACCCGTTGAAAAGCGAGCAAAGTCGGCCTTCCATAACGTGGCAGCTAGCGCTTCTGCTTTCTTAAGCGTCTGGTTGGTTAACTTAATTTCATCTAAGCCACCATATAAAGGTGTGTCACCATCAACGACCACCCCTAAGCCGGCATCGAGGCGTGAAGCCCTCTGCTTGTGACCTGGGATGGTGAAAGGTGTGCGCTTGGTTTCAAAGTAAGAGAGGTAGGCATCTAGAAGCGGTGCCGAATCTCTCAGTGAACTCATAGCGCCAAGGGTAACTTCTAGGTCCCCTGATCGGAAATGAGGCCTTAGACTTTTGCCATGAGCACACTTACTCATCTGACTCAAGAACGTCGTTTGGTTACCGCTATTCCGGGGCCAAAATCTACCGAGGCGCTCAAGCGCCGCACGGAAGCGACTTCTGGCGGATTGGGTATGGCAATTCCCGTTGTGATTGAACGTGCAAGTGATGCGATCTTGCTCGATATCGATGGCAACCAGATTATTGATCTTGGTTCAGGAATTGGTGTTACTGGAGTTGGTAACTCGGCTCAACGTGTTGTTGATCGCGTAATTGAGCAAGTGCAGGCTTTTACACATACCTGTTTCACTGTTGCTCCATATATGAACTACATCGAAGTATGCGAAAAGCTCAATGCAATGACTCCTGGTTCGCATAAGAAGAAGTCAATACTTGTTAACTCAGGCGCCGAAGCTGTTGAGAACGCAGTCAAGATTGCACGTCACTACACCAAGCGCCCAGCAATTGTTGTTTTTGAACACAGCTATCACGGCCGAACTAATTTAACTATGGCGCTGACTGCAAAGAACATGCCATACAAAGAGGGCTTTGGTCCTTTTGCACCTGAGGTGTATCGCGTGCCAATGCCTTATTCATTCCATTGGGTAGGCGATCAAGCAACGATTACCGAAGATGCCATTGACATGGTCACACATAAAATTGATAAAGAAATCGGAGCACATAACGTTGCTGCGATTTTGATTGAGCCAATCCAAGGAGAAGGTGGATTTATCGTTCCACCTAAGGGATTCCTACCTGCGCTGGCAAAATATTCAAAGGAGAACGGAATCGTCTTTATTGCAGATGAAGTTCAGACTGGCTTTGCCCGCACAGGACATATGTTTGCAGTTGAAGAAGAAGGCGTTGTGCCAGATATGGTTGTAACGGCTAAGGGAATTGCTGGTGGACTTCCACTTGCCGCAGTTACAGGTCGCGCCGAAGTGATGGATTCAGTTCATGCATCAGGTCTTGGTGGAACATATGGCGGAAATCCAATTGCATGTGCTGCTGCCCTTGGCGCAATGGAGACAATGAAAGAAGAAAACCTTGTTGCACGAGCACAACACATTGGTGAAATTTTAGGTTCATCACTTCGCGCACTTGCAAAGAAGTACCCAGTTATTGGTGAGGTCCGTGGACGCGGTGCTATGCAGGCAATTGAATTAGTAGAGCCAGGAACCAAGAATCCCAACACTGCTGCAATGAACGCTGTTGTTAAGTACTGCCAGAGTCAGGGCGTGTTAGTTCTTACTGCTGGTACTTATTCAAACGTTGTGCGCTTCTTGCCACCACTTGTGATTACAGATGAGCTGCTCAAGGATGCCTTAAGCGTTCTTGATGATGCTTTTGCTTCTCTTTAATTCTCTAACTTATAACCAAGACCGCGAATGGTTTGAATCAATACAGGATTAGCGGGATCTGCTTCAATTTTTGAACGCAAACGCTTGATGTGAACATCCAGGGTCTTTGTGTCCCCAAAGTAATCTCCGCCCCACACGCGATCAATGAGCTGTGAGCGAGTTAGAACACGGCCAGCGTTTCGCATCAAAAACTCTAGTAGTTCAAACTCTTTGAGTGGAAGACCAACAAGTGAGCCATTAATTGTTGCTTGATGGCGGGCAGTGTCTAATTTAATGGGGCCAACTGATACAACATCTAGATCACCATGCTCTTCACTATCTGCAATCCCACGGCGCAGCACAGCTTTGATGCGAGCAATTAACTCGCGGGATGAATAAGGCTTAGTGACATAGTCATCTGCGCCAAGTTCAAGTCCAACGACTTTGTCTATTTCTGCATCTTTTGCCGTCAACATAATAATTGGAACTTGTGAGGTTGTGCGAATTGTTCGGCAAACATCAACACCTGATACTTCTGGAATCATGAGGTCAAGAAGAATTAGGTCCGCACCTTCTTTTGCAAAGAGATTGAGCGCAGCCCTACCATCTTCGGCAACACTGACTTCAAAACCTTCTTTTCCAAGCAGAAAAGCTAAAGCTTCAGAAAATGATGACTCGTCTTCAACTATAAGTATCTTTGTCATTCAACGCTCTCCATAGGTGTTTCATAGATGGGTAGTCGGATTGAAAAAGTACTTCCGACGTTTTCGACGCTCCATACCTTTACTTCACCGCCATGCTTGGCTGCAACGTGCTTAACGATTGAAAGCCCTAACCCTGTTCCACCAGTTTGGCGAGAACGCGCTGGATCGACGCGATAAAAACGTTCGAAGATACGATCTTGTTCTAACTCTGATATCCCAATTCCTTGGTCTGTAACGGAAATATCAATGATGCCAGATTCCGTAGCAGTGGTGACCGATACTTTGGTATTTTCAGGTGAATAGTTGATGGCATTCTCTATCAAATTGTGAACCGCCATAATTAATTGGTCACGATCACCCAGAACAACATCGTCACTATTCTCAAAGTGGCTCACGGTGATTTTGCGACTATCAGCTGTGATTTGACATTGATCTATAGCTTCTCTGATGACATATTCAACGCTTACTTCTTGAGCAAGCTGTAGTGGGTCAGAATCTTGCACACGCGATAGATGGATGATTTCTTGGACTAAATCAGTGAGGCGTTTTGCCTCTGATTGCATGCGGGTGGCAAATTTAACAACTGATTCGGGGTCATCCTTTGAACCCAGGACCGCTTCACTTAAAAGAGAAAGAGCACCGATAGGCGTTTTTAACTCATGGGAGATATTTGCAACAAAATCGCGGCGCACATCATGCACGCGCTGTGCCTCACTTTCATCGCTAATGAGAACTAAAACCAAATCATCTTTTGTTAGTGGGAGAACTTTTACAGTCAGCTCGTGCTTGCCTTCACCAATTGGACCTCTTGGGATTTCAATCATGCCAACTTGTTGGTTATGTGTTCGTCGAACAACACGAACTGTTGCCAGCAATTCAGAGCTTTGAATACGCCCGTCTTTTAGAATTCCAAGTGTCTCAACGCCAGGGGTGATAAACAAAGGAATCTCACCAGGGGCCAGAATTATGGAATCGCCATCCATGAGATTGAGGGTTTCCAGCAGCATTTCAGGCAAGGCTCTAGGTTCTGGGGCCTCTAAATCTCGGCGCAAGAACTTCACAGGCCTCACTCTATAGGCTCAAAACGCCAGTTTACCTTCCGTTCACCTAACTAATGGACTCTATTCATCACCTCCACATAGGTTTAGGCCATGGCCCTCATTAGATCTGTATTCCAAGATGAACTAGACAACGTCTCGCAGACTCTGGTCGACCTTACTGCGATGGTTTCTACATCAATGACAAAAGCAACGAGCGCGATTCTTTCCTGCGACTTAAAACTTGCTGAAGAAGTGATTGCAACCGATGTCAAGATTGATGAGTATCAGCACGAAACTGATTCACGCATCATCGATATTATTGCAAGACAACAACCAGTTGCATCAGACTTACGGGCTCTCGTAACTGCACTACGTATGGGTTCAGATTTAGAGCGAATGGGCGACCTAGCTCACCACGTTGCCAAGATTGCTCGTATGCGTCATCCAAATGCAGCAGTACCGCCAGAGCTAGTTTCCATCATTCAAGCTATGGGAGTTACAGCTGTTGCAATCACCGAAAAGACTGGTGTTGTTATTGCTACGCGCAATACGCAAATGGCCCTTGAAGTCGAGCAGGATGATGATGTGATGGATGATCTGCATCGTAAGTTAATCGCGGTCTTGATTGAGCCTACGTGGAAGCATGGAATCGAAACTGCAATCGACTTAACACTACTGGGCCGCTATTACGAGCGATATGCAGATCATGCAGTATCAATTTCCCGCAGAGTTTATTTCCTTGTAACAGGAACGTATGCTTAAAAATAATGCCAACAATTACTGAGATTGCAGCAGCCTATGAAAAGGCAACGAATGAGTTTTTAGCTATTGCGAGCAATGTCCCAGAGTCAAAGCTAGATGTGTGTGTAGGGGAGGATTGGAGTTCTCGCCAAGTTATTCACCACTGCGCCGATAGTGAGGCTCAATCATTTGCGCGCTTGAAGCGCTTAGTCGCAGAACCTGGATCTGCTATTCAAGGTTATGACGAAGGCCTGTGGGCAAAAAACCCAACTCTTGGTTACACAGACATGCCTGTAGAGACATCGATTGCTGTTTTAAAGCAGTGCGTGCGGGTTCATTGGAAATAATCAAACGCCTTGCGCCAGAGCAGCTAAAGAACTTTTGTATCCACTCAGAAAAAGGTGAGTTCTCACTAGAGCAATGGCTCAAGGCTTACACCCGCCATGCTATTGAGCACGCAGATCAGATAACCAAGAACTTAGCTCTCTAAGTTCTGCCCCAAAGAATTCCCCCGCTTATCTCACCCCTCATGGGGAGATTTTGCCTTGTCGTTAGCAGCCCCGGCTGACTACTGCCAAAATCGAAGCAGCTCGCATGGCCGGCTAAAAATCACCCCTTCCCAGACCCACATACCTTCCTTATCACGACATCGTTACAAATCCCACGCTCATGCAAACCATTCCCCTGTTGCGTTAATACGCTCAATTCGGGCAGACTCTCACCACCAAAAGCGCCTATGGGGCAGGTCGACTCTCCACAGACGCTTTTACTTATCCCTCGAGGAGGATCTATGAAGTTCACACGTAGCGCAAAGTTTGCGCTCGCAGCTGCAGCATCAGCGGCGTTGGCAGTTTCACTGCTTACACCAGCACAAGCTGCAACTCGTTCAACAGTTATCTTGCATGAAACTAACCCAATCACAGGTTTGAACTGCAGCCTCTCAGCTACAAACTCAACAACGTGTTCTGCAGTTGGTTACATACAAGGTGCTGGCTTTAACTATTACAACAACAAGAAAGAACTTGTTAAGAACACAGTTTTTGGTTCATACAAGATCGTAAAGAACACAGCAACAGATTTCCGCACATCATGGACTGTTAATCCAGGCCGTGTGTGGTCAGATGGAACTCCAATTACTGGAGAAGATCTTCTTCTCTCACACGTCTTGAGTAGCGATGCTTATTCAAAGGCTGCAGGTTTGGGAGATCCAAAAGACAAGAAGGTTCCTCCTGCATTTAATGGCCTTGGATACTCAGGTGTCTATGCCGAGAACATCGTTGGAGAGCCAGTTCTCTCTGCAGACAAGATGACCGTCACTCTTCAGTTCAAGAAGAAGATTGCTAACTGGGATCTTTATGGTCCAGGACCATCACCAGTACACACACTTGTTTTGATGGCTGAAGGAGCGACCAAGCTTGGAACTGTTGCTGAAAACGTTGCAGCTCGTGATCGCTTTGTTAAGGCTTTCACAAGCAAGGACACAGCCCTACTTACAAAGATGGGTAAAGTCTGGACAAATGATTACACAATCACAACTGTTGACTCAAAGACAAACCCATTGCTTCTAGTAGGTAACGGTGGATTCATCCTTGAGAGCGCAGTTGCAAAGACATCTGTAACACTTGTTAAGAACCCTAAGTACAACTCAGGCCCAGCCATGAGCGGAACAATCGATAAGGTTATTTTCAAGTTCATCGGTGATGGAACAGCTGCCGCACAGGCACTTGCAAACGGAGAGCTTGATGTTTACTCAGGTCAGGCAACTGCTGACGGTGTAGCAAAGCTCAAGGCAATCCAAAACGTTAACGTTGTTGGCGTGAACAATGTTGCTTATGAGCACTGGGATCTGCACTATGACACTGTCCCTGATGAGGCACCTTACACAGGTCTGTTCTCAGTAAAGGATGGCGCTAAGTCATTAGCACTTCGCAAGGCATTCTTACTAGCTCTGCCTCGTAATGAAATCATGGAGAAGTTAATTGCACCAATTAATGGTGTCGCAACTCCAATTCAGTCAACTTGGATTTCTCCAGGTTCTGCTGCATATGACAAGCTCATTGCTGCAAACGGTTCTGCTTTCTACTCACGTGGAACTCAAGAAACTCGTAACGCAAGTGCACTTGCATTGGTACAGAAGTACTATCCAAATGTATTGAAGAGCCCACTAAAGGTTCGCGTACTTGTTCCAGGTAACAACCCACGTCGTGCTTCTGAATTTGCTCTTGCAAAGGCAAACATGGCAAAGGTTGGCTTTGATCTAGTTGGTGACGTTCGTACTGACTGGCCATCAAAGCTTGGTAACTCAGATTACGATGCTTACTTCTTCGCATGGGTTGCATCATCTGTAACTCAGCGTCAATCAGCTGAAGTTTTTGATACTAATGGTGGAAACAACATCCTTGGTTACAGCAACCCAGCAGTCGATGGAATCATTTCAACATTGGATGCTCCATTGTCAGAAACACTTCTAATCGCTAAGTACATTCAGATTGAGCGTCTCACAAATGCTGACGCAATCACAATTGGTGTGTTCATTCACCCAGGTGTTGTTGCTGTTAACAAGGACCTCAAGAATGTAAAGCCAGCTCCGCTATCACCACAGATGGTCTGGAACTACTGGGAGTGGACATACTAAGGATTAATCTCCTTAGTTAGCTTTACCTAGGCAGTCCTTTGGGCGCCCGGAGATCACTCTCCGGGCGTCCTTTGGCTGTATAGTCAGGCAATAATTTGTACGTTTGTTCATTGTGAGGGGAATACTCCAACTATGGTGGCCTTTGTTCTTAGACGACTCGGCGTCCTCGGCGTCATCCTCTTCGGATCAAGTTTTATCCTCTATAACGTTGCCGCTATTTCAGGTGACCCAACGGCCGATCTGCGTCTGAGTACAGATCCCAACCGTGATTTTCTTATCGCTTCGTTGACCCGTGAACTTCAGCTAGATGTCCCACCTCCGATCCGTTATTTCTTATGGCTCAAAGGAGTATTTGGAATATTCGTTGGAAAACCAAATTTTGGTATGGGTCGCGATGGATCAGCAGTTGTTGACTCTCTAGCTCTAGCAATTCCCGTGACACTTCGATTGGTATTTGCAGCAACTTTATTTGCAGCCATCCTTGGAATCATGATCGGAATTGTTACCGCCCTTCGCCAGTACAGCCGCTTTGACTACTCAATGACATTTGTAGCTTTTCTTCTTTTCTCTCTTCCAGTTTTTTGGGTTGCAGTTCTCTTGAAGGAGTACCTAGCAATCTCATTTAATAACTTCTTACGAGAACCTCAGATTCCATTGGGTTGGATTATCGGAATCGGACTAGTGAGTGGGCTCTTTTGGGCTTCGGTTATTGGTGGATCCCGTAAAACGTATTGGGTTGCTTACGCTTGCGCCTTTGCGATCTCAAGCAGCCTTGTAGCAATTCTTGGGGCAACAGGTTGGCTTCTTAATCCATCTCTTGGCCCAATAGTAATTTTGGCACTTTCAATTGGAATCGCATTTGGTGTTACGCAGCTTTCAGTGGGACTTATTAATAAGGCTGCTCTGCGTGCTTCATTAACTATGGCCGGACTTTCTGTGGTTGCTTTTTATCCAGTTAATTGGGTCTTTGATAACTATCCAGGTGCACTCAGCATCTTCCTTATGGCATGCGTTTTAATCACCACTGCCGTCTTTGTTGGTCTTGCATTTTCTAAGATTGATCGAGCTCCAATTGTGCGAACCGCGATTATCACTTCAGTTCTTTCGGCTAGTTTGGTACTACTTGATAAGTTCATGCAGACCTGGAAGCCATATATGGAGACAGATGCAATTAACTATCGCCCTGTTCCAACCGTTGGTCAGCGAAATGATATTTTAGAGAGTAAAGATTTTTGGATTTCAAGTTTAGATGTGGCCACACACCTAATTTTGCCAACCCTTGCATTAACTCTTATCGGCTTTGCTGGATACATCAGATTTGCACGTGGAACACTGCTTGAAGTTCTCAACCAGGATTACATTCGCACCGCCCGTGCAAAGGGGCTTTCAGAGCGAACAGTGATTATGCGCCATGCATTCCGTAACACAATGATTCCTATGGCAACGATCTTGGTGGCCGACTTTGCCGGTGTGATCGGTGGAGCTTTCATTACCGAGAGCGTGTTTGCTTGGTCTGGAATGGGAACGTTGGCCCTTCAAGGAATTCGCGGTCAAGATCTCAACCTGCTGATGGGTGTTTTCTTTATTACGGCAACTCTTGCAGTTCTATCTAACTTCGTTGCAGATTTGTTGTATTCAGCCTTAGATCCACGCATTCGAGTAGGAAGTGGTGCGTAATGATGGCGCGTAAATCAAAGGCCAGCGTTGAGTCAACTGAGGTTCTTTCTGGTGAAAACGCAATTCAAAATAAAGAAATTGAAGGATTAAGCCAGGGACAAATTGTTCGCAAGCGCTTTTTCCGCCACCGCGCAGCAGTTATCTCACTATTCACTATTATTGCAATTGTCCTGATGGCATTTACTGCATTGGACTTTAGATTATTTGGCATCTGGCGCATTCCTGGTTGGTGGAAGTGGACTCCTGAGGATCTGCCAGAGCTTCGCTTTGGTGATTGTCCAAATGACACTGTCGGTTGCCCAACAATTTCACTTCTTCCAAAGTCTTTAGGTGGACAGGGAATTGGACTTGGAACACACCCATTTGGTCAAGATGACATCGGACGCGATTTCTTTGCTCTCGTCATGAAGGGCACACAACGTTCGCTCTCGGTAATGTTTATTATCGGTGGAATGGCTGCAACTCTTGGAATCATTGTTGGATCGATCTCTGGTTTCTACCGCGGCCGCATCGATGCGATTTTGATGCGCTTTGTGGACTTCATGATCACTATCCCAGTAATCATTATCGGCTCTGTTATCGGTTACCGTTATGGAAACCTCGGAGCAACATTCCTAGCTTTCTTACTTGGTCTATTTGCTTGGACTGGTCTTTCACGCCTTGTGCGCGGAGAGTTTCTTTCCCTGCGTGAGCGAGAGTTTGTCGATGCGGCCCGTGTTGCAGGAGCAACAAATAAGCGCATTATCTTTAAGCACATTCTGCCTAACGCAATTGGCGTCATTATCGTTTCGGTGACGCTCTTGCTATCAGGTGCAATTTTGCTTGAAACTGCGCTGAGTTATATTGGCTTTGGTGTGGTTCCACCCGATGTTTCATTGGGACTTCTCATTAGCCAGTATCAGGACTCTTTCACAACGCGTCCATGGCTGTTCTGGTATCCAGGCTTGTTCATTATCTCTATCGCCTTGAGTATTAACTTTATTGGTGATGGTCTGCGTGATGCTTTTGATCCACGCCAGCGCCGTCGTATCTCGAAAAAAGAGCGCCAGGATTCAGCAACGGCTAGAAAGTTGGCACAAGCCGATGATTAATTCCCTAGATAACTGCGGCAGCGATACCGATACAAACCAGAGCCGCAAAGATATAAAGACTGGTGTTATCGTTAATGATTTCAAACTCACTAGCGCTAACTCCAGTGAAGTTCTTTCTTCGAATGTTGGCCATGTAAGCACAGACACCCGAGTCACTTTGAAGCGAGTCACCCACACGTCTAGGAATATCGGCTCCGGGAAGAAGGTCAGTCTTGTTCATTCTTCTACTGTGTCGACCACTCGGCGCTGGAGCAGCCCAGGCGTAGTAAGTTCGATCATTAATCTGGATGGACATGCTGTATCTGGTCTCGATCTCTTCAACCAGATCCCACGTAGCGGTGATCTCTTTGGTTGGGTTAACAATCTTGATACCTTCATCAAAGAGCAGAACGTAGGGCTTAAGGAAGAGCAGATAAGCGCCAAATGCACCTGCGCCACAGATACCAATAGTCATCAGGATATCTCCGCCGTAGAAGAGGCTTTGAAGAATAAATCCAACAAAGAAAGCGATCAGAACCCATCCACTAGCAATGGCGCTGCCGGGCCGAAACTTCTCACTCTTTGTCATTGTGCAAGTTTCTCACAGATGGGGTCAACCAAATGAGTAAGCCAGTCTTAGAGATCAAGGATTTTAATGTTGATTTCTGGGTAGATGGAGTGTGGTATCCAGCTGTTATTGGTATGAATCTCTCACTTGAGCCAGGAAAAGTAACTGCAATTGTGGGTGAATCTGGTTCTGGTAAATCAACTACTGCCCTTGGTTTGATGTCACTTCTGGCTTCAAATGCCCGTATGTCTGGATCTGTAAAAGTTAAAGATCAAGAGATGCTCAACGCTAAAGCAGTGACTCTTCGCAGATTTCGCGGAAAAGAAGTTGCATATATTTTCCAAGAGCCAATGACTGCTCTTAACCCTATCTACACAATCGGTTTCCAGATTATGGAAACTCTTCGTAACCACTTTGATATGGGTCCAAAAGAGGCACATGCTCGCGCCGTTGAATTAATCACCATGGTTGATATTCCAGATCCAGAGAGATCAATCGATAAGTACCCTCACCAACTCTCAGGTGGACAGCGCCAGCGCGCCATGATCGCTCAAGCACTTGCCTGCGACCCAGGACTTCTAGTTGCAGATGAACCAACCACAGCTCTAGATGTGACAGTTCAAGCTGAAATCCTTGATTTAATGCGTGGACTTAAAGACAAGCTCAACTCTGCCATTCTTCTGATCACTCACGACATGGGTGTTGTTGCAGATATGGCCGATCACATCCTTGTTATGAAAGATGGAATTACAGTTGAATCAGGAACAGCTGATCAGATTTTTAATAAGCCAACTCATCCCTATACCCAGCAACTACTTGGAGCAGTTCCAAAGCTTGGATCTTCCAAAAAGCGCGAGCTTCCTTATAAGGAGAGTGCAAAGCCAGCACCGGTTTTGAAGTTGGAAAATGTCACTATTGAATATCCCAAGCGTGGGCGCATCCCAGCTTTTGTGGCCGTTAAGAACTTTAGCCTTGAGATCTACCCAGGTGAGATTGTCGGCCTGGTGGGTGAATCAGGTTCAGGAAAAACTACAGTGGGCCGCGCATCCATTGGTCTGCTTCCTATCAAGGAAGGCTCACTTGAGATTGTTGGCAAAGATATTAGCCATGCCACACAAAAAGAGCTTTTCACAATTCGCCGCCATACTGGAATCGTTTTCCAAGATCCTGCCTCATCCCTTAACCCACGCTTGCCAATCGGTGAATCAATCGGTGAGCCTTTGTTCTTGGCAGGTCTTGCCAAGGGTGCTGAATTGGCACACAAAATTGAAGATCTACTTGATCAAGTAGAACTTCCACGCAGTTACCGAAACCGCTACCCACATGAGCTCTCTGGTGGTCAACGCCAGCGCGTGGGTATCGCACGTGCTCTAGCCCTAACTCCTGATCTACTTATTGCAGATGAGCCAACATCTGCCCTGGATGTTTCTGTGCAAGCAAGATTCCTTGACCTGCTGCAGGAACTGCAAGGCAAGTTGCACTTTGCCTGCCTGTTCATCAGCCATGACTTAGCTGTCGTTGACATCTTGGCTCACCGCATTGCTGTTATGCAAGATGGATTGCTTGTTGAAGTAGGCGATCGTGATCAGATTTTGAAGCACCCTAAAAGTGATTACACCCGCCGCTTAATTTCAGCTGTGCCTGTTCCTGATCCTGCAGAACAACGCATCCGTCGTGAGGCCCGACTAGCTGCAAAGAAGTAGATCCGCATGGATCTAGAACTACTAGTTTATTCACTCGACCTTGTCTCTACCTTTGCATTTGCATTAGTAGGCGCTCGCGTTGCAGCCAATAAAGGCCTTGATTACGGCGGGATACTTCTGATTGCGGCCATTGCATCCATCTCTGGTGGAACGCTGCGCAATATCTTTATGGGACAGCGCCCACCCTGGATTCAATACCCGTGGTTATTTCTACCCATCATTGCCGCGGTTGTAATAACAATTGCAATTGGTAAGAAACAAGAAGTGGGGCGCTTTGCACTCTCGCTAGACACCTTAGGTCTTGCCGTGGCAACAGTCTCTAGTGCCCAGTTTGCACTCACCAATGACGCACCTGTTGTGGCAGCCCTTGTCTTAGCCATTGTTGGCGCTGTCTCTGGTGGATTGTTTAGAGATATTTTGTGCCAAGTCCAGCCAGTTCTTCTTCACCGCGAAACTGTGGGCACGAGCGCTTTTGCTGGGGCTATTTGCTATATCGCCATGACTTCCTTTGGTATCAATGAAGGCGTTACTGCCTTGGTTTCAGGCCTTGCTGTTGTGGCAGTACGCGAGATTTCAATTAAGTTCAATTGGAACCTGCCTAAAGTAATTTCTCGCTAGAGGAGTTAGTCGCGGGCCTGGCCACTGCGGTGTGTGTAGCGGCCTAAGAAATCAGCTTTCATCTCGGTGAAATTGCCATCCAATAAGGCTTGTCGCATCTGATCAACCAAGCGCACGATAAAGCGCTCGTTATGGATAGTTGCAAGGGTTGAAGCGATGATTTCTTTGCCGCGGAATACATGGTGCATATAAGCCCGTGTGTAGTGCGTACACGTGTAACAGTCACATTCATCGTCAATGGCCGTGAAATCGCGTTTAAAGGCGCTATTAGATAGGTTAAAACGCCCTTCCATCGTATACACAGCACTTGTTCGTGCAATTCTTGAGGCTAAGACGCAATCAAATGTATCAATGCCGTTTTCTACCCCCACAAAGAGATCTTCAGGGGCGCCAATACCCAATAAGTGCTTGGGTTTGTTTTCTGGCAGCACCTGATTGACCCAAGAAACGATTGTTCCCAGTGAATCTTTATCTAGCGCCCCGCCAATACCAAAGCCATCAAAGGACTGTCCGGATGATTCAAGGCCTCCCAAATCTCCAGCGGCTTTCTTTCGCAAGTCTTCATATTGAGCCCCTTGGATTACCCCGAAAAGGGCCTGATAGGCCTTGGTGGATCGCTCGTCCGTTAATCGCTTATGTTCATCTAAACAGCGCACGGCCCAGGCCAGAGTTCTATCCATCGCTAACTCTTGATAGCCGCGGGTGTTATGCAAAGTGGTGCACTCATCAAAGGCAAAGATGATGTCGGCGCCGATTTCATGTTGAACCTTCATAGAAATCTCTGGGGTGAAGCGATGCATCGAGCCATCGATATGAGACTTAAAAGTCACGCCCTCATCATCAACATGGGCTAGGCGTTCTTTGTTATCTGCAATCACATCATCTCGGCGAAATGTTTGGGCATCCATTGCCAGTACTTTTTTAAATCCCACACCCAGCGAAAGGACTTGAAAGCCGCCCGAGTCAGTAATTGTTGGCCCAGGCCAGTTCATAAATTGGGCAAGACCCCCGGCCTCATCTAAGACATCAGAGCCGGGTTGTAGATAGAGGTGGTAGGCATTTGCAAGGAGAGCTTGTGCACCCAAATCTGCCATCGCCTCTGGCAGAACAGATTTAACGGTGGCCTTAGTTCCCACTGGAATAAACGCCGGGGTTTGGATCTGGCCATGGGGAGTGGTGATTGTTCCAACGCGGGCCATGGAAGCTTCGTGGCTAGATTTAATCTCAAAGGAGAAACCCGTACTCAATGGCTCACCTTCCTAAAAATTAAAAGTAGTTGAAGCTTCAACTGTTAGCGTAGACTTAAAACTATGGCAGGTGAAAACGCTACCGCACCCCAGTGGCTCAATACTGCCGAAATGAAGGCCTGGCGCCGTTACATCATCGCTAGCCGCCGCTTATTAGAGGCTTTGGACAGTGATTTAGATAGCCATGATTTATCAATGCCAGACTATGAAATCTTGGCTCTTCTTAGTGATGCTCCAGATCGCAAAATGCGAATGAGTGAATTAGCCGATATCGCCTTGCTATCGCGCTCGCGTTTATCGCATCGAATGAAAGTGATGGAAAAGGCTGGCTGGGTAAAGCGCGAGGCTTGCCCATCAGATAAACGTGGCTACTTTGCTGTGATGACAGCCAAGGGCTGGAAAGTAATTGTGGCTGCGGCCCCAGATCATGTGGAGAGTGTGCGCGCTAGATTTGTTGATCATTTATCTAAGGCGGATCTAGAAGTAATATCAACGATTTTTGCTCGGGTGGAAGAGTCACTGCGCAAAGATGCAAGTAATGACTAAATAAAACTGCATAAAAAAACCCGCCACATATAGTGGCGGGTTTTTTAATTGCTAATTACTTAGCTGCTGCCTTCTTACGACGGCGCTTCTTTGGAGCAGCTGCTGCTGCCTTCTTACGACGACGCTTTGGAGCAGCCTTCTTTGCGGCTGCCTTCTTACGACGACGCTTTGGAGCAGCCTTCTTTGCGGCTGCCTTCTTACGACGACGCTTTGGAGCAGCCTTCTTTGCTGCTGCCTTCTTACGACGACGCTTTGGAGCAGCCTTCTTTGCTGCTGCCTTCTTGCGGCGCTTCTTTGGAGCAGCTGCTGCTGCCTTCTTACGGCGCTTCTTTGGAGCTGCTGGAGCAGCTGCCTTCTTACGGCGCTTCTTTGGTGCTGCTTTCTTTGCTGCGGCCACGTACTTCTCCTATCGGAATGGTTCGGATCCGTCACCCAAACCTTTTCGTGGATAAGCGTGACATCATTTAGGTAAAAATGCCATCATATTGTGGAAATTATTTAGGTGCGTGTCGCACATTCTTTTTAATTATTTTTTATGCATCTACGGAAAATCTCACTAAATAATTAATTTAAAATCAAAAAAAAATCGAAAAAATATAAAAAAAACGCTAATTTCTCCAAAATCACGATATCTCTCCCTCGCCTTGAGGGTTTGAGCGTGATTTCTCACTCTCAGCGGCCTTTTCGAGGGCATTTTTATCGGTTTTTATGTCGAATTTTCGCAAAATTGGAAAAAAACCGGCCAGTAGGGCCACGCAAATGATGCAGATTATTCCGCCAGCGGTGACTGAAAAAGTTAAGGAAAATGCCGCGGCCATGGAAGCTGCGCGCATCTGTCCGGCTAAAGGTCCCAGTGAATATGACAATAATTCGATTCCGGCAAGGCGTCCGCGCAAATGATCGGGAATTGTTTGATTCCACATCGCTGATCGAAACAGGGCGCTGACCATGTCTGATGCTCCGGCCAAGGTGAGAAAAAGAAGTACCAGGGCTAGGTAATTAGTGGCACCGGCCAGAGCAATAGCTGCGCCCCAACCGATAGCTGCCCACATAATTGCTCGGCCATAGAAGCGAACGCTTTTAGTCCAGCCACTTGTGAGCACAATTGCAACAGCTCCAACGGTGCCAGCGGCATAGAGCAAACCAAGTGCCCATGGTGCACCTAACTGATCTGCCCAAAAAGGAATCAGGGCTGTGGGCATGGCAAAAAACATTGCAGCCAAGTCGATTAAATATGTGCCCAGTAAATCTTTACGGGCAAAGGAGTATTTGATTCCATCAAATAAAGCTGCCAGGGATGGCTTTTCCGCCTCTTTAGAGGGGGGAATATTGCTCATCATGGCCAGCAAAATAAGTGAGATACAAAAGGTTGCAATGTCTGCGGCATATCCCACGGCAACTGAATATGTTGCAATCAATACGCCGCCAATTGCTGGACCAACGATGACACCGGCCTGCCAGCGAAGACTCATCAACGCAGAGGCCGCTGCCATATCTTCATGATCGACAAGTCGGGGCAGGGCTGCAGTCATGGCAGGTTGTCGAAGGCCACTCACAGCTGCAAATAATCCAGCGACGACATAGATCACAATAATGCTGGGGGAGGAACGCAGGGAGTTGATCAGAAGAATTCCGGTGAAAAACAGAGATAGGAATTCGGTAATCCAGATCAGTTTTTTGCGATCAATGGCATCGGCCAGGACCCCGCCATAGAGGCCAAAAATAATGAGTGGAAGGATCTCAACGAGCCCGCTGATTGCCACTGCCACGTAGGAGTTAGTGAGCTCTTTAATCTGAAAAGGAACGGCAACATAGGTGATCATGGAGCCAAAATAAGAGATTAGTTCGGCAGACCAAAGCTTGCGAAAGTCGGCAGATTTACGCAGTGGAGATAGATCTATTGCGTATTTAGCCACGAGGGTGAGATTAGTTGAAAGTGTGTTCTGGCGCTGGAAATTGACCAGCTTTAACATCTGCGGCAAATTCGCCGGCCGCTGCCAACATCTCGGCCCTCATATCTCTATATGCCTTAGCTAGCTTCGGAGGGTTCTTAGTTATTCCCATCATGTCTGTCCAGACCAATACTTGGGCATCGCAGTCAACCCCAGCCCCAATACCAATCGTTGGAATCTTTAGGGCAGCCGTTATTTTTGCTGCTAATTCAGCAGGGACAAGCTCTAAGACAATGGCAAAGGCGCCAGCTTTTTCAAGAGCTAATGCTGCTTGCACAATGGCATCACCATCGGTGCGACCTTGGACTTTATAGCCACTTAATAAGTGGATGGCTTGTGGCGTTAAACCAACATGTCCCATCACTGGAATTCCAGAGGCCACTAGTTTCTCAACGGTTGCAATATGTGGGCCTTCAATTTTTACACCCATCGCCCCAGCCTCTTTAAAGAAACGAGTAGATGTTGCAAGTGCTTGTTCGGGTGAGGATTCATAAGAGCCAAAGGGAAGATCGGCTAGAACGAGAGCACGTTTGGAAGCTCTCACAACTGCGCGGGTCAATGGAATGAGCTCATCGACTGTTACAGGGATTGTGTTGGCTTCACCTAGAAAATTATTGCCGGCGCTATCGCCAACCAAAAGGACTGGGATTCCGGCCTCATCAAAAATCTCGGCAGTCATCTGCTCATAGGAAGTGAGCATCGCCCATTTTTCACCGCGGCTCTTAGCCGCTAGCAGATCGGCGATTGTTACACGTCGGTGCAGCGCACCGCCATAAAGGCTTTCCATTATTTTCCTCTCCTCGAGGCTGCGATAGGCAGTCCCCGGGTACAGGCACAAGGGTACCCCCGTTACACTTGAAAAATGAAGTTGCGCGTGGCGCTAGCCCAAATCAACCCAACGGTTGGTGACCTTGCGGGCAATGCTGGGCTGATAGCGCAATCTGTAAAGAAGGCCCAAGAAAAGGCCGCCAATCTGATCGTCTTTCCAGAAATGATTGTGACTGGATATCCAGTTGAGGATTTAGCTCTTCGTCCATCCTTTCAAGCAGCCAGCATCAGAGCTATTGAAGAAATCGCTGCGGCAATCACAGGTGATGTGGTGGCAGTTGTTGGCTACCTAGATAAAGGCCCAAAAAACTGCGTCGCAGTTATTCATGATGGAAAAATCAAGGCCAGATATGTCAAGCGCCACCTGCCCAATTACGGCGTCTTTGATGAGTTTAGAAACTTTGTAGCAGGGGATCAATCCCTGGTTGTTCGAATCCATGGAGTAGATGTTGCCGTTGCAATCTGTGAGGATATTTGGCATTCACTCGACTCGATTGCCGCAAGAACTCCAGGTCTATTGGTCGTTCCTAATGGATCACCCTTTGAGAGAAACAAAGATGACGTTCGACTAGCTCTTGTGCAAAAGCGGGCCAAGGAAATTGGCGCACCCGTTGCATACGTCAACATGACAGGTGGCCAGGATGATTTGGTCTTTGATGGCGACACAATTGTTGTTGGCAAAGATGCAAGCCTGCTTGCAAGGACTGCTCAGTTTGATGATGAGCTCATTGTTATTGATATTGACTGCATCCAAGGATCTTCAAAGCCTGATGTTGTTATTTCTCAAGAACCAGCGGTCCATGCAGATTCACTCAAATCTTCAATTGCAACGCCCCTCTCAGATGAGGCAGAAATGTGGGCGGGCCTTGTCATGGGGCTTCGCGACTATGTTGGCAAGAATGGATTTAAATCTGTAGTCCTTGGTTTATCTGGTGGCATTGATTCAGCTTTAGTTGCTGCCATTGCAATTGATGCATTAGGTGCAAAACGCGTTAATGGTGTTGCAATGCCAAGTAAGTATTCCTCTAGCCACTCTGTTGAAGATGCTCAGGGGCTGGCAGATGCCACAGGTATTCACTTCAGGATCACTTCTATTGCCCCCATGGTTGATGCCTATATGGCCAACATGGTCCTTAAAGGTTTGGCTGAGGAGAATCTGCAGGCCAGAGTTCGCGGAACCACGTTGATGGGCATATCCAATCAAGAAGGACATCTTGTTTTAGCAACTGGAAATAAGAGCGAACTAGCTGTTGGTTACTCAACTCTTTATGGCGATGCCGTTGGAGGATTTGCTCCGATAAAAGATATTTATAAAACCGATGTGTGGGCGCTGGCAGCATGGCGAAATGCTCAGGCCGTTGCTTCAGGTCAAACCCCTCCAATTCCAGAGCGCTCTATTACTAAAGAGCCAAGTGCTGAACTGCGCCCTGATCAAAAGGATTCAGATTCTCTGCCTGACTATGCGTTACTAGATCAGATCCTTCGAGCCTATGTTGATGAAGATCATGGCTACCACGTCTTACTTGCAGATGGCTTTGATCCTGAACTAGTGCGCCGTGTTATTTCATTAGTTGATAAGGCTGAATATAAGCGCCGCCAATATCCACCTGGAACTAAAGTCTCAGGCCGTGCCTTTGGTAAGGATCGTCGCTTGCCAATGACATCACGCTGGAACGAGCACTAGTTTTTGCGACAACTTGCTTAATGCAAATCATTGGCAACTCGCACTTTTAATCATTCTCAGTAGAATTGAGCTATGAAATCAATCATCAACTGGTTATTCACGCGAAATCGCGTTGTTGATTTCTGCCTTTCCACATCCTGCAGCTGCTGATTTTCTAGCCCGCTTTACCTGCAGTTTTAGAACATTCATTTTATTTATCTAGGGAGAATTATGACTATTTATAACAACATCACAGAAATTTTTGGAAACACACCACTACTGCGCATCAACAAGATTACAGATGGTGCTGCAGGAAATGTCTATGCCAAGCTGGAATTTTATAATCCAACATCCTCTGTTAAGGATCGCCTCGCTATTGCGATGATCGATGCTGCTGAGGCAAGTGGCGAGCTCAAGCCTGGCGGGACAATTGTTGAGGCAACATCTGGAAACACAGGAATTGCTGTGGCAATGGTTGCTGCAGCTCGTGGATACAAGTCGATTTTCACAATGCCCGAGTCGGTTTCAAAGGAGCGTCGTAAGCTCATTCGTGCCTTTGGTGCAGAACTTGTGTTAACACCAGCAGCCGAAGGTATGAAGGGCGCCGTTGGCGCAGCTGAAAAGCTTGGAGATTCTGGCGCTGTATTAGTTCGCCAATTTGAAAACGAAGCAGGACCAGAGATTCACTACAAAACAACGGGTGCTGAGATTTGGCGCGATCTTGATGGAAAAGTCGATGCTTTTATTTCAGGAATTGGCACGGGCGGAACAATTACTGGCACGGGCCGTTACTTAAAAGAGAAAAACCCTGCAATTAAAGTCTTTGGTGTTGAACCCGCTGCATCTCCAATTCTCAATGGCGGTGAGCCAGGACCACACCCCATTCAGGGAATTGGAGCTAACTTCATTCCTAATGTTTTGGATCGCTCTGTCTATGACGAGATCCTGGATGCAAATGCGGCAGATGCACTTGAGTATGCACGCCGAGCAGGAGCAGAAGAGGGATTCCTTGCTGGGATTTCATCTGGTGCAACGTTGTGGGCAGCATCAGAGATTGCAAAGCGCCGCGAGTTTGCAGGCAAGAACATTGTCGTTATCTGTGCTTCAAATGGTGAGCGCTATCTTTCAACAGTTCTATACGAGGACTTGGTTGACTAATTAATGGCAATTCTAAAACGCATCATTGAAGACCTTGATAACGCAATCAGCCATGATCCGGCTGCGCGCAATCGCTTAGAGGTCGCTTTGGCATACCCAGGTGTGCACGCGATTTGGGGACATCGAATCTCACATTTTCTTTGGAAACGAAAGTTGAAACTTCTTGCACGCATTCACTCAAATGCTGTGCGCTTCACGACAGGAATTGAGATTCATCCAGCAGCAGTTATTGGGCGTCGATTTTTTATTGATCACGGCATGGGCGTTGTTATTGGTGCAACATCAATTATCGGTGATGATGTGATGCTCTATCACGATGTAACTCTGGGAGCCCGCGGTATCGAAAAGGGTAATCGCCATCCCAGGATTGAAAATAATGTAATTATTGGCGCTGGTGCGCGCGTACTTGGAAATGTGACCATAGGCGAGGGATCGCGTATCAGTGCCAACGCTGTTATTACCAAGGATTTAGCCCCAAGAACCATGCTCGATCACGCTGACTTCTTTGTCATTTAAAGGCAGTTAACACAGCCGTAATCTGCATTTGTAACAATGCCGACCATGAGCACCGAAATCAGCAAGCAAGAAGAGTTCGTTCTTCGCACCCTTGAAGAGCGCAATATTCGTTTTGTGCGTTTGTGGTTTAGCGATGTTTTGGGTTTTCTAAAATCTGTAGCTATCGCACCAGCTGAGTTAGAAAATGCCTTTGCTGAAGGTATTGGCTTTGATGGCTCTGCCATTGAGGGCTTTGCACGTGTGACTGAGTCGGATATGTTGGCAAAACCAGATCCTGCAACTTTTTCTATCTTGCCTTGGCGCACTGAATCACCAGGTGCTGCCCGAATGTTCTGCGACATCGTGATGCCAGATGGAACTCCATCTCCTGCAGATCCTCGCAATGTGTTGCGTCGTACTTTAGAAAAAGCAGCCAGCATGGGTTACACCTGTTACACCCACCCAGAGATTGAATTCTTCTTATTTAAAGAAAAGCCAGAATCAGGAAAAGCACCAATCCCTGTTGATCAAGGCGGATACTTCGATCACACACCAGCTGTTGTTGGACATGACTTCCGTCGCCAAGCAATTACATTATTGGAAGCGATGGGAATCTCAGTTGAGTTTTCACATCATGAAGGTGCTCCAGGACAGCAGGAAATTGATCTGCGTTATGCCGATGCGCTAAGCACTGCCGATAACATCATGACTTTCCGACATGTGATTAAAGAAGTAGCAATGGATCAAGGCTTCCATGCCTCTTTTATGCCAAAGCCATTTACCGATCATCCAGGTAGTGGAATGCACACTCACGTATCACTCTTTAAAGGTGAAGAAAATGCTTTCTATGATTCAAGCGCAGAGTTAAATCTTTCTGCAGTGGGTCGCTCATTTATTGCAGGTCTTCTCAAGCACGCACCAGAGATCACTGCAATTACAAATCAATGGGTTAACTCCTATAAGCGCTTACATGGCGGGGGAGAAGCACCAGCTTTTGTTAACTGGGGTCCAAGTGATCGTGGTGCATTAGTTCGTGTGCCTATGTATAAGCCAAAGAAAGAAAATTCAACACGTATTGAATTTAGATCACCAGATACTGCATGTAATCCATATCTTGCATATGCAGTGATGTTGGCAGCGGGCTTAAAAGGCGTTGAAGAAGGCTATGTTTTGCAGGAATCAAAGGATCCAATTTCGCTGCCATCAAATCTCAATGAAGCCATTACAGAGATGGAAAAGAGTGAATTAGTGCGCCAAACTTTGGGTGAGCATGTATTTGAATATGTTTTGCGCAATAAACGTGCTGAATGGCAGGACTATCGCCGCCAGGTCAGCGCCTATGAACTCGATCGTTATTTGCCAGTTCTTTAACCTGAGCGTTACCCTTTACTCATGAACACACGCAGTCTCCTCCTTAGCTGCCGTGGCGGGGTCAAATAACCGAACCCCTCGCTGCGGGGTTTGTCGTATCGGTAAAAAGACAAATTCCGCATACTAATAAGGAGCAATAGAAATGAATTTTCCTAAGCAAGTACCCTCAAAGATGCCAGTGCATCGCTATGAAGCTTTTCATCCAATAGATCTTGTCGATCGCACCTGGCCAAATAAGAAGATTACTCAAGCACCTCAATGGTGTTCTGTAGATCTTCGTGATGGCAACCAAGCACTTATTGATCCAATGGACACACCGCGCAAGTTAGCGATGTTCAAATTGTTAGTAGCAATGGGTTACAAAGAGATTGAAGTTGGTTTCCCAAGTGCTAGCCAGACTGATTTTGATTTCGTTCGAAAGATTATTGAAGAAAAATTGATCCCTGATGATGTCGTTATTCAGGTGCTGACTCAGGCGCGTGAGGCATTGATTATTCGCACCTTTGAATCAATCAAGGGTGCGAAGCAAGCAATCGTTCACCTTTATAATTCCACCTCAACTTTGCAGCGCCGAGTTGTCTTTGGTCTTGATAAAGATGGCATCAAGAAGATTGCAACTGATGCAGCAAAGATCTGCTTAGACCTGGTTAAAACTGTTCCTGAAACTAAGGTTTCTTTCGAATACTCACCTGAGTCATATACAGGCACAGAGTTAGAGTTTGCTGTTGAGGTGTGTAACGCCGTCAATGATGTATGGAAGCCAACGCCTGCGTGGAAAACCATCATGAACTTGCCAGCAACTGTAGAAATGACAACACCAAATGTTTATGCCGATTCCATTGAGTGGATGTGTCGCAACTTAAATAATCGTGACAGCGTGATTGTTTCACTCCACCCTCACAATGATCGTGGCACAGGAGTTGCAGCTGCAGAACTGGGATACCTAGCAGGAGCTGATCGCATCGAAGGAACTTTATTTGGTAACGGTGAGCGCACAGGAAATGTCTGTCTTGTGACTCTTGGAATCAACTTAGTTACACATGGTATTGATCCACACATCGATTTCTCTCATATTGATGAAGTCCGTCGTACTGTGGAATACGCCAACCAACTACGGGTTCCTGAGCGCCATCCTTATGGCGGAGACCTTGTCTTTACAGCCTTTTCTGGTTCACACCAAGATGCAATCAAAAAAGGCTTTGATTACATGGCAGTTGATGCAAAGGCTGCGGGCAAAGAAGTTCGTGATCACACATGGGCTATTCCTTATTTACCTATTGATCCATTAGATATTGGTCGCAGCTATGAAGCTGTTATTCGTGTGAACTCTCAATCTGGTAAGGGCGGGGTTGCTTATCTGATGAAAAACGAGCATTACCTTGATCTGCCACGCAGATTGCAGATTGAGCTCTCTAAAATTGTTCAGGCAAAGACTGATGCTGAAGGCGGAGAAATTAGTCCGGAGGATTTATGGAATATATTCGAAGATGAATATTTACCAACAGAAGGTGCACCTTGGGGACGCTTTCGCCTCAAGGGTTTAAGTCAGACATCGGTACTTGGTGAAGATGTTCACTTAATTGTTTCATTAACTGATCGTGGTCAACTCCATGAACTTAAGGGCCAAGGAAACGGTCCGATTGCAGCGTTTTGTAATATCTTGCAAAACTACGGAGTCGATGTTCGCGTTCTAGATTATTACGAGCATGCCCTCTCAGCAGGTGGCGATGCATCGGCTGCGGCATATTTGGAATGTTCTATTGATGGTGATGTCTATTGGGGTGTTGGAATCGATCCAAACACCACCACGGCATCGCTTAAAGCTGTCGTGTCTGCCATAAATCGCGCAATTCGCTAACCAACGCACTACCTTTGCCCGTATGAGTTTGTACCGGGATGAGGCAGTAATCCTGCGCACCCAAAAACTTGGTGAAGCCGATCGCATTATCACGATGCTGACAAAAGATCATGGGCGCATCCGCGGAGTCGCAAAAGGTGTTCGTCGCACGATGTCTAAATTCGGTGCACGGCTTGAACCCGGCAGCCATGTGGAGCTTCAACTTCATGTGGGAAAAACCTTTGACACCATCACTCAAGTTGAAGCTCTGATGAATTATGGAGAAGCACTCACGCAGGATTATCAGCGCTGGACAGTGGCTTCAGCGATACTAGAAGCTGCTGAGCGCTTCTCACCTAATGAGCAAGAACCTGCGCTGCAAGAGTTTCACTTAGTTGTTGGTGGAATGAAAGCGCTGGCAGAAAATAGATATGAACCGCTACTCATTCTGGATGCGTTCTTGTTGCGCTCTTTAGCAGTTGCTGGTTATGCACCATCCATGACTATTTGTTCGCGGTGTGAAAAACCTGGCCCCCACAGATATTTCTCATTAGTTGGGGGAGGATCTGTCTGTAATGACTGCCGACCATCTGCATGTGCAACCCCTGCCATGGAAACCTTGCAGTTAATGGGCGCACTTATTAGCAGTGATTGGGAGAGTGCCACTGCAAGTGAAGGAAAACATCGCCGCGAGGCTAGTGGATTAATCGCCGCCTATTTACAATGGCACCTTGAGCGCGGTTTAAGGAGTTTGCCGATGGTGGAGCGAGTATGACAATTCATATTCCCAATCACGTTGCCCTTGTCATGGATGGCAATGGCCGCTGGGCAAAACAAAGAGGATTACCTCGCACAGCAGGACATGAAGCAGGAGAGGCCGCACTTTTTGATGTGGTGCAAGGCGCAATCGAATTTGGTGTTAAAGAGTTAAGTGCCTATGCATTCTCCACTGAAAACTGGCGAAGATCACCGGATGAAGTTCGCTTTCTTATGGGTTTTAATCGTGATGTTATTCGCAGGCGACGTGATCAGATGAATGAGATGGGTGTTCGCATTCGCTGGGTGGGTCGCTCGAAGAGGCTATGGAGCAGTGTTATTAATGAGTTAGAAGAGGCTGAAGAGTTAACTGCTAAGAATAGAACTCTCACACTTAACATGTGTGTGAACTATGGCGGACGAGCAGAGATTGTTGATGCAGCGGCAGAGTTAGCCCGCGATGTGAAGAGGGGCAAAGTAAAGGCTGATTCAATTACTGACAAAGTTTTTGCTAAGTATTTAGATTCACCCAAAATGAGTGATGTGGACTTGTTCTTGCGCTCATCAGGCGAACAGCGCACCAGCAATTTCCTGCCGTGGCAAAGTGTTTATGCCGAGCTTGTTTTTATGGATGTGTTGTGGCCAGATGTAACACGAAAGACTTTGTGGAAAGCGATTGAAGAGTATTCACTGCGTGATCGCAGATTTGGTAAAGCTTAAGAACCTGCAACTACCGCCCACATCACCAGCACACCAACCGCAGTCATAACAAGAGTCCATCGTGATTCATGACGAGAGTGTGCTTCTGGCAAGATATGTGAAGTTGCAATATAAATAACAAAACCTGAAAAGAGTGCAAGGTAGAGCGCTAAGTACTTATCGTTAAGAGCTAGATAAGTTCCTAGAGTTGCGCCACCAATTCGAGCTACTGCATCTACTCCTAATAAATACTTACTTGATTTAGTCCAGTTTCCACTTTTAACTATCATTGAAACTGTATTTAGACCATCACTAAATGCATGGACAACGACTGCCAGAAATACTGCAATACCTAGAGTAGTGCTCACTTGAAATGCAACACCTAAACCAAGGCCATCTAAAAATACATGTCCGCCCATAGCAAGTGCACCGAGGGTGCCAGAAATGGAGTGGTGCTCATGGTCGTGGCCGTAATCTGATTCAACTGGCTCATGTGAACCAAAAGAGCGCTCCAGAATATGGAGAAGTAGGAATCCACCAAGAATGGCAACAGAGACAACTGGCACGCCAGCTACAAGATCGGTGTTCATTTCGAAAACTTCAGGCAATAAATCAAAACCAACTAATCCCAGAAGAAGACCAGCTGAAAGCCCGAGAACTAAATGGAAGCGATCCCTTGACTTAAATGCCAAAATTCCACCTGCCGTGGTGGCAAGAACGGTGAAGACGGAGAAAATAATCGCTAAGTTCATAGTTTTAGCGTATCGCGATTAGGCTAGGGCTCATGATCGCAATCGCCCGCTTTAACGTTGTCCTGGGCAATGCCGCACATTTTGAGGCAGAACTTTCGGTGGCCCTGGATGCATTGATGCAATGCGCCGGCTTCATCAAAGGTGAAATTGGCCAAAATCTAGATGAGAGCTCGCTCTGGACATTGGTGACCCATTGGGAAAATGTGGGTTCATATCGCAGAGCTCTGAGCAATAACAACGTAAAGATGAATGCGATTCCACTTCTTGCACAGGCAATTGACGAGCCCGGTGCATATGAAAGGCCGTATTCAGAGTAAAATTTACCCACGGAAGTAACACCAGTTGCTTTTCGCCGACAGCCAGCCGGATGGAGAATATTGTGGCAACGGATCGTTTAGAAAATATCGTTGGATTATCAAAGCGTCGAGGATTTGTTTTCCCATCCTCTGAAATTTATGGCGGACTTCGTGCATCGTGGGACTACGGCCCATTAGGTGTTGAGTTAAAAAATAACGTTAAGCGCCAGTGGTGGAAATCTATGGTCACAGGCCGCGAAGATGTTGTCGGTCTTGACTCATGTGTGATTTTGGCAAAAGAAGTCTGGGAAGCATCAGGACACGTTGCAACATTTAGTGATCCACTGACAGAGTGCACCGCATGCCACAAGCGCTATCGCGCAGATCACTTAGAAGAGGCATATGAGGCTAAGCACAAAAAAGCGCCGGCATCACTGGCTGAAATTAACTGCCCAGCATGTGGCAATAAAGGTCAGTTCACTGAACCTAAACAATTTAGCGGAATGCTCAAAACTTACCTTGGACCAGTTGAAGATGAATCAGGTCTTGCATTTTTGCGTCCAGAAACTGCTCAAGGAATCTTTATTAACTTTGATCAAGTAATGACGACCTCTCGCAAGAAGCCACCATTTGGTATTGGGCAAATTGGTAAGTCTTTCCGTAATGAGATTACTCCAGGAAACTTTATTTTCCGCACACGTGAGTTTGAGCAGATGGAGATGGAGTTCTTTGTAGTTCCAGGAACTGATGAAGAGTGGCACCAGTACTGGATTAATACTCGCATGGCTTGGTATACAGGTCTTGGAATTAATCCAGATCGCCTGCGAGTTTATGATCATCCAAAAGAGAAGTTGTCACACTATTCAAAGCGCACCGCAGATATTGAATACAAGTTTGAGTTTGCAGGAACCGAGTGGGGCGAGCTAGAAGGTATTGCTAACCGTACTGATTTTGATCTCAAAGCACACTCTGCAGCATCTGGAAAAGACTTGTCCTACTTTGATCAAGAAAAGGGTGAACGTTGGACTCCTTATGTCATTGAGCCTGCAGCAGGTGTTGATCGCTGCACGCTAACGTTTTTGATGGATGCATTCACTGAAGATGAAGCACCTAATAGCAAGGGCGAAATGGAAAAGCGTGCAGTTCTAAAACTTGATTACCGTTTAGCACCAATCAAGGTTGCTGTTCTTCCTCTTTCACGTAACGCTGATTTATCACCTAAGGCCAGAGATTTAGCTGCGCAGCTTCGAAAGAACTGGGCAATTGATTTCGATGACTCAGGTGCTATTGGTCGTCGCTATCGCCGTCAAGATGAAATCGGTACTCCCTACTGCATCACTATTGACTTTGAGACTTTAGAAGATCATGCAGTAACAATTCGCGATCGCGACACAATGGCGCAAGAACGTATCGCCCTTGATCAGGTTGAAGCTTGGTTGGCACCGCGATTACTAGGCTGCTAAAACCCCTTCTCCTGCCACTAGCAAGTGGTGATCATTTAATTGATCCACCCGTTGTTCTAGCTCCAATGGCAGGAATAACTAATGCACCTTTTCGCACGCTCTGTCGTGAACAAGGTGCCGGTCTTTTCGTTTCCGAGATGGTTACAGCTCGCGCTCTAATTGAACGCCGCCCAGAGACAATGCGCATGATTGTTCCTGGAAAAGATGAATGGCCGAGATCTGTCCAGCTATATAGCGTGGATCCAACAACGATGCGGGCTGCTGTAACAATGCTGGGTAAAGAGAATCTAGCTGATCATATTGATATGAACTTTGGCTGCCCCGTTCCGAAAGTAACAAGAAAGGGCGGGGGAGCGGCCCTTCCCTATAAGCGCAAGCTTTTTTCAAATATTGTTCAAGCAGCAGTTGAAGCTGCACAACCTTTTGGAATTCCAGTAACGGTAAAGATGCGCATTGGCATTGATACAGACCACCATACATATTTAGAAGCAGCGCAATCTGCTGCAGATTTAGGTGTTGCCTGGGTTGCACTGCATGCTCGCACCGCGGCGCAGATGTATGAAGGCAAAGCAGATTGGTCTGCAATAGCACGATTGGTAGAGCACTTAAAGCCAAGTGGAGTACCGGTTTTAGGCAATGGAGATATCTGGTCAGGCAAGGACGCCGTAGAAATGGTGAAGCAGACTGGATGCGCCGGTGTGGTTGTTGGTCGTGGTTGCCTGGGCAGACCCTGGTTATTTACAGATTTGGTAAGTGCACTTGAAGGTGGAGATAAAGAAAGCCTTCCTAATCTGCACCAAGTGCGCGAAGTGATGTTGAGGCATGCGAATTTGATTGTTGAGTATTTAGAGTCTGAAGATCGTGGAATGCGCGATATGCGAAAGCACATGGCCTGGTATTTAAAGGGCTTTAGAGTCGCCCGCGAAATTCGTCATGATTTAGGAATGGTTTCTTCATTAGCGGAAATGCGCATACTTCTAGATCAATTAGAAGATCAGCCATATCCAGTTGAAGTGGGTGATAAACCACGTGGTCGCACAAGTCATGGCCGTCCACCAACTTTGCCCGATGGTTGGCTAGATGATCCCGATGAACTAGTTCATGTTGAACTAGAGGATGCATTTTCTGGCGGTTAAATGTTTCTCTTTAGATGGATTCGTCGCACAATCACAATCATTGTTGTTATCGCTTTGATTGCACCCGGCTATGCCGTTTCTCAAGTGTGGCGCGCTGCAAAGAATCCAATTGTGCGAAACGCTGATGTCATTGTTGTCTTAGGAGCTGCGCAGTTAAACGGTAAACCGGGTGAAGCTCTGGAAGCACGTTTGATTGAAGCAAAAAGAATCTTTGATTTAGGGTATGCGCCAACAATTATTACTGTGGGCGCAGGAGCACCAGGTGATCGCACAACAGAGGCAGCTTCAGGAAAATTCTGGCTTCGCACACATGGCATACCATCGAAGAAAATAACTGCAATTGAAGAAGGTAGAGATACTTTATTGAGCACTAAGGCTTATACGGCAGTCATGAAGAAACGATATGTCAGTGATGTCATCATTGTTACTGATCCTTATCATTGTAAACGTGCAATGACTATGGCAAATGATCAAGGGGTAGTCAGTACTTGTTCACCAGTTCAAAGTGGCCCCAATACGATTTCTGCCTCAAGTTATAAGTATTTACTGCGTGAAGCTGGAGCCTATTTGGTCTATATAACTGTGGGTCGGAGAGGCATTCAAGTCAGTGATCATTTACCCGGTGCTGACATCGTCACTAAGGTTATGCCGTGACCTATAGCCAGCATGATCAAGAGCGATTTCTTGATGAACCAGCAAAGCGTGCTGGACGAACAGAGTTCATGCGCGATCGTGCACGAGTTATCCATTCAGCTGCACTTCGCCGATTAGCCGCAAAGACTCAGGTAGCTGTTCCTTGGGAAAATGATTTTCAACGCACACGTTTATCTCACTCATTAGAGTGCGCACAAATTGGTCGCGAACTCGGTGAATCACTAGGCGCAGATCCAGATTTACAAGACACAGCATGTCTTGCCCATGATTTAGGTCATCCACCTTTTGGTCACAACGGTGAAGAAGCGTTAGCCTCCATTGCAACAGAGTTTGGTGGCTTTGAAGGAAATGCCCAAAGTTTTCGTTTGTTGGTGCGTCTTGAAGCAAAGACAATTGATGGTGATGGAAAAAGCATGGGACTAAATTTAACTAGAGCATCACTTGATGGGGCTACGAAGTATCCATGGCCACGTTCGCACAACCTGCGCAAGTTTGGTGTTTATGATGATGATGTTGCAGTTTTCGATTGGATGCGCAAAGGGGCTCCAGTTCATAAGAAATGTATTGAAGCCCAGATTATGGATTGGTCAGATGATTGCGCCTATTCTGTGCATGATTTGGAAGATGCGATTTTTGCTAATCAAATTTCAGTAAAGAACTTTGAAACTGACTTTGAGGATTTATATTCCGTGATGGTTCGTGACTATGGCAGTGATGCAAGCCAACAGGAAGCAGTAGATGCCCATAAGCGCTTGTCCGCACTATCTGCTTGGCCACATTATTATGATGGAACACTTCGATCACTTGCACGCCTGAAGGATTCAACAAGTCAGCTTATTGGTCGCTTTGTTTTAGCTGCAGAGTTAGAAACCCGCAAAGTTCATGGCGATGGTCCGCTCTCTCGCTATGGCGCAGATCTTGAAATCCCACGTGAGCAGATTGTTGAAGTAGATTTCTTAAAGGCCATTGCAGGGCACTACTTAATCAATGCTGCGCACTCACAAGATCGTTATGCTAAACAGCAAGTAATCATCAGCGAACTCGTTGAAATGCTACGCGCTCGTGCACCACGGGAGTTGGATTCCTTTTTCCTTAAAAGCTGGAATGAAGCAGGCGATGAAATCGCTCGTATGCGCGTGATTATTGATCAAGTAGCAGCCTTAACTGACCCTGGTGCATACGCCCTCCACGCCCGTTTGTTAGCTTCTCGTTAAGATGAACCTATGAGTGGTCGCATTCGGGATGAAGATGTTGCATACATCCGCGACCGTGCACCTATTGATGAAATCGTAGGGGAGTACGTTCAGTTAAAAAGTGCTGGCGGGGGACAAAAGAAAGGCCTGTGTCCTTTTCATGATGAAAAATCTCCTTCATTTCACGTAACACCCAGTAAAGGTTATTTCCACTGCTTTGGTTGCCAAACTGGTGGAGATGTCATCGCATTCTTAATGAAGATTGACCACCTCACTTTTACTGAAACTATTGAACGCCTTGCAGATCGCATGAGCTACACATTGCGCTATGACGAAGGTGGTTCATCCGCGCCAACATTTTCTGCCGGTGCTCGCTCACGTCTTATTGCCGCAAACACAGAAGCTGCACGTTTTTATCAAGAACAACTCAATACTTCTCCTGATGCCGCCCATGGTAGAGATTTACTTACTCAACGCGGCTTTGATAAAGATGCATGCATGCAATTTGGTGTGGGATATGCACCAGATGAGTGGGATGCACTGACTAAGCACTTACGTGCTCAGGGTTACAGTATTGATGAACTCGAAACAGCTGGTCTTTCAAAGATGGGACAGCGTGGGCCCATAGATAGATTCCGTAACCGTTTAACCTGGCCAATCAGAGATATCTCTGGAGATGTTGTTGGTTTTGGTTGTCGAAAACTTGCAAGTGATGAGCAAGATCAAGGCCCTAAGTACCTCAATACTCCAGAGACGCCTGTCTATAAAAAGAGCCAAGTTCTCTATGGTTTAGATGCAGCTAAAAAAGAGATTGCAAAGAAGCGCCAGGCCGTCATAGTTGAGGGATATACCGATGTGATGGCAGCTCAATTAGCTGGAATCACAACTGCGGTTGCAACCTGTGGAACAGCATTTGGTGCAGACCACATCCGCATCTTGCGCAGATTGCTGATGGATGATGATTCATTTAGAGGCGAAGTTATCTTCACATTCGATGGTGATGCTGCTGGTCAAAAGGCTGCTCTTCGTGCATTTAGTGAAGATCAAAAGTTTGTGACGCAAACATTTGTGGCCGTTGAGCCAGATGGTTTAGATCCTTGCGAGCTGCGCCAACAAAAAGGTGATTTAGCGCTGCGTGACTTAATTGCCCGCAGAGTTCCACTCTTTGAGTTTGCAATCCGCGCAGAACTTGCACATCACAAATTAGATAGTGCGGAGGGGCGTGTGAATGCCCTCAATGCTGCAGCACCTCTTGTTGCACAGATTCGCGATAAATCTCTTCGTCCTGAATACACCCGTTTACTCGCTGGATGGCTAGGGACAGAAGTTGAAATTGTTTCAAAGGCTGTTGCCCAAGGTGTCAAGAGTCAACCTAAAGTGAGCGAAACTATTGAGCCAACAACACAAGAAAATAGTAATTGGCGACCTGATCCCAATGAAGCACGTTTGATTTTAGAGCGCGAAGTATTAAAAGCCAGATTGCAAGAGGCTGCGCTCTTTACTGGAACTTTGTGGAGTGATATTGAACCAGGTGCCTTTACCCACCCTGCCTATAAAGAACTGCGTAAGACCATTGATGAAGCTCCTGCACTTTCCGCAGAAACCATTAGTGATGAGAGAATCAAAACTTTGTTTACTGAGTTAACAGTTGAACCCATTCACGCCGACGGAAAACCAACCGCTACCTATGTTGAGAGCATCGTTGCGAGATTGCGTGAAGTTGCAATTTCTAGATCCATCGCAGAACTTAAATCATCGCTCCAACGACTCAATCCTGTAGAAAATGAAATTGAATACAACGCAGCTTTTGCGCAATTAGTTGCCCTAGAAAGCGCCCGTAGAAATCTGCATGATTTGGCCCTCGGGGGCCTTTAAAACCCCTCAATTTCAGCCAAGGCCTGTGCGTGCGCTAGAGTTTGCGCTCTATTGATCCCTGATAGCTCAACGGCAGAGCAGTCGACTGTTAATCGACAGGTTCTTGGTTCGAATCCAAGTCAGGGAGCTTTTCTACTCGGCCTTTTCTCCGGCCAGACCTTTACTATTCATCTCATGAACATGATTCAAAGTTATGGGCGCACAGCCAGTTCCTCATGGCGCAACCAGGCACCTGCTTTGCAAGTGATGCGCCTGTGGCTTGGAATCACTTGGATTTATGCGGGTTGGGATAAGGCAAGTGATCCAGGTTTTCTAACTGCTGGCTCCTCCACATATATTGGAAGTCAACTATCTGGCTATTCAACACACTCCCCAGTTGGTTTTGCCTTTAATAAGCTAATTGAACATGCCACTGTAGTGGGCGCTTTTGTGATGATCTCTGAGTTTGCAATCGGACTTGCAACGCTTTTATGGGTTGCGCCACGTTTGGCAGCGTTCGGTGGATTTTTGATGTCACTAGGCTTGTGGCTTGCTGATACTTTTCATGTCACTCCCTACTTCTTGGCAAGTAATACGGCATATGCGGTTTTATGGTTGACTTACTTATTACTCTTAATCGGAAATGGCAAACGAAAGGTTTTTACAATGTCATTAGAGCGTCGCAGCGTGTTACGCGTTGGAATTACTGGTGTATTAGCTGTTGCATTTGCAGGGGCAGGCAAGTTCTTTGCTAAAGCTGCACCTGCAACTAGTTCTTCTGCAGCAGGCAAAGGCACAAAGATTGTTAAATTGGCATCACTTAAAGTCGGGGCTTCCCGCAACTTTGTTGCCAGCAACGGCGCACCATCAATCCTTTTTAGAACTAAGACCGGTGTTTTTGCTTATTCAGCTATTTGTACACACCAGGGCTGCACCGTTGCATATTTAGCCTCCAGCAAGACAATGAAATGTCCGTGTCATCAAGCTGAGTTTGATCCGTATAAATCTGCACAAGTTGTTAATGGTCCGGCAGTAAATCCGCTTGGAAAAGTGAAAGTTGCGATTAGCGGTGCTTGGGTTATCGAGGCGTAGATTGAAGCAAAGATTTTGGCGGTATTGTTAAGCCATGGCTCTTTTTAGACTTAACGTCTCTCTTCCAGATCGTCCTGGTTCACTTGGTCTTCTCGCATCTGCAATCGGTGCTGCAGGCGGAGATATTCGTGGCTTAGTAGTTCTTAAATCTGAAGATGGACGCGGTTATGACGAGATTACTGTTGCAGTGCCAGGAAGTGATCCCACAGATTTACTCAATGTTTTAGGGGCAATTGGTGGCGTGGAAGTGGTTTCAATTACCCCCGCTGACTAACCTCTGCACCTTGGCTTGGAAATGATGTAAAAAAGCGTGGTGACTTAAATCGTTTATCTGCAAAAGCCTTTTCAACTGCTGCAATTGTTTGCGCAGTATGTGAAGCTTTAATGAGCGCAATTGCACTTCCACCAAATCCACCACCCACCATGCGCGCACCTAATGCTCCCGCAGCAATTGAAGCATCCACTGCGCAGTTAAGTTCTGGGCATGAGACGTTGTAATCATCTCGAAGCGATGCATGGGATTGATTGAGAAGTTGTCCAAGAGATATAAAATCCTTCTTTTCAAGAACCTCTACCGCATCCATAACACGTTTCATCTCAGTGACTGCATGGCGAGCTCTGCAGAATTCTGTTTCAGTAAGCAGATTGCGTGAAGACTCAAGTTGATCCAAAGTGAGTTCGCGCAAAGAAGCAATACCCAACTTGGCAACCACAGATTCACACGATGCTCGGCGCTGTGCATAACCACCATCGGTAAGTGAGTGATGGGCTTGAGTGTCTATGATGAGGAGTTCAAGACCACTAGATGCAACGTCAAAGGCGATATGTCTAGTTGTTAAGTCGCGGCAATCCAATAAAAGCGCAGAACCAGAGTGAGCCATGAGTGAAACTGATTGATCCATGATTCCGCATGGCACACCTACATAGTCATTTTCTGCTCTTTGAGTTAAGCGCGCTAAATCTTCTAATGAATGACCCAATGAAAAGAGATGGTTAAGGGCGATAGCAACGCTGCACTCAAGGGCAGCAGATGATGAAAGACCGGCTCCGAGAGGAACATGGCCATCAATCATGATGTCTATGCCACTAGTTATTCCAAGAGACCAGATAACACCGAATGGATATCGCTCCCACTCACCTTTGAGCCCAGGCTTAATGGCATCAAGGTTTTGTTCTACAACTTTGTTTCTACGCTGCATTGAGCTGATGCGCACTTTTCGATCATTGCGCACACGAATAGCAGCAAAAGTACGATCCTTGATGGCGAAGGGGAGGACGAAACCATCGCTGTAGTCGATGTGTTCTCCAATTAAGTTCACTCGGCCAGGTGCTGCAGCGATGATGTCTGGAGCAGCGCCAAATGCTTGTGCAAATCTCTTATCAATATCTGACATGAATTACCTAGCTAAGAGCTGCCAAAGTATCGGCAACCATGACATCAATTCCTCTAGTTGGGCTCCAGCCAAGTTTTGTCTTTGCTTTATTGATATCTGCAATTAGAACTGCAGGATCTCCGGCGCGACGAGGTGAATCAAGGGTTGGAATTTGATGACTGGTGGCCTTTGAGGCAGCAGCCACAACTTCTCGTACTGAATAGCCATCACCGCTACCTAAGTTATAGATCTCGTGGACGCCAGGTTGTAGTGATTCCAAAGCTTTGATGTGGGCATCGATTAAATCAACAACGTGCACATAGTCGCGCACACAAGTCCCATCAGCAGTTGGCCAATCAGTGCCAAATATCTTTACTGGGTTTTCTTTGGTACTCCTTAAAACATTGGGAATCAAGTGTGTCTCTGGGTTATGGCGCTCAGATAACCAACCCCGCTTTGATTTAAGTGCACCAGCCACATTGAAATAACGCAGTGATGCAGCAGCAATCCCACGAGAGGCAGCCTCTGCAGTAATCATTTGATCAATCTCTAATTTAGTCGCACCGTATGGGTTAGTTGGCTTAGTAGGTGCGGTTTCTAGAATAGGTACGCGCTCAGGTTCACCATAAGTTGCAGCAGATGAAGAGAAAACTAACTTCGTCACTCCACTTTTGTGCATCTCATTGAGCAAATTACGGGAACCATCAACGTTTACTTGGTGATAGAGGTCAGGCTTTTCAACAGACTCACCCACAAGTGATTTACCAGCAAAGTGCATAACTGCATCAACACCAACAAGGGCTTGGGCTAAGTCACCAGAACTCAGCAGTGAGCCTTGAATAAAGCTCACATCTGCCGGGGCTGTGTCGGCATGGCCAGTACTGCAATCATCCAGGATAGAAATTTCGTAACCTAGCGAGAGCAAAACATCCACTGCAGTGGAGCCGATATAGCCAGTGCCACCAGTTACCAATACCCGCATTACAAAACTACTTCACGCAGCTGCGCCGCTGATTGCTCAGGGCGCATATCCATAATGAATGCACCCATGGCAGATTCAGATCCAGCCAGATATTTCAATTTTCCAGGAGCGCGGCGCACGCTGGTGATTTGCCAGTGCAAGCGCAACACATCGCGACCAACACGAACAGGTGCTTGGTGCCATGCGGCGATATAGGCCATATCAATTCCAAAGACACCATCGAGGCGCTTCATTACCTCAAGTGCAATAGGAGCAAATGCATCGCGGTCTTGATCTGTAAGCCCAGCTAAATCTGCAACTGGGTTAAGTGGTGCAACATGAATTTCAAAGGGATAACGCGCAGCATAGGGAACAAATGCGATCCATCGATCATTGCGGGCGATGATGCGCTCTTCATCACGGATTTCACGAGCAACTACTTCATCAAATAAAACTTTTCCAGTGGAAGCTTTATATTTATTGGCTGCAGCTAACATTTTTTCAACGCGAGGTGGGATAAATGAATAGGCATAAATCTGACCATGTGGGTGCGTCAGGGTCACACCAATTTCTTCCCCGCGGTTTTCAAATGGTGCGATGTGCTCGATAAAGCTCTCTTGCGAGAGTTCGGCGGTGCGATCTATCCATGCTTCAAGTAGCACCCGCACGCGAGCAGGTGTTAAATCCTTAAATGCATTTCCATGATCTGCTGTAAAACAGATAACTTCACATTTTCCTGCAGCGCTTCCTAAATCAGTATCTGGCCCAACTTGATCCGGTAATGCCCAATCACCAGTTGGAGGGCGAAGAGAAGGGGAGCGGTTATCAAAGACAACTACTTCAAAATCAGATTCAGGAATTTCAGTTAAGAGTTCTCCTGTTGTTGGACAGAGCGGACAGAGTTCTTTGGGAGGTAAAAAGATTCTGCCTTGGCGATGAGATGCCATGGCAATCCACTCATTAACCAGGGGATCGAGTCGAAGTTCGCCAATGGCTGGTTGTTCTTCCACAGGACGCGCATCTTTAGCACTACGGTTTTGGCCAGAAGTGTCGTAATAGCGAATAGTGCGGCCATCGGCCATCTGGCGATCATTTCGAAGGATGCCAGCGCTTAGTTTTTTACTCTGCTCCATAGTGTCGTTACTCTACCTTTGTGACTAAGCAAACTGCACTTCTGAGCGCTCCAACTTCCTCGTTGCTTATTGAGGTTGTTAATGGGGCCTTGGTAATTCGCCACTGGGGAGCCCCAATTCTTGGGGAAAACCATGACATCGCACTAGCTAGTCGAGTATCGATTGCAAATAGTTCATGGGATGAACCGCAGCTGCCAGGTTTGATGCGCGAGAGTTCACGTGGTTTCTTAGGCCGTGGATCATTATCTGGTCACCGCAACGGAAAAGCATGGTCAACTAAATTTGAAGTAACAGATTTTCTCCACCAAGGTAATCACTGCGTGGTAACTCTGAGAGATTTTCATGCTGAATTAGAAGTTGCAGTAAGTTTTGATTTAGATGCTTATGGAGTTCTTATTCAAAAGGCAACAGTTAAAAATATTGGAAACTCTGATTACATTCTCAATGAATTTATTCACTGGTTGCCATTGCCGCAAGAGGCAACTCAGACTTTAGATTTTGCAGGGCGTTGGTCTAATGAGCGCCAACCACAACGACGTGAGATTCAAATTGGCACATGGGTGCGTGAATCACGCGAAGGCAGAAGTGGTCACAACTTCTCTATTGCAGATATTGCTTTAACTGCGCAAACATCTTTTCAAACTGGAAGTGCTTGGGCGACAAGCATTGCATGGAGCGGTAATTCACATTATTTAGTTGAGCGGGGTTTTGATGGCCAACAATCAATTGGAGCTGGTGAACTCTTGCTTGCCGGTGAAGTGATTCTTAAGGCTAATGAGATCTATGAAGCCCCAGCTTTATATGCTGTGTATTCCAATCAAGGTTTAGATGGCATCAGTGCGGCTTTCCATTCACATCTTCGTGCACGTGAATTTCACCCAAAGCGTCCACGTCCACTGACTTTAAATATGTGGGAAGCGCTCTACTTTGATCATAATGAGGCAAAGATAAGGGAGCTCGTTGATGTTGCTGCCGAAGTTGGTGTTGAACGCATTGTTTTAGATGATGGCTGGTTTCACTCTCGCCGCAATGACCGCTCGGGCTTAGGGGATTGGGTTATTGATCCTGCCGTGTGGCCTAATGGATTAACGCCAATCATTGAATACATCAATAGCAAGGGAATTGAGTTTGGTCTTTGGTTTGAAGGCGAAATGGTTAACCCTGACTCTGATTTATATCGTGCTCATCCTGAGTGGATATTGCATGAAGGTGATCGAACTCCACCGCTTTGGCGCCATCAACTCGTTCTAGATCTTGGGCATGAAGATGCATATAAGCATGTCTTGGAACAAACCACTGCTGTGTTAGCTGCTCACAAGATTGCTTACATTAAGTGGGATCACAACCGTGTATTAGTTGATGCAGGGCATTTAGGTGTTGCTGGTGTGCGCCGCCAAACACAAGGGATTTATCGTTTGTTTGCTGAGTTAAAAAAGCGCCACCCTGGACTTGAAATTGAATCATGTGCTTCTGGCGGAGCGCGAATTGATTTAGGTGTTATTGATTATGTGGATCGCTTCTGGACTAGTGATAACAACGATGCGCTAGAGCGCCAAACTATTCAGCGCTGGACATCCCAAGTTATCCCACCTGAAATGCTGGGAACACACATTGGACCAACTCATGGACATCAAACTGGGCGCACATTAGAACTCTCAATGCGCGCAATAACTGCACTCTTTGGACATGCTGGTATTGAATGGAACATAACGCAAGCAACTGCCGAAGAGCGGGCAAATCTTGCTTCTTGGGCCACGTACTATAAAGACAATCGCGCTGTATTACACAGTGGAAAATCTGTTCGCGTTGATTATCCAGATGAGCATGGATATCTATATGGAGTTGTTGCTGGTGATACAAAGAAATCAATATTTGCCTATGTTCAACTCACTCCAACTGTGGCAATTCACCCGGCACCACTTAAGTTTACTGGATTGAATGCAGCTGCCAATTATTCTATTAAGGTTGTATACCCAGCAGGCAAACCACGATTCATGTTAATCACCCCACCGCAGTGGATGGATGGCATCACCATGTCAGGATCAGCACTTGCAACTATTGGAGTCAGTGCACCGATTCTTGCACCTGCTAACGCGGTACTGATCGAAATTACAAAGCTTTAATCGACCCAATTCAAAGTTCGCTCAACTGCTTTCTTCCACTGCTTATAGCCGGCTTCGCGCACTTCTAGCGTTGAAGTGGGTGACCAGCGTCGTGATTGTTGCCATTGTTTTTTAACTTCATCTTGAGAACTCCAATAACCAACAGCAAGTCCAGCTGCATAGGCCGCACCGAGGGCAGTCGTCTCACCGATCAGTGGGCGAGTGATTTCAATTCCCATGATGTCGGCCTGCATCTGCATACACAAAGAGTTAGCAGTGATTCCACCATCAACTCTCATTTCATGCATTGGAACACCGCTGTCAGCAACCATTGCATCCATAACATCGCGAGTTTGATAACAAATTGCTTCAAGGGCAGCGCGGGCAAGGTGGGCTTTTGTCGCAGCCCGAGTTAATCCAACAATTGCACCGCGTGCATCGCTGCGCCAATACGGTGCAAAGAGGCCTGAGAATGCGGGCACAAAGTAAACCCCTGCAGTATCAGTCACAGAAGATGCAAGGTTTTCTGTTTCTGCAGCGTTAGTAATGATGCCTAATTGATCACGCAGCCATTGGATTGCCGAGCCAGTGACGGCAACCGAACCCTCCAAAGCGTAATGTGCGGGCTGATTACCAAATTTAAAACAGAGGGTTGTGAGCAAACCATTTTTAGATCGCACGATCTCCGTACCAGTATTTAACAGAGCAAAGTTTCCAGTGCCATAGGTTGTTTTAGATTCACCGCGTTTAAAGCAGACTTGCCCAACCATTGCAGCTTGCTGGTCTCCTAAGATTCCAGCGATGGGGATTGCTGTCCCAAATGGGCCGTGAGGATCGGTGGATGCATACAGTTCAGAGGAAGATTTAATCTCTGGAAGTAAACTACGGCTTACTCCAAAGATATCTAGAAGCTCTTGATCCCAATCAAGGGTTTCAAGGTTCATGAGTAATGTGCGACTGGCATTTGTTACATCAGTGAGATGGACGCCACCACGAACTCCACCTGAAAGATTCCAGAGCAACCATGAATCAATTGTTCCCATTCGGGTATTTTCACTATTTGCAGCAGGAACATTGTTCAAAAACCAGTTCATCTTGCTTCCAGCAAAATAAGGAGCAATCGTTAAGCCAGTCTTAAAGCGGATTGTCTGCTGTTGGGCATCAGTTAATGTTGAGAGAAAATCTGTTGTTCGAGTGTCCTGCCATACGATGGCATTGGATAGAGGTTGCCCAGTGCTTACATCCCAAACCACTGTGGTTTCGCGTTGATTGGTGATTCCAATAGCTGCTAAATCAGAGCCCAAGATGTCGGCCTGCTTGAGTGCGCCAGCGATAACTTCTTGAACGCGCTGCCAAATTTCAGCTGCATCATGCTCAACCCACCCGGGGTGAGGCATTATTTGGCGATGTTCGAGTTGGTGCTGGCCAATAACTTTGCCCGAGTGGTCAAAGATCATGAAACGAGTACTTGAAGTCCCTTGATCCAAGCTGCCGATATAAGTCACAAAGAGAAAACCTTTCACAATTAAGTTAGGCTTACTCTACCCAGATGCAATGGAGAATCAACGCTTATGTTCCTGTCACAGCTAAGCCCCCAGCAGCGTGATAGCGCCATTGCACAATTATCGAGTGAATCCTTTGACATCTTAGTTATAGGCGGGGGAGTCACAGGCGTTGGGGCGGCCCTTGATGCAGCATCGCGTGGTCTGAAAGTAGCTCTAATTGAATCCCAAGATTTAGCTTCTGGAACTTCGAGTCGCTCTAGCAAACTTATTCATGGTGGCCTGCGATATCTAGAACAATATGACTTTAAGTTAGTTCGTGAAGCACTCCATGAGCGCGAACTCATGGTTTCCACTTTATCTCCACACCTAGTTAAGCCAGTTGGATTCTTATTTCCGCTGACAGAAAAATTCAAAGAACGCACATACGTTGGCGCTGGTCTTGCACTCTATGACGCCCTTCGGGGTTTTCAACGCGCCCTTCCTTGGCACAAACACATTGGTCAAAAGCAGATTAATGAGATTGCACCATCTTTGCGCCCGGATTTAATTACTGGAGCAATTAAGTATTTTGATGCACAGGTAGATGACGCACGGCACACAATGACTATCGCGCGCACAGCTGCCCGCCATGGCGCAGTGATTGCAACACGAGTGAGTGCGCAATCTCTTTTGCGTGAAGGCAAGCGCGTTGTAGGAGTGAAAGCTAAAGATTTAGTCTCAGGAAAAACAATTAATATCACTGCAACAGCAACAGTCATGTGTGCTGGTGTTTGGAGCGATGAGCTGCATGCAAAGTTTGAATTAAAGCCAGGCTATGGCGTGACCATGAGTAAGGGTGTTCATATCGTTCTACCAGGCTCAGCAATTAAATCTAACGCAGGAATTATTCTCAAGACTGCGGTTTCAGTTTTGTTCTTGATTCCATGGGGAGATAAGTGGATTGTTGGAACTACAGATACTCCATACACCGGAGATCGAGCAGAACCTTATGCAAGTCGCGAAGATGTTCAATACATTTTGGATCAAGCCAATCGTGTACTCTCTCCTAAATTAGATGTTTCCCAAATAATCGGTGTTTATGCGGGCTTGCGACCACTGGTAGCAAACAACAAGGACTCCGCAACAACCAAACTCTCACGCGAACACACAGTTGATCGACCAGCGCCAGGATTTGTGAGTATTGCCGGTGGTAAATACACCACCTATCGAGTGATGGCTAAAGATGCAATTGATCGCGCGGTCATTGAACTTCGCGCCATTAAGCCTGAGTCTGTTACAGAAAAGCTTCCTTTAGTTGGTGCTGATGGCTACTTTGCATTAGCGCAACAAATAGAGCGCTTAAGTGAATCTAGTGGCCTTGATGCCGACACTATTAATCATTTGCTCAATCGCTATGGGTCCATGATTAGCGAAGTTCTGGCACTTATCGAGGCAAATCCAAAGCTTGCAGCAAAAGTTGATAAGGATCTGCTTTATATAAAGGCTGAGATTGAATATGCGGCAAGTTATGAAGGAGCTCGAACAGTTGATGATGTTATTTCGCGCCGAACTCGCATTGCCTTTGAAGCCAGTGATCACGGTGTGCACTTAGCAGATGAGATTGCCGCAATTATTGCGCCAGTGCTTGGGTGGAGTGCAAAAGAGCAAAAAGCTTCCGTTGCTGCCTATGAGGAACTTGTGGATCGCGAACTTGAGGCACTGGATCAACTATTAGAGGAGCAGGAAAGCGTTAGTTCTTAATCTGATTCGCACAACCATCTGCTGAAGGTTTTTTCGTTGGCTTCTTGGTTGGCTCTGGTGTAGGTGTTGGCCCTTGAACTACGGTGAAAGTTACTGCTTGAGAGCTCTGCGCATGTGTTTGGGAAATATCGGTATAAACAACTGTTCCACTATAAGTTCCAGCAGGAACTCCCTTAATAGCCAAAGTCCACTCACCACTTGTGGCGCGCACAACGGTTTGAACTGGTTTAGCTTTTGGCTCAGTTGCAGCGTCAAAGACAAGTTTTACCGCACCAGTCACAACAGGTGTTGAGTCAGGCCGCGTGACAGTTGTTTTAAAGGTCACCAATTTGTTTGTTGTGCTCGCCGATTGTGCATTGATAACCAGCTGAGTCGGCTCATTATTTGGCATCAAATCTACTAATGCCGGTGCCCAACTACCCTTAGAGAGATTGAGGAAATCTGATGCACTTCCTCTGAATATATTGAGATCCAGTCGAGTTCCTGGCACACCATATTTAGGTGCAATTCCACAGGATGTGTATTGCCAGATAGTCCATTGCGAATCACAGTTAGCGCCAGTCCATGAGTGAACAAAACAACCGCCAGCTTTAATGCCTGGTTGATTGATGGGATTAAAGGGATCAATTGCATACTGTGCAAGCCAGAGAGGATATTGGGATAATTTGGCGCTCTTATTCATTGAACTCTCTAGAAAGTTTGAATAGGAATAAATAATTGGAGTTCTTCCAGTCTTTTCTTTGAGAATTCCTAAGAATGTTTCTGCCCATAAAGTCACTGCAGCGCGAGTGGCATATTTCTGGCACGCACCAGAAGAAGATACGCGCACACAATTATTCTCAAGATCGAGGGCATAGGAAAGATCTCTTTCGGTGTAACCACCGATAGCAGCTAATCTCCACAACACTTTTTGGGCTTGGGCAGTTGCATCGCGGATAATTGCATCTGGATCAGTGACATCAGGCAAAATCGCATAGTGATAAAAGCCTGTGTAGAGACCAGCAGCTTGTGCTGCTGAATGATCCATAACAAGGTATTTAAGTGAGAGCGCATCTGCTTCATCTCTAGTATCAGAGGCTTTAATCATCACGAAGCGAAGTCCAGAGGCATAAGCAACTGAGAAATCAATAGCTTTGTCATTTGGATGTTGCCATCTGCTTACATCGGCCCCGTGAATACGACCACCAGGACCTAAGGATTCAACAACCAAGGAAGGATCAATAGTTGAAATCTGTGGCAGTTTCTTCATTGTGATAGTACGAATGGGGGAGTTTGTAATCTTGCCTGAGATATTTACTTGAGCACGATACTTAATAGGAATATCAAATGAAGTTGCAACAGCCACAATTTTCCACGTTCCAGCTTTTGTCGTCTTAGTCATAAAGCGCGTGGTCTTCCATGCACCTGAGGTATTACCCTGGATTTTAACGCTTAAGCCTGAACGAGCCGGCTTTATGGTTCCGTAGAAGGTAACTACTGATTCAGTAGCCGATGGAGTTTGTCGCAAGGAAAGAGTGAGTAAGCTAGTTGCCGCCTGAACCTGTGGCACATGTATTAGTAATAGGGTCAGTGCAATAGCGGTGATTGCAGCACGAATCTTCATCGCTCACTAATTTCAACATCAATAGCCAGCACGGATTTAATCGTTTGAATGAGAATCTGCTGTTGTTTTAGTCTTGTCTGTGAAAATTCATGAGAGTTTGAAAGTTTACGGGCATCTGAAAAATCTAAAGTAAGGGTCCTACCATCAAATTCAGCCAAGCGAGCATCAAAGAAAGCTAGCCATGAAATTCGATCTACTTCTAGAACTGCATCGAGGACTTCGTTCCATCGATGACGTATTTCTTGCAGTTCCATAGGCGCAAACTTTACCGATTAACTCTGCGCTGTTAGTGGTGTGGCGCGCCTAACCATCGAAAATATTCACCAACAAGTTGAACTCTCATATTCATATTGCCATCTGGTTGCACATTCAACTCCTGTGCCACTCGTGAAATTACTTGTTCCACAGATTTCTCACTCACATAACGGGTGCGTCCTATTTGGGCATTAGTCATTCCGTCAGCAACTAATCGCAGAACTTCGGCTTGAGTGTTAGTCAGATGGGCCATCAACGCCAGAACGCCTTGCTCTTGAAATGAAGCATTGCCGTCAATCCATACCACCTTGTGCTTTTCAACGGCCGATATCTTTGATTCAGTGATGGCGGTGCATAAAACAGTGAAATCTACGATTGATTTCTTTATTAATATCTTTGCTCCGACTGGAACATCATCATTGGATTCACCCATCAGGCGAAGATCTGAACAACTGTTGAGGATAACGATTCCAATATTTTGATTTACTTTGCGCATGTTAACGGCGATCTTTACGGCAGATATGCCCACAATATTCATATCAAGTAAAATTACATCTGGTTGCAATCGTCGAAGTAAATTGATTGCAACGTTCTCACTCTTAGCTTCTCCGATCACATCAATCTCATGTAAGCGTAAAGCAGCAACCAGTGTGGACATTTCAAAAGCATCATCGACTACAACTAATACGCGATTGTTCATGTCTTCAAGGTTAAACCTAAAGTAAATAATTACTCCGTAATAATACGATTACTTAATCAATTGAGAGGTGGCACTAGAAATCTGTGCTGTCATGATTTATCAGAAATGGGGCTATCCCTAGATGCACTCTTTGCAGCATCTTTGGTGGCTAGATATTGCCGAGTTAAGTCTTAGAGCTATCAAGTGGGGCGGGTCGGGCTCGAACCGACGACGACAGAATTATGAGTTCTGGGCTCTAACCAACTGAGCTACCGCCCCTAAAACAATTAGGTAGAAGGATATCTATTTTTACTCAATCTTTTTGCACCCCTTTTGTGCCCCAGTACTCCCACATCCCCATGACATTGAGGATGAGGGCAAAGCCAAAGATCAAATCTTCGACGGGTGCACTCATGATGCGCAAGCCACTAATTACATCTGGGTCATACATGACGATATTTCGGGAGGTGAGCCACCAGTTGGTTAGCAATTGGAAGGGGAGGATAATTGCATAAGAGGACCAGAAGATTGGTCTTGTAAGTAGTGAGTTCTTAAACCCAAACAAATCTAACAACACTGAGAATATGAGAATTGCGATAACAATATCGGAGTAAATCATTTTCGCAGCTCCGGGTGTTTCCATTCAGGCTTAATACGGGCCACACCTTCTAGCGTCATGAGAACTGCTATTGGAATAATGAGGAAGAAGAGAATCTCTTCGATTGGGATATTGAAGGGCCCATTAATTCCGGTGACCTGCTTCTGATCAAAGTACCAATGACCTTGAGCAATGGCATAGGCATCCCAGATCAAAAATCCGAGGCTAATGGGAAGAAGGCTTAGGAGAACGCGCTTCATTCGCCGTAGCACATGCACCTTGAAGGCGATTTCAAGCCAGAAGGATGCAGCTGCGGTAAAAATTAGCATCGCTAAATAACTTAACTTCAACATGGTGGATTATCTCATAATCCATAGAGATAGTTGATACTGTCATGCAGGTTTCTAAGTAGAAAGAGTAGTGAGAATTGAAAACTCCTCTAGAACTATTTGAAAGAGTGCGCTTGTACTCATCAGTGGCTGTTGCCATGGCAATTGTGGCCTCACTTATTGCATCACAGTTGATAGGTTCAAAAGATCTCACCTGGCAAGTAGCTATTGCCCTCTTTGCCCTAGCTGTTGGAATTCCTCATGGCGCCTTAGATCATTTTGTCACTGTGCCACGAACTAATAAAAAGATCATGACTGCATTCATTTTTATCTATGTATTAGTTGCATGTGCTGCAGTTCTAGCAATCTTGAAGTGGAATGTTCTTGGATTTCAGATTGTGGTCCTGATGAGCCTGGTTCACTTTGGGGTGGGAGACAGTGCTTTTCTTAATGAATTAGATCGCCTGAAGGAAAAAACAAGTTCTCGCTTGCCTACACCTTTTGTTGTCTTAGCCTTTGGCTCAATTCCAGTTGTCTTGCCTCTCATTAACTCATCGAGTACAAGCGCTCTTGCTCGAGTGAATACAAATTTAGTTAACTGGCACCAAGGCTTTGATCAGGGCTTAAGATTCATTGTTCTAGCACTTTTTATTCTGGCTTTGATAGCGCTGGTTATCACAAAGAGATTTCGAGATATTGTTGATCTCTTCTTACTGAGTGCTTTGGCAGTTCTGACCCCACCGTTGATTGCATTCGCGGTTTATTTTGGATGTTGGCATGCGATGCGCCATACGGCCCGCTTAACTCTTGTTTTGCCCAAATCACAGAGTGACTACGAACAATCACGTGCCTTAAAGGCCTTCTGGACTGCAGTCTTACCTGGCACACCAGCCCTCATCGGCAGTTTTGTGTTTGCTACCGGACTGTGGATTTATGGCGAGGTTGATAAATCTTTTTTCTGGTTTGTTTTAACTATTGTCTGGGCATTAACTGTTCCTCACATGATTGTCACAGCAAAACTCGACCGCAAAGCGCTGAGAATCTAGTCGTCGCCCTATAACCTTACGGAGTGATTAAACGATTATTTCCACTCATCTTTTTATTATCTAGTATGGCTCCTGCGCAGGCTGCACCTATCTATGTATTCCCAGTGACAGGTTGTGAAGTCAACTATGCCAAAGCTCACCATGATTATGCAGCTACCGATATTTTGGCCAAAGCTGGTTGCAAGTTTGTGGCACCCATTAATGGCGTGGTCGATGAAGTAAATCGGATTGATGCTTGGAGTGGAAAAACTAATTTAGGTATTGATCGCGGTGGACTCTACGTTTCAATCATTGGTGAAGATGGTGTCCGCTATTACGGATCTCATCTGCGTTCTATTCCGACAAGTATTCAGCCTGGAGTGGTAGTTAAGGCTGGACGATTACTCGGAACTATTGGAGCAACTGGAAGTGCTCGTGGAACTGCGCCACATTTACATTTTGGGATCTCGTGGCCAACCCCACCTCAAACGTGGTGGGTTCGACGCGGAGAAGTATTGCCGTGGAAATATTTAGATGCATGGAAAGCTGGAAAAGATTTATCTCCTGTGAAGGAAGTTAATGCACGTAAGTTAAAAGTTGGTGAGATTCCACCTGTACCAAAATAAATAACCCCCACTGTTGCCAGTGAGGGTTATTTTTAAAGCGGTTTTAATTAGGCAGGATTAACTGCATCAGCCTGAGGACCCTTTGGACCCTGTACGACCTCAAATGAAACTGCCTGACCCTCTTCAAGGGACTTGTAACCATTTCCTTGGATTGCTGAGTAGTGAACGAATACATCTTGTCCGCCACCATCAACTGCAATGAAACCGAAACCCTTTTCAGAGTTGAACCACTTAACTGTGCCTGTTGCCATGTTTTTACTTTTCCTTCGATATGTGGGTGTTCCGAGAAATCCTCGGATCACGGTCTTCCTCTTGCGCCAGCGATACCGAATATGTATTACATGAAACGGGTACTGATTAAGCGTCCGACTGAGGTGAACTCTACCGCCTACTGAGCCGTATGCATAAAGTGGGGCTGGACAGTTTGAGCGTGCGAGGTGTTCAATTGAGGTACTAGTAAGAGCAAATGCAGCTGGGGAAGGTCGCATTTGGCGCCCTTGCTAGGAGATCATCATGCAACGTCTTGTTACGCCTTCTGCCCAATTATCGGTGCGGGGCTTACTCACTATTCACTCAGCACCATCTGCGCTGCGCCGTCATATTGATTGGGCGATACAAAATATCGTTGGTGCAGATGCTGCGTTGAATTGGTTACCGCAGCCCATGCTGGTTGGAACTTTCAAAGCTAAATGCCAATTCAATGGGCGCCAAGGATTTGGCGCAGAAATCGCCAGCACATTGCGCAGTTGGCATTACTTAAACTTTGAAGTGCAAGAGGCACATGAGAATGGTGGAGAGTTATTTCGCTTCACGCCAGAGCTTGGACTTCACAGAGCAGTCACTGATCTGAGCGGTGGCGTGCTCTTGAGTGAGTTTGTGATTAATAAAGTGATGCAGAAAGCTTTTGATGAAGATTCAATGCGAGAAGGATTTGCTCTGGCGATGGGGACTGCCTGGGATTCGCAGTTAGAGAAATTTAGGGGTGCTGGCATGGCCGAAACCGCTCGCTTGCACGCAATCTAGTTAGGTAGAATAAAGGCATGAGCCAACTTAATGAATCCCCGATTATCACAGTAGAGCGCCGCAAGGCAGTAACAATTATTATTTCAGCTGTAATCATGGCGCTCGCACTCGGTGTTGGATTAACTAAAGTTGGAACGGGTTTTGCAACACGTGCCGGTAATGGAATTACTGTCACAGGATCTGCCAAGACAAGTGCAGTTGCAGATAATGCAGTGTGGACACTCTCGGTCAACCTTTCCTCACCAACAGTTGGCGCAGCAGTGAAGAAAGTTGATGCAGATGTTGCTGCACTTACTTCTTATTTAACTCAAGGCGGTATTGCAGCCGATGCACTTACCCTTGGCGCAGTTTCTACCTATGCTAATGAGGAATTCATCAACGGTAATTCAACTGGACGAATTCTCTCTTATCGCGCATCTCGCGATGTGACAGTGCGTACCAAGGATGTGCAGTTGGTATCAAAGCTGAGCCAAGGCATTGGTTCATTGCTGGGAACTGGAATTAACGTTAACAACTATGGACCTCAGTACTACATCTCCAACTTGCCAGAGCTTCGCCCAGAGTTAATGAGTGATGCGATGAAGGATGCAAAGCTTCGCGCTGAGTCACTGACTAAGGCTGTGGGTGGATCACTTGGATCATTGGTCAATGTAAAGGCTGGTCCAATTCAAATCACAACCCCTGATTCAACGATGACTGCAGATTATGGTGCTTATGACACAAGCACGATCAACAAGACTGTTAGCGCAACGGTTTCAGTTACTTTTAATACAAATTAAAGAGGGATATTGCCGTGAGCGCCGCGGCGATGTGGCGTGCCAGCAATAATTTTGGCTAAAGCACTACGTGTAAGTGAAGGCTGGATAATCTCATCAACTGCACCTATTTCAACTGCCCGTGCAACGCCACCAGAAATCTTCTCGTGTTCTGCTGCTAGCTCTAACTCCATTGATTCACGTTGTTCTGCAGGTAAGTCGGCCAAAATTCGGCGATGCAACACTCGCACAGCTGCAACGGCGCCCATCACTGATACTTCAGCGTTTGGCCATGCGAACACACGAGTGGCACCTAGAGCTTTTGAATTCATTGCAACATAGGCACCGCCATAAGCACGGCGCGTAATTAATGTAACGCGAGGGACAACGGCTTCACCAAAAGCATGCAGCAGCTTTGCGCCACGTCGTACTGCGCCTTCCCATTCCTGTCCTGCACCGGGCAAGAAGCCCTGAACATCTGCAATAACAATGAGTGGGATTCCAAAAGCATCACAGGTGCGAACAAAGCGCGCAGCTTTCTCGCCGGCAGCTGCATCTAATACACCTGCAATATGGGCTGGGTTATTGGCCAGAACTCCAACAGTTGCACCGCCTAAGCGACCAATAATCGTTGTCATGTTAGGTGCCCACATAGAAAGTAGCTCAATGTGTTCTGTTTCTTTATCTAATATCGCATCAACTACTGGGTGTACTTCATAGGTGCGCACCTGTGACTGAGGAACAAATACTGAAAGATCAATATCGGCCACATCAGGATTCATAACCCCATGATTAGCAAAGAGTGCGGTTAAGTCGCGGACATCATCGATTGCTTCTTGTTCAGTTGGAGCAATGATGTGTGCAAGGCCGCTGTTTTTGCGGTGTGCTTCTGGTCCACCCAGCAGCGCCATATCAATATCTTCACCTGTAACACTTTTAACAACTTCAGGGCCAGTGACAAAGATTCGCCCCTCAGGAGATAAAACAACAATGTCAGTTAGCGCGGGTCCATAAGCACCGCCACCTGCAGTTGGTCCGAGAACTAAAGATAACTGAGGGATTCGACCACTTGCTGAGATCATTGATTGGAACACTTCACCGAATGCATCCAATGATGCAACGCCATCACTCAATCGCGCACCACCTGAGTGCCAAATACCAATGATGGGAACTTGTGCGCCCATTGCAGCTTTATAGGCCAAGACTATGACTTTTGAGCCTTCAACTCCCAACGCTCCACTTTTAATTGTGGGATCGGAGGCAAAGACAATAACTTTGTTTCCTTTTATATCACCAGTAACTGCAACCATGCCACAGTCAGTGCGAGGAATGAGGAATTCAAACTTTCCATCATCGAGCAAGCGAGCGGCACGAGTTTCTGGATCGCGTGGGTCTAACTGCGTGGTTGGCATTTATATGCTCGTAAATACCAATACGACGTTGTGGCCGCCGAAACCAAAAGAGTCATTAAGCGCTGCGATATCACCAGCAGGAAGAGCACGAGGCTTATCGCGAACAACGTCAACAGTGACGGCTGGATCCAAATCATCGATATTAATTGTTGGGGGAGCAAGACGATCTTGCAAAGTTTTAACGATGAATACAGATTCAATTGCACCTGCGCCACCCAATAAATGCCCCGTCATGGATTTAGTTGCAGAGACAGCAACATGATCAGCATCTGTTCCAAGGGCTGCGCGCAAAGCATTTGCTTCGGCAATATCGCCAGCTGGTGTGGAAGTGGCGTGGGCATTTAAGTGAACAATATCTTTAGTAGTTAAACCTGAATCACGCAGAGCAAACTTAACTGCTCGTTGCACGCCGGCTCCATCTGGATCTGGCGCTGCAATGTGATAACCATCAGAAGTTAAGCCTTGGCCTGCAATTTCACAGTAAATCTTCGCCCCTCTTGCAACTGCATGCTCATACTCTTCTAGAACTAATATTCCGCCGCCTTCGCCTAAGACAAAGCCATCGCGATTTAAATCATATGGGCGAGAAGCTCGCTGCGGCTCATCATTTCTAGTTGAAAGCGCCTTCATCGCAGCAAAACCTGACATCGGCATCACGTGAATCGCTGCTTCAACACCACCACTGACCACAATATCTGCGCGATCATTTCTAATCATCTCTAGTGCGTAACCAATTGCTTCAGCACCTGATGCACACGCGCTCACTGGAGTGTGAACTCCAGCGCGGGCTTGAAGTTCAAGACCAACATTTGCTGCAGGACCATTTGGCATCAACATGGGAACAGTGTGTGGACTAACTAGACGTGCACCTTTTTCACGCAAGATGTCATATTGATCAAGCAAGGTAGTTACTCCACCAATACCGGATGCGATAACAACACCAAGGCGCTCTTTATCAATTTCCGGTGAACCAGCATCTTTCCACGCTTCGCGCGATGCTATGAGTGCAAATTGTTCAGATCTATCTAAGCGCCGCAGTTCAACGCGCTCCATCTGTTCAGATGGTTCAATAGCAACTCGAGCAGCAAAGTGCACTGGAAGTGTTTGTGCCCACTCCTCGGTCAGGTTTCTGACACCGCTTGTGCCGGCAAGGAGGGCTGACCAAGAAGTTGTTACATCCCCACCAATAGGAGTTGTGGCACCAAGTCCAGTGACGACAACGCGACGGCGAGACATGAAAGTAGAGCTCTTACTACTTACTTAGCTGCGTTAACGATGAAGTTAACTGCGTCGCCAACTGTGGCTAGATCAGTTACAGCCTCATCAGGAATCTTCACGCCAAAGCGCTCTTCTGCAGCAACTACAACTTCAACCATGCTGAGTGAATCCACTTCTAGATCCTCAGTGAAGTTCTTATCAAGCTCAATTGATGCAGCTGGAATGCCGGCTACTTCTTCAACGATCTCTTTAAGTCCTGCTAGTACATCTGCTGGTGCAAGTGCCATGTGATGTGTTCCTTTTCTTCGGCGAATAGTTCAACGGATCAACAGGTGGTAATTCTCTATGAAAAGAGTGCTTACTTACGAGTATAGACAGGCGTAAGTGTCATAAATCTCAGGGCGCAGGCGGAAGTTGCACCACTTGCCCCGCATAAACCAGGCCAGCCCCATAGCCAATGAGCAACGCTAATTTGCCATGCATCTCAGGATGTTTTTCTAGCAAGATATCCATCGCAAGGGGGATTGATGCAGCAGATGTATTTCCATTCACACGAATGTCATCGGCAACCAAAACTGAATCCGGTAACTTCATTTCTTTCACCATTGTTTCAATGATACGGATGTTTGCCTGATGGGGAATAAACACATCAAGATCATCCACACCTAAACCGGCAGACTCTAAAGCCTTAAGACCAACCTTGCTCATGGAATAAACAGCCCAACGAAATACAGTTTGACCTTGCTGTGAAATATTTGGCCACCCTAATTGAGCAACACCTTTATCAGGTGAGTTTCTAAACTCTGTGTAAGGTGGATTTAACATAATCGCATCACGAGAGTCAGCATCTGATCCCCAGATAGTTGGACCGATTTTTGCTTCAGCACTTTGTCCTACGACAACAGCGCCGGCACCATCGGCAAAGATAAATGCAGTTGCGCGATCATCTGGGTCAGTAAAGTCAGAGAGCTTTTCAACACCAACTACCAAAACATTTTTCGATGTTCCACCACGCACTAAATCACTTGCCATGCCAACGCCATAACAAAAGCCAGCACAGGCTGCACTGATATCAAAAGCTGCAGCTTTGGGATTACCCAGTTCATTAATGAGTTCAGTTGCAGCACTTGGTGCTTGGTAGGGATAAGAAATAGTAGAAAGGATCACAGTATCGATATCGGCCATAGTTAACTTGGCTCGCTTGAGTGCACTTTCACATGCAGCTTTTGCCATAGTTATCACAGTTTCATCAGGGCCAGCAAAACGGCGGGATTCAATGCCTGTGCGTTGTTGAATCCATTCATCACTTGATTCAATTCGATCAACAATTTCAGAGTTAGGAACTAAACGCTTAGGGCGATAAGAACCAACAGAGAGAATGGCACTGTTAGTCGTTGGTGATGATTTGATAATCATGCGTGCCTTCCTGCAAATTCTTTAGCAGCAGATAGGTCATCTGCACTCTTCAGGGCGAATGTTTCGATTTCCGGAGCACCGCGCTTGAGTAAGCCAACCAGAGTTCCAGCTGGTGGTAATTCAATGACACCCGTAACTCCTAAGTTTTTAAGAGTTTGCATGCATAAATCCCAGCGCACAGGGTTAGCTATCTGATTAACGATGCGGTTTAGCACCTGTGCACCATCTGTGACAACTTCACCATCTTTATTAGAAATGACTGAGATTGTTGTTGGGGAAGTTGAGATGGTTGCAGCAAGTGAGCGCAGAGGTTCAACGGCAGGTGCCATGAAAGATGTGTGAAAAGCTCCGGCAACAGCTAGCCCTCGAACTCGCGCCCCTTCAGGTGGATTTTCAGAAAGCGCGGCAAGTGCTGCTAAATCACCAGCAGCCACAATTTGTCCACCACCATTATCGTTTGCGGCTACTAAGTGAAGTTGTTCGAGTTTTTTCAAAACGATTTCGCGATCTCCGCCCAAAACCGCAGACATTCCAGCAGGGGAGAGCGCTGCAGCTTTTGCCATTTCTATGCCACGAGCTCTCACTAAACGCAACGCATCTTCATCCGAGATTGCACCACTGATTGCCGCCGCTGCTAGTTCTCCAACAGAGTGACCTGATGTGAATGAATAATTCTTAAGTCCAAGTGCGTGAGCACCTAATAGAGATGCAGCCACGATAAGTGGTTGGGCATTTGCGGTGTCCTTGATTTCATCGGCATCAGCACTTGTGCCAAGTCTTATTAAATCTAAATCAATACGCATAGACCATTTGGATAGAAGCTCATGAAACACGGGGTTAGTTACCCATGAATTAAACATTCCTGGAGTTTGGGAACCCTGCCCCGGAGCGCTAACTGCTAACACTTTTGCTACTTTACTCGAATGGGGAGATTCAGTTGGCCATTCGGGTTACTGGCCAGTAACATTGGCCACATGAAGATCGCTGTCTGCATTAAACAGGTCCCAGATTCATGGGCTGAGAAAAAGATGGTTGGCGGATTACTTGATCGCGCCAGCGTTGATGCTGTTCTCAATGACTTAGATGAATATGCCGTTGAAGAAGCACTTCGAATTGCAGAAGCACATGGTGGCAATGAAGAAGGTGGTGCTAACTCAGTCACAGTTATTTCAATGGGACCAGAGCGCGCAACTGAAGCTGTGCGAAAGGCCCTATCTATGGGTGCAAATGATGCGATTTTAATTAGCGATGCTGTTCTAGTTGGAGCAGATGCCGTTGTGACGGCTGAAGTTTTAGCCAATGTCATCTTGAAAGGTGAGTTCGACATCGTTATCTGCGGAACTGAATCAACAGATGCCCGTATGAGCGTTGTGCCGGCGATGATAAGTGAGAAGCTGGGATGTGCTCAATTAACTTTTGCTTCCAAAGTTACGGTAGATCCAGCAGCTAAGAAGGTCTCGATTACACGGGTTACTGAAGCTGGTGTTGATGAAGTCCATGGAGAGTTTCCTTGTGTCATAAGTGTTGTTGAAAAGATTAATGAGCCTCGCTACCCATCCTTTAAAGGCATTATGGCGGCTAAGAAAAAGGTAATCGATATCCGTGACTTTGCAAGTACTGGCGCGCAGTTCACAAAATCTTGGTCAGCAGTAATTGATGCAGCTCCTCGTCCACCACGTGCTACGGGTGTTGTTGTCACAGATGATGGAACGGCTGGTCAAAAACTTGTTGATTTCTTGAGTGAGAAGAAGTTGATATGAGCACTGTAGTAATTCTGGCTGATTTCGTAAGCGAAAAAGCGACTAAGTCAACGGTAGAAATAGCAACTGCTGGCGCTGTCATGGGAGAAGTAACAGCACTTGTTTTAGCACCTGTCGGAAAAGGTGCAGCTTATGCAGCCTCCATTAACCAGGGACCTGTTACAAAAGTATGTGTCATTGAATCAGATGACTTTGCAAAGCATGGTGTTGCAGCTTGCGCCGATGCGCTTGCACATGTCATCGGACAAAGCGCGCCATCGGCAGTTCTCGTAGTTTCAAACGCCTTTGGTAAAGAAGTTGCTGGACGCGTGGCAATGAAGCTAAAGATTGGCATTATTACCGATGCAGTCGATGTTGCGGCAGATTGCACTGCAACACAGCTAGTTTTTGGTGGATCCACAACTGTTCACTCAAAGGTTGCTGCTGGTACTGCAATTATTACTGTGCGACCAAATACCATTACTGCAAACTTTGCACCAGCTACACCTTTAATTGAAAACATAACTGCGCCGATCTCTGATGGCTCTAAAAAGGCAACAATTACCTCCTCGCAACCTCCGGTTAAGGGTGGTCGTCCAGAGTTAACTGAAGCCGACATTGTTGTTTCGGGTGGTCGTGGAACAAATGGAGATTTTGCATCGGTTGAAGCTTTTGCAGATTCATTAGGCGCTGCCGTTGGCGCATCACGTGCTGCAACTGATGCCGGTTGGTATCCACACTCTCATCAAGTAGGCCAAACAGGAAAAACTGTTAGCCCACAGCTCTATGTTGCATGTGGAATCTCAGGGGCAATTCAGCACCGCGCTGGTATGCAAACAAGCAAGAACATCGTGGTGGTAAATAAAGATCCAGAAGCTCCACTCTTTGAATTAGCTGATTTTGGTGTTGTGGGCGATCTCTTTGCCGTGCTGCCTCCTGCCACTGAAGGCGTTAAAGCCCTCAAAGCCTAAGATTGGACCTATGTCCTCTATCTACCTAGACCATGCGGCCACAACGCCCATGGTTGAAGAAGCTTTAATTGCGATGACTGGGCAGTTAGCACGCTTAGGAAATCCATCAAGTTTGCATACACACGGTCGTGCAACACGAAAAACTTTAGAGGATTCCCGAGAAGTAATTGCAAAAGAAGTGGGTTGCCTGCCTAGCGAAGTTATTTTCACCGCATCAGGCACGGAGGCAAATAACACTGCGCTTAAAGGTTTGTATTGGCAAGGACGCGATAAGGGCAAACACGTTGTGGTTATTAGCTCCATTGAACACCATGCAATTTTGGATCCAGCACATTGGCTAGAGGTGCATGAGGCCGCTGAAATTATTCAGATTCCAGTTAATGCTGATGGCGTCATAGATCTTGAGTTTCTCACTAATTTAGTTGCTGCCAGAGGTAATGAGATTGCTGTCATTAGTGTCATGCATGCAAATAATGAAACTGGAGTGATTCAACCGATTGCAAAGGTTGTTGAAATTGCTGGAGAGATTCCAGTTCACACTGATGCGGCACAAAGCTTTAAGAAAGTCCCGCTTTCATTTGCCGGTCTTGGCGTTTATGCAATGTCATTGAGTGCCCATAAAGTTGGAGGACCTCTAGGTATTGGCGCACTTATTTTGCGCCGAGCAGTTGAAATTCCAGCGCTGCTCCATGGCGGGGGACAAGAGCGGGAAATTAGAAGTGGAACATTAAATGCACCGGCAATTGTTGCTTTTGCTGCAGCTGCAAAAAGTAAGTATTACGATGGGAACAACGTAAGTGCACTGCGTGACTCCTTTATTGCAGGAATAACAGCCGCTCTTCCTGAGGTAATTATCAATGGTGTGAAATCAAATCGCTTACCTGGAATCGTTAATGTCACTTTTCCTGGAACACAAAGTGACACGTTGTTACTGCTTATGGATGCCCAACATATTTCCTGTTCAACAGGATCGGCCTGCAGCGCAGGTGTGCATGAAGCCAGCCACGTGCTCCTTGCTATGGGACATAATGAAGTCAGCGCGCAGTCTTCATTGCGATTTTCATTCGGTGCTACGAGCACAAGTGCAGACGTAGATTTCGCGGTGTCAGTACTGCCTGATGTAATTGCCCGTGGAAGGGCGGCAAATCTTTCATGAGGTTAATTGCAGCAATGAGCGGTGGGGTTGATTCAGCAGTGGCTGCTGCCCGTGCAGTTGAGGCGGGCCATGAAGTTATTGGTGTGCACTTAGCGCTCTCTTCCAATCCTCAGAAATATCGATCAGGCGCACGAGGCTGTTGCACGATTGAAGATTCACATGATGCTCGTCGCGCCGCAGATGTCATCGGAATTCCTTTTTATATCTGGGATATGGCTGAAGAGTTTCATGATGGAGTAGTTGAAGATTTCTTAGCTGAGTATGCAGCAGGGAGAACACCCAATCCATGTCTGCGTTGTAATGAAAAGATTAAGTTTGCAGCAGTTCTAGATCGTGCACGTGCCATGGGCTTTGATGGTGTTGTAACAGGCCACTACGCAAGAACACAGATTTCTGATTCTGGAAAGACACTGCATCGAGCAGTTGATCATTCAAAAGATCAGTCTTATGTTCTATCGGTTTTAACTATTGAACAAATTGAAGGCGCTATTTTTCCACTAGGGGACACAACCAAAGTTGATATTCGCAAAGAGGCAGAAGCTCGTGGTTTAGCTGTTGCACAAAAGCCAGATAGCCACGATATTTGTTTTGTTCCTTCGGGTGATAACGCAGGATGGTTACGAGATCGTTTGGGAAGTGAAGTAGGTCCAATTGTTGATCAAGATGGCGTGAAGATCGGTGAACACAAGGGTGCTTACACATACACAATTGGCCAACGAAAAGGTTTAGGGCTAACGGTTCCAACAGCTGATGGTTCACCACGATTTGTTTTAAAGATTGAACCTGTAAGCAATACCGTTGTTGTTGGAGCGCGCGAAGATCTAGCGGTGTCAACTATGCGTGGAGAGAGAGCCGTGTGGTGTGGACCTGCTGTTACAGCACAACCACAACGCGGCTTTGTTCAAGTACGAGCGCATGGTGCGGCTCTACCGTGTTCTTATTTCTACGATGGAAACTTTTTAACTGCGCAATTAGATGAGCCTCTACTGGGCTTAGCAACTGGTCAAGCAATGGTTATTTATGATGGTGATCGCGTCGTAGGTTCAGCCACAATTTGTGAGACCGAGTAATGAGTAATCAAGCCCGCCACCGTATGAGTGAGCTCATGAGGCAGATACGTGATCATCAATTTAAATACTATGTGTTAGATGCACCAACTCTTACTGATGCAGAATTTGACTCATTGTTAAAAGAGTTAACTTCCCTTGAAGCAAAGCATCCTGAGCTTCGTGAGGCAGATTCACCTACGCAGCACGTCGGTGGTGGTTTTGCTACTCAATTTGAACAGCGTGATCACATTGAAAAGATGATGAGCCTAGATAACGTCTTTGATAGTGATGAGCTTTCAACCTGGTTTGATCGTGTTGAAAAGGAAGTCCCAAAACCTACTTACTTGTGCGAACTTAAAGTCGATGGCTTAGCAATTAATTTGACCTACGAAAAAGGTCAGTTAGTGCGTGGACTAACTCGTGGCAATGGTGTTACAGGTGAAGATGTCACACTCAACGTTAAGACAATTAAGAATCTGCCTCATGCTCTCAAAGGCGATAAGACTCCAGATTTGATTGAAGTTCGTGGGGAGGTCTTCTTTCCTATTGCAGCCTTTCAAGAACTTAATGAGTCGCTAGAGGAATCAGGCAAGGCCCTCTTTGCTAATCCAAGAAATGGAGCTGCTGGTTCTCTACGTCAAAAAGATCCACGTGTAACTGCATCACGCCCTCTTTCAGTTGTTGTTCATGGTGTGGGCGCCAGAGAAGGTATTTCATTTGAGTCTCAAAGTAATGCCTATGAAGTTTTAGCTTCACTTGGATTACCTACAAGTGATCGTTTTAAGGTGTGTAAGAGCCGTGCTGAAGTTGAGAAATTTGTTAAGTATTACGAGGAACATCGCCATGATGTTGAACATGAAATCGATGGCGTAGTTATTAAGGTCGACTCGATGAGTGAGCAGGCGCAGTTGGGCTTTACATCCCGTGCACCTAAGTGGGCTATTGCATTTAAGTATCCACCTGAAGAGGTAACTACCAAACTTCTAGATATAAAGGTGAGCATTGGTCGTACGGGTCGTGTAACACCCTTTGCTTTTATGGAGCCAGTTAAAGTTGCAGGTTCAACAGTTACCAATGCAACCTTACACAATTCTGAGGAGATTGTTCGCAAAGGTGTGTTGATTGGCGATGTTGTGGTTATTCGAAAAGCTGGCGATGTTATTCCTGAAGTACTGGGGCCAGTCATTGAGCGACGCACAGGCAATGAGCGCGCATTTGTCATGCCAACAAAGTGTCCTGAGTGTGGGTCAAAGTTGCGAGCAATGTCAGAGGCTGATGTTGATATTCGTTGCCCTAATGCGCAAAGTTGTCCTGCCCAGCTACGTGAGCGCATTTACTACATTGGCTCACGTGCAGCTCTAGATATTGATGTTCTGGGTTATGAAGCAGCGGTCGCACTACTTGAGTCCAAGATAATTATGGATGAGTCAGATCTATTTGCTTTAAATGAGAAGAAACTGGCAAAGAGTGAGTTCTTTACAAAAAAGGATGGAACTCCAGGTGCAAATGTTGCAAAGCTTCTAGCCGCACTTGATCAAGCCAAGAAGCAACCACTCTGGAGAACTTTGGTTGCACTCTCCATTCGACATGTTGGACCCACCGCCGCTCAAGCATTAGCAACGAATTTTGCTTCAATTGCAAAGATTTCAACATCATCGGCCGAAGAGTTGGCTGCAGTTGATGGAGTGGGATCAACAATTGCGCAGTCAATTGTTGAATGGTTTGCCGTTGATTGGCACCGTGAAATTATTCGAAAGTGGGGCGCTGCTGGCGTTACGGTTGTGCAACGAGAGGTTGCTGCGTTGCCACAAACTCTGGCTGGTTTGACCTTTGTTGTCACTGGAAGTTTGGAATCTTTCACCCGTGATGGCATCTCTGAAACCATTACAGGCCATGGCGGCAAAGCCGCAAGTGCAGTATCCAGTAAGACTGATTACGTATTGGTTGGCACAGACCCGGGATCAAAGTTAGCTAAAGCACAAGAACTCGGCGTGCCAGTCATTGATGAGACGCGATTTAAGCAATTACTTAATGGTTTGGCATAGTAGGATTTCAACCATGATGAACTTAGCAACTGAGGCTGTGCGCGAACTTCCGATGCCTCCCTATGCATTTGGCATTATTGGTTTTGGAGTTCTTTCACTCCTTCTCTATTTAACTCTTCGCCTAGACCGGGACTAATTTGTCCCGCGTTGGAATTTATGGCGGAACATTTGACCCCATTCATCGTGGTCATCTGCACGTAATTACCCAACTATTTAAAAGAGATCTCATTGATCAACTACTTCTTATTCCTGCTGGTCAACCTTTGCTTCGAAGTTGCGAGCCAACTGCTAGTGGAGAACAGCGACGAAAGATGTGTGAGTTAGCAGTTTCAACGCTGCCAGAAGAAATTAAGAATAAAGTGCGTGTAAACCCCATTGAAATCCTACGTGCGGGCCCTAGCTATGCAATTGATACCGTTGAAGCGCTGAGTCGGACATTTCCAGATGATCAGATCTATTTAATCGTAGGTGCAGATGCTTTTTCAAAGATGGATCAGTGGCACAGAGCAGAAGAATTGCAAAAGATGGTTTCAGTCATCTGTGTTAATCGACCTGGTTATCCAGCAACTGGAATTGATATTGGGGCCCTTGATGCTGCTGCAACAACAATTCGCCAGGGATTGAGCGCTGACGTGCCGGAAATTGTGGCGGGATTTATAAGAGAGAATGGGCTCTATGACAATCAGTAGCAAAACCCGTGAGATAACCCAAGTAGCTGCCCACGCCATTATTGAAAAGATTGGCACGGATTTAATCGCTATTGATTTATCAGATCAATTAGTTTTAAGTGAAGTCTTTTTGATTGCAACAGGTCAAAACTCAGCACAAGTTGATTCAATTGCTGATGAAGTTGAACGCAAGCTCCAAGCAATTGGAGAAAAGCCAGCACGCCGTGAAAAAGGTGCTGAATGGATTTTGCTGGATTACTCAGATTTAGTTGTGCATATTCAAAGCGTTGAACTTCGCAAGTATTACATGCTCGATCGTCTTTGGAATGACTGCCCAACGATTGAACTAGATGCCGTGAAGGAAGCTGCATTAAATGGTAGGTAATCGCATCGTTATTTGGCGCCATGGACAAACCGACTGGAACAAGATCAACCGATTTCAAGGTCACTCCGATATTCCGCTCAATGAAGTTGGAAAAGTACAAGTAACTCGAGCAGCACAAGTTCTAGCAGGTATGAATCCAACTCAGATTATTTCAAGTGATTTGGGCCGAGCTATTGAAACTGCGCAAACTCTTGCAGATTTAACTGGATTAAGTTTTAGTTCGCATGAAACGCTACGCGAAACTAATGGTGGTTTGTGGGAAGGAAAAACTGGTTCACAAAATCGTGCAGAAGATTTTCATAACTTTATTCGCTGGATTGATGGCGATGATAGTCCAGCTGGCACAACAGGAGAGCGACGCAGTGAAGTGGCATCTCGCGCAGTTGGTGAAATCTTGAGAGCCTTAGAAGGAAAAACTGAACAACTTCTGGTTGTTGCAACACATGGTGGAACAGCTAGATGCGTTCTTGGAGAATTGCTGCAACTTCCACTTTCACATTGGGGAGTTTTAGGCGGACTTTCAAATGCATCGTGGTCTGTCCTACAAAGAAATCCCCGCCAGTGGAATTTAGTTGAACACAACGCTGGATCTATTCCAGAACCTGTTTATGGCGAAGAAAGTGGAGCAACTTTCGTTTAAAACCACCGTGGGTGTATGCGGTAAGGTCTGCACTTGAAGTAAATGGGGCTATAGCGCAGCTGGTAGCGCACCTGCATGGCATGCAGGGGGTCAGGGGTTCAAATCCCCTTAGCTCCACGTATGAATAAGAACGTGAATGACGAGCGCGAGCACGCGGCGTACGACTTTGCCTACGTGCAGGAAAAATGGCTGCCCATTTGGGATGAAGTCCAGCCATTTAAATCAGGGCGCGCAGATGACACACGTGAAAAGAAATATGTCTTGGATATGTTTCCTTATCCATCTGGTGATCTTCATATGGGCCATGCCGAGGCATATGCATTAGGTGATGTGATTGCCCGTTACTGGGTTCAAAAGGGTTTTAACGTTATGCACCCCATTGCGTGGGATGCTTTTGGATTACCTGCTGAAAATGCGGCAATCAAACGCAACTCTGATCCACGCATTTGGACATATGAAAATATTGCCGTGCAAAAAGCCTCAATGCGACGGTTTGCGTGTTCTTTTGACTGGGATCGTGTTTTTAACACATGCGATCCTGAATACTATAAATGGAATCAATGGTTATTTTTAAAGCTGCATGAGCGTGGCCTTGCTTATCGCAAAGATTCAGCAGTGAACTGGTGTCCTGGATGTCAGACTGTTTTAGCTAACGAGCAAGTTGTTGCTGGCCTATGTGAGCGATGTGATTCAGCCGTTACGAAAAAGAAGTTAAATCAGTGGTATTTCAAAATCACTGACTATGCCGATCGTTTACTCGATGACATGGCTCAACTTGAAGGCAAGTGGCCGGAAAAAGTCTTAATGATGCAGCGCAATTGGATTGGACGCTCAACTGGTGCCAATGTTTCATTTATTATTGAGGGGCGCACCGAGCCTGTAACTATCTATACAACCCGCCCAGATACTTTGTATGGGGCAACTTTTATGGTTGTTGCTGCCGATAGTGAATTAGCTGCAGAGTTAGTTGTTGGTACAGGAGTTGAAACTGAGTTCAATTCTTACCTTGAAAAGATTAAGGCTGATAGCGATATCGATCGCCTAGCTACAGATCGCCCTAAGAGTGGTGTATTCCTTAATCGCTATGCAATTAACCCAGTAAATGGTGCAAAGCTACCTATCTGGGCCAGTGATTATGTTCTAGCAGATTACGGCACAGGTGCCATCATGGCTGTTCCAGCCCATGATCAGCGAGATTTAGATTTTGCCAAAGCATTTGCGTTGCCTGTCGTTGTAGTTGTTGAAACTGGCGAAGAGAATCCCAATACAAGTGGAGTTGCAACAACTGGAGATGGAAAGATAGTTAATTCAGGCGCGCTCAATGGTCTTAATAAGGCCGATGCAATCGCTGCCATTAACAGCCAACTAGAAAAAGATGGCCTTGGAAAATCTGCCCGTAACTACCGCTTGCGCGATTGGTTAGTTTCTCGCCAGCGTTACTGGGGAACACCGATTCCAATCATTCACTGCCCTTCTTGTGGTGAAGTGCCAGTTCCAGTAGATCAACTTCCACTTACTTTGCCAGATGCTAAAGGCTTAGATCTAAAGCCCAAGGGAACATCACCTCTGGGTGCTGCAACTGATTGGGTTAATGTTGCATGTCCTCAGTGTGGGGCTGCAGCAAAGCGAGATACCGACACGATGGATACTTTTGTGGATTCATCGTGGTATTACTTACGTTATCCATCATCTACTGTGCATGATCAACCATTTTTGAAGAAGGATATTGAAACCTGGTTGCCTGTTGATCAATACGTTGGCGGTGTCACACATGCGATCTTGCACCTTCTCTATAGCCGCTTCTTTACAAAGGTTTTGAATGACATGGGTATGGTCAATTTCAATGAACCATTTACCCGTTTGCTTAACCAAGGAATGGTTGTCATGGATGGCTCTGCGATGTCTAAGAGTCGTGGCAACCTTGTGGCACTCTCTGATGAACTTGAAAAGCATGGCGTTGATGCAATTCGTTTATCAATGGTTTTTGCTGGTCCGCCAGAAGATGATGTTGATTGGTCTGATGTTTCACCATCTGGGTCAGTTAAATTCTTAACGCGTGCTTGGCGATTATCTGGAGATGTGACAAGTGCTCCAGGAGCAGATTTTTCTAAGGGAGATGTCTCACTTCGTAAAGCAACACACAAGGCATTAAATGATGCAGGATTTGCAGTTGAGTCATTTCGATTCAACGTTGCAGTCGCCCGTGTCATGGAGCTAGTAAATGCAACGCGTAAAGCGATTGATTCTGGTTGCGGAGGTTCTGATCCTGCAGTTCGCGAAGCCGTTGAAGCAATTGCAATCATGGTCTCTCTCGTTGCACCATTTACAGCCGAAGAGATGTGGGAGCGCTTAGGACACAAGCCTGCTGTGGCACTTGCCGGCTGGCCAGCGGTGGATCCAAAACTGCTTGTGGCAGATTCAGTGGAAGCTGTTATTCAAATTAATGGCAAGATTAAAGAGCGTATTGATGTCTCACCAACGATTACTGATACAGAACTTGAAGCGTTAGCCCTTGCACACCCAACGATTGTTGCCGAACTAGGCACAAACGCACCGAAAAAGGTCATTGCGCGAGCGCCAAAACTAGTTAATATCGTTGCTTAATACTCGCGCAAGTAGTTCCACAATATGAAAGGCCCTGTCAATGAAGACAATTCTAGATGCCATCGGTAATACGCCTTTAGTAAATATTGAAGGAATTTGGGTCAAGATGGAATTTATGAACCCATCTGGTTCTATCAAAGCGCGAATTGCAAAATACATGATTGAACGTGCAGAAGCTGAAGGTTTATTAAAGCCTGGCGACACAATTGTTGAGGCAAGTAGTGGAAATACTGGAAATGCAATGAGTATGGTTGCAGCAGTTAAGGGTTACAAAATGTTGGTGATCATGCCTGATGGAATGAGTCCAGAGCGCACAGCAATCTCTAAAGCATTTGGTGCAGAAGTTCACACCATGGGAGATTTCCATGTTAACGACGCGTTAGAAGAAGCACGTCGGCGCGGTGCAATGCCAGGATTTTTCTCACCACAACAGTTCGATAATGAATGGAACATCGAAGAGAACCGCCAATGGCTGGGTCAAGAGATTTTGCAACAAATGCCAGTACTGCCAGATCTACTGATTAGTGGAGTTGGAACAGGCGGAACAGTTATTGGTGTGGGGCAGGCATTTAAAGCTGTGAACCCCAACTGCAAAGTTATTGCTCTAGAGCCATCTGAATCCTGCACAATTTTGTGTGGAGAAGTCTCAAAGCATTTAATTGAAGGAATTGCCGATGGCTTTATCCCAGGCATTATTACTCGCCACCATCATGAATTGGATGGAGTTATTCATGTGGGCTCTGAGGAGTCGATTGACGAGATGCGCCGCATAGCCAGAGTGCATGGCATTTTCGTAGGCCCATCTTCAGGAGCACACTTGATTGCGGCAAAGAGATTGAAGGAGCAGTACGGTGTTGAAAACGTCGTTACTTTCTTCTGTGATGAGGGCGAGAAGTACATCAACGACTACTGGCTTAAGAGGTAAATATCCACACCCTTTAACCTGCTCTAAGACCGGCTTTTCAATGCCCTGAACTATTGAGGCATGGAATATTTCTCACAGATCTTCGAAAAGCTAACTACCTGGTGGTTTGATCTTAATTTCACACCTATTCAAAAACGTGCACTACTTGCAATGTCGGCAATCGTCGTTGTTATCTCTGTATTTATCGTCATTAGAGGAAATACTGATGAAATAACACCACCTCCTGTGGTTGTTGAGCAAGTGCAAGCCCCACAGATATTTGTAGATGTTACTGGCGCAGTTAATACACCAGGTGTTTACACACTTACTGCTAGCTCTCGCGTAATCGATGCAATCAAAGCAGCTGGAGGTTCAGCACCTGGTGCAGATTTGAGCACTATAAATTTGGCCAGAGTTTTAGCCGATGGTGAACAGATCTATGTCGATGCAGCAATCACAAATAGCAAAGGTGTTCGAGTCGGTGCGCCAAAGCGAAGCGGTCCAATTAATATTAATCGTGCAACAGTGGGGGATTTTGACTCACTTGATGGAATTGGACCAGTCATTGCTTCCCGAATAGTTGACTATAGAAAAACACATGGTCCTTTTATAACAGTTGAAGATCTCCAAAAGGTTAGTGGAATCGGTGCAGCAAAATTCGCGCAAATCAAAAGCAAAATTCCGCGTTTAACTGATTACAGGGCTATTGCCCTGGGCGGTGCAATCTGGGCTGGTGCGTTGTTTCAAAGTGCAACCGCGCCATGGCGAATCTCAATTGTTGCATTAGTTGTGGGAGCAGTTTCCCTTATCAGTCGAAAAGGACGCTTTAGCGTTATCATCTGTGCACTTCTTCTAGGTTCCACAGTGATGTCTGTTCGCCAAGCATCTCTGGCTCATAGTCACATCGCTAGATTTTTTATGCAAAACGCAACGATTACAGCAGAAGTTGTTACTGATCCCAGTAAAACCAGTACAGGCAGCTATTCATTTATTGCGCGTGCAGTTTTGGTAAATAACAGTTCTATTCACTACAAGCTACGTGTACCAATACGCGTGATGACATCAGATCAAAGCGTGACTAAACTCTTGCCGGGACAAAGATTTAGCGCCCAGGGCCGAATAGTTGCCAGTAAAGAAGCGCGGGTAGCCGCGCTCGTTGTAATCAAAAATGACATCGAAATTCAAACACCGCCCTCGTACTGGGCTAATGCTTTAGCTTCAATTCGTTTAGGCCTTCGATCACTCTCTGGCGATGGAGATGCTGGAGCCCTCATACCTGGAATGGTCCTAGGGGATACTTCTAAACAAAGCTCTGATTTTAAGAACTCCATGAAGCGCTCTGGATTAACCCACTTAGTTGCAGTCAGCGGTGCCAACTTCGCACTTGTCTCTGCATTTGTCTTATGGATGATGCAGTTTCTATTCGCAAGAATGAAATTTCGCCTTACAGCAACGGCTATTTCTCTGATTGCATTTATTGCACTTGTGCGACCATCCCCATCAGTGCTGCGAGCTGCAGCGATGGCTGCAGTTTTACTTATTGCACAGGGCACCAAGCGGGGCCGAGATTCACTGCCTGCACTTGGTTTTGCGATGGCTGCAGTTGTCATTCTCGATCCATGGCAGGCGCGCGATGCAGGTTTTGCGCTCTCGGTATTAGCAACTGCAGGTCTTCTTCTCTTTGCACCTGTACTCATTGAAAAGATGAGAACACATATGCCAGAGAAACTAGCGCAAGCCTTAGCGCCACCGATAGCTGCAATAGTTTTCTGCTCACCCATCATCGTTGCACTCTCTGGATATCTGGCTCCCATGAGCGTCATTGCAAATTTGCTGGCAGCACCCTTTGTTGCACCCATCACGATTGTGGGCTTTATTGCAGCGCTATTTTCACCTATTGCGCCTCTGCTTTCCACTGCGTTGATTTGGTTTATCAGGTTTCCAGCAGGGGCAATTGCACTGATTGCACATTGGGCATCTAGCTTTCCAGTTTTAACTTTGCGAACTGGAAAAATTGGATTCCTTATAGTTGCCAGTTTCACCCTTATCTCTTGGTTACTAAAAAAATGGTTCAAACACATCGTTATCTTTACCTTGGTAGTTCTCATATCCATCACTTGGCTTCAACGTTGGCCAGGAGGGGATTGGCAGGTGGCAAACTGCGATATCGGCCAAGGCGATTCGATGGTAATTAATTTAGGTAATCACCGGGGTTTAGTCATAGATGTTGGACCTGATCCAGTTACTGAAGATCGTTGCTTGAAAGCACTTGGAATAAATGAGATTCCACTGCTAATTCTTTCGCACTTTCATGCAGACCACGTTGCAGGATTACCGGGAGCATTAAAGAATCGCACGGTAGGACAAGTCTGGGTCAGTGTTAACTCAGCCCCACTTGTTGAAAGTGCTATGGCTCAATCGGCTTTAAAAGGAGTTGAGATGATTAAGGCGGTGAGGGGAATGAGTTCTAAGTTAGGGCCACTGACAATTAAAGTTCTTTGGCCCACTTTGAGCGCAACTAGTTTTGCAGAAATGCCAGGTGATGGTTCTCAAATAAATAACTCCAGCATTGCCACCTTGATTACAGGTGATGCATTTTCAATCTTTGCAGGTGGGGATATAGAGCCACCAGTCCAGGAACTTCTAGTTAAGGATGTTGGCCCCGTTGATATATAAAGTCTCTCATCACGGTTCTAGATACCAGGATCTAGCTTTCATGGCCGCTTTGCACCCACGTATTTCAATAATTTCGGTGGGGGCAGGCAATACTTATGGTCACCCAGCGGTGCAAACTCTCGACGCGCTGGCTAGACTCGGCTCAGAGGTTGTACGTACAGATATAGATGGTGCGATCGCAGTTCAAGTGCGAAATCATCACTTCACTATACGTAAAGCCAAAGGCCGGTTTAATCTCATTAGATGGGGGTAGATACATAATGAATTCCTTCTACCTCATTCTCGGCTCAGAGGCCGCCCTTGCAGATAGAGCCTTAAGCAAGCTCACTGCCCAACTAAATGAAGAGAAATGTGAAATTACCAATCTCTTTGCAGCAGATGTCATTGTTGGCGATATTGCAGACTCACTTGCCCCATCATTGTTTTCAGAGCGCCGTGGGTTAATCATCCGCGATTTACAAGATTTGCCAGAAGAATCTAAAGATGAAATCACTCGATACTTAGATTCCCCAGATCCTTCAACGACGGTGATCTTTGTTCATAAGGGTGGTGTTAAAGGCAAAGCGCTGTTAGATGCGATTAAAAAGCTTAAGCCAGAGATAATTGCCTGTGAGCCCATCAAGAAAGAAGGCGAAAAAGAAGAGTTTGTTCGCAATCTCTTTCTTGATGTGCAACGCAAGGCAACCCCAGGAGCAATCTCAGCTTTAGTAGGTGCGCTTGGAAATGATTTGCGGGAACTTCAATCAGCAGTTGGGCAGATTGGCGCTGATGCCCCTGCCGGAACAATCGATGAAGTAATGATTGATAAGTTTCATCAAGGCAGAGTTGAAACAACTGGGTTTGATGTTGCTGATGCAACTTTGGATGGCAATTTGCCGGCAGCACTCATCGCTCTTCGCAGCGCACTAGAAACTGGCACTGATCCAGTAATGATTACAAGTGCTATTGCTTCATCTCTTCGCTCACTTGCCAAAGTTTCAGGTGCAAATCGTGGCGTGAAATCTTTTGAACTAGCTGGGCAGTTAGGTATGGCGCCATGGCAAATTGATAAGGCCCGCAGACAGTTAAATCGATGGACACCAGCTCAAATTGCCGATGCCGTCGGGGCTATCGCCCTGGCCGATGCCCAAGTCAAAGGCGCGGCTAGTGATCCGGTCTATGCACTAGAAAAGGCATTGGCCCGTATCGCCCACAAGGCTTAGAAATCGCAATTTGACCCTGGCCTAGAGGCTGCGTACCCTTAGCGTCTGCCCGAAGGATCCTTTGGTTCTTGCCATGGGCTAAAAATGAACTGGAGTTACACGTGTACGCAATCGTTAAGGCTGGCGGCCATCAGGAAAAAGTGGCAGTTGGAGACACAGTTACTGTCGATCGTATCGATGCTGCTGTTGGCGCAACTGTTTCATTTCCTGCAGTGCTCTTAGTAGATGGTGCATCTGTTACTTCAGATCCAAAGCTTCTCTCTGGCGTTAAGGTCACAGGCGAAGTACTTGAAGAGACTAAGGGTCCAAAGATTGATATTTTGCGTTACAAGAACAAGACAGGTCACCGTCGTCGTCAGGGATTTCGCGCTAAGCAGACTCTCGTAAAAATTACCGCTATCAACGGCGCGAAGTAAGGGATAAATAAATGGCAAGTAAGAAGGGTGTCTCCTCGACACGAAACGGTCGCGATTCAAATGCACAGTACCTCGGTATCAAGCGCTTTGGCGGACAAGAAGTTAATGCAGGCGAAATCCTAGTTCGCCAGCGTGGAACACATTTTCACCCAGGTAAGAACGTTGGACGCGGTAAGGACGACACACTGTTTGCATTAGCAGCTGGCGCAGTCGAATACGGTCGCGCTCGCGGACGTCGCGTAGTGAATGTTGTGGTTCCGGTAGCTCTATAAAAGGTTTCTCTAAAAAGGGCGAGCCGTAATCACACGGCTCGCTTTTTTATTTTCTACAGTGAAGGGAGTTGATGACATGACAACATTTGTTGATCGTGTGACTCTCTATGCCTCTGCCGGAAAAGGTGGAGATGGATGTGTTTCAGTTAAGCGCGAAAAATTTAAGCCACTGGGCGGACCAGATGGAGGCAATGGTGGACGCGGTGGCGATGTAATTCTGATTGTTGATCCAAGTGTTACAACCCTGCTCGACTTTCATCATTCACCACACCGCAAAGCAACGTCAGGTCATCAAGGTTATGGTGATCGCAAAGATGGACACCAAGGAGAGGATCTAATTCTTGGCGTTCCAAATGGCACAGTGATCTTTGATGCCGCCGGTGAACAGATTGCCGATCTTGTTGGAACTGGAACTACTTTTATTGCAGCTCAAGGTGGTTTTGGTGGCCTTGGAAATATGGCTCTGTCTTCATCAAAGCGACGTGCACCAGGTTTTGCATTACTAGGTGAACCAGGTGAAGAGCGCATACTTTTCCTTGAACTAAAATCAGTTGCAGACATTGCACTTGTTGGTTATCCAAGTGCCGGAAAGTCATCACTTATTGCAGCTATCTCTGCAGCACGTCCAAAGATTGCTGATTACCCATTTACGACCCTTGCGCCAAATCTAGGCGTTGTTCAAGCAGGTGAAACACGTTTTACTGTTGCCGATGTTCCAGGTTTAATTCCAGGGGCAAGCCAAGGAAAAGGTTTAGGCCTTGAATTTCTGCGCCATGTTGAGCGCTGCGTTGCACTTGTGCATGTTTTGGACTGTGGAACTCTGGAGACAGATCGCAATCCAGTTCAAGATCTTGAAGTCATTGAAAATGAATTAGCGATTTATGGTGGGCTTGAAGATCGAGTGCGAATTATTGCCCTTAATAAAACAGATATCCCTGATGGTAAAGCTATGGCAGACATGGTTGAAGGCGATCTGCGCGAGCGTGGTTATGAGGTCTATCAAGTTTCTGCTGCATCTCGCGCAGGATTACAAGAGTTAACCTATGCAATGGCTCGCTTGATTCAAAAGGATCGTGCTGCTGCAGCAGCTCTTGAAGTTCGTACACGCATTATTTTGCGTCCAGTTGCAGTTGATGATTCTGGCTTTGAAGTTAAAGCAAATGCTGATGGCTCATTTAATGTTCGCGGTAAAAAGGTTGAGCGCTGGGTGCGTCAAACTAACTTTAAGAACGCCGAAGCAATTGGCTACTTAGCTGATCGCTTAGCGCAATTAGGTGTTGAAAAAGATCTCTTTAAAAAAGGCGCAGTTGCTGGAAGTGAAGTTCGCATTGGTGATGGCCTCACACAAGTCGTATTTGATTGGGAGCCAACCATTGAAGCTGGGGCAGAGCAGCTAGCTGGTCACTTGCATCGCCGTGGTGAGGATTCACGTCTTGAATCAACATGGCAGCAAACCGAGCGTGTTGATGATGTTCTAAGCGATGACGAGATAGCAAAGCAGTGGGAATACAACATTGAAGACCCACATTCACCTAAGATTTCAGCAGTTGATGTTAATGAATCAGAGGATGGAGATGACAAGTGAGCCGAGCGCAGATTACTTCTGCAAAGCGAATCGTCATCAAGATTGGCTCATCCTCTCTCACCGGTAAAGCTGGTTCTGCCCTAGATGCTGATGCAGTCAATAAACTCGTTGATGTTGTCGCTGCATGTAAAGCGCGCGGATCTGAAGTAGTAGTTGTTTCCTCTGGAGCTATTGCTGCTGGTCTTGCGCCATTGGGTTTAACTATCCGTCCAAAGGATCTAGCAACTCAGCAAGCTGCAGCCTCTGTCGGTCAAGGTCTTTTGATTGCCCAATACACCCAAAGCTTTAATCGCCATTCAATTACCGCATCACAAGTATTGCTGACAACTGAAGATGTTGTGCGCCGCTCTCATTATCAAAACGCACAGCGCACCCTTTATCGCTTACTCCAACTTGGAGTCGTTCCAATTATTAATGAGAATGACACCGTTGGCACTGGTGAAATCCGCTTTGGTGATAATGATCGCCTCGCTGCCCTCGTTGCATTATTGATTAGTGCAGATCTTTTAGTTCTAGTTTCTGACATTGACGCACTTTATGACGCCCCACCAACACAGGCTGGAGCCAAGCGCATTCACGAAGTTACATCTGTTGCAGATATCGAAAACCAGACTTTGGGTGGAGCAGGATCTGCCGGAGTTGGCAGTGGGGGAATGGTTACTAAGGTTGAAGCTGCGCGCATCGCAACATCTGCCGGTATTCCAATGCTGCTGACATCCCTTGAAGATGCTGATAAAACTTTAGCTGGCCAGGACTTTGGTACGCACTTTCATGCACATGCAAACAAGACAACCTCACGCCTTTTGTGGCTGGCGCATGCAACTAAGCCACATGGAAAATTAGTTTTAGATGCTGGTGCGGTGAAAGCAATTTTGGAACGTGGAGTGTCTTTACTTCCAGCAGGTGTAACCGCTGTTGAAGGTGAATTTATAGCAGGAGATGCCATTGAATTAGTTGGACCAGATGGTGCTGTGATTGCACGTGGCTTAGTTGCTTTCGATTCAGAGGATTTGCCTAAAATGCTTGGCCGATCAACTAAAGAACTGGCAGCTGAAATGGGTGCTGAATATGAACGCGAGCTAGTTCACCGCGATGATTTAGTGCTGCTCTAAATAAATTTATTGCTTCTGTAACAGATTTTCCTCTTGCTTTCTGCGTGAGATAGCCAATAACCTTACGCGCATAAATCATCCTTGAGAAAGAGAAGAAATGAATCCTGTAAAAATCGCTGATTATGGTCTTTCTGAAGAGTTTGGTTATTTACCTCACTATGACCCAGCGCAAAGACTCTCTCCTGGAAATGAAGAGTGGGATCAGTTTGCCCTAGAAATTCCTAAGCTTTTAATGGGAAATGATTTTCGTAAGCGGGTGCAAGCTCTTCCAGACTTTAATGTTTCTGCGCTAAAAACACAGGCGGATAAATCACGGGCAATGATGATTTTAAGTTACATTGGCCAGTCTTATCAGTGGAGTGATAACTCTCCGGCAACAACTTTTCCTAAAAAGCTAGCCTTACCTTGGTATGAAGTCGGGCTTTCAGTTGGCCGACCTCCAATACTTTCTTATCAAAGTTATGCCTCTGATAACTGGCGACGCCTTGATCCCAACGGTCCTATCGAGTGTGGAAATATCGCGCTACTCCAGTGCTTCCTTGGTGGTCAAGACGAAGAATGGTTCATTTTGATTCATATAGATATTGAGAAAAAGGCTGGAAAGGCACTTAAGGCAATTGAACTTGCACAGGCAAGTGTTGTGGAAAATGATTCTGATTCACTTGAAAAAGCTTTGATTCAATTAAGGAATGCTCTTCAATCCATGTATGACGTTTTGTGTCGAATGCCAGAGCGCTGTGATCCATATGTTTATTTCCACCGAGTTCGCCCATATATTTTTGGTTGGAGAAATAATCCCTCACTTCCTAATGGTGTGATTTATGAAGGAGTGGATGCCTACGGATCTAAGGGTCAAGCATTTCGTGGTGAGACTGGTGCACAAAGTGCAATCATTCCAGCTATGGATGCAGTTCTTGGAATCACCCATGAGAAGGATGAGCTCCGTGATTACTTAATGGAGATGCGCGGTTACATGCCGCCGATGCATGTGAAATTTATTGAGGCCGTAGAAGCGGGCCCTTCTGTCCGAAATATGGTCACCTCACTTGGAAATATAAACTTAAAAACAATTTTCAATGAATGCGTCAGTATTGTCGGTGACTTTAGAGCTAAGCATTTGGAATACGCGGGCACATATATCCATGCACAAGCACAGGCCACTCCTGGAAATCCATCTGCAGTGGGAACTGGCGGAACACCATTTATGGTCTATCTACGCAAGCACAGGGACGAGTCAAAGCAACAACTCATTAGTTAATTGAGTGGATGTCAGAATTATTCAATGCGAATAATGCCTGGCTCCCTATAGGCTTTACTTCATGAGCGCAACGCAACTAGTCAATGGCCTGGCAGATACTGCCCGTGCTGCTGCGCGAACTTTAAGTGCTTCCACAGGAGCAGAACGTGCTGGCGCCCTCAATGCAATTGCAGATGCAGTCATAGCTCGGACCGCTGAAATCCTTGCAGCCAATGAGGAAGATATGGTGCGCGCCAGAGCGGCAAATATTAATGACTCTTTACTTGATCGATTACTGCTGACTCCGGCGCGAGTAGAGGGAATTGCTAATGGAGCTCGTCAAGTAAGTAAGTTGCCCGATCCACTTGGAATCACATTGCGTCAATCAACATTGCCTAATGGAATCGATTTAAAGCAAATCACTGTGCCATTTGGCGTAATTGGAATGGTTTATGAGGCGCGTCCAAATGTGACAGTTGATGCTGCGGTCATTTTGTTGATGTCAGGAAATGCCGCTCTTTTGCGTGGATCTTCGAGTGCTTCTGCAAGTAATCAAATTCTTATAACGGTTATGCGTGATGCACTCACAACGACGAAGATTTCTCCAGATGTAATCCAACTTGTGCCATCAGATGATCGCGACACAGTTAAAGCATTGTTAAATGCACGTGGCAAGGTGGATCTAGTAATTCCTCGGGGGAGTGCATCTCTTATCCGCATGGTTGTGGATGAATCCACAGTCCCAACTATTGAAACTGGTGCAGGTGTTTGCCATGTTTATATCGACGAGTTCGCAGATCTAGCCAAAGCTGTTCCAATTATTGTTAACTCTAAAGTCCAGCGCCCTAGCGTGTGCAATGCTGCTGAAACTGTTCTGATTCACAAAACAATTGCAAAGGATTTTGTTCCCGTTGCGCTTAAAGCTCTGCATGATGCAGGTGTAGTTCTTCATGGAGATGCGCGCACACTTGCATTGGCTGAATCATTTCCAATTACATTGGCTAATGAAGAAAATTTCTGCACAGAGTATGGAACTCTAGAGATGAATGTTGCAATCGTTGATTCTGTTGATGATGCCAACGCTCACATAGCCAAGTACGGCACCAAACACACTGAAGCCATCATTACTGAAGATAAGGCCAACGCTGCTCGATTTATTGCGCTGAGTGATTGCGCGGCAGTGATGGTCAATACTTCAACACGATTCACCGATGGTGAGCAAATGGGATTTGGTGCAGAAATTGGAATCTCAAATCAAAAACTCCATGCTCGTGGCCCTATGGGTCTTGAAGCTATGACAACGACTACCTGGATCGTTACTGGAGACGGGCAAATTCGCAGTTAAGCGCGAAGTTAATTAGACTCACACCCATGACCAGCCTTTCCCGCGATGATGTAGCAAAGCTAGCTGGCCTTGCTCGTATTGAAATGAGCGATGAAGAGTTAGTCGCACTCTCTAATGAGTTCACAGTCATCTTGGATGCAGTGGCTCGCGTGCAGGAAGTTGCCGGTTCTGATGTGGCGGCGACTTCTCATCCTTTGCCACTTCGTAATGTTTTTCGCCCCGATGTAGTTATTCCATCACTCTCACCAGCTGATGCTCTTTCTGGTGCACCTGCTCAAGAAGAACAACGGTTCCGGGTTCCTCAGATTTTGGGTGAAGAATGATTCGCAACTCTGCATCAGAGATGGCTAGCAAATTAGCTAGTGGTGAGATTACTTCGGTTGCGCTGACACAAGCACACCTAGATCAGATTTCTGCTGTAGATGAAGATGTTCATGCCTTCTTATACGTCGATACAGAAGGCGCACTTGATCAGGCGGCAGCAGTTGATGCAAAGCGCAAAAGTGGAGAGAAGCTCTCTCCTTTAGCTGGTGTCCCGCTTGCACTCAAAGATGTAATGACACAAAAGGGTATTCCAACAACGTGTGGCTCCAAGATTCTTGAAGGCTGGCGTCCACCGTATGACTCAACAGTTGTTACAAATCTAAAGAAGAATGACATTGTTATTTTAGGTAAGACAAATATGGATGAGTTCGCAATGGGTTCATCCACTGAAAACTCTGCATACGGTCCAACGCACAATCCTTGGGATTTAACTCGCATTCCTGGCGGATCAGGTGGCGGTTCTGCAGCATCACTGGCTGCCTTTGAAGCACCGCTTGCAATTGGAACAGATACTGGCGGATCTATTCGCCAACCCGCTGCCGTTACTGGAACCGTGGGAGTCAAACCTACGTATGGTGGTGTATCTAGATATGGCCTTGTTGCTTTCTCTTCATCCCTTGATCAAGCAGGACCGTGCGCACGCACTGTTTTAGATGCTGCGCTGTTGCATGAAGCAATCGCTGGTCATGATCCAAAAGATTCAACTTCTATCAATGCTCCAGTTCCGGCAGTTGTTGCTGCAGCTAAAGCTGGCAACGTTAAGGGAATGAAGATTGGCGTTGTGAAAGAACTTAACGGTGATGGCTATCAAAAGGGTGTGCGCACTCGATTTGAAGAATCACTTGAACTACTTGCAGCCGCAGGGGCTGAAATCGTTGAAGTATCTGCGCCAAACTTTGAATATGCCCTTGCTGCCTACTATTTAATTGCACCATCTGAATGCTCATCCAACTTAGCTCGCTTTGATGCCATGCGTTATGGCCTTCGCGTTGGCGATAGAGATGGAGGATCCGCCGAATCAGTTATGAATTTAACCCGTGAAGTTGGTTTTGGTCGTGAAGTAAAGCGCCGCATCATCCTTGGAACGTATGCTCTTTCATCTGGCTACTACGATGCTTATTACGGTAGTGCGCAAAAAGTTCGCACACTTATCACTCAGGATTTCAATAAAGCTTTTGAGAAGGCTGATGTTCTGGTTTCACCAACATGTCCAACCACAGCTTTTAAGATCGGTGAAAAGGCTAATGATCCTCTAGCTATGTATCTTAATGACATTGCAACGATTCCCGTAAACATGGCAGGAATTGGTGGAATGTCATTGCCTTCAGGTATTGCAGAAGAAGATGGTTTACCAGTTGGTTTCCAAATCATGTCTCCTGTCATGAAAGATGATCGGATGTATTCAGTAGGCGCAGCCCTTGAAGCAGCTCTACTTTCAAAGTGGGGCGCACCATTGCTTTCAACTATTCCAGCTTTAGCAGGTAGCAAATGAGCCTGACATACGATGATGTTGTAGCAAAGTATGAACCAGTTCTGGGTCTTGAAGTACACGTTGAACTTAATACAAAATCAAAGATGTTTTGTGGCTGTTCTACTATTTTCGGCGCAGAACCAAATACTCAAACCTGCCCAGTTTGTTTAGCTCTGCCAGGTGCGCTACCAACTGTTAATGAGAAGGCGATTGAATCAACAATCAAAATTGGCCTTGCATTGAACTGCTCTATCGCACCTTTTAGCCGATTTGCACGTAAGAACTATTTCTATCCAGATATGCCAAAGAACTTCCAAATTTCACAGTATGACGAGCCAATCTGCGTGAATGGTTATGTTGATGTTGAAATTGAAACAGATGAGGGCCCAAAGGTTTTCCGTATTGAAGTTGAGCGCGTTCACATGGAAGAAGACACTGGAAAGTCTTTACACGTGGGTGGTGCAACTGGTCGTATTCATGGCGCGGAGTATTCACTTCTTGATTACAACCGTGCAGGAATCCCATTAGTTGAAATTGTTACCAAGATTGTTCCTGGCACAGGCAAATATGCCCCTGAGGTCGCAAAGGCTTACGTCGCAGAACTGCGCGACATACTGCGCTCACTTGGTGTCAGTGATGTGAAGATGGAGCAGGGATCTCTTCGCTGTGATGCCAACGTTTCATTGCGCCTCATTGGTTCTGATGTTCTGGGAACTCGCTCTGAGACTAAAAACGTTAACTCTCTTCGCTCTGTCGAGCGGGCAATTCGCGGTGAAATGATTCGCCATGCGCAACGTTTAAATAATGGTGAGCGAGTAGTACAAGAAACTCGTCACTTCCAAGAAGACACAGGATTAACTCGCTCTGGACGTTCAAAGGAGCAGGCAGAGGATTACCGTTATTTCCCGGAACCAGATTTAGTTCCAGTAGCACCAGATGCAGCTTGGATTGAGCAACTACGCGCAACTTTGCCAGAGAGACCATCCATTCACCGCAAGCGTTTGCAAGAACAGTGGGCAGTTCCAGATAAGGAAATGTCAGCGATGATTAACGCCGACGTATTAGATGTTGTTGAAGCAACTGTTGCACTTGGAGCAGATCCTGCTAAAGCACGCAGTTGGTGGTTAGGTGAGATTTCTCGAATTGCTAATGAAAAAGATGTGGCAATTAAAGATCTACCAATTGCAGCAACAGATGTGGCCGAGATTGTGGCCCTTGTCAATGCTGGAGACTTAACGGATAAGTTAGCGCGCCAAGTTGTTGAGGGCGTTATTGCTGGAGAAGGAAATCCTGCAGCTGTTATTGCTGCACGCGGAATTAAGGTTGTTAATGATGATTCAGCTTTAATGGCTGCTATCGAGCGCGCATGTGCTGGACAACCAGAGACTGCACAAAAGGTTCGAGATGGTCACTTGCCAGCAGCTGGTGCTTTGATTGGAATGGTTATGAAAGATACAAAGGGCCAAGCCGATGCAGCTAAAGTTCGTGCGCTTTTATTAGCACATCTTGGACAATCAGAAGGCTAGACTACGCAGATGCCAAACATGAAGCCGCGCTCCGGAGTCGTAACTGATGGATTAGAGCGCGCCCCTGCACGTGGAATGTTACGTGCTGTTGGTATGGGTGATGATGATTGGGTTAAACCACAAATTGGTATTGCCTCTTCATGGAATGAAATTACTCCCTGCAATTTATCCTTAGACCGCCTAGCTAAAGCATCAAAGCAAGGTGTTCTTGATGCAGGCGGATTCCCCATGCAATTTGGAACCATCTCTGTTTCTGATGGAATTTCAATGGGCCATGAAGGAATGCACTTTTCACTAGTTTCACGTGAAGTAATTGCAGACTCAGTTGAAGCAGTTATGCAAGCAGAACGTTTAGATGGCATGGTTACTTTTGCTGGTTGCGATAAATCTCTTCCAGGAATGATGATGGCAGCAGCTCGCATCGATGTTGCAAGCGTTTTTGTTTATGCAGGCTCTACATTGCCAGGCCAAGTTGATGGAAAAGATGTGACAATCATCGATGCCTTTGAGGCCGTTGGAGCTTGTGCTCGTGGATTAATTACCCAAGAGCGGGTGGATCAAATTGAACGTGCAATCTGTCCTGGCGAAGGTGCTTGTGGCGGTATGTACACAGCAAACACCATGGCAAGTATTGGTGAAGCTATTGGTCTCTCACTTCCTGGCTCAGCAGCGCCTCCTGCCGTTGATCGCCGCCGCGATACTTATGCAATTGCATCAGGTGCTGCCGTGGTTGAACTCATCCGCCAAGGAATTACTACTCGTGATATTTTGACGAAGCAGGCATTTGAAAACGCGATCACAATTTTGATGGCATTGGGTGGTTCCACTAACGCTGTTCTGCACCTACTAGCTATTGCTTATGAAGCCGAAGTAGATCTTGAACTCAATGATTTCCATCGCATTGGCTCAAAGGTTCCACTACTGGGAGATCTCAAGCCATTTGGTCGCTTTGTCATGAGTGATGTGGATAAAGTAGGTGGAATTCCAGTTGTATTAAAGGGATTACTTGATGCAGGTCTGCTCCATGGAGATGTTTTAACTGTCACAGGTAAGACGATGGCTGAAAACTTGAAAGATATTGCGCCACCAGATCCAGATGGGCAGATCTTGCGCGCAGTTTCTTCACCAATCTCAACAGATATTGGAATTACTATTTTGGGTGGCTCACTTGCCACCGATGGTGCTGTTTGTAAAACAGCAGGTATTGGAATTGAAAAATTTGAAGGTCCTGCGCGAGTGTTTGAACGCGAACAAGCTGCAATGGATGCACTTGAAAACGGAACAATTCAAGCCGGTGATGTAGTTGTAATTCGCTATGAAGGTCCTAAGGGTGGTCCGGGTATGCGTGAGATGTTAATGATTACTGGTGCAATTAAAGGTGCAGGTCTTGGTAAATCAACTCTGCTTTTAACTGATGGACGTTTCTCTGGTGGATCAACTGGATTGTGCGTTGGTCACGTAGCACCAGAAGCCGTTGATGGAGGAGCGATTGCATTTATTAAAGATGGGGATTTAGTTCGAATCGACATCACTCATCGCACATTGGATTTACTTGTGGACCCTAAAGAGCTTGAGGCCAGAAAAGTTGGCTGGAAGCCATTGGGTCACAAGTACTCCCGCGGGGTATTGGCTAAGTATTCAAAACTGGTGGGATCTGCATCCAAAGGAGCGGTCTGCGAGTAGTGCTGGCTCAAATTGTGAGATGTGCATCTCATGCCTTGACTCTTATGCGTAATTCATTGGAGAATATCCCTATGAGCACAACATTTGTGGTGGTGATTTAGCAGCGCGTGATCGAACAATGATCATGCGCCGCCCTCAGTTTTCTGAGGGTTTTTTCGTTTAATCACCAAATTGAAAGGGTAAGAAGGGAGAAGAGCAATGAGTCAGATGAATGGGGCGAGTGCACTTGTGGCATCCCTAGAAGCTGCTGGCGTTGATGTCATGTTTGGAATCCCGGGTGGCGCAATTCTTCCAGCCTATGATCCAATTTTCTCTAGCTCTATCCGCCACATTCTTGTTCGCCATGAGCAAGGTGCAGGACATGCTGCAACAGGTTATGCCCAAGTAACTGGTCGCGTTGGTGTGTGTATTGCTACATCAGGTCCAGGTGCAACAAATCTTGTGACACCTTTGGCTGATGCTGCGATGGATTCAGTGCCAGTTGTCGCAATTACTGGCCAGGTTCCTTCTGTTGCAATTGGAACCGATGCTTTTCAAGAAGCAGACATTCGTGGCATTACGATGCCATTTGCAAAGCATAATTATTTAATAACCAACCCTGCCGATATTGCGCGCGCGATTGCTGAAGCATTCCACATCGCCAGCACAGGCCGTCCTGGCCCAGTACTTGTTGATATCGCAAAAGATGCCCTACAAGCCATGACAGATTTTAAGTATCCAACCTCTGTTAACTTGGCTGGATATAAACCAAAGTCAATTCCGAATAACCAATCCATCCTGGATGCAGCTGCATTAATTACGCAATCTAGTAAGCCAGTCTTTTATGTGGGTGGCGGAGTAATTAAAGCAAACGCATCTCGTGAGTTACTAGAGCTTGCTCAACTACTCGGAGCACCGGTTGTGACAACTCTTATGGCACGTGGTGCATTCCCCGATAGCCATCCGTTGCATCTTGGAATGCCTGGTATGCATGGAACAGTTGCAGCAGTTACAGCGCTACAAAAAGCAGATCTTCTCATTACTTTAGGTGCGCGCTTTGATGATCGTGTTACAGGCAAACTTTCAACTTTTGCAGTTAATGCCAAAGTTATTCACGCAGACATTGATCCTGCTGAAATTGGTAAGAACCGTTTTGCTGATGTTGCCGTGTTGGGTGATCTCAAAAACACTATCTCTGCCCTGATTCCAGCCCTTAAAACCGCTCTTGCAAAGAATCAACCAGATTTAACCCCATGGTTGCACCAGATGAATTCCCTCCAAGCTGCTTATCCACTCGGTTATGACAAACCAAATGATGGGACATTATCTCCACAGTATGTAATTGAAAGACTTGGAAAAATCTCAGGTCCAGAAGCAATATTTGCTGCAGGAGTTGGACAACATCAGATGTGGGCTTCGCAATTTGTTTCTTATGAGAACCCACGCACATGGCTTAACTCAGGTGGGCTTGGAACTATGGGTTATGCGGTTCCTGCTGCAATGGGTGCAAAAGTTGGAGCACCAGATACAACTGTTTGGGCAATCGATGGTGATGGTTGTTTCCAGATGACTAATCAAGAGCTTGTGACATGTGCGCTCAACAATATTCCAATCAAGGTCGCAATCATTAATAATGAATCTCTTGGCATGGTTCGCCAGTGGCAGACTCTGTTTTATGAAGGTCGATATTCAAATACAAACCTTGAATCAAAACGTGTTCCTAACTTCCCAATGCTTGCAGAAGCTATGGGTTGTGTTGGCTTGAGTTGCGAGCGTGAAGAAGATGTTGATGCAACGATTGAAAAGGCAATGGAAATTAATGATCAACCCGTTGTTATTGATTTTCGTGTTCATCGCGATGCAATGGTGTGGCCAATGGTTGCTGCCGGAACTTCAAATGATGACATTATGGTCGCGCGCGAAACTGCGCCTGACTGGGATTCACAGGAGTTATAAAAATGGCCCAACACACACTCGAAGTTTTAGTAGAGAACTCACCTGGCGTATTGGCCCGCGTTGCCGGCCTCTTTTCTCGCCGTGCATACAACATTGAACGCTTATCTGTTGGACCAACAGTTGACCCATCCATCTCACAGATGGATATTGTGGTTAATTTAGAAGGCCATGCCCTCGAACAGGTAATTGCTCAGCTCGATAAGTTGATCAATGTCATTTCTATAAGAGAAATACTTCCAAATAAGACAGCACCAGTAGTACACGACACTCAACCCGATTACCAGAACTAAAGGAGAAATACCGTGGCAGCAACGATGTATCACGAAGAGGATGCCGATCTATCCATCATCCAGGGTCGCAAAGTCGCGATCATCGGTTACGGCTCGCAGGGACATGCACACGCACTTAACTTGCGCGATAGCGGTGTTGATGTCCGTGTTGGATTAAAAGAAGGTTCAGCATCACGTGTAAAGGCAGAAGCAGAAGGTTTGCGTGTTGTTTCTGTAGCAGATGCCGTTAAAGAAGCAACTGTCATCATGATCTTGGCACCTGACCATGTTCAGCGCCATATCTACACTGATTCAATTTTGCCTAACCTAAAAGATGGCGATGCTTTGTTCTTCGGACATGGTTTCAATATTCGATTTGGTTACATCAAGCCAACTACATCAGTTGATGTTTGTATGGTTGCGCCAAAGGGCCCAGGCCACTTAGTGCGTCGTGAGTACGCAGCAGGCCGCGGAGTTCCTGTAATTGTTGCAGTTGAGCAAGATTCAACTGGTAGCGCGTGGCCTTTAACACTTTCATATGCAAAGGCAATCGGTGGGCTTCGCGCCGGTGGAATCTTGACGACATTTACAGAAGAGACAGAAACAGATCTCTTCGGTGAGCAGTCAGTTCTTTGCGGTGGTGCTTCACAACTCGTTATGTATGGCTTTGAGGTTTTAACTGAAGCTGGATATCAGCCAGAGGTTGCTTACTTTGAGTGCTTGCACGAACTTAAGCTCATCGTGGATTTGATGTACGAGGGTGGAATTGCAAAGCAGCGCTGGTCAGTTTCTGACACTGCAGAGTTTGGTGATTATGTTTCTGGTCCACGTGTTATTGATCCACACGTTAAGGAAAACATGAAGGCAGTACTTGCAGATATCCAAAGTGGCACATTCGCTAAGCGCTTCATTGATGATCAAGAAGCAGGTGCTCCTGAATTTAAGTCACTTCGCACAAAAGGTGAAACTCACCCAATCGAAGCTGTTGGCCGTGAACTTCGCAAGATGTTTTCATGGATGAAGCAGTCAAAGGGTGATGACTATAAAGAGGGAAGCGCGGCGCGTGGCTAAACCTGTCGTTCTAATCGCTGAAGAGCTAAGCCCAGCAACGCTTGAAGCACTTGGTCCTGATTTTGATGTCGTTAACTGTGACGGCGCAGATCGTGGCCAGCTTCTAACAGCGTTAGCTAAGGGAGTAGATGCCGTCTTGATTCGCTCTGCGACAAAGATGGATTCAGAAGCTGTTAGTGCGGCAAAAGGTTTAAAGGTAATAGCACGTGCCGGTGTTGGTTTAGATAACGTAGATATTCCTGCAGCAACTGCTGCCGGAGTTATGGTTGTTAATGCACCAACTTCGAACATTGTTAGTGCTGCAGAGTTGGCGATTTCTTTATTGCTTGCATCTGCTCGCTGTATCTCACCTGCTAACGCTGCACTTCGAAATGGAAAGTGGGCACGTTCTAAGTTCACTGGCACAGAGTTATTTGAAAAGACTTTGGGTATTGTTGGTTTTGGACGTATTGGTCAATTAGTGGCATCCCGTATGCAGGCTTTTGGAATGAACGTAATTGCCTATGATCCATATCTTCAACCAGCACGTGCGGCGCAACTGGGAGTTAAGTTGGTAGATCTTGATGAGCTTTTGAAAACATCTGATTTCATCACTATTCACTTACCTAAGACCAAAGAGACTGCAAACTTAATAGGCGTTGAAGCATTAAAGAAGGTTAAGCCAGCTGTTCGTATCGTTAACGCTGCGCGCGGTGGCGTCCTAGATGAAGCTGCTCTATATGATGCAATTAAAGAAGGTCGTGTTGCAGGTGCTGGATTAGATGTCTTTGCGACAGAGCCATGCACAGATTCACCATTATTTGCACTCGATCAAGTTGTTGCCACACCTCACTTAGGTGCATCAACAGATGAGGCACAAGAACGTGCTGGTATCGCAGTTGCAGTTTCAGTTCGTAAAGCTCTAGCGGGTGAACTTGTGCCTGATGCAGTCAATGTTAAGGGCGGCGTGATCCACGAAGATATTCGTCCTTCATTGCCACTTGTTGAAAAGATGTCAGGGATTGCAACTGAATTACTGGGTGAACTGCCTGTAAATATAGATGTCAGCGTTAAAGGTGAAATCTCAGTTCATGATGCTTCAATTCTTGCAATTTCAGCGTTAAAGGGTGCCTTGTTGGCAGTGGGTGCAGAGGAAGTCACCTATGTCAACGCTCCTGGTCTTGCGGCAGAACGGGGAATGGTTTCGGCAGTGACAAACACAGCTGAATGTCATGAATACCGCTCAATGATTACCTTGCGCGCATCTACTGGCACAGGTAAGGCAATGTCTATCGATGGAACACTTATGGGTATCAAGCAAACCCAGAAGATAGTTGGAATTGATTCATTCCACCTTGATCTGCCCCCTACGGATAATATTCTTTTCATTCGCTATATCGATCGTCCTGGCATCATCGGCATCGTTGGGCAGACTTTGGGTGAAGCTAAAGTCAATATCGCAGCTATGCAGGTTGCTCGAAGTAAAGCAGGCGGCACAGCGTTAATGGTACTTACTGTTGATTCACATGTAAGCGAAGATATCGTTGCAAAAGTTAAGAAGGATACTGAAGCCGAATACGTTCACTCTGTGTTTTTGGAGGACAAATGAAAACTATTAACTTAGCTGTAATTGCCGGTGATGGAATTGGCCCTGAGGTCGTTAACGAGGGCTTAAAAGTTCTTGATGTTGTTGCAAAGAAGTATGACGTGAGCTTTAAGCGCACCGCATATGACTTGGGCGCAGGCTATTGGCACCGCACCGGTGAAGTTCTGCCACAAGCTATTTTAGATGAGATTGCAACCAAGGATGTTATTTTGCTAGGCGCAGTTGGAGATCCAACTGTTCCTAGCGGAGTACTTGAGCGTGGACTTTTATTGAAGCTTCGATTTGCTTTTGATCACTATATTAATCTGCGTCCTGCACGTTTAATGCCTGGTGTTACCGGACCATTAGCAACAAAGGGCCCTATTGATTTTGTGGTTGTGCGCGAAGGAACTGAAGGTCCATATGTTGGTGCCGGGGGAGTCCTTGCAGAAGGCACTGATGCAGAGATTGCCACTGAGGAAAGTCTGAATACTCGCCGCGGTGCAGAGCGAGTGATCCGCGATGCTTTCGAGCGCGCCTCAAAGAGAGAGCGCAAGAAGCTAACTTTGGTACATAAAAACAATGTATTGACCCGTGCTGGTGGTCTGTGGACTCGTACATTCAACGAGGTTGCTAAGGAATACCCAACGGTTACAACAGATTATTTACATGTTGATGCAGCTTCAATGTTCTTTGTAACTAACCCAGAGCGCTTTGATGTTGTTGTCACAGATAATCTCTTTGGAGATATCTTGACAGACATAGCAGCTGCTATTTGTGGTGGAATTGGTTTGGCCGCATCAGGAAACATCAACCCGACTGGAAAGTTCCCTTCAATGTTTGAGCCAGTACATGGTTCAGCTCCAGATATTGCAGGCAAAAACATTGCAGATCCAACCGCAACCGTTATGTCGGTGGCCATGATGCTTGATCATTTAGGCTATAGCGATGCTGCACGTGATGTTGAGCGCACAGTTGCTGCTGATTTGCTTACTCGTGGAGACAAAAAACGAAGCACTAGTGAAGTGGGAGATGCGCTAGTTGCAGCGCTATAAACCATGAAAATTACACTTAACCCCCATGCAAAAGATGCTGCTACACGTGATGCACTTGTTGCTGAAGGTGGTTTCGGTAAGTACTACACCGACCACATGGTTGTCTGTGAATGGACTGAAAAAGATGGATGGGGAGAACCAGAGTTACAACCCTATGGTCCACTTTCTTTAGATCCTGCGACTGCGGTTTTTCACTACGGCCAGGAAATCTTTGAAGGCATGAAGGCATATCGCCAACCTGATGGTTCGATCTCACTGTTTCGCCCTGATGCAAACGCTAAACGTTTTGCAAACTCAGCTAAGCGTTTAGCGCTACCTGAAATGCCAGAAGCGCTTTTTCTAGAAACAGTTGAAGCTTTGGTTAAACAAGATTCGGGTTGGGTTCCAAATAAAGTGGGTGAATCTTTATATATCCGACCATTTATGATTGCCACTGAAGTTGGACTTGGTGTTCGCCCAACGAATAAAGCCACGTACATTCTCATTGCAACACCAGCAGGTGCTTACTTTGATCCATCAAAGGCGGTATCTGTGTGGATTTCAACTGAATACGTCCGTGCCGTGCAAGGTGGAACAGGTGAAGCCAAATGCGGTGGAAACTACGCAGCATCGCTCGTTGCACAAAAAGCTGCTGCTAAAGAGGGCTGTGATCAAGTTGTGTGGATCGATGCTAAAGAGCGCAAGTGGGTTGAAGAGATGGGCGGCATGAACCTTTACTTCGTAAAGGGTATAGGCGCTGAAGCAAGAGTGATTACTCCCAAGTTAACTGGCACATTACTTCCAGGAATCACTCGAGATTCAATCCTCTCTGTTGCTAAAGATCTTGGATATAAAACTGAAGAAGTAATGCTGAGCATCGATGATTGGCGCGATGGCGTTGCATCTGGTGAAATCACTGAAATCTTTGCATGCGGTACCGCAGCTGTTGTTTCACCAGTTGGTACTGCTAAATCAAACATGGGTACGTGGGTAACCGGTGATGGGCAACCTGGTGTGATAACCATGCAGGTCCGCAATCACTTGCTTGCAATTCAACATGGAACAACCCCTGATATACACGGTTGGGTACGGAAGGTCTGCTAATGCCAGTCTCTGATGCATTTCATATCTATGACACCACACTGCGCGATGGTGCCCAGCAAGAGGGATTAAATCTCTCTGTCCACGACAAATTGACAATCGCGCGACACCTAGATGATCTTGGTGTTGGATTTATTGAAGGCGGATGGCCAGGAGCAAACCCTAAGGACACTGAGTTTTTTGCACGTGCTAAAAAAGAATTAGTCCTAAAGAACGCAACTTTTGTCGCCTTTGGTGCCACGCGTCGTCCAAACGTAAAAGCTGCTGATGATGTTTTACTTAGTGCTCTACGTGATTCAGGTGCACCAGCTGTTACTCTGGTAGCAAAGGCTTTTGATCGCCATGTTGATTTAGCACTCAAGACATCTCTGGATGAAAACCTAGAGATGATCCGTGACTCTGTGAGCCATTTAATTGCCGAAGGACAACGCGTATTTCTTGATGCTGAGCACTTCTTTGACGGCTATCGCAGCAATCGCGCTTATGCGCTAGAGGTTGTGCGTGTGGCTGCTGAAGCAGGGGCAGATGTCATTGCGTTGTGCGACACCAATGGTGGAATGCTTCCGGATGAGCTTTCACAAGTTGTTCACGATGTTTTAACTGCTAGCTCTGCCCGTCTTGGTATTCACTGCCACAATGACACAGGATGCGCAGTTGCTAACTCAATGGCAGCAGTTGCAGCCGGTGCTACACATGTTCAAGGAACTCTTAATGGATATGGTGAGCGCACAGGTAATGCCGACCTAGTGACAATCATTGCAAACCTTGAGTTGAAGAAGCATCAATTGGTTTTGCCAAAGAATGCACTAAGTGAAGCGTTCAGAATTTCACATGCTGTAGCAGAAGTAACAAACGTCTCTTCAAGTGCGCGCCAGCCATATGTTGGCGTTTCAGCTTTTGCCCATAAAGCAGGACTGCACGCCAGTGCAATCAAGGTTGATCCATCTCTCTATCAACATGAAGATCCTGAATCTGTTGGAAACGATATGCGCATGCTGGTCTCTGATATGGCAGGCCGCGCCTCCATCGAATTGAAGTCACAAGAACTAGGCGTTGACCTTGGTGGGGATAAAGAACTTATCGGACGCATCGTTGATCGTGTTAAAGAGATGGAATCACGCGGATTTACCTTTGAAGCAGCAGATGCCTCTTTTGAACTTCTTGTTCATGAAGAAATGAATGGCAAGCGCCCTTCCTTCTTCACTATTGATCATTGGTTAACAACAGTTGAGCGCTCTGAAGATCAAAGCATTCTTACTAAGGCTGAAGTCAAGGTAACTGCAAAGGGTAAGCAGATTTCTTGTTCAGGTACTGGAAATGGTCCTGTTAACGCATTTGATAATGCTTTGCGTACTGGGCTCAGGGAGCTTTATCCAGAGTTGGAAATTCTAGAGCTGACTGATTACAAGGTGCGCATCCTTGAAGGACGTCTGGGCACAGGCGCTGTTACTCGCGTATTAGTTGAAACAAGTGATGGCAAAGGTGAATGGAACACCGTCGGTGTTCATGAAAACGTTATTGCAGCCTCTGCAATGGCACTTGAGGACGCAGTTACCTTCGGACTCCTGCGTCAGGGACGCAAACCCGAGTAAAGTTGGCGCGTGAGCAAAGATTTTGAAAAGTTACTGACTACTTTTCAACGCCATTTAGAAGTTGAACGCAATCTCTCTGTCCACACCATTCGTGCATATATGGGGGACTTGACCTCATTACTCGAACATTTAGAAAATATAGGCCAAGCAGATATTTCACGGCTGCAGTTAGTTCATCTGCGTTCATGGCTGGCTAATCAACAAGTTAAAGGTGCTTCGCGCGCAACTATTTCACGCAGAGCAGTCTCAGTGCGCTTGTTTACTAAGTGGGCCTTGAAAAACAAATACATTACAAGTGATGTGGGTGCCTCACTTGCAACGCCGAAGGGCCATCGCACGTTGCCTGAAGTTTTAGGCATTGAGGATGCCACAACCGCTATGAATTCCATGGCAACTAGGGCTGCAGAGGATGAAACCCCAATGACATTGCGCGATGTTGCAATGGTGGAACTGTTATATGCAACAGGTGCTCGCGTGGCAGAACTGTGTGGTTTAGATCTAGGAGATATTGATTACAACCGTCAGACTATTCAAGTGCTGGGCAAAGGAAATAAGGAGCGAGTTATTCCACTGGGCAATCCAGCGATGCGTGCACTTAAGAAGTGGCTAGATGATGGACGCCAAGAATTGCTCAATGAGAAATCTGAAAAAGCAGTATTTCTTGGAGCCCGCGGAAAGAGAATTGATCAACGTGCTGTGCGCACAGTTGTCTATGAAGCGCTCTCTGCAATTGAAGGAATTGAGCGCATGGGACCACACGCCTTGCGCCACTCTGCAGCAACGCATTTGTTAGAAGGTGGCGCTGATTTGCGCACCGTCCAAGAGATATTGGGTCACGCATCTTTGGCCACTACTCAGATTTATACACATGTATCAACTGAGCGTTTACAAAAAGCTTTCAAACAGGCCCATCCACGCGCATGAGTAAGTCAATTGTAGTTATTCCAACATATAACGAAGTTGAAAGCATTGGCTCACTACTTGATGAGTTAGCAACACTTGATGTAGATGTTCTAGTCATAGATGACGGCTCACCTGATGGCACGGCTCAAATCTGCAAAGCCCATGGGGTTGAAGTAATTGAGCGGAGCTCAAAGCAAGGCTTGGGAAGTGCTTATCGAGTTGGTTTCCAGATTGCACTCGATCGTGGTTATGAAAACATTATTGAGATGGATGCTGATGGTTCCCACCAAGTAAGTGATTTAGTGGCGATGATGCAGTGGATTGGTTCAGCTGATTTATTGATCGGATCACGCTGGGTTGCTGATGGTCAGATTCGTAACTGGAGCAAGTTTCGAGAGCTACTTTCAAAAGCTGCAAATAAATATGCAAATACTGTGTTATCTCTTGGGGTGGCTGATACAACTGCTGGTTTTCGAATCTATTCAGCCTCATTACTAAAGAGGATGGAAATCCAAACTATTGCTAGTGAGGGATATTGCTTTCAGATAGAGATGACTCGCAGGGCCCTTGCCAGAGGCGGATCTATCGCTGAAGTTCCCATTACTTTTATCGAGCGCGCACATGGGGTCAGCAAGATGAGCTTTGCAATTGCCCTAGAAGCCGTGCTGCGTATCACCGCTTGGGGGCTTTTACGCATAGTCGGGCGGTAATGAGCACGCTCACGGCTCAGGTAAGATTTGCCTCGCACCAGTTGAAGTAATTCAGCCGGTGACATCTCAGCACTGCCTCACTTTTAGTGGGTGAATCATCTCGGTCCGTTAAATCGGTAGATGACTTTCAGTGCGACGGGCCTAACAAATTGTTTGGCCAAAACCGAGCGGGTTTTTTTATTGTGCTGCGCACGTAAATCAACCTAAGAAGGAGTATGCCGTCATGGCAGTAGTAACAATGCGAGAACTTCTCGACAGCGGAGTCCACTTTGGACACCAGACTCGTCGATGGAACCCAAAGATGAAGCGTTTTATTTTCACAGAGCGCAATGGCATCTACATCATCGATATCCAGCAATCACTAGCGCTAATCGACAATGCCTATGAGTTCGTTAAGGACACAGTTGCAAAGGGCGGTCATGTTTTGTTCGTTGGAACAAAGAAGCAAGCACAGGAACCAATCCTTGAGCAAGCAGCACGCGTTGGCATGCCAACTGTGACTGAGCGCTGGCTTGGTGGAATGCTTACAAACTTTCCAACTGTCTACAAGCGTATTCAGCGTCTGAAGGAGCTAGAAGCTCTAGAAGAGAAAAACGATCTACTTCTAACAAAGAAGGAACTTCTTGTTCTTCGCCGCGAACGCGAAAAACTATTTAAGAATCTTAACGGTATCCGTAACATGACTAAGTTGCCTTCAGCAATTTGGGTTGTTGATACTAAGAAGGAACACCTTGCAGTGCAGGAAGCCAAGAAGCTTGGTATTCCAGTTATCGCAATCTTGGACACTAACTGTGATCCAGATGAGGTTGATTACAAGATTCCTGGTAACGACGATGCAATCCGTTCAATCGGTTTACTAACTCGAGTTATCACAGATGCAATCGCTGCTGGTCTTGCTGCTCGTTCAGCACAGGCTAAGAGCGAAGTTAAGGATGAAGCCCCTGCAGTTGCAGCTGGTGAGCCTTTAGCTGATTGGGAAAAAGAAATAGCTGGAACAACTGAAGTGTCACCAGAAGCAATCACTGTCACAGAAGGAGCTTAATTAAATGGCTGCATATACAGCGCAAGACGTTAAGAATCTTCGTGAAGCAACTGCTGCTGGAATGCTTGATTGCAAGAAAGCTTTGGATGAGGCAGAAGGCGATTACAACAAGGCGATCGACATTATTCGCGTTAAGGGACTCAAGGGAGTCACTAAGCGTGAGGGTCGTTTAACTTCAAATGGCGCAGTAGTTGCAAAAGTTGAGGGAAATCTTGGTGTTATGCTTGAACTTAACTGCGAAACAGATTTCGTGGCTAAGGGTGAGCGTTTTGTGGCACTTGCAGATGAGCTTCTTGCTCACCTACAAAATGCGCAATCAGATTCTCTAGAGGCATTTCTTTCAACATCAATGTCTAGCGGCAAATCCGTTCAAGCAACTGTTGATGAGGCAAATGCAACTCTAGGCGAAAAGATTGAGGTTCGCCGAATTGCAGTGCTCAAAGATTCTCCAGTTGGGATTTACTTGCACCGCACGAGTCCAGATTTGCCACCACAGGTTGGCGTCCTAGTTCAATTAACTAAGGATGCAGCTGAAGTTGGCAAAGAGATTGCACAGCACATCGCAGCTTTTGCACCACAGTTTGTCAATCGCGAAGATGTTCCTGCAGAACTCATTGAAAACGAACGTCGTATTGCTGAAGAGACTGCACGCGAAGAAGGAAAGCCAGAAGCTTCCCTCATCAAAATCATTGAAGGTCGCGTAACAGGCTTCGTCAAGGAGGTTTCTTTGATTGAGCAATCTTTTGCTAAAGATGCGAAAAAGACTGTGAAGCAGATCCTCGATGAGGCGGGAACAGCCGTTAAGGCGTTCAATCGCTTCCGCGTGGGTCAATAAGTTCAAAGGCGACATCGCTTAGAATTTAGATATTCCAACTAGAAGTAAAAGGAGCACTCATGCCCGGTACACGAGGAACGTATCGTCGGGTGCTCCTTAAACTTTCTGGAGAAGTTTTTGGTGGAGCTAAAGGCATCGGTGTTGATCCCGATGTTGTTCAAGATATTGCTAAACAAATCGCAGATGTTGCCCGAAGTGGCGTTCAAGTAGCCATTGTTGTTGGTGGCGGTAACTATTTCCGTGGCGCAGAGCTTTCTCAGCGCGGTATGGATCGCTCACGTGCAGACTACATGGGAATGCTCGGAACAGTGATGAACTGTTTAGCACTACAAGATTTTTTGGAAAAAGAAGGTGTACAGACCCGTGTTCAAACCGCAATCACAATGGGACAAGTTGCAGAGCCATACATTCCACTTCGTGCAATTCGCCACCTTGAAAAGGGCCGTGTAGTAATTTTTGGTGCAGGCGCAGGAATGCCATTCTTCACAACCGACACAGTTTCAGCCCAGCGCGCACTTGAAATCGGAGCCGAGGCTCTACTTCTTGCAAAGAGTGGCGTTGATGGTGTTTATAGCGCAGATCCAAAGAAGGATAAAGGCGCAACTAAATACGATTCAATTTCATATAGTGAGGTATTAAGTAAGTCTCTGGCCGTGGCTGATGCCGCCGCTTTTGCCCTTTGTCGTGAAAATCAACTTCCAATAGTCATCTTTGACTTGATGAAGAACGGCAACATCGCTCGTGCAGTGCGTGGTGAAACTATAGGAACACTAGTTTCTTAGTTCAAGATTTCATAGAACCAGGTCGGGTATTGCCGATAGAATCAAAGAATAAGGAAAACCCCAAGGGAGAAGTCATGGCAGATGTAGCAAGCGCCCTCAAGGACGCTGACACGAAGATGAGCAAAGCTGTTGAAGTTGCAAAGGATGATTTTGCTTCTATTCGAACTGGTCGCGCACACCCATCCATGTTTAATAAAATCATGGTCGATTACTACGGCACCTACACAGCGCTCTCACAACTAGCTTCCATTCAAGTTCCTGAAGCCCGCATGGCAACAATTGCACCCTTTGATAAGGGCTCCATGGCTAGCATCGAAAAAGCTATTCGCGAATCAGATTTAGGTGTGAACCCAGGTAATGATGGCGTAGTTATTCGCATCAACTTCCCGCAATTAACTGAAGAGCGACGCAAGGAATTTATAAAGGTCGCAAAGGGAAAGGCTGAAGATTCAAAGATATCTATGCGAAATATTCGTCGTGCTGCAAAAGAGGCGATGGAGAAGATGGAAAAAGATGGAGATATCGGAAAAGATGATTTAGCACGCGGTGAGAAAGAGTTAGAGAAAGTAACATCTGATCACGTTGCAAAAATTGATGAACTCTTAAAGCACAAGGAGGCCGAGCTCCTAGAAGTCTAAGGAGTTTGTCACTGATGTCTGACTTTCAATCAATAAACGAGGCAATTAATAAAAGGGCCGGGCGTAAGCTGGGCTCTTCAATTATTGTCTCACTATCACTTGTAGCTCTTATTTGGTTTGCCCTTGTTTATCGTCGGGAAGTTTTTGCAGTTGTAGTCACAGTTGCAGTGCTTTTAGGTATTCGTGAAATTGTTCGAGCTTTTAGCGTGCGCGGAATTTATATCTCAGTTGTTTCACTTGCGCTGGGGGCCATCGTTCTTACCTATGCAACCTGGAATGGTGGCGCAGCAGGCCTAGCTATTGCTACAGCTATTGCTATTCCGCTTTTGCTTATTCAACTTTTAACTAAGGGGCCAGAGGGCTTTGTACAAAGCGCAACGGCAACTACTTTTTCACTTCTCTATCTGCCATTTCTAGGTGGCTTCCTCATTCTTCTAGCCAAACCCAGCACTGGTTTAGAGCGTGTGATGACTTTTGTTGTCTTAGTTGGCTGCAATGACACTTTTGGCTACATCGTGGGAGTTCTATTCGGAAAGCATCCACTCGTTCCAGTTATTAGTCCAAAAAAGAGCTGGGAAGGCTTAATTGGCTCTCTCGTCTTCACAGTAATTGGGGGCTCCCTTGCTTTTAAATACATTATGGAAATGCACTGGTGGATTGGCGCCATTGTTGGATTAATGATTGTTTTCACGGCTACCTGCGGTGATTTGATTGAGAGTGCAATGAAGCGCGACCTTCACTTAAAAGATATGGGAACTCTGCTTCCAGGCCATGGCGGGATCTTGGATCGTCTAGATTCAGTATTGATTTCAGCCCCAGCTCTATGGCTTGCACTAGAGCTTGTGAAGCGCTGGTTATGACAATTCCTGAAATTAAATTAGTTTTCGATGAGCCAGTTCAGCGCAAGAAAGCCCCTAAGCATTTAGCTGACTATTCACCCGAAGAGCGAGGCGAACTCGCAAAGTCTTTAGGCCTGCCAGCTTTTCGTGCCAACCAAGTAGCAACCCACTACTTTACACACCTGTCTAATGATCCAGAGAGTTGGACAGATATCCCTGCAGAGATGCGAAAGACCATCGCAGAACAATTCACTCCTAAACTCATTGAACTTGTGCGCTCAGTTGAGTGCGATGGAGGAATGACACGTAAAGATCTCTGGAAGCTCCATGATGGTGTTTTGGTGGAGTCGGTTTTAATGCGTTACACCGATCGTGTAACAGTGTGTATTTCATCCCAAGCTGGATGTGGAATGAATTGTCCATTCTGTGCAACTGGGCAAGCAGGACTTACTCGAAATTTGAGTGCTGGTGAAATCACAGAACAAATCGTTGCAGCAGCTCGGGCATGTGCAAAGGGTGAATTACCTGGGGGAGAAGCCCGTCTTTCAAATATCGTCTTTATGGGTATGGGAGAGCCGTTAGCTAACTACAACGCTGTAATACGCACATTGAGAAATATCACTGATTCAAACCCCGATGGACTTGGAATTAGTGCACGATCTGTAGTGGTTTCAACAGTTGGTCTTGTCAATGGAATTGAAAAACTTACTGAAGAAGGTCTTTCAGTCACTTTAGCAGTCTCTCTTCACACACCAGATGATGAACTTCGTGACACATTAGTTCCTATCAATTCACGGTGGAAAATTAAGGAAGTACTCGCGGCAGCCGATGCTTATGAGAAGAAGACGGGCCGCCGTTATTCAATTGAATATGCCATGATTCGAGATATCAATGATCAATCCTGGAGATCTGATTTGCTTGGCCGGTTGCTGAAAAACCGTAATGCCCACGTTAATTTAATTCCCCTCAATCCCACTCCAGGTTCCAAGTGGACTGCTTCTCGTCGCGAAGATGAAGCTGAGTTTGTCCGAATATTGGAAAGTTACGGGGTTCCAGTCACGGTGCGAGATACCAGAGGCCGCGAAATTGATGGGGCCTGCGGTCAGTTAGTGGCTGGTGAAAAAGGTAATAGCCCTACTGGTTAGCCAAGGGTGGAATTGGTAGGCTCAATTCCATGGAAAAGTTAGCTAACTTCATTAATGGCAAGGCCGTCGACTCAACATCCGGAGAAACTTCGCCACTTATCAACCCAGCAACTGGCAAAGAGTATGCCCGTGCACCTAAATCTAATGCTGCAGATATTGATTTGGCATTCAAAGCTGCAAGTAATGCATTTCCAGGTTGGCGCGATTCTACTCCATCACAGCGTCAAAAAGCTTTACTGAAAATCGCAGATGCTATCGAATCTCGCGCAGATGAAATCATTGCAATTGAACAACAAACACCGGTAAGCCAATCTCTTTAACTACTTCTGAAGAAGTTCCACCTATGGTGGATCAAATTAGATTCTTTGCAGGTGCTGCACGAAATCTAGAAGGTAGTCTGCCGGCGAATACATGCCTGGTATGACTTCAATGATTCGACGCGAACCAGTCGGAGTTATTGGACAAGTAACCCCTTGGAACTATCCGATGATGATGGCTGTGTGGAAGTGGGCTCCAGCCAATTGCTGCAGGAAATACTGTTGTTTAAAGCCAAGTGATACAACTCCAGCATCAACTGTGTGGATGGCAAATGTGATGTCAGAGTTTTTGCCAGCAGGTGTTTTCAATGTTGTTTGTGGTGAACGTGAAACAGGAAGAATGCTTGTTGAACACAAGCGCCCTGACATGGTTTCAATTACAGGTTCAGTAGGTGCTGGAGTACAAGTTGCTCAATCTGCTGCCACACAACTCAAGCGAGTGCACCTTGAACTCGGCGGCAAAGCTCCTGTGGTTGTTTTTGCAGATGCAGATTTAGCTGCTGCAGCTGAAGGCATTGCCATCGCTGGTTATTTCAACGCCGGCCAGGACTGCACAGCTGCCACACGAGTGATCGTTGAAGCCAGTGTTTATGATGATTTTGTCGCTCTCTTGAGCGAGCAGGCTAAGGGCATTGCTATTGGCTCTCCTGCAGAAGATGTTTCTTGGGGCCAGTTAATAATGCTAATCAGTTAGCCCGTGTCAGCGCCTTTTTTGATCGCCTGCCTTCCCACGCCAAAGTGATGACCGGTGGAAAGGCTCTGGATAAGCCAGGTTTCTTCTTCCCAGCAACTGTTGTCGCCGACCTGAAGCAAGATGACGAAATGATCCAGAGTGAAATCTTTGGTCCAGTCATTACTGTTCAAAAATTTAGCGATGAAGCAGATGCGATTTCAAAGGCCAATGGGGTTGAGTATGGCCTGGCCTCGAGCATTTGGACTAAGGACCATGGCCGTGCGATGAGATTGGCCAAGGCCTTTGACTTTGGTTGCGTCTGGATCAACACCCATATACCTGTGGTTGCCGAGATGCCACACGGCGGATTCAAGCGCTCGGGTTATGGCAAGGATCTTTCTTCATATGGATTTGAAGATTACACACGAATCAAACACGTCATGACCAACCTTGGGGCGTAGTATTTCGCCCAAGAACCCGAACTAATAAGGAGCACATCAATGGCAAAAGAGCGTTCACTTTCACCTGAAGCACGTTCAATACTTGGAACGCAAGTTTCACGTCGTGCTGTTTTAGCAGGAGCAGGCGGAATTGGTGCAGCAGGGTTATTAGCTGCGTGCGGTGGTGGTGGAGATAGTGCCTCTGCAGAAAACACTGTGCGCTGGGGTAATGGCCTTTGTATCTAGATTTTGATGAAGAATCAAAGACTTATCCAACTCTTGTTAAGTTCTCAAAGCAAAGCGGAATTGATGCAAAGTATTTTGAAGATTACAACGACAACGATGAGTTCTTCGGAAAAGTTCAAGCGCAACTAAAGCTTGGCGAAGATATTGGTTATGACGTTGTCACACCAACTGACTGGATGGCAGCTCGCTGGATCCGTTTGGGATATGCACAAAAGTATGACACTGCAAACATTCCAAATAAAGTAAACATTCTTGATTCACTTGCTTCACCTTCATATGATCCAAAGCGTGAGTCCACTCTTACATGGCAGGGCATTATGGGTGGATTTGGTTGGAATGTTCAAAAGAATCCAAAGGGAATTCGCACACTCGATGACTTATTTGCGCCTCAGAACAAGGGAAAGATCGTTGTTCTGACAGAAATGCGCGACACAATTGGTGTGATTTTGTTAGGTCAAGGAATTGATATTACTAAGGTCACTGAAGATCAGTTTATGAACGCCGTTGATTTCATGGCCAAAAAAATCTCTGATGGATGGATTCGCGGTGTTAAGGGCAATGAATATGCAGAAGACCTTACTTCAGGGGATGCAACTGCAGTTATCGGCTGGTCTGGCGATATGTTCATTCTTGCATCTGAAAATGAAGGAAAGTTTGATTTCGCAATTCCAGAATCAGGCGGAACTATCTCAGGTGATAACTTGATGATTCCATCGACCGCATCTGCTGCCGGCAAGACAAATGGCGAGAAAATGATCAATTACTACTACGACCCAGCAGTTGCTGCAGAAGTTGCTGCTTATGTTAACTATGTGTGTCCAGTAAAGGGTGCACAAGCTGAGATGGAAAAGATTGCTCCTGAGCTTGCAACAAGTGAATACATCTTCCCAACTGAAAAGACATCATCTCGTCTTAATGTCTTCCGTTCTCTCACACCAGATGAAGAGACAAAGTGGGCTGAAGCCTTCCAGCAAGCTCAAGGAAACTAGTGTCGAAGGATCCAATAACTGCAAGGGGAGATCTTCGTCTAACTCGCATTACGAAGTCATATGGTGACTTCACTGCGGTAGATGATTTAACTCTTACGATTCCAAAAGGATCTTTCTTTGCATTGCTTGGCCCTTCAGGGTGTGGTAAAACTACAACGCTTCGTATGGTTGCAGGTTTAGAAGAGCCAACAGTTGGAAGTATTCACTTGGGTGATACGGACATTACAACAACACGTCCCTACCAGCGCCCAATTAATACCGTTTTTCAAAACTATGCGCTATTTCCACATTTAACTATCTTTGAAAACATCGCTTTTGGACTTCGCCGTCGGGGAATCAAAGATGTGAAGGAGCAAGTCGATAAGGTTTTAAACCTTGTTGAGCTTCCACATTTAGCTGAGCGCAAGCCAACGCAACTATCGGGTGGTCAACAACAGCGCATCGCACTTGCTCGCGCAATTGTTAACCGTCCTGCGCTGCTGCTACTTGATGAACCGCTAGGTGCACTTGATCTCAAGTTGCGTCGTCAGATGCAGATCGAACTCAAGTGGATTCAGCGTGAAGTTGGCTTAACTTTCGTTCACGTAACACACGATCAAGAAGAAGCTATGACTATGGCTGACACCATCGCAGTTATGAATGAGGGCAAGATTGAACAAATGGGATCACCAGCAGATCTCTATGACAATCCTGAAACAGCTTTTGTTGCCAACTTCCTGGGTCAATCTAATTTAATTAAGGGCAAAATCGATGGCAATGATGGAGATAATTTAGTTGTTGATCTCTATGGCCAAAAGATTTCTATGCCAAAAAAGCGCAGCCATGCAGTTGATAATTCACTCTATGCAGGAATTCGTCCAGAGAAGTTTAGAATTTCGCGCCTTGGTACAGCAGTTAGAGGCAATACTCTTACTGGCGGACATATCGAGGATGTTTCATATATTGGCGTGAGTACGCAATATGTGGTTGCCATGCCTTGGGGCCAGGAAGTAATGGTCTTTGAGCAAAATGATGATGGTGTTGCACCATTTGATAAAGGCGATGAAGTAAATATTTCATGGGAACCAAACTTCACATTTGGTCTGCGTGGCGATGAGGATGTTGACGCCGGTACAGAAGTTAATCCTGAGGAATTAGAGGAGGAATAACGTGTCCTTTCCAAAGGTACGTGTTCCTTACCTGCTTCTCCTTCCAGGTTTTGCTTTTCTCTTTACTTTTTTCATCCTTCCCATTATTAATCTTGCTCAAACTTCTACACAGACGCCCGTAGCAGGTGGCGATACAGGTGAATACGAACAAACTCTTGCCTTTGGTAACTACATTCAAGCATTTGTCGAAAACAAGGAACAGTTTGGTCGATCATTTCTCTATGCAAGTTTGGCTACGATATTTGCTTTAGCTATTGCATACCCATTGGCCTATGCAATCGCCTTTAAATCAGGAAAATTCAAAAACATTCTCCTTGTATTAGTTGTTGCTCCTTTCTTTACTTCCTTCCTGCTACGTACTATTGCTTGGAAGCAGATTCTTGGTGAAGAAGGTTTCGTTGTTCCAGGCCTTCGTGCCCTCAACATTATTGGCCAGCAGACCACGCTTACTTCAACTTCGGTAGCAGTTGTGGCTGGTATGACCTATAACTTCTTACCTTTTATGACTCTTCCGCTATATGCATCACTAGAGCGAATCGACCCTCGCACAATTGAGGCAGCTGGCGATCTCTATGCCAATGGGATAACAGCATTTCGCCGGGTGACCGTTCCACTTTCTTTGCCAGGTGTAGTTGCTGGAACCCTTCTTACATTTATTCCAGCTGCTGGTGACTATGTGAACGCGGCGATTTTGGGAAGTCCTAACACAAAAATGATTGGTAACGTGATTGAGTCACGCTATTTCAAGATTGTTGATTATCCAACGGCAGCTGCGCTCTCCTTCACGCTGATGGCAGCGATCTTAATTCTCGTTACTTTATATATTCGCAAAGCAGGAACGGAGGAGTTGGTATGAGCCAAAAGATTAAGGACGCCTCCATCCCAACTATTCCAGCTAAGGCTCGATTCTCCCGTTGGTTTGGGCGCAACTTGCTGCGTATTTATATGATCTTTGGTTTCACATACCTTTTTATTCCAGTTGCTTACACATTTGTCTTCTCATTTAATGACTCAGGAAAAAGCAATTTGATCTGGAAGGGCTTCACATTAAGTAATTGGCAAAACCCTTGCGGAGCGCCGGAGGTTTGTAACGCCCTTGGTAATTCAATAAAGATTGGCTTACTTGCAACTATTTTCTCAACAATTCTTGGCACAATGATTGCCTTTGCTCTTGGGCGATATAAGTTCAAGGGCCGCTCTAGTTCAAATCTGCTTATCTTTTTACCGATGGCAACTCCTGAGATTGTTCTCGGTGCTTCACTACTTTCATTGTTCTTAGTGTTCAAGATTAATCCGGGCTTCTGGCCAACAGTTGTTGCACACGTAGTATTTTGTATCTCCTTTGTTGTGGTTACAGTAAAGGCCCGTATTGCATCCCTTGATCCACGTCTTGAACAGGCAGCTATGGATCTCTATGCCAATGAACTTGAAACATTCCGCAAAGTTACTTTGCCATTAGTAGCACCTGGAATTGCAGGGGCTGCTCTGCTGGCCTTTAGCCTGTCTTTTGATGATTTTATTATTACTAATTTCAACTCAGGAACCCTGATTACATTCCCTAAATTTGTATATGTTTCTGCCGCACGGGGAATTCCTGCACAAGCTAATGTGATTGGTTCTGCGATGTTTTTCTTGGCATTAGCCATAGTTATTGCGAGTCAACTAGTAAAACGCAAGAAAACCCGCTAATATTTCGCTAGTCCACGACGAACTACAGGTTGTTTAAGAAAATCTGCGCTGTGGGGTTAGGTTCCGGAGGACCCGGGCCAACTACGAGTAGTGATTGAAGGGGTGATTCCGGTCAAGGCCGGATAGCGCGATGGCAACCATCGACCCTTTCGTTCTCAAGCATCTCTCACAGATGCAGCCGGCTTTGTATTGGCTGGATGAAGATCCCCTTGAACCACAACCAAATCCAACTTTAATTGGTGATGTCACCACAGATTTGTGTGTGGTGGGTGCTGGCTATACCGGTTTATGGACTGCATTAATTGCAAAAGAACAGAATCCAGAACGCGAAGTAATTATTGTTGAGCAACGTGAAACTGGCGCGGGTGCCTCAGGGCGAAATGGCGGATTTTGTAGCTATTCATTGACCCACGGTTTTATGAATGGATACAGCAGATTTAAAGATGAGATGGCTGTTATTGAACGTCTGGGTCGAGAGAATTTAGATCTCATTGAAGAAACTATCAAACGATATGGGATTGACTGTCAATTTGAATGGACCGGCGAGCTACGAATTGCCAATGAAGAGTGGCAGATTCAAGGCCTAGTAGATGAGGCAAATCTTCGAAACTCTTTTGGAGACAACGTTGAAGTTCTCAATCAAGATGAAATACAGGCACGGGTGCACTCACCGTTATCCAAGGCAGCACTATGGGATCCAGATGGAACTGCTTTAGTAGATCCAGCCAGATTGGTCTGGGGATTAGAAAGAGCATGTTTGAAATTGGGCGTGAAGATATTTGAAAATACCCATGTTGAGTGGTTAGAGCACACAAGTGGCGCAATGATTGTGCACACACCTTATGGTTCTGTTTATGCACAAAAAGTTGCACTTGCAACCAATGTCTTTAAATCCCTAGTTAAACGCGCTCACAAATATGTTGTGCCGGTTTATGACTTTCAATTAGTCACAGAACCTTTAACTAAAGAACAGATGAAATCCATTGGTTGGGATGGCCGTGAGGGTCTATCAGAGGCTGGAAACCAATTCCATTATTACCGTTTAACTCAAGATAATGAGATTTTATGGGGCGGATATGATGCTATTTATAATTTCCGCGGCAAAGTGCGACAAGAATATGAAACAGATGCTGAGACGTATGCACATTTGGCAGAAGCGTTCTTAGAAACTTTCCCGCAGTTAAAAGGAGTGAAGTTCACACATGGTTGGGGCGGAGCAATTGATACATGTTCACGATTCTCGCCATTTTGGGGGAAAGCCTATGGTGGACGGGTGGCATATGTGTTGGGCTTTACTGGCTTAGGTGTTGGCTCGACTAGATTTGGTGCACAAGTGATGTTGGATCTTCTGGATAAGGTTGATAACGAACGCACTCGTTTGAAGATGGTTAGAAGCAAGCCGCTGCCATTTCCCCCTGAGCCGTTGAAGTTTATTTTTATCCGCTTTACGCAGTGGTCAATCAACAGGGCCGATCAAAATCAAGGCAAGCGCAATTTATGGCTGAGATTGCTTGATGTTTTGGGCTTGGGCTTTGATTCTTAAGCTTTACCTCTATTCTTAAGCCATGGTTAATCACGGCAATATGTATGGGCCCGATTTCACATTTCTTGGAATCGAGCGCTGTGATTTAGAAATTCCTTCGACCTATGCCGATGCTGATGTGGTCATTGTTGGTGCACCCATTGATAGCGGAACATCACATCGATCAGGTGCAAAGTTTGGTCCTCAAGCAATACGTGGAGGAGATTATCTTCCTCATGATGCTGAGCGTCCACATTTAGCTTTGCGCATTGATGCATTAAAGGAGATGAAAGTTGTTGATGCGGGAGATCTATTAATGCCCGGTAGTGATTTAGTTGCCTCGCTAGAAGTATTAGCTCAAGCTACAGAAAAGATCTCACGAGCAGGTGCAATTCCCGTAATTCTTGGTGGAGATCATTCAATCGCATCTGCAGATGTTGCAGGAATCGCACGTCATCGCGGTATGGGCAAGATTTCAATGATTCACTTTGATGCACATGCCGATACTGGCGAAGATCAATGGGGAGCATTAGTTGGTCATGGCACACCAATGCGTCGCTTGATTGACACAGGAACAGTGCGCGGAGATCGTTTCTTACAGTTAGGTTTGCGCGGTTATTGGCCAGATGCAAAAACCCTAGATTGGATGCGCGATCAAGGAATGCGCTCATATGAAATGACTGAGATTCACCACCGCGGACTCAATACTGTCCTAGATGAATCATTTTCGATTCTAACCAATGAGTGCGATGGCGTTTTCTTATCTGTAGATATCGATGTCGTTGATCCAGGAATGGCTCCAGGAACAGGAACTCCCGAACCAGGGGGAATGACTAGTCGTGAGCTTTTAGAGTCTGTGCGCAGAATCTGTCTTGAACTACCTATTGTGGGTATTGATGTTGTTGAAGTTGCACCTGCTTTTGATAGTGCGGATATAACAGCAATTTTGGCGAACCGAGTTGTTTTAGAGGCGCTGAGTGCGATTGCAAAACGCCGTTCAGGAACTAAGTACTCCCCAACACAAAATCTTCTGGATCGATAAATGCGTGATGTAGTTATTTTGGGCTCAACAGGCTCAATTGGAGTTCAGGTCCTTGAAGTCATTGCAAGTAATCCGCAGCTATTTAGAGTCGTCGCAATTTCATCGGCAGGAAGTAACCCAGAACTAGTTATTGCCCAGGCTAAGCAATTTAAGGTTTCACATGTTGGCGTCGTAAATAATGCAGAAGTGGTGAGCAAAGCATTGCCTGGAATCACAGTCATTGACGGAGCGAAGGCTTCTACGGAAATCGCGGCAATAAACTGTGATGTTGTAGTCAATGCAATACAGGTTCAATTGGTCTTGGCCCAACCCTTGCAGCCCTAGATGCCGGTAACACGCTTGCTCTTGCCAATAAAGAATCACTAGTTGCTGCTGGAGAATTAGTTATGTCCAGAGCTAGAGAGCATCAGATTATTCCTGTTGACTCTGAACATAGTGCGATTTTTCAATCTGCATTAGCTGGTAAGAGATCTGAAATAAAGAAGATTGTTTTAACAGCTAGTGGGGGAGCATTTAGAGATCGCTCCAATCTTGATGGAATTACAGTCGAAGATGCACTTAAGCATCCGACATGGTCAATGGGGGCTGTTGTTACGGTTAACTCAGCAACCCTTGTTAACAAGGGTCTTGAAATCATTGAGGCACATTACTTATTTGATTTGCCATACTCAAGCATTGAAGCTGTGATTCATCCACAATCTGTTGTTCATTCACTTGTTGAATTCAATGATGGCTCAACTATTGCCCAGGCTAGTCCACCAAATATGAGAGGTGCCATTGCATATGCAATGAACTGGCCAGATCGATTGAGTAATTCAACTCCGCCGATTGATTGGTCAACCCCACATTCATGGAGCTTTGCACCTATTGATGCCAGACAATTTCCAAGCATTGATTTAGCGCGCCACTGCGGTGAGATTGGTGGAGGATTGCCTGCGATATTTAATGCTGCTAATGAGGCGGCAGTTGCTGCATTTATATCAAAGAAGCTGGAATTTAAATCTATTATTGAAGTTATTGCCACCGTTGTGCAAGATCTTGAGAAAGATTCACCGAAAACTCTCAGAGATTTAGCTGATGTCAGTGCCCTAGAACATGATGCTCGCACACGTGCACAAGCACATCTACTACGATTGGCCCCATAATGCAGATCATCGGAATTCTTGGCTTTATTGCCGCCTTACTTCTCTCTGTCATGATTCATGAGTTTGGCCATTACCTCACCGCTAAACGCTATGGAATGAAGGTCAGCGAATTCTTCTTAGGATTTGGTTCACGGATTTGGTCGACCAAGCGGGGTGAGACTGAGTTTGGTCTCAAAGCGATTCCTGCAGGTGGCTATTGCAAGATTGAAGGCATGACGCCAAATGATGTGATGCCTGAAGGTGAAGAGTCACGTGCTTTCTATACAGCCAAATCTTCACAGAAGTTAATTGTGCTTGGCGCTGGCTCTTTTCTTCATTTTGTTCTTGGCTACATTCTTCTCTTCGTTCTATTTGCTGGAGTGGGTACTAATCAACTCCTTCCAACAATTAATCAGGTAGTAAAAGGATCAGCGGCTCAATCTGTCGGCATCCTTGCTGGAGATGAAGTTCTAGCTATTAATGGCAAGCAAATTGATAATTGGTATAAGGATGTGCAGATAATTCGTAACTCCAAAGGAGCACCTTTAACTTTGTTGATTAAGCGCGGCACAGAAGAGATTACTATTTCTGCCTCAGCCAAACTTGAAACTATTGATGGTACGGAGCGCTATGTGCTTGGAATTATTAATGATGTTGGTATTAAGCGCTCTGACCTTGCTACTGCAGCCAAAAATTCAGCAATCATTACCAAGGATTTCTTAGTTCAAAGCGTTAAGTCACTTATAAAGCTTCCTTCAAAGATCCCTGCATTGTGGGGACAGGCCGTATCTGGGGAAACCCGCGATCCAAATGGTTTAGTTGGTGTTGTTGGTGTTGCACGAGTATCTGGACAGGCAGTTGGTAGTGATGCGCTTTCGATAACTGAGCGTCTATCAACATTTATTTTGATTATTGCTAGTTTAAATATCTTTGTTGGTCTATTTAATCTATTGCCTATATTGCCACTTGATGGTGGCCATATGGCAGTTGCTATTGCCGATGAGATTCGTGCATTTATTGCGCGCCTTCGTGGCCGAGCACGCCCGGCAGCAATTGATGTGACTTTGCTGACCCCAATCACCATGGTTGTCTTCGTTATCCTGGCAGCCCTTACGGTTCTGCTCCTGATTGCAGACATCGTTAACCCAGTCATACTTAATCTTTAGCACAACGTGCATTCTTACGGCACAATAGCGCCATGGTTGATTTAGGAATTCCAAGCGCACCACCTCCAACGTTGAGCCCTCGCCGAAAGACGCGTCAGATGATGGTGGGCAAAGTTGGCGTTGGAAGTGATTTTCCGGTCAGCGTGCAATCAATGTGCACAACTCTTACAGCAGATGTGAATGCAACTTTGCAGCAGATTGCAGAGTTAACCGCTTCAGGATGTCAGATCGTGCGCGTTGCGGTGCCAAGTCAAGATGATGCTGATGCGTTGGCCCAGATTGCTAAGAAATCACAGATTCCAGTTATTGCAGATATTCACTTTCAACCTAAATATATTTTTGCCGCTATTGATGCCGGCTGCGCCGCAGTTCGAGTAAATCCTGGCAACATCAAGCAATTTGATGACAAAGTAAAAGAAGTTGCAAAAGCTGCAGGAGATGCTGGAATTCCAATTCGTATTGGCGTTAATGCTGGTTCATTAGATCCACGCCTTCTTGCAAAGTATGGCAAAGCAACACCAGAAGCTTTAGCTGAATCAGCTCTATGGGAAGCTTCACTATTTGAAGAGCATGGTTTTTCAGATATTAAAATCTCTGTCAAGCACCATGACCCTGTAACTATGGTCAATGCTTATCGCATCCTTGCTGCAAAGTGTGACTATCCATTGCACTTAGGTGTGACTGAAGCCGGTCCAATTTTCCAAGGAACAATTAAGTCAGCAACTGCCTTTGGAATTTTGTTAGCAGAAGGAATTGGCGACACAATTCGTGTTTCCCTTTCAGCCCCACCAGTTGAAGAAGTCAAGGTCGGAATTTCAATTCTAGAATCGCTCAATCTTCGTCAACGCAAACTAGAAATTGTTTCTTGTCCTTCTTGTGGACGTGCCCAAGTTGATGTGTATTCACTGGCAGAAAAGGTTCAAGCTGGATTGGAAGGAATGACAGTTCCTTTGCGCGTTGCTGTTATGGGCTGTGTCGTTAATGGCCCAGGAGAGGCACGCGAAGCAGATCTTGGAGTTGCATCAGGAAATGGCAAGGGGCAGATATTTGTTAAGGGCCAAGTTATTAAAACTGTTCCGGAAGCTCAAATCGTTGAAACTTTAATTGAAGAAGCGATGCGATTAGCCGAAGAAATGGAAGCCGCGGGCGTTGCTTCAGGGCAACCCTCTGTTGATGTTCGGTAGGCTCACTACATGCTAAAAATGTCTACGCTCTTTTTGCGTACATTGCGCGATGACCCAGCAGATGCTGAGGTTGCTAGCCATCGCTTATTAGTTAGAGCGGGATATATTCGACGAATTGCAGCTGGAATTTACTCCTGGTTACCTCTTGGAGTGATCACACTTCGCAATGTTGAAAATATAATTCGACAAGAGATGGATCGAGCAGGATTTCAAGAAGTTCATTTCCCAGCACTCTTGCCACGTGAGGCATATGAAGCAACAAATCGTTGGGAAGAGTACGGACCGTCCCTGTTTCGCCTTCAAGATCGTAAAGGCGCAGATTATTTACTAGGCCCAACACATGAAGAGATGTTTACCTTGATGGTTAAAGGCGAGTATTCATCCTATAAAGATCTTCCGCTTTCTATTTATCAAATTCAAACCAAGTATCGTGATGAGGCACGCCCTCGCAGTGGAATCATCCGCGGACGTGAGTTTGTGATGAAAGATTCTTACTCATTTGATATTGATGATGCAGGTTTAGAGCTTTCCTATCAAAAGCACCGTGATGCATATGTCAGTTGCTTTAATCGCCTAGGAATGAAGTACAACATTGTTAAGGCTGTCTCTGGCGCAATGGGTGGCTCTAAATCTGAGGAGTTCTTGGCCCCATGTTCAACTGGTGAAGACACATATGTTCTGTGTCCAAAGTGTGGATTTGCTGCAAATGTTGAAGCAATGGTTACTAAAGTTCCAGCAGGTGACGCCTCTGCAACACCAGCACTTGAAGTTTTGAACACACCAAACACTCCAACTATTGATTCACTTGTTGATCTCATGAACACGCAATTTGGTGGGGGATATACCGCTGCTGATACGTTGAAAAATATTATGTTGATGGCCGACGGTAAACCATTAGCAGTTTTGGTTCCGGGTGATCGAGAAGTGGACTTGAAGCGCTTGCAAGAAAATCTTGGTGGTGTTCATGAACTTAGAGTTTTTGAAGAAGCTGACTTTGCTAAACACCCAACTCTTGTTAAGGGCTATATCGGACCACAGGATGTTGCTAAATCTGGAGTTAAGCTTCTAGCGGATCCACGCGTAGCACCAGGAACATCATGGATAAGTGGAGCAAATAAGAAGGATCATCACGCACGCTATGTTGTTAATGGCCGTGACTTCACCCCTGATGCATACGTTGAGGCAGCTGAAGTTCGCGCCGGAGATAGCTGTCCTGAGTGCAAGACTGAAATCATTATTGATCGTGCAATTGAAATCGGTCATATTTTCCAACTTGGTCGAAAGTATGCAGAGGCATTGAGTCTTACAGTCTTAGATCACAGCGGTAAATCCCAAGTAGTAACAATGGGTTCCTACGGAATCGGTGTTTCACGCGCTGTTGCTGCTATTGCCGAACAAACCAGTGATGAAATTGGGCTTAACTGGCCAGCAGAAATTGCTCCAGCCAAAGTGCATATTGTTGCCACGGGTAAAGAAGATCTTCCCTTTGATACCGCCCTTGAAATTGGTCAAAAGCTAGAAGCTGCTGGCATCACTGTCATGCTCGATGATCGCCGTGATGCAAGTGCGGGTGTGAAGTTTAAAGACGCTGAGCTCATTGGTAATCCAATAATTGTCGTGGTTGGTAAAGCGCTAGCTGAGGGCAAAGTCGAAGTTCGTGTTCGCAAGAGCGGGGATAAGAGCGAAGTTGTAGTTGCCGATGCAGTTTCAACAATTGCCAAGTTGTTAGCCTAGAAAAGTGTTTGCTGACTTAACGCTTGCAACTGGGCTCTTTTTAATCTCTGCCTCGTTTTTTGCAGGATTTGTTGATTCAATTGCAGGCGGCGGGGGATTAATTCAACTGCCAGCACTTCTCATTGGATTGCCCAAAACAGATACGGTCACAGTTCTTGGAACTAATAAATTGGGATCTGTCTTTGGAACTACAACGGCTGCGGCCCTTTATCGCAGGCAAATAAAGCCAGATATTAAAGTTCTTGCAGCTATGGCAGTTCCTGCATTTATCGGTTCTGCTATTGGGGCTTCTCTAGCTTCGCGTATTCCTACCCAATCCATGCGCCCGATCGTTTTGGTTCTTCTTATCGTTGTCGCCATTTATACATGGTTAAAGCCTGATTTAGGAAAAATTGAATTACTGCGCCATGCTTCAAAACGGCGAATCCAGATATCAATTGCAGCTGGATTAATTATCGGTTTTTATGATGGAATCTTTGGACCAGGCACAGGATCATTTCTAATGCTGATTTTGGTGGCATCTCTGGGATATGCCTTCATTACTGCATCTGCAATTGCGAAGGTAGTAAATGTCTCAACAAATGTTGGCGCCATTATGATTTTTGGTTTAAATGGGGCAATCATTTGGCAGCTCGGATTAATCTTGGGAGCGGCAAATGTGACGGGTGCTGTTATTGGTTCACGCCTTGCCATTAAGGGTGGGTCAGTCCTCGTGCGCAAGGTTTTCCTCATTGTTACGCTGGCCTTAATCCTTAAGGTGGGAATTGATACTTTCGCATCTTTCTAGTTACAATTGTTCCTACAACTTAATAAGAAAGCAGAAATACCCATGGCGCTCAAGGATTCATTGACCGAACTTCTCACCCCAGCTGTTGAAAACGCAGGATTTTTCTTAGAAGAAGTTCAGATACAAAAAGCTGGTAATCACAGCACGCTTATCTGTGTTGTTGATGGATTAAAGCCTTTAAACATGGATGAAGTCACTTCAGTTTCGCGCCTGATCTCAGAGCTTTTAGACAATGAAGCGATATTGGGGGATAGCCCTTTCACATTAGAGGTCACCTCACCTGGCGTTGATCGCCCACTTACATTGCCTCGCCACTGGACTAAAAACCTCACTCGACTGATCAAGATGACGCTCAATGATGGAACCGTCGTCACTGCCAGACTCGGTGAATTTAACGATACTCATGCCCAGTTAGTCGAAAACATCAAGGGGCGCATGAAAAACCATGAGATTGCTTTTGCAGATATTAAGCGAGCAGTAGTTGAAATTGAATTTAATCGAAAGGATGACAACTAATGCATGTTGAGATGTCAGCCTTAGTTGAGCTCACCAATGAAAAAGGCATTCCACTAGAGCAGTTGATTCAAGCCATTGAAGTCGGCGTTCTTACTGCCTATAACCAGACCGATGAAGCCAAGCGTCATGCTCATGCTGTGCTTGATCGTGAGTCGGGTGAGATTCAAATATTGATTCCTCAGTTCAATGAAATTGGGGAGAAAATTGGTGATGAGCACGACATGCCTCTAGGTTTCTCACGCGTTGCCACTTCAACGGCCCGACAAGTAATCAAGATGAAGATGCGTGAGACAAATGACGCCTCAATCGTTGCAGAGTTCACAGCCAATGTTGGAGATGTCATTTCTGGTGTTGTTCAGCAAGGACGCGATCCAAAAATGATTCTTGTCAATCTTGGTCGATTTGAAGGACGAATCCCGCCACAAGAACAAGTACCGGGTGAGCTTTATAACCACGGTGATCGTATTAAGTGTTTTGTTGTTGAAGTAAAACAGGGATTAAAAGGACCAGAGATCATGTTATCTCGCAGCCACCCAGCACTTGTTAAGCAGTTATTTGCACTAGAAGTTCCAGAAATTAATGATCGTATCGTTGAAATTATGGCAGTTGCGCGCGAAGCTGGACATCGCACAAAGATTGCAGTTCGCTCACACCGTGCTGGAGTTAGTCCTAAGGGTTCACTCATCGGACCAATGGGTGCTCGTGCTCGCGCAGTGATGGATGAATTACATGGAGAGAAAATCGATATTGTGGATTGGTCAGAGGATCCTGCAACATTTGTTGGGCATTCACTTGCACCTGCCAAAGTTACATCGGTGCAGATTACTGACCTAGCTGGGCGCTCTGCCAAGGTGGTTGTGCCTGATTACCAACTCTCACTTGCCATCGGCAAAGATGGACAAAATGCACGCTTAGCGGCCCGCTTAACTGGCTGGCGAATCGATATTCACCCAGACAACCCGATTGAGCCATAAGGGCATTATGTATTCAGGCCTAAGGTTGGATACCATGGGGCATTGCTTTAACCGATGAAATGGATAAGAAAGATATGAAACTCAAATGAGCTCGCTAGAACTATGAGGTCGTACAACTAGGGCTTGCATGTGAAGTTTCATGCGGGCCAAGACAGGGGAAAAAGTGTCAAAGGTCCGCGTACACGAGTTAGCAAAGCAACTCGGTATGGAGAGCAAGGTCGTCCTTGCAAAGCTCCAAGAAATGGGCGAATTCGTCCGATCAGCATCATCGACAGTAGAAGCGCCAGTTGTGCGCAAGCTCATCGAGATGTATCCCGATGCAAAACCTGCAGAGGAAAAAAAGCCTGTCAAAAAGGCTGCAGCTAAAAAAGCCGCTGCAAAACCTAAGAGTGAAGTCAGTGCTGAGCAGGCCGCAGAGTTAGCGGCAGAACTTGGTGTTGATATCAATGCCCTTAAGGCACAACAAGAGCGCGTTGAAGCAGCAAAGGCAGAATCTGCAAAGACACATGCAGCAGAAGTAGTCGCTGAAGAGAAATCTGCGCTTCCAAAACCTGCACCCCGTCCAGGTAATAATCCATTTTCCACTGGTGGTGGAGTTCCACGCCCACCACGTCCAGGTAATAATCCATTTTCAACTGGTGGCACGACTCCACGTCCACCACAACGCCCAACAGGTGCACCGCAACGTCCAACAGGTGCACCGCAACGACCTGGAATATCTGGACCACGTCCAGGTTCAGTTCGTCCAGGATTTGCTGCACGTCCACCAGGATCTCGTCCACCAGCAGGTGCTGGTTTTCCTCCACGTACTGGAGCGCCATCAACTGGTGCACCAGCATCTCCATATAAATCAAATGTAGGTGGAGCACCAGCGGGTGGTCCACAGCGTCCAGGTGGTGGCCGTCCACCACAACGTGGCGGAGCAGGTGGAGCATTTGGAAAAAATGCGAGCAAGAAATCAGGACGTAAATCTAAATCTAGAAAAGCATTGCGCGATGAATTCGACAATATGCAGGCACCACAACTTGGTGGAGCAGTTGTTCCACACGGTGATGGTAAGACTCCCATTCGCATGCGTCGCGGTGCTTCCTTGGCAGATTTTGCAGACAAGATCAATGCAGATCCAGCAGCGTTAGTTGCAGCTCTATTTCACTTAGGTGAGATGGTCACAGCAACACAATCTGTTGATGCTGATACTTTTGAAATTCTTGGTGTTCAACTGGGTTATGACATTCAAATTGTTAGCCCAGAAGATGAAGATCGTGAACTTCTACAAGGCTTTGATATTGATTTAACTGATGAACTAAGTGAAATCGATGCCGATTTATTAGTTGCACGCCCTCCAGTTGTGACCGTTATGGGTCACGTTGATCACGGTAAAACTTCGCTTTTGGATGCAATCCGTAAGAGTGAAGTAATGAAGTCAGAAGCCGGCGGAATTACTCAGCACATTGGTGCCTATCAGATTCACCACGATCATCATGGTATTAATCGCGCTATTACATTTATTGATACACCTGGTCACGAGGCTTTCACAGCTATGCGTGCTCGTGGTGCCAAGGTTACCGACATTGCAGTTCTTGTAGTTGCTGCCGATGATGGAATCATGCCTCAGACAATTGAAGCGTTAAACCACGCTCAAGCCGCTGATGTTCCAATCGTTGTGGCCGTTAACAAGATGGATAAAGAGGGTGCGAACCCAGACAAGGTCCGTCAGCAGCTAACCGAGTACAACTTGATCGCAGAAGAGTATGGCGGAGAAACTATCTTCGTAAACGTCTCTGCTAAATCAAGTCAAGGCGTTCAAGATTTGATTGAATCTATTCTTCTTACCGCCGATGCTGCTATAGATCTACGCGCTATTGCAGATGATTCTGCTCGTGGTGTTGCCATTGAAGCTCACCTCGATCGTGGCCGTGGACCCGTTACAACGGTTCTTGTTCAACGTGGAACGCTACGTATTGGTGATGCAATTGTTGCTGGCGGGGCATTTGGTCGCGTTCGTGCGATGTTGGATGAAAATGGTGATGCAGTTGAAACAGCTGGTCCATCACGTCCAGTCCAAGTACTTGGTTTCACATCAGTTCCAAGTGCTGGAGATACATTCTTAGTTGCCGATGAAGATCGCACCGCTCGTCAGATCGCTGAAAAGCGTCAAGCCGCAGAGCGCAATGCCCAACTTGCTAAGGCACGTAAGAAAGTCTCACTTGAAGACTTTATGGAGCAATCCAAGATCACTACTCTTAATTTGATTCTTAAGGGTGACGTAAGCGGATCTGTGGAAGCTCTAGAAGAAGCGTTAATGCAGCTAGATGTTGGCGCTGAAGTTGATCTTCGCGTTATTCACCGTGGTGTTGGTGCAATTACTAAGAGTGATATTACCTTGGCATCAGCATCTACTGCAGTAGTGATTGGCTTTAACGTTAAGCCAGAGCCACAGACTGCAATCTTTGCTGATCAAGAAGGTGTTGAAGTTCGTTTCTATTCAGTTATCTATCAAGCAATTGATGAGATTGAGCTTTCACTTAAGGGTCTGCTCAAGCCAATCTATGAAGAAGTTATTGTTGGTAACGCTGAAGTTCGTGAGATATTCAAATCTTCTAAGGCTGGAAATATCGCAGGATCATTGGTTAAGGATGGAACTATCCGACGTAATGCAAAGGCACGTATTTTGCGTGGTGAAACCCTGATCCTTGATGACCTCACAATCGATTCACTTAAGCGCTTTAAAGATGATGCAAATGAAGTCAAAGAGGGCTTCGAGTGCGGAATTGGTCTTGGCAATATGAAGGATCTTCAAATTGGCGACACCATTCAAGTCTTTGAGATGCGCGAGAAAAAGCGGGTATAACAATGGCAGCATCACACCGCAGCCAAAAGGTTGCAGACCGAATCAAAGTAATTGTGGCTCAATTGCTTGAGACAAAGATTAAAGATCCACGTCTTGGCTTTGTCACTGTTACTGATGCACGCGTAACGGGAGATCTACAACAAGCATCAGTTTTCTATACCGTGCTGGGTGATATCGACCAACGCGCAGCCACAACTGCAGCTTTAGAGAGTGCAAACGGTGCAATCAGATCAGCACTCGGACGTGAATTAGGTTTGCGCATTACGCCGACACTTGCCTTCTTTGAAGATGGTTTACCAGAGAGCGCTAAAGCACTTGATTCATTGCTTTCCAAGGTACATGAGTTAGATGCTGAGGTAGCTGCTCTTCGCGCTAATGCAACATATGCCGGGGGAGAAGATCCATATAAAGCCCCGCGCGTTATCGACGAGGATTAATCATCGAGCACGGATTTCTGGTTGTAGATAAAGAACCAGGTATGACAAGCCACGATGTTGTGGCTATTGCACGGCGCGCACTTGGTACACGCAAAGTTGGCCATGCGGGAACTCTTGATCCTATGGCTACAGGTATTTTGGTTTTAGGGTTTAACAATGGCACTCGCTTGCTGCAATACATTACAAATGGTGACAAGACGTATGAAGCAACTGTCGTTTTAGGTGCTGCAACAGTCACCGATGATGTTGAGGGTGAAGTGATTTCACGTGGTGATGTTTCTGCAATTGCTGATGCACAAATCCAAGCAGAGATGGCCAAGATGCGTGGAACGATCATGCAACGCCCAAGTTCAGTCTCTGCCGTTAAGGTAGATGGTGAGCGAGCATATGATCGCGTGCGAGCTGGAGAAAACGTTGAACTTGCTTCCCGTGAAGTCACGATTTCACAGTTAGATATAAGAGAAATACGCCACATTGAAAATGCGATTGAAGTTGATATTGAAGTGACTTGTTCTGCCGGCACGTTTATCCGTGCGATTGCCCGAGATTGTGGAAATGCACTTGCAGTAGGTGGACACTTGAATGCATTGCGCCGCACGCAAGTTGCTGGTTTTGGTTTAGACAAGGCCATCTCGCTAACATCGCTAAAGGCGGGGGAGTTTTCAACCCTTGGATTAGTAGATGTCGCACGAACAGTTTTTAGCTCGCGAGAGCTTGCACTTGATGAAGTCAATGAACTGTCCTTTGGTCGCCCACTGAGCCCAAATCCAGATGAAGCCATCTATGCCGCAATTTCTGGTCAAGAACTCATTGCCTTGCTGTGTAATAAGGATGGTTTAGCCAAGCCAATTGCTGTATTCGCGGCCGCTAACTAGGTCTGAGACAATAGAAACATGAGCGTTGTAGTTATTGGAGTCTTTGATGGTGTCCATAAGGGCCACCAAGAAGTACTCAATCGTGCCAAAAAGATTGCTGGCGATGAAAAGATAATTGCACTCACTTTTGATCCACATCCAACAACAGTTTTTGCACCGAATCACGCTCCCACTTTGCTCACCATTTTGACTGATCGGATTGAGCTACTTAAGATTCATAATGCAGACCAAGTTGCAGTAATGAAATTTACGCCAGAGTTTGCAGCCATGTCACCTGAGGATTTCGTCAATAAAGTTCTAGTAGACCAGCTTGGTGCAACAAAGGTTGTGGTGGGTAAGAACTTCACCTATGGATCAAAGGCTGCGGGAAATGTTGATTCATTAAAGGCTCATTCTGGCTTTGAAACGATTGTGCTAGACCTAGAGCCTTCTGAGGGAGAAGTTGTTTCATCCACTCGGATCCGCAAGTTAATAGTTGAAGGAAATGTTGAGCAAGCTCGAGCACTTTTAACTAGACCTCATCGCTTAGATGGCATTGTGGTTCATGGTGAAAAGCGTGGTCGTGAAATTGGTTACCCCACTGCGAATCTGGGAGATCTCGAAAATCAAACAATTCCAGCCGATGGTGTGTATGCAGGATGGTTAAGCGTTGGCATTGATAGATGGCCTGCGGCGATATCAATCGGTACTAATCCAACTTTTGATGGTGTTCGAGGCCGTCAGGTTGAGGCATATGCAATTGATCAAGTTGGTTTAGAGCTCTATTCGCTTAGGGCAACAATTGAATTTGGTTGGCGACTTCGTGAGACATTAAAATTTGATGGACTTGCGCCATTGCTTGATCAAATGGCGAAAGACTGCGCTAGAGCCCGTGAATTAACCGAGCTTTAGGCTCAGGATTTCACCTTATTCGCCCCCGCTGGTAATCTTGCCCAGTCCAACGAGAAAGCGAGCTTTCGTGAGGCAAACCGAAAGCCCTCGTGATCAGAAACCAAGGAGTACTAAAGAATGGCATTAACACCAGAAGTAACAAAGCAAATTGTCGCGCAGTTCGGATCTACTCCTACTGACACGGGAAGTCCTGAAGCTCAGGTCGCTTTGCTATCTAAGCGTATTGAAGAAATTACATTACATTTAAAAACCAACCCACATGATCACCACAACCGTCGTGGTCTCTTGTTGCTAGTTGGTCGTCGTCGTCGCATTCTTCAATATCTTGCTAAGACAGATATCAACCGTTACCGCGTGATTATCGAGAAGCTCGGTATTCGCCGCTAATTAAGTAATACCTACACCACTTCACGGCAAATGGTCCTCGGTAGTGGTTTCCGCACAAATCATTGTGCGTGAACTTCGATCGAAGATTCATTTCTCCTTTAAGTGGGTAGTAACCACGATGTGACTTGCAATGAGTTGCGTCCATAGTAATAAAGGAGGACCCATGGAGGGTCAAGAGGTTCAGTCAGCCGTTGCAGTTATTGATAACGGAAAATTTGGAAAACGAGAGATTCGTTTTGAAACAGGACGCCTAGCGCGTCAAGCAGCAGGAGCAGCAGCAGTATTTCTAGATGATCAAACAATGATCTTCTCGGCTACAACTGCATCAAAGACTCCTAAAGATCAATTTGATTTCTTTCCTTTAACAGTTGATGTTGAAGAGAAGATGTATGCAGTTGGTCGTATTCCAGGATCATTCTTCCGTCGTGAAGGTCGTCCATCAGAAGATGCAATTCTTACGTGTCGTTTAATCGACCGTCCATTGCGTCCATCATTTGTTAAGGGACTTCGTAATGAAGTTCAAATCGTTGTGACAGTAATGGCACTTGATCCAGACCACATGTATGACGTGATCGCGATCAACGCTGCTTCAATGTCAACACAACTTGCAGGTTTGCCTTTCTCTGGCCCAATCGGTGGCGTTCGCGTTGCTTTGATTGATGGACAGTGGGTTGCATTCCCTAACCATTCACAGGTTGCAAATGCAGTCTTTGACATGGTTGTTGCTGGTCGCATAAGCGATGATGGCGATGTTGCAATTATGATGGTTGAAGCAGAAGCAACAACAAAGACAATCGAGCTCATCAAGGGCGGAGCACCAACTCCTAATGAGGAAGTTGTTGCACAAGGTCTTGATGCTGCAAAGCCATTTATTAAGATTCTCTGCCAAGCACAGTCAAAGCTTGCAAAGGTGGCTGCAAAGCCAACTGCTGAGTTCCCAGTCTTTCTTGATTATCAAGATGATGTATTCGCAGCTGTTGAAAAGGCAGTCGGAAAAGATCTTGCTAAGGCGCTAACAATTTCTGGAAAGCAAGAACGCGAAACAAAGATTGATGAGATTTCTGCATCAACTAAGGAATCAGTCTCTGCTGCCTTTGAAGGCCGCGAAAAGGAAGTTCCTGCAGCGTTTCGTTCATTAACTAAGAAGCTTGTTCGCCAGCGCGTTTTGCGTGACAAGATCCGTATCGATGGACGTGGATTGCGCGATATCCGTGCACTATCTGCAGAGGTTGAAGTAATTCCTCGAGTTCACGGTTCAGCAATCTTTGAACGTGGAGAGACACAGATTCTTGGAATCACGACTCTTAACATGCTCAAGATGGAACAACAGCTAGATACGTTGAACCCTGAAAACCATAAGCGTTATATGCACAACTACAACTTCCCACCATATTCAACTGGTGAAACAGGTCGTGTTGGTACACCTAAGCGTCGCGAAATCGGCCACGGTGCACTTGCTGAGCGTGCATTAATTCCAGTACTTCCAACTCGCGAAGAGTTCCCTTACGCAATCCGTCAGGTCTCTGAAGCACTTGGTTCGAATGGATCAACATCTATGGGATCTGTGTGTGCATCAACTCTTGCGCTTTATAACGCAGGCGTTCCACTACGCGCACCAGTTGCAGGTATTGCAATGGGTCTTATCTCTGACACTGTCGATGGCAAGGTCGAGTACGTAGCACTCACAGACATCCTTGGTGCAGAAGATGCATTTGGCGATATGGACTTTAAAGTCGCTGGAACAAAGGATTTCGTTACAGCGCTGCAGCTAGATACAAAGCTAGATGGAATTCCTGCTTCAGTTCTAGCTGGTGCACTGCACCAAGCTAAGGAAGCGCGTCTTGCGATTTTAGATGTAATGAATGAAGCAATTGATGGCCCAGATGAGATGAGCCCATTTGCTCCACGCATTATCTCTGTGAAGATTCCAGTTGATCAGATCGGCGCAGTAATCGGGCCTAAGGGCAAGATTATTAACCAGATCCAAGATGAAACTGGCGCAGATATTTCAATTGAAGATGACGGCACAATTTATATCGGCGCAGTTGATGGTCCATCAGCTGAAGCTGCACGTGCTCAAATCAATGCAATTGCTAACCCACAGATGCCAGAAGTTGGAGAGCGCTACCTCGGTACCGTTGTAAAGCTTGCAGCATTTGGTGCCTTCATCTCATTGATGCCAGGTAAAGATGGCTTGCTCCACGTATCTCAGATTCGCAAGATGCATGGCGGAAAGCGCATTGAAAACTTGGAAGAAGTCATGAAGGTTGGAGACAAGGTTCAGGTTGAAATCGGCGAGATTGATCCAAAGGGCAAGTTGTCTTTGGTTCCAGTTCTTGAAGATGGAACAACTGGTTCTGCAGAATAAATGAGCGTACGTCGTTCAGTTTTACCTAGCGGTCTGCGCATCGTTACTGAAGAAGTTTCTTCGGTGCGCAGTGCCGCAATTGGTATCTGGGTAAATATTGGATCTCGTGATGAATCCCCGGCAACTGCTGGGGCTTCTCACTTTCTAGAGCATTTACTCTTCAAAGGAACCGAGCGACGCAGCGCACTTGAAATCTCATCATCAATTGAATCAGTCGGTGGCGAGATGAATGCCTTTACTTCAAAGGAATACACCTGCTTCTATGCACGTGTTATTGATACAGATTTGCCTATGGCAATCGATGTGATTTCAGATCTAATTACATCCTCGGTTGTTTCAGCCCTTGATGTTGATGCAGAGCGCAAGGTTGTTTTGGAAGAGATTGCAATGCGCGATGATGATCCAAGTGATTTAGTCCATGATCTCTATGCCGAGACCTACTACGGTGACACTCCACTAGGGCGTCCAATTTTGGGAACCGTTGCATCAATTAGGGGTATGTCTGGCAGTACAGTCAAAAACTATTACAAGAAGCGCTACCTGCCACAGGATTTGGTAGTTGCAGTTGCTGGAAACATTAAGCACAAAAAAGTGGTTGCAATGGTTGAAGCAGCTCTTTCAGTCGATGGTTTTCTAGATGTCATGGGCGCGCCAGTTCTTCGCTCAAATGCACAAGATAAGAAAGTTAAGCAACAAAGCGTTGGTTTAATTTCGCGCAAGACTGAACAAGCACATATGTTTTATGGCATGGAGGGCGTCGCCCGACATGATGATCGCCGCTTTGCAATGGGTGTCTTGGCATCAGCTCTCGGTGGTGGAATGTCATCACGCTTATTCCAAGAGATCCGCGAAAAGCGGGGTCTTGCATACTCGGTCTATGCCTTTGCCCAGCAATATGCAGGAAGTGGCCAAATCGGTTTCTATGCAGGTTGTAATCCAGCAAAAGCTATTGAAGTTGTGGAGATTATCCGCGAAGTCCTAGCTGATGTTGTCGATAATGGAATGACACATGAAGAGATTGAGCGGGCTAAGGGCGCCGTTCGCGGCTCACTTGTTTTGAGCCAAGAGGACTCAGGCTCGCGCATGTTTAGAATTGGTAAGAATGAGATTGTTTATGGCCAAGTTACGGGCTTTGACGATATTTTGAAATCAATCTCACGCGTAAATCGGCAGGACATACAGGAAATTGCTAGCGCCTTTTTGACCAAAACGCCTACGCTTGCACTTGTGGGTCCATTTAAGAACACGTCGAAATTTGAAAAGGTGTTGAAATGATTAACGTTGCAGTGCTAGGTGCAAAAGGTCGCATGGGTTCAGAGGTCGTCAAGGCCGTTAAATCCACAGAGGGCTTGAGCCTTGTCGCAGCGCTAGATCTGGGTGATTCACTTGAACAGTTAAAAGATTCTGGCGCAAAAGTAGTTGTTGATTTCACCACACCAGATAGCGTCATGGCAAACCTTGAATTTCTTATTAATAATGGATTAAATGTCGTAGTTGGTACTACTGGCTTTGATGCAATCAAGCTTGCGACCGTAGAAAAACTCTTAAAGGCTAACCCCGGAGTTGGTGTTTTAATTGCCCCTAACTTTGCAATTGGCGCGGTATTAATGATGGAGTTTGCTGAAAAAGCAGCACGATACTTTGAATCAGCTGAAATTATTGAATTACATCACCCACTTAAAGTAGATGCGCCAAGTGGCACAGCATCTCGCACGGCAGAGCTCATGAGCAAGGCTCGCAAAGATGCAGGTCTAGGGCCACAACCCGATGCAACAACAACGGCCCTCGATGGTGCTCGTGGTTCAAAAGTGGGAGATATTCCAGTGCACTCCGTGCGCGCACGAGGATTAGTTGCACATCAAGAAGTAATCCTTGGTGGACTAGGGGAGACTCTAACGATTCGTCACGATTCACTTGATCGAGCGGGATTTATGCCAGGAGTAATCCTTGGTATTAGAAATGTAGTTTCACATCCAGGCCTGACACATGGCCTAGATAAGTTCATGTAAAGGGAGATCCACATGTCAAAAGATCAAATCACAATGTATGGCGCTGACTGGTGCGGAGATTGCCGCCGTTCAAAGCGTCTATTTGAAGAGTTAAATGTTGAATACACACTTATCGATGTTGATGCTGATCTAAGTGCTGCTGATAAAGTCAAAGAGATTAATGGCGGCGCGCAGTCAATTCCTGTGATTGTTTTCTCTGACGGTACGCACTTAACTGAGCCTTCAGATAATGACTTGAAGGCAAAGCTTCAAGCTCTCAAAATTATCTAAAGCCAGTTATAGATTGCAGCTGATGTGAAGGCTGCGCTGAGTACTACGACTGGAAATGGTGCTTTAAGAATAAGAGCTAGAACTGCAGCCGATACGCCTGCCAAGCGATGATCAATCATGAGCTGAGTTTTTTCGGTAAAGGTCTGCACGGCAACCAGAGCACTCAGCAGTGCAATAGGAATAAGAGCATTAATGGATTGCACTTTAGGGTGGGCAAAAATTCTCTCTGGAACGTTATGGCCAGCGTATTTAAGGGCGAAAGCAATAACGCTCGTGCCTATCGTTGCTATCCAAAATGAGTTCATTTGCGCAATCCAACCGCTACGGCAATAAATGCAGTTGCAATGATTGGCAGCCCTGCCGGCAAAATCGGTGTCATGGCTAGAGCAAAGATCACACAGCCAATGGCAAGGAAGCGATCTCGATTAGTTTGTAAGCGTGGCCATACCAGACCAAGAAACGCGGCTGGCACAGCAGAATCAAGACCCCATGCACGGATATCTCCCATGGCTTGCGCGCCAAGGGCTCCTGCTAATGTGAATAAGTTCCAGAATAAAAAGACACCAAATCCAGTGAGCCAAAAACCTTGTCGCATGGCGCTTTCTCCGCGAACTTCTTGACCGAGTGCAACAGCAGTTGATTCATCAATAGTGATTTGGGCGGCAATGATTCGCTTGAATCCCTTTACTTTTAAACGCGGTGCCATGATCACGCCATACACACCATTTCGAATTCCAAGTAAGGAAGCAGTTGCAATTCCACTTATTGCACCACCACCAGCACCGAGAACTCCAATAACTGCGAACTGTGATGCACCAGAAAATGTTAGAAGTGATAACAAGCACGTTTGTAGAACTGAAAAGCCATTTGCAACCGCAGCTGCTCCAAAAGCGGTTCCATAGGCCCCGACTGTGATGGAAACGCTCAGAGAATCGCGCAATGTGGTGGATTCAATTCTGGACACGCAGACATTCTGCCGTAGATATCCAAAGACTCAAACCCAGCCCCTTATAAGGTGAGCCCATGCCTGAGGAAATCATATTTAGAGACGATGTAACCGTTGAATTAGTAAAAGCCAGTGCGAGTGATGCCGATGTAATCTGGGCAGCACGTGTTTCAACTGCAGGTGAACAGTCAATGGAAGAGATTGGTGAAGACCCAGCTCGCTCTGCTGGATTGATCAACTACCTCGCACGTGAGCGCCATGGCTCACCTTTTGAACATACCTCAATGACTTTCTTTATCTCAGCACCAATTTTTGTTTTCCGTGAATTCATGCGCCATCGCATCGCTTCATACAATGAAGAAAGTGGTCGCTACCGCGAATTAAAACCTGTTTTCTATATTCCATCTAAGGAGCGCAAACTCATTCAAGTTGGAAAAACTGGTGCCTACACATTTGAAGATGGCACAACGCAGCAGTTTGAAATTACTGTGAGCTCAATGAAGGCTGCTTACGTAGTTGCATATGATAGTTATCAAAAGATGTTGGATGCAGGAGTTGCCCGCGAAGTTGCGCGTGCTGTTTTACCTGTGGCTACATATTCATCCATGTATGTTTCTATGAATGCCCGTGCACTTATGAACTTTTTATCCCTTCGCACATCCCGTGAAGGCTCACACTTTCCAAGCTACCCACAACGTGAAATTGAGATGGTGGCCGAGAAAATGGAAGCCGAATTCGCGAAATTAATGCCGCTCACATACGCAGCCTTTGAAAAGTCTGGTCGCATCGCCCCATAAAACGGGTAGAGTTACCGGCATGAGTACGCCAGCGCCATTTGGCCGCATGTTGACCGCAATGGTCACGCCATTTAAAAAAGATGGCTCCATTGATTGGGCTGGCGTTGAAAAAATCGCTGATCACCTCGTTAAAACCGGTCATGATGGCATTGTCGTCAATGGCACAACAGGTGAAGCTCCTACGACTAAATCCTCTGAAAAAGAGGAGATTATTAAAGTTGTTAAGCGTGCAGTTGGCTCCAATATCAAAGTTGTTTCAGGTGCTGGCGATAATGAAACTGATTATTCAATCAATCAAGCCAAGCGCAGCGAAGCTGCTGGTGCCGATGGAATTTTGGTAGTTACTCCTTATTACAACAAGCCACCACAGGCTGGTATCAAGGCTCACTTCTTGGCAATGGCTAATGCAACTGGTTTACCAATGATGCTCTATGACATTCCTGGTCGCACAGGTGTTGAGATTGAATCTGACACAATCGTTGAACTCTTCGAACACCCTTCAATTGTTGCCCTCAAAGATGCTAAAGGAAACGTTGCAGCAACGTCTTGGGTAATCAAGCGCTGTGGAATCCCTGTGTATTCAGGTGATGACATCCTTAACTTGCCACTTCTATCAGTGGGAGCAGTTGGCTTTATTTCAGTGTGTGGGCACACAGTTGGATCACAACTCAAAGAGATGCTTAACGCTTGGTTTGCAGGCAATCCTGCTCGCGCACTAGAAATTCATCAGCAATTACTCCCAGTATTTACTGGAACGTTCCGCACACAAGGTGCCATCATGACTAAAGCTGCACTGACATTAATGGGTCTACCTGGTGGGTATACCCGTCTTCCTCTAGTCGATGCAACAGATGCGCAAGTTGCGCAGTTGCGTGACGACCTACGCGCAGGTGGCGTAGCAATTAAATAATGAATCATCCTCACCCAGATCTTGGATTACCCTCACCTTTAGTAAAAGGGGGATTGCGCATTGTCGCCCTTGGCGGCTTAGGTGAAATCGGTCGAAACATGACCGTATTTGAAACTAAAGGAAAGCTACTCATTGTTGACTGCGGTGTTTTATTTCCTGAAGACACACAGCCAGGAATCGATTTAATTCTTCCCGATTTCTCATATATCCGTGATCGTCTAGATGATGTTGTTGGAGTCTTTTTAACGCATGGCCACGAAGACCATATCGGTGCGCTTCCTTATCTACTGCGCGAACGAGGTGACATTGCCATTTATGGATCAGCACTCACATTGGCTCTGATTACAGCAAAGCTTAAAGAGCATCGAATTACTCCACTTACACGCGAAGTTCGTGAAGGTGGACATGAAGATGTTGGACCTTTTGAACTTGAATTTGTTGCCGTGAATCACTCAATTCCAGATGCATTAGCAGTTGTGATTAACACTGATGCAGGCCGAGTATTAGCAACAGGTGATTTTAAGATGGATCAGTTACCACTTGATGGTCGCATTACAGATCTGCGCACCTTTGCTCGTTTGGGTGAAGAAGGCATTGACCTATTTATGGTTGATTCAACTAATGCTGACATTCCAGGCTTTACTCCTTCAGAGCGCGAAATTATGCCCGCACTCAATCGCGTTATCGGTTCAACTAAGCGCCGGGTAATTGTTGCTTCATTTTCATCCCATGTGCACCGCGTTCAGCAGGTGATAGACACAGCATTAATTCACAATAGAAAAGTTATCTTTATTGGTCGCTCCATGGTTCGTAATATGAAGATTGCACAAGATATGGGTTACCTAACAGTTCCACCTGGAATTGTTATGGATGCAAAGGATTTGGATTCTTTTGATGACAATGTTGTTTTGATTTGCACAGGTTCACAAGGTGAACCAATGGCAGCGCTATCTCGAATGGCAAATGGTGACCATCAGATCCGTGTGGGCGAAGGCGACACAGTTATTCTGGCTTCATCACTCATTCCTGGAAATGAAAACTCTGTCTTTAGAGTTATCAACGAACTCACTCGCTTTGGTGCCAAAGTAGTTCATAAAGCAAATGCCATGGTCCACGTCTCAGGTCATGCTGCCGCGGGCGAACTTCTCTACTGCTACAACATCGTTAAGCCACGCTATGTCATGCCTATTCATGGCGAGTGGCGGCATATGAAGGCAAATGCTGAACTTGCAATTCAATCCGGAGTCCCACGATCAAATGCCTTGATTATTGAAAATGGCGTTGTGGTGGATTTAATCAATCATGAAGCACAAGTTGTTGGTTCAGTGCCTTGTGGCTTTGTTTATGTTGATGGACAGAGTATTGGCGACATTACAGAGGCATCACTGAAGGATCGTCGCATTCTTGGTGAAGAGGGATTCATTTCTGTCATTGTGGTGATTGATTCACAAACTGGAAAGATCGTTGCCGGACCTGATATTCATGCACGTGGTTTCAATGAAGATATGGCGCTCTTTGATGATGTTAAATTAAAGATCGAAAAGGCGTTGGCGGCAGCTGTTGCCGAAGGAATTAATGGAACACATCAGCTTTCACAGATTGTGCGAAAAACCGTTGGTGGATGGGTTGGGGGAGAACATCGTCGAAAGCCGATGATTGTCCCTGTTGTTATTGAAGTTTAAGAACGGCGCGCCTAGGCGCTAAGAAATTACTCATCCTTTACGATGAGGAGTGTGGCTAAGAAGAAATCTAAATCCAAAAGCGGCGCAGTAGGCGGCGCGCTCGGAAGAGGCTTAGGCGCAATCTGGCGATTCATCGCAAAAATTCTTGGTAACTCAGTTCGCTTTATTGCTCGTGGTGCTCGTGATTTAGATCCAGCACATCAACGCGATGGAGTTGCATTTCTGATTCTCATTCTTGCTCTGGTGGCAACGGCCGGAACGTGGTTTCATGCCGACAATATTGTGGGTCGTGCGGTCTATGCATTTGTTTATGGAGGCTTTGGTCGCATCGGTTTTGCCACACCCATTGTTTTGATTTATTTTGCTTTTAAATTATTTAGAACCCCTGAGGACAAAGCTGCTTTAGGGCGTGTAGTAGTTGGTACTTTGGCGCTACTTCTCTCATCAACTGGTATTTCACATTTGCTCAATGGTTCTATTGGCACAGGTGCAACCGCTATGCGTGAAGGCGGCGGCTGGATTGGTTATGCAGTAACCACTCCGTTGGTTTCATTGATGACTTCAGTGCTGACCTATCCAGTATTAATCATTATTTTCATTTTTGGTTTACTTGTCGTAACTGCAACACCGGTTTCACAACTTCTAGATCGCTTCACATCCAGCATTAGTTGGTTATGGTCCAAGCGACCTGAAAGACCCATCAAGGTTGAAGGTTTCGAAATCACAGACACCCCACCTTTTGAAACACCGATTGTTGCTGGCTGGAATGAACCAGTGGAAGACGATGAAGAGCTAGATGAAGAGAGCTTTGATGAAGAGTTCACTGTTCCAATTCCCACATCTCCAGTAGTAACTGCACAAACAGTTACTAGGCGACCTGAACAACTCTTACTCACCCCTGATTCAACATATGAACTGCCGCCCGCCGATTTGCTGCGCACTGGACCTGCCGCCAAAGCTAAGAGCAAAGCTAATGAATTAGTAGTTGAAGCGCTGACAGAAGTCTTTGCACAGTTTGAAATCGATGCGCAAGTAACTGGCTTTATGCGTGGACCAACGGTCACGCGCTATGAAGTTGAGCTAGGAAATGCCGTGAAAGTCGAGCGCATTACCGCCCTTTCTAAGAATATTTCCTATGCCGTTGCCAGTGGTGATGTGCGAATTCTTTCGCCAATTCCAGGTAAATCAGCGGTGGGAATTGAAATCCCAAATGCAGATCGTGAAATCGTTGCACTAGGCGATGTTTTGCGCTCATCTGTTGCCGGTCAAGATCACCACCCCATGTTGGTTGCACTTGGAAAAGATGTTGAAGGCAACTTTGTCTGTGCAAACCTTGCAAAAATGCCTCACCTATTAGTTGCAGGTGCAACCGGTGCTGGTAAATCTTCAATGATTAACGCCATGATTACTTCGATTTTAGTGCGTGCTACACCGGATGAAGTTCGCTTAGTTCTCATCGATCCCAAGCGCGTTGAGCTCACTGCCTATGAGGGTATTCCACATTTAATTACACCTATTATTACTAATCCAAAAAAGGCTGCCGATGCTCTTACATGGGTAGTGCGTGAGATGGATTTGCGCTATGAAGACCTTTCAACTTTTGGCTTTAGACATATAGATGATTTCAATAAGGCAGTTCGTGCTGGCAAGGTGATCGTGCCACCTGGAAGTGATCGCACAGTTGAGCCTTATCCATACCTACTTGTTATCATTGATGAGCTTGCAGATTTGATGATTGTGGCAGCCAAGGAAGTGGAAGAATCTGTTGTGCGCATTACACAGCTAGCACGATCTGCTGGTATTCACTTAGTACTTGCAACACAGCGTCCATCTGTGGATGTTGTTACTGGATTAATTAAGGCAAACGTTCCTTCCAGACTCTCATTTGCAACGAGTTCTTTAGCAGATAGCCGTGTTATTTTAGATAGCCCAGGTGCTGAAAAACTTGTTGGACAAGGTGATGCTCTCTTTATTCCTATGGGAGCTAGCCGAGCAGTTCGTATCCAAGGTGCATATGTTTCAGAGCGTGAAATTGAAGCGGTTACAACACATGTGAAAAAGCAGTTGAAACCGCGTTATCGCGATGATGTTACTGCCGTTCAATCACATCCCAAGATGGTTGATAAAGAAATCGGTGATGATTTAGATATTTTGTTACAAGCAGTTGAATTAGTTGTTGGGACCCAGTTTGGTTCAACATCAATGTTGCAAAGAAAACTTCGCATTGGTTTTGCTAAAGCTGGACGGTTAATGGATTTGATGGAGTCTCGCGGAATAGTTGGACCATCTGAAGGATCCAAGGCCAGGGCAGTCTTGGTTAAACCCGATGAGCTAGATTCTGTTTTAGCGACTTTGCGGGACTACTAGGAGATTTACCCGAGGGTTAGACCACTATTCACCCCTTGTTCTCACTCCACTCCCTAGTCACAAGACTTGTCCAGGTTCTAGACTTGGTCTATCATCGGCAGAAGTAATTTCCCTTAAGGACCAGCAATGATGTCACTAGGATCTTTAATTGCTAAGGCGCGTAAAGACGCGGGCCTTTCACTTGAAGATTTGGCTGCCAAAACCAATATTCGAATGAGCGTTTTGAGTGAAATTGAGAAAGATAATTTCTCCCAGTGCGGTGGCGAAACTTATGCACGCGGCCACGTGCGCAACATCGCCTCAATATTGAAAGCTGATCAAAAAGAGTTCATCCGCCTCTATGAAGAGGAACAAGGCGGTGAAACCCGCTCCATGAAAGATTTGCTTATTGAAAATAGCGTGATGCGATTACCAGCCGAAGCTCGCAAAGTTTCTTGGAAAGTTCTTGTGATAATCTCTGTAGCTTCACTTTTTGTAGTTGGTATTGCACAAGTAGTAATTTCAAATATCAATACAAATGATGTGCTCAGTGCCAATCCAACTGCAAGTGCATCACCATCAGAAACTGCCGCGCAATCACCATCGGCAGAACCTTCTACGCAAAGTACTTTCTCAACTGGAAGTGGTGTTGAAGTAATTATTGAGGCCGTCCGTGCTAAGTCATGGCTCTTTGTCTCTGATGCTGCGGGCAGAATTCTCTTTAGTGGTCAAGTATCACGTGGGGCAGTTAAGACATTTTCCTCAGATTCACAACTCAATCTTAAAGTTGGAAATGCTGGGGGTGTAGATCTGAAAGTAAATGGCAAGAAAGTTCAAGCCCTTGGCGTCGATGGTGAGGTAGTTAGCGTGTCGTACGGAGTCGATTCATAACACGCTAAGATTTGCCAAATGAAGCGCACCGTAGCAGTTGTCACTTTAGGGTGCTCTCGAAATGAAGTTGATTCAGAGGAGTTGGCTGGTCGTTTAGCAGCCGATGGCTGGACCTTAGTTGATGATGTTGAATCAGCTGAAGTTGCCTTAGTAAATACATGTGGATTTATTGAATCAGCTAAAAAAGATTCTATCGATGCCTTATTGGAGGCAAACTCACTCAAAGGACATGGCCAGACACGAGCAGTGGTTGCGGTGGGATGCATGGCTGAGCGTTACGGCAATGAGTTAGCAGAAGCCCTACCCGATACTGATGCAATCTTAAGTTTTGATGACTATCAAGATATTTCTGCACGATTGCAATCAATCGTTGCAGGTAATTCGCATACGCCTCATGTTCCACGTGATCGTCGCGCTCTCTTGCCCATTGCTCCAGCTGATCGCGCTGAGACGCGCGAGAGCACTGAGTTTTCCCGCAAGCGCTTAGGTGATGCACCTTGGGCGCCACTTAAAATTGCATCGGGCTGTGATCGTCGTTGCTCTTTCTGTGCGATCCCATACTTTAGAGGTTCATTTATTTCACGTCGCCCCCATGAGATCTTGGATGAGACACGTTGGCTAGTGGCCAATGGAGTTAGCGAACTCTTCTTAGTCAGTGAAAATACAACCTCTTATGGAAAAGATTTAGGTGATCTGCAATTAATGGAGAAAATGCTTCCAGAGATCGCAGCTATCGAAGGCGTTGAGTGGGTTCGACTTTCATACCTGCAGCCTGCTGAGATGCGACCAACTTTGATTCAGGCCATGATTGCAACACCTAAGACAGTTCCTTATTTTGATTTATCTTTCCAACACTCATCACCAACAGTGCTGCGCCGAATGCGCCGCTTTGGTGATAATGAAAAGTTCCTGCATTTAATCAATCAAATCCGAGTTTTATCTCCTGAGGCTGGAATTCGTTCTAACTTTATCGTTGGTTTTCCAGGTGAGACTCAGGAGGATTTTGATGAATTAGCAAGGTTCATCACTGAGGCTAAGTTAGATGCTGTGGGAATCTTTGGTTACTCTGATGAAGATAACACCGAAGCTCTAAAGATTGATGGCAAGATTGATGAAGAAGTAATCGCCCAGCGCGTAGAAACACTTTCTTCTCTGGCCGATGAGATGGTTTCACTGCGTGCACAAGCGCGCATAGGTGAAACTATCCGAGTTTTGATCGAAGATGCCGAACTACAAGAAGGTCGCGCAGCCCACCAAGGTCCAGAAGTGGATGGAACCACTACTTTTATCGGGACAGATTTTAAAGCAGGCCAGTATGTTGATGCTGTGGTCATTGATTCCATGGGAGCAGATTTGGTGGCAAAGCCTCTATGAAGTTGCCAGGATTTATTACTCCTAACTTTATAACTGTCATGCGTTTGCTACTTGTGCCAGTGGGCGCATATACACTTTTTAAAAATGGTGGCGATGATCCAACGTGGCAATATATTTCTTGGTGTGTGTTTTTCATCCTTGGAATGAGCGATGTTCTAGATGGCAATTTGGCACGTAGTCGCAACACCATTACAGAGTTTGGAAAGTTTTTAGATCCAGTTGCTGACAAGGTAATGATCGGCACTGCCATGATTTCCCTATCAATTCTTGGGCGGATGCCATGGTGGATCACCACTGTTATCTTGGCTCGAGAGATAGGAATTACGATTTTTCGTTTGATGACTATCAATCGAGGAGTCATTGCCGCCAACAAGGGTGGCAAGATCAAGGCTACGATGCAAAACTTTGGAGTGGGCTTCTATGTCTTGCCTTTAAGCTCCTCGCTCTACTGGTTCCGTGATGGGTTTATGTATATAGCGGTGACTTTGACTATCGTTACCGGGGCTTACTATGTAAAATCAGCGTTCACTAAGAGTTAGGAAAATAAGCACATGACGCTACCTGTTGAAATCATCAGCCTTGCTGCGCAAGTAGTTGAAGACTTACGTGCTCGAGGAGAAACTCTTAGTACTGCTGAATCTTTAACCGCAGGAGCGCTTAGCTCTGCCATCGTTACGATTGCTGGGGCATCTGATGTTTTCGTGGGTGGTACAACTGCCTATCGCGATGAGATAAAGATTTCACATTTGGGAATTGATCCAGCTCTCATTGCCAAGCACTCTGCGATCAGTGAAGAAGTTGCAATTGCCATGGCGCAAGGTGCGCTGAAATCATTTGGAACAACATGGGCAATTGGCACCACAGGAGTTGCTGGTCCTAATCCAATCGATGGTCACCCTGTGGGTGCGGTGTGGGTAGCAATTGTGGGCCCTGTATGTCAGAGCATCGAATTATCCTTATCTGGTGAGCGAGAATCTGTGCGAAACGCAGCTACAGCAAGCGCCATTGCCACCTTTGCGCGTATCCTTAGGAGCCGAGCGTGAAAAAGGAGGTGGGCCCGTGGTTCTAGTTCGTCAAGCAGTTGGTCTCACACTTCGCGCTGCCCGCACATCACAAAATCGCACATTGCGCGATGTTGCACGTGATGCCCGTGTCTCACTGGGTTACTTATCTGAAGTAGAACGTGGGCAAAAGGAAGCATCATCTGAACTTCTAAACGCTATTTGTGTCGCGCTAGGTCTTTCACTCTCTGGTGTTTTCAATGACGTAGCGCTTGAGTTAAAGAGCCGCGAGAGCGTCACTCTTACTGTCGTCGATGCCGCTTAATAAATACGCACCACAAGCTGCCACACATCGCCGCACACAAAGTGCAATCCTTGAAGGTGCTAAGGCGTTAATTGCATCTGTTGGTTTAGCCAAGATGTCAATGATCGAAATCGCTGACACATCACAGGTTTCTCGTGCAACTCTCTATAACCATTACCGAGATAAAGAATCAGTACTTGCCGCCCTTTGTGATTCAGAGATCCGCAGATTAGTCAGCATCGCCCAGAGTGCACCCAATCCCACAGATTCCCTAGAAGTTTTATCAATCCAGATTTCATCAGATAGCGCTCTTGCAAAGATGCGTGTTGCAGATCCAGCGCCATTGACACAGGTGATGGCCACAGCTAGTCATCCACTCTGGATGCAGTTCAATGACGCCCTTGCAATGATTCTCGGTTCACAGGTCTTAGCTGACCTTGCAACGCGCTGGTTAATTGGCCAAGTGATTCAACCTCTGACCCCAGAGGATTCCAGACTCCAAGCAGAGTTTCTTATTGCACGTGCGAATCTCTGATCTACGCGAGCGATTAGCTCTTTCATTTGGCGAGCATTCGCACTTTCCCACCGATATAGCAATCTCTGAACTTGGTAGTAAGAGCGTTAATGAGGCCTTAGCTGCTGGCCTTGAGGCAGATGAGATTTGGAAAGCAGTATGTAAGGCGCATCCTAAAGAGACAGAAAAATATAAGTACTAACAATGAGCCTTGTTACAACCCTGACGCAAACAAATCCGTCACATCCACCTTTGGTGTTGATCCATGGTTTGGGATCGGCTGCAAGCGCATTTAAACCCATCATCCCTGCACTCACACAGAGTTTTCGTGTGATTACGGTGGATCTGCCAGGACATGGCCAAAGCCCCTATAACAAAGCCCAGGCAATGGATCCCCAATCACTGGGCCGAGCAATCTTTCAGGCGATAGAGAGTGAATATGGGATACATGAGTTTCATATTGCAGGCAATTCACTCGGTGGATGGATTGCACTTGAGATGGGGGCAGATCAACCGCATCGCATTAAATCCCTAACCGGGATTGCACCTGCTGGTCTATGGCTAAAGCCAGCGCCAGAGCGTGAGATGAAAGAAGCGAGATCTTATTATGTAGCCCGCTTATTTAGGCCACTTATTCGTATCGGACTTAACTCAAAAATACTGCGGTGGATTGGCTTTGCAACAGTGAGTCCTAGATGGCGCGAACTCAGTTATGAGGTTTGCTATGAGGCTGCACACGCGATGCTTAACTGCCCTGGTTATTTTCCTGCCTGGGATGGAATGTTAGGAAAACGATTTGAGGCCCATGTTCCTGAGAGTGTTCCAGTAACAATCCTCTTTGGTGACACAGATAACACATTGCCATATCCAATTTCACAAGAGCGCTCGCTAGCACCTGCTCATAGCACGTGGTTAGTCATTGATAACTGTGGGCATGCACCGATGTGGGATTATCCGGAATTGATGGTAAAAATCATTAGCCAAACTAGTGAGCGATAACCTCTAAGACCCAAGGCACATTTGCCTTAGCTTCAAAAAGCTCGCAATCAAAGGCTCTCGAAACAATCTCTGCTAACTCTTGGGGGTTAGTGGGAATTGTTGTAGAGAGCAGTAACATCCGCGTTACTTCACCGCGAGTCTTTTTAGACATATGAGTAATGACTTTCTTCACGCCATCAACTTTGCTGAACACTTTAATCTCCACGCATTTGTGAGCCGGGGGAGTCCAAACGCTTTGATAGGTCGAAGAGCGACAGTCGATAATCAAATCACTTTCAATGGCCTCTAGCGCCTTAGTAATCGGTGCCCGCATTTGAGCTGCATCGATTTTTTCCTTATAGGGCTCAATGGGATCAAGGCATTTAAGGCTTCCGTATTTAGCCGAGATGATGGCAATTGATTTTTGAGCTCGCACTTGGGCAGCTTTAGTCAGCGTTGCCCAGCCCAAGCTTTGGTAGAGCACGCCGGTATAGACGGTGATGGCAGGACCTGGCTCTGTTCCCTTTTTTTCACTAGGGGGAAGCAGAATGAGCATGGGGGTAAGTATGGGGCTGTAGGGCGCTGGCGACACGCTCATATCTGTCAGTGCCGCCTGCTACCTTTCGAACAGATGTTCGGATACTCTATCCGAGTACAACCAGAGCGGTTCCAACCTCCGCCCACAGCTCTTCCCCAAGCGCTGCGGTCCGTCGTTGGGTCTCCGTACCTTCTGGGCCAGGACCAAACGTCACACGACGTTCTATCGAAAGGAAAGTAAGTGGCTACTGAAAAAGTAAATAAAGCTAACGATGCTGCACAAGAAAAAGCTACAAGCGAGCGCCAAAAAGCCCTCGATACAGCCCTAGCCCAGATCGAACGTCAATTTGGAAAAGGCTCAGTAATGAAGATGTCGGATCGTCAAAACCAGATTGTCGAAGTAATTCCAACTGGTTCAATCGCACTTGATATCGCACTTGGTATTGGTGGATTGCCTCGCGGTCGCATCGTTGAAATCTACGGACCAGAATCTTCAGGTAAGACAACGCTTACATTGCATGCAATTGCAAATGCACAAGCTGCAGGCGGTATCTGCGCATTCATCGATGCTGAGCATGCCTTTGATGCAGAGTATGCAAAGAAGCTTGGCGTTGATATTGACGCGCTCCTAGTTTCACAACCAGACACAGGTGAACAAGCGTTAGAAATCATGGACATGCTAATTCGTTCAGGTGCACTTGATCTAGTTGTCGTTGACTCTGTTGCAGCACTTGTTCCACGCGCTGAAATCGAAGGCGAGATGGGAGATTCTCATATGGGTCTTCAAGCACGTCTTATGTCACAAGCTCTACGTAAAATTACTGGCGCACTTCACCAATCAAAGACAACTGCAATCTTTATTAACCAGTTGCGTGAAAAGATTGGTGTCTTCTTCGGTTCACCTGAAACAACTACTGGTGGTAAAGCGTTAAAGTTCTATGCATCAGTTCGTTTAGATATCCGCCGTATTGAAACCCTTAAAGATGGCCAGGACGCTGTCGGTAACCGTACTCGCGTTAAGGTTGTTAAGAACAAGATGGCTCCACCATTTAAGCAGGCAGAGTTCGACATTATTTACGGCACAGGTATTTCACGTGAAGGCTCTCTCATCGATCTTGGAGCTGAAGTTGGAATTGTGAAGAAATCTGGCGCTTGGTATACATATGAAGCTGATCAGTTGGGACAAGGCAAGGAAAATGCACGCACATTCCTTATCGATAACCCAGATTTAGCTAATGAGATTGAAGGCAAGATTCGCGCTCACTTTGTGCCAATCGAGGTAGATGCAGATCTGATCGCAGCTATCGATGAAGCCACTGCTGAGGTTGATTTCTAATTAGCCTGCAATTTTCAAAGGTTGACCAAGAGGCTGACCCTTACTCAATCGCATATGCCATTGCACAAAATGCTTTGGTTGCGCGGGCCAAGAGTAAGGGTGAGCTCTTGGCTCATCTCAAAAAACGTGGCGTTGAGGATGAGGTTGCCAATGCGACAATCTATAAATTAACGCAAAACGGTTTAATCAATGATGCTGAGTTTGCTAAAGCCTGGACTCAATCTCGCCACAACGCCAAGAAATTATCGAAGCGAATCATTGCAGGAGAGCTGCGCACCAGGGGAGTAGATCAAAGCGCAATTGATGAAGCTCTCGATGAGATTGATGATGAGTCTGAATATCGAACGGCTTTTTCTTTGGCGATGAAAAAGTATTCAACAATGTCTCGTCTAGAACCAGAGGTTCAGATTCGTAGAATTCAATCCCTGCTACAACGCAAAGGTTTTGGTTTTGGTGTTATCGGCCGTGTTATTCGCGAGCTAGATATTCACTCAGGCGAGCAGCTGTAGCAACAACGGCTGCGGCATGAACGCGGCCAGGCTGTCGACCTAAACGCTCAATGGGTCCACTGATACTGACCGCTGCAATAACTTTTCCATTGGGACCTCGAACTGGGGCAGAAACAGATGTGACTCCAGCTTCGCGCTCTCCAACAGATTGTGCCCAACCGCGACGACGATCTGCAGCAAGTTGTGCTGCAGTAAATCTGGCGTTAGCAACACCGCGATGAATCTTTTCGCTATCTTCCCACGCAAGTAAAATCTGGGCAGCAGAGCCTGCCTGCATTGTTAAGGCAGCACCAACGGGAACAGAGTCACGAAGACCAGATAAGCGCTCTGCAACTGCCACACAAATTCTTTGATCACCTTGTCGCTTATAGAGCTGGGCGCTCTCACCTGTTGCATCACGAAGCGCCGCCAACGCTGGGGCAGCAGCGGCAAGTAAACGATCCTCTCCTGCAGCAGCGCCAAGTTCGCCGGCACGTGGGCCTAATACGAAGCGTCCAGAGAGGTCACGGGCAACGTAGCGATGAAACTCCAGGGCCACAGCTAAGCGGTGAGCTGTTGGGCGGGCTATTGATGTGGCAGCAACGAGCTCTGCTAGTGAATGTGGGCCAGCTTCTAACGTGTTTAAAATCGCTGCGGCTTTATCTAATACGCCAACTCCGCTATTATTTCTGTTCATAGGATGATATTAACATCCCACTATATGATATGGCAAATGAAGGAGTAAGGAAAAGCAGATGGGTAAAACGCTAGCTGAAAAGATTTGGAGCGAACATGTAGTTCGTGCTGCCGATGGTGAACCAGATCTTTTGTATATCGATCTTCATCTCATCCATGAAGTAACTAGCCCACAAGCCTTTGATGGTCTGCGCCTTGCAGGACGCACAGTACGCCGCCCTGAGCTCACCATTGCTACTGAAGATCACAACGTGCCAACCCTGAATATTGATAAGCCAATTGCAGATCCTGTTTCAAAGCTGCAGGTGGATACATTGCGCGCTAACTGCGCCGAATTTGGTGTGCGCATCCATTCATTGGGAGATAAAGAGCAAGGGATTGTGCACGTAGTTGGCCCACAGCTGGGCTTAACCCAACCTGGTATGACAATCGTTTGCGGAGATTCACACACATCAACACACGGTGCATTTGGCGCTTTAGCTTTTGGTATTGGAACATCTGAAGTTGAGCATGTTTTAGCAACACAGACTTTGCCGTTGGCTCGATTAAAGACCATGGCGATAAATGTTGAAGGAAGGCTAAAAACTGGGGTTACTTCAAAAGATATTATCTTGGCAATCATTGCAAAGATCGGCACTGGCGGAGGCCAGGGCTATGTCATTGAATATCGTGGCTCGGCTATTCGTGCGCTATCTATGGAATCACGCATGACGGTATGCAACATGTCGATTGAAGCTGGTGCTCGCGCAGGTCTTATCGCACCTGATCAAGCTACATTTGATTACATCAAGGGCAAGCCTCATGCACCAGAGGATTTTGATGCAGCAGTAAAGTACTGGAGCGAGCTCTATACAGATAGCGATGCAAAATTTGATGTTGAAGTAGATCTCAACGCCGATGAGTTAGAACCATTTGTTACGTGGGGAACTAACCCAGGTCAAGGTGCATCTCTTAGTTCTAATGTTCCAAACCCAGCAGATATTAAAGATCCAGAGGCACGTGGGGCAGCAGAGCGCGCACTTGTCTATATGGGTCTTGAGGCTGGAACACCACTTAAAAAGATAGCCATTGACACTGTTTTCTTGGGCTCTTGCACCAACGGTCGAATTGAAGATTTGCGAGCTGCTGCAGAAGTTGTCAAGGGTAAGAAGATTGCTTCAACACTTCGCATGTTGGTTGTTCCAGGTTCTGCCAGAGTTCGCTTAGAGGCTGAAGCAGAAGGTCTGGATAAAGTCTTTGTTGATGCTGGAGCTGAATGGCGCAACGCCGGATGCTCAATGTGTTTGGGTATGAACCCGGATCAATTGGCTGTGGGAGAGCGCTCTGCCTCAACATCTAATCGAAACTTTGAAGGCCGCCAAGGTAAGGGTGGGCGCACACACTTGGTAAGTCCACTAGTAGCGGCTGCAACTGCCCTGCGTGGAACTCTCTCATCGCCTGCGGATTTGTAAGGAGCAAAAAACATGGAAAAATTCGTCACGCACACAGGCACCGCAGTTCCACTTCGCCGCAGCAATGTTGATACAGATCAGATTATTCCAGCCGTTTATTTAAAGCGTGTTACACGCAGTGGCTTTGAAGATGGCTTGTTTTCAGCATGGCGCAGTGATCCACAGTTTGTTCTAAATAAGGCCGAATACAAGGCTGGCACAATTCTTGTGGCAGGCGTTGATTTTGGTACTGGCTCTTCCCGTGAGCACGCGGTGTGGGCCTTGCAGAACTATGGCTTCAAAGCCGTCATCTCTTCGCGCTTTGCTGACATCTTTCGAGGTAACTCACTCAAAGGTGGCTTACTCACTGTGATCATCGAGCAAAGCGATGTAGAGGCGCTCTGGGCTGCAATTGAGGCCAATCCAGCCACATCTATAACCGTTGACCTAGAAACTCGCACCGTTGGCTATAACAACGTTGTTTTGCCATTTGCTATCGATGATTACACCCGCTGGCGCTTGATGGAGGGTCTAGATGACATCGGCTTGACTGTTAAAAACGCTGATTCCATTGACTCTTTTGAGAAATCTCGGACAACTCTTAAGCCAGCAACGCTTCCTATTCGCTCATAATCACCGAAAAACAAGCCTAAATCACTGGGATTTGCCTAGGGGTGAGCATGGTGATGAAAAACTCTCAACGTTGAATTGAGGGTTTTCTACGCATAAAAACTGCGATTTTTTGATATTTCATTAAAAAATTAATTCGCGACACACCTACATCAATCGCGTAATCACCCTATATATACGCGTAAGTTTGTGAACACGTTAAGCGATTGCTTAACATTTACGCGTAATAAGGGGATTTCAATGAATAAGGCCCAATTCATTGCGGCGTTGGCTCCACATTTCAACGACAGCAAGAAGGAAGCAGCACACGCTGTAGATATCGTTTTTGACACTATTGTTCGCAACCTGCACAAAGGCGAAGATGTCATGATCAACGATTTCGGTAAGTTCAAGAAGGTTGATCGCAAGGCACGTATGGGACGTAACCCATTTACTGGCGAAACTATCAAGATTAAGGCTTCAAAGAAGGCTCGCTTCTTGCCTGCAAAGGGTTTGAAGGATGTCATCTCAGGTGAGCGCAAGCTAGGACCTGCTCCAAAGCCAGAACCAAAGCCAGTTGCAAAGGCAAAGCCAGTTGCTAAGAAGGCAGCTAAGAAGAAGCCAGCAGCTAAGAAGAAGGTTGCTAAGAAGGCTCCTGCAAAGCGCAAGCCAGCAAAGAAGGCTAAGAAGAAGTAATTCACTTACTTTGAGTCAACGGGGTCGGCTCACGCCGGCCCCGTTTTCTTATCCCCTTTTCAATCTCAACTCGTTAGTATTACCCACATGGCGGATTACAAGGTTTCATATGCACCGCCACGAGGAAAGCCACACGGAACAAATTTTGCATTCAAGATCGGAACCAAGGTAGTTATCCCACTTTTGAATCTGGTGGGGAAAAAGCTTTGGCGGGGTGGAGAAAACATCCCTAAGAGCGGCAAAACTATCGTTGCCAGCAATCATCTTTCATACCTAGATGTTTTATTTCTGACACATTTTTTATATCGAAATGGTCGCGCTCCTCGTTACATCGGTAAAGAAGGCGTTTTTAAAGTTCCTGTTATTGGAAAAATCATCCTTGCAGCAGGCATGGTTCCAGTTGCCCGTGAAAGCAAAGATGCCTCTAAAGCCTTAGATCATGCGCTGCGCTTATTAGAGCTAGGGCACTGTGTTGGGGTGTATCCAGAGGGCACACTCACCCGCGATCCCAATGGTTGGCCGATGGTTGCTAAAACAGGGCTTGCACGATTAGCAATAACTACTCGCACACCCATCATTCCAATTGCCCAGTGGGGTTCACAGATTGTTATGCCCACGTATGAAAAGAAATTAAAGCTCTTTCCTCGCACACCCATCAAGATTTTGGTTGGTGCACCAGTGGATTTATCACCCTGGTATGGCAAAGAAAGCGATCCCGAGGCTTTAATTGAGGCCACTGCATTTGTGATGAGAGCTATTACCGATTTGCTGGAAGAACTACGCGGTGAAAAACGCCCCGTTGAAATCTTTGATCCACATCATTCACAATTGCCTCGAACCGGAAACTTTAAAAAGAAGCGATGAGCAAAGTAACTGTTCTAGGTGCTGGGGCTTGGGGCAGCACAATGGCCCAGGTGTTATCTGATGCTGGCAATCACGTCCTTATCTGGGGGCGCAATCAGGAGATTGTGGATGAAATCAATACCAGTCACACCAACCGAAAGTACCTAGATGAGAATGTATTACCACTGGGGTTAAACGCCACAACGGATTTAAGGCAAGCTTTTGAATATTCAAATATCTATGTGTTGGCAGTTCCTGCTCAGACTTTGCGCGAAAACTTAAAGAGCTGGAAACCTCTGGTTGACCCAGCGGCAACCTATATCAGCACGCTCAAAGGTATTGAAGTCAGCTCACTTTCTCGCATGACAGAGATTATTCATGAGGAAATGAATACCGAGAACTTTGCACTCATTACTGGGCCTAACCTTGCAACAGAGCTGATCATGCGCCAACCGGCAGGCGCCGTTGCTGCAGCTCCAACAAAGCTACTGGCTGAAAAAACGCTGAAGTTATTTGCAACTCCGTATTACCGCGTTTACACATCCACCGATGTGCTGGGCTGTGAATTAGCTGGTGCCATCAAATCTGTTATTGCGCTAGCCGTTGGAATTTCAATTGGTATGGGCTTTGGCGAAAACACTCAAGCAATGCTCATTACTAGAGGATTAAATGAAGTTGCGCGGCTGTGTGCTGCCCATGGCGCAGATCCACTCAGTGCTGCGGGTTTAGCTGGCATGGGCGATCTTGTGGCCAGTTGCGGCTCACCGCTATCTCGCAATCGCACCTTTGGCGAAGTTCTAGGACGCTCAGGATCAATGACCATTGCGCGTGAACAAGTGGCAAAGACTGTGGAGGGCGTAGCCTCCTCCAATGCAGTTCTTGAGATTGCTCACCGAGTAGGAGTTGAAGTGCCAGTTATTGAAGCCGTTGCCGATGTTGTTGCGGGCACGATTTCACCATCTGATGCCCTTGATCGATTAATGGAAATTACCACTCGAGCAGAAAACTTTATTCGATGAGTAAGTTAAATGTTGCCGTAATCTGCGGTGGAATTAGCAGTGAACATGAAATCTCATGCGTTTCTGCTGGGGGAGTTCTTAAAGGTTTAGATTCGAGCAAATACAAGGCCATCCTTATTGGAATTACCAAGGCTGGAAACTGGGTTTTATTGCCTAATGACTATCCGCTAGAAATAGTTGGCGGAAAACTTCCTACAGTAGATGAAGGCGCACCTGCGGTTGTGGCCGATGTTCATGGTTTTTCAGTCGCAGGTAAAGATCTAAAGATCGATGTTGTTTTTCCGGTATTGCATGGCCCATATGGTGAAGATGGAACTATTCAAGGTCTACTTGAAATCGCAAACCTTGCCTATGTTGGTAGTGGAGTCTTAGCTTCAGCTGTTGCAATGGATAAATCTTTTGCCAAGTCAATTTTTGCAGCAGCTGGTATGAATGTGGCCGATGGGATTGTTGTAACGAGCAAAGACAAGCAAGTAGCAATTGATGATTTTGCATTCCCAGTCTTTGTTAAGCCAGCTAGAGGTGGCTCAAGTCGTGGTACACACAAAGTGAAATCAATAGATGCGCTCAATGCTGCGCTCAAGGATGCTTTTTTATATGACCACAAAGTGATGATTGAACAAGCTGTAGTCGGCCGCGAAATAGAGTGCGCCGTGCTTGAATCTAATGGTGTGGCAAAAGCATCAGTGGTTGGTGAGATTGTCATTGATAGCAAGTTCGAGTTTTATGACTTTGAAGCTAAGTACTTAGATGGTGCTACCACTGTAAAGATTCCTGCTGATATTCCGGCAGATGCAGCTGAAGAGATCCGTGAAAAAGCAGTGCAGGCATTTAAAGCTTTAGGATGTAGTGGATTAGCCAGATGTGATTTCTTCTATACCGATAAGGGTGAAATCGTTATTAATGAAATAAACACGATGCCGGGCTTTACGGGAACTTCAATGTATCCAAAGCTGTGGGCTGCCACTGGAGTTGATTACACAAGTGTTATTACCGCTTTGATTGAGACAGCATTGCTGCGCACAAATGGAGTTTTAGGAAATTAGTTTAATTATCTTTGCTGCGGGGTTTTGCCCTGGATCTGAATCTAAAACTAAGAATGCAGCTCTCTTACCCACCTCAAGTGCGCCAAATTCATCTTCACGAAAGAGTTGGTAGGCCGCGTTTTTAGTGTAGAAAGTTAGAGATTCATCCATTGTCAGTGCCTCTTCAATTACCCAAGGTTGGGTGATGCCAGCTGCTTGGTTAGCGCGGGTCACTGGAACAGAAATTGCATCCATTGGCACATGACTTGTTACCGGCCAATCACTTCCAAAGGCAATCATGGCACCAGCCTCTAGCATTGAGCGAAGTCGATATTGCTGATTGTTTCGCTCATGCCCAATACGAGGTGCTATGAGTTCTTTATTCATGGGATCCATGTAACACCACAGGGGCTGAATGTTTGCGATAGCACCTAACTGAGCAAATCGGGATAAATCTTCATCGCGTACTAACTGGGCATGCACAATTACTGGGCGGCGATCCCATGGGGGATTAATTCTTTGCATCGCCTCAATTGCATCTAAAGCCTGCTTAACGGCGGCGTCCCCAATTGCATGTAAGTGGACTTGGTATTGCAGCGCGTCGTATGCAACGAGTGCATTGAGTAGTTCTTCATCGCTCCAGATGGCAATTCCGCATGAGGATGAATTATCTAGGTAGGGCTGCGTTAAATGGGCAGTACCTGCCGATAGGGCGCCATCGAGTAAAAACTTGATGCTATTGGCTTGTAGTTGTGATGGGTTATCAAGTTCTAGGCATTGCTGGCGGATCTCATTGAAATCATCAATGTCGCCAGACCAAGTGGTGGGAGTTGCAAGTAATGAGAGATTGAAAGCAATTGTTAGTTCATTAGATTGCGCAGCAGCGATATAGGCACGTGCCATATCTTTCTCACACCATGAATCAATGGCTGCGATAACACCGACTTTTCTATATTCAGCGCATGCGTAAGTGATTGCGGCAATATCACTTTCAATGGTGTTGGCAGGTGCGTGATCTAGAACTAGGGCCATGGCTGATGGCTCGCGCAAGGTTCCTTTTGCACTCCCATCGCTATATCGAGCGATAGTGCCGCCTTGTGGATCTTTTGTTGCACTAGTAATTCCCGCTAATTCAATGGCTTTGGAGTTAACCCAAATTGTGTGGTGATCAACTGCGTGTAATACAACGGGGCGATCATTAACAACTTCATCGAGCCACTTGGCATCAAAGTCACCGCCTTCAATAATGGCAGCTTCATATGCACCGCCAATAATCCAGGGAGTCAAAGGGTTTAAATCAGCGAAGGTTTTTACTTGGGCTTTGATTTCCTCAATGGTGTTGAGGCCATTAATTTTTGGTCCAGCGGCTTCTCGACCGGCAAATATCGGATGGGCATGTCCATCTAGAAAAGCGGGGATAACAAAGGCGCCATTGAGATCAATTGTTGTTTCTGCGCTGAACTCATTTGTCTTTTCACCGGTTGCAAGGATTATCGAATCTTTAACGAGTAAGTCATGAAAGATTGCTTGGCCAGGTGACCAAAAGCGCGCGTTTGTATAAAGCGTGCTCATGTGTGAATGTTTTTATTAGTAAGTAACTGGGCAGGTCAATGTGCGAGTAATCCCTGCAACACCTTGAACCTTAGACAAAATCACGCGACCGAAATCTTCCATGCTGGGTGCTTCTGCACGCATGATGACATCGTAAGGACCAGTGATGCCCTCGGCCAGACTTACACCAGCGATAGCTGAAACAGCTTTTGCTACGGATGACGCTTTGCCGACCTCGGTTTGTATCAAAATGTAGGCCTGTACTGACATAAGAGTTTCCTTTCGTTGGTGGGTCAAGGCTACTTCAGAGATATAGCAACTGGCTAGTCGATTACTCTTATCACTATGACCTTAAATGAAGCCCAGATAATCGGCGCACTTGCCGAGATCTTTGGCAATGGCCACCGAGGCGTTCAGGTTGGAATCGGCGATGACGCTGCAGTTGTTACTACCGGCAAACAAAGCGTGATTACAACCGATATGGCAGTTGAAGGGACTCACTTTAATTGCCAGTGGTCAGGTGCTTTTGAGATTGGCCGAAAGATTACGGCTGCAAACCTTGCAGATATCTATGCAATGGGTGCCACACCTACCTATCTAGTAGCAGCCCTTACTTTGACTGGCGATGAGTCCATGGAGTGGATTTCTGAACTAGCACAAGGAATTAAACATGAGGCCAGTAGTTGCGGGGCAGTAGTGGTGGGCGGAGATTTAGCGCGCGGTCCAGTGAAAGTAATTTCAATGAGTGCTCTGGGTGAAGTAGAAAAGGTAGTTACGCGATCTGGTGCACAAGTAGGAGATTCAATCTATGTATCATCACTTCCGGGTTGGTCTGCAGCTGGTCTTGCAAGTGTTGAGAAAACTGAGTTAAGTGATTTAGAAAGCTATGCGGTGGAAGAGTTTTGTGCACCCACTCTTGATTATTCGATGGCAGTTGCCTTTGCAAATAAAGGTGCTCATGCCATGTGTGATGTTAGTGATGCATTAGTTATCCAAGCAGAGCAGCTAGCTGCATCATCTGGTGTGCAATTAGTCTTTGATGCCAAGGCTTTTAAGGCAAGTGAAGAGTTTGCACAATTATCAGAGCTAGCAGATGCATCAGGTGTAGATGTCTGGCAGTGGATATTTGCTGGGGGAGAAGATCATGTTTTCCTGGCCACAGGTAAGGAATTGCCTGGGCTGTGCGTGGGTGTGGTTAAGGCTGGCAGTGGAGTAATTGGTTTAGAAATGAAAAAAGCGCCAGATACCTGGCGCCATTTCAGTTAAGCAAAATTAGTTAGCGTGTAATTTTTCCAGCCTTGAGGCATGAAGTACAGACGTTTTGACGCTTTGTGTTTCCGTTAACCAAGGTACGGATGCGCTGAATATTTGGATTCCAGCGGCGACGTGTCTTTACCTGAGAGTGTGAAACGTTATTGCCAAAGCTGGGCCCTTTGCCACAGATATCGCATGTTGATGCCACAGCGGTACTCCTCTTATATGTGAAGGTAAGTAAGTCCTTAACGGACAAGGCGAAAGGGTATCGCGAACGTAGGGGCTGACGCCAATCAAGGCAAAATCACGCTTTATTGCCTGCCTCTGAGCCTGAAATGTTCCACGGCTTGCACGCCACAGTGCGAGAGAATGCCACCATGGCAGATCTTGAAAGCAAACTCTCCTCAGTTATAGGAGATCGCACTGCCAAAGTTCTCGCCGATACTTTTGACATAAGAACCGTTGGCGATTTGATGCGCCACTATCCACGCAGGTATTTAGTGCGAGGAGAGCTCTCAGATATTTCAGAGTTAGTAGAAGGTGATGAAGTAACTATTCTGGCTGAAGTACTCAGCTCAACAAATAGACCGTTGCGCGGGCGCAAGGGAAGTATTTTCGAAGTTGTCGTTACCGATGGAAGCGACAAGCTCTCACTCACCTTCTTCAATCAAGCGTGGAGGGAAAAAGAGTTAAAGGTGGGTCGTCAGGGATTATTTGCAGGCAAAGTGGGCGTATTCAATGGCAAGAAGCAGCTAGCCCATCCAGATTACGAAATGATTCCAGATGGCAATGATGTTGATGCAGCTGCGAGCTCTTTTGCAGGAAAGTATCTTCCTGTTTATCCCGCAAGTGCCAAGATGCCATCGTGGAAGATTTCTAAATGCGTTGAGATGGCAATTGATTCACTCGATGAAGTGGAAGATTTTCTACCTGAGCACATACGAAGCAGCTTTGGCTATCCCACTCTGCACCAAGGATTAGTGCAGCTGCACCGCCCAGCAGATCTAGATTCAGCTGAAAGTGCACGTGAGCGTCTAACTTTTGATGAAGCTTTCCTGTTGCAGTCGCTATTGGTTTTGCGGCGCAATGAGTTAAGAAAACTCAATACCACTTCTCGCAAAGTGATTAAGGGCGGAGTTCTTGATTCATTTGATGCCTCATTGCCTTTCCAATTAACTGGGGGGCAAAAGGCGGTATGTGCGCAAATTGAAGGTGATTTAGCCCAAGACCATCCCATGCACCGTTTACTGCAAGGTGAAGTCGGTTCCGGCAAAACAATTGTTGCACTGCGTGCGATGTTGGCAGTTGTTGATAGCGGGGGACAAGCAGCCCTGCTTGCACCTACTGAAGTCTTAGCAGCGCAACATCTACGCACAATCAAAAAATTTCTTGGGCCCTTAGCCCAAGGTGGAACGCTGGGATCAGAAGAAGGTGCAACACAAATAACTTTAATTACTGGTTCTCAAAGCGCTGCAGCGCGCAAAGCAGCCCTTGCTCTTGCTGCTTCCGGAGATGCTGGAATAGTTATTGGCACACATGCATTACTCGGTGAAAAGGTTGAATTTAAAGATTTAGGCTTAATTGTTGTCGATGAGCAGCACCGCTTTGGTGTGGAACAACGCGATGCCTTAAAAGAAAAAGCACAAAAGCCTCCACATTTACTTGTCATGACAGCAACACCGATTCCTCGCACAGTTGCTATGACAGTCTTTGGTGATTTAGATGTTTCAACTTTGCGCGAACTTCCACTGGGTCGCCAGCCGATAACAACGCATGTGATTCCTGTGATGGAGAAGCCAACATATTTGGAGCGTGCTTGGGCACGCATCCGAGAAGAAGTAGGACAAGGACATCAGGCATATGTTGTGGCACCGCGTATTGCCGCCGGAAGTGATGAAACGCTGATATTGATTTTCTCTTTGGTACAGAATCTAGTGATATTGCCTCAGTTGAAGAGCTGGCACCGCGCCTGCATGCTGGCGATTTAGCGGGATTGCGCGTTGCAATGCTGCATGGGCGCCTTAGCACGGAAGAAAAAGAAAGCACTATGAAGGCCTTTGCCGGCGGAGAGATAGATGTTTTGGTGTCAACGACAGTTATTGAGGTCGGTGTGGATGTTGCAAATGCAACGATTATGGTGGTTATGGATGCTGATCGCTTTGGAGTTTCACAGCTTCACCAGTTGCGCGGTCGTGTGGGTCGCGGAACTTCACCGGGCCTATGTTTGCTCGTAACAAATGCCATTGCCGAAACTCCAGCACGCGAACGCTTAGATGCTGTGGCTGGCACTGTTGATGGCTTTGAACTCTCTCGTATCGATCTTGAACAGCGCCGCGAAGGTGATGTATTAGGTGCATCCCAATCTGGAACTCAGTCACACCTGCGCTTGCTTCGAGTACTGCGCGATGAAGAGTTAATCGAAAAGGCTAGGACTGCTGCGCAGGATTTGATTGCGACATCACTGGATCTAACAAGTTATCCTGGGCTTAAGAAAGAGTTAAGCGCTATGGCTAATGATATGGCCGTAGATTATTTAGATAAGGGTTAATGAGTTGAGAATCATTGCAGGGGTAGCTAAAGGTCGCACATTGGGCACAGTTGCCGGTGCTACACGCCCAACTTCAGATCGTGCACGCGAAGGTTTATTTTCATCCCTACTTTCAGAGTTCGGTGATTTTCTAGGCCTTCACGTTTTAGATTTATTTGGAGGATCTGGCGCAATTGCACTTGAGGCTCTCTCACGCGGTGCAACTCTGGTTCATATCGTTGAAAAAGATCCTGAGGCACAAAAAACTATTGAGAATAACTATGAGCTGGTCAATAAGAATAAGCCTGCAGGAAAGTTTCACCTCTACTCAATGTCAGCCCAGAGATTTGTGACCGATGCACCTAAAGAGAAGTACCACATTGTTTATGTTGATCCACCATTTGACTTTTCAGATGCAGAAGTTGAAGAGATTTTAAGTAAGTTGCATGCAGGCACTTTCCTGAAAGATGATGCGGTGATTGCAGTTGAGCGCACGGCAAAGCGTTCAAATTTTTCATGGCCAGAAGGCTTTAGCGCAGTGCGCGAACGCAACTATGGGCAGGCCACGATTTTCTATGGCAATTACACGCCTGAGAATGGATAACTGACCCATCTCTTGCTAGCGTTTAGGCCATGAGACGCGCGGTTTGTCCTGGCTCCTTTGATCCAATCACATTTGGTCATCTCGACATCATTTCTCGCGCCAGTGCCCACTTTGATCATGTGGTTATTGCAGTGCTTGAGAATCGCACAAAATCATCACTTTTTACAGTTGATGAGCGCATTGAAATGATCCGTGAAACTACCTCTCACTTAACTAATGTGAGCGTTGATTCATGGTCGGGTTTGCTCGTTGACTACTGCAAGAGCAATTCGATTCAAGCCATCGTTAAGGGATTGCGCGCAGTGAGCGATTTTGATTATGAGCTTCAAATGGCCCAAGTAAATCTGCAAGGCTCAGGGGTTGAAACCATGTTTATGGCAACTGCTCCAACTCACTCATTCTTATCTTCATCATTAGTTAAAGAGCTCGCCCATTACGGGGGAGATGTTTCCACGATGGTGCCAGCATCGATAAATGCAGCGCTCAAAGTTCGAGTAGGCGGGAAGTAAAAAATGGATTCAGTTGAAAAGTTAACATCTGCAATCACCATGGTTGAAGAAGCACGTGGTGTTCCACTTTCAGCTAGCTGTGTTGTTCACCGTGGTGAGATGTTAGAACTTCTAGATGAGGCCCGCGAAGCACTTCCAAATGATCTTGAATCAGCACAAAAACTTATCGCGGCCCGTGATGCCATCATTGAAGAAGGTCGTGTTAGCGCTGAGCAGATGATCGCTATGGCAAGAGAAGATGTGGCCAGAATGGTTGAGCAAACTTCTATCGTGCAGATGGCACGTGATGAAGCGCGTAAGATTTTGGATGAAGCGCGGGCATTAGGTGATCAAGAAAAGCAAGAAGTTGAGGAATACATTGATGGCCGCTTGGCTACTTTGGAAGTAATTTTGAATAAGACTCAAGATGCAGTTGCACGCGGGCGTGAGCGTCTAGGCGGTGCAAATGATAAAGATGTTCTGTCTCAACTCTCCGATGCCGACTAACTCCCATGGCACGCTTACCGGAGCCTTTTAAGTTAAATACATATGAACTTGCACGTCGTGCAGGGGAGATGAAGGAATACGAGCTCGATATAGAACTGCTTGAAAAACTGGGAGTTGAACTCATATCCGTGCCTGCTGGGGAAGTAATTGAGGTTGATGCCCGCCTGGAGTCAGTTACTGAGGGCATATTGCTCACTGCAGAAATCTTCGCCATTGCTAAAGGCGAATGCACCCGGTGCCTTGATGCAGTAGAAGTAGAGATCGAGCGAAAAGTTCAAGAGCTGTACTACTACGCCCAAAAGTTAGAGCGCCCAAAGAAGAAGAAAAAGAGTGATGATGAAGATGATTTAGGTGAAGATGATGAGTTGATGATGGATGGTGACATTATGGATTTAGAGCCACCTATTCGAGATGCCATCGTTCTAGATCTTCCGATTAATCCATTATGTAGTGATGATTGCTTAGGGCTGTGCCCCGAATGTGGTGGCAAGTGGGCCGAGCTGCCTGGTGATCACGCTCATGAGGTGGTTGATGCCCGCTGGGCGGGTTTGAAGGGGCTAGATCTGGAGTAAGGGGGCCGATTTCAAGAATTAGGCTTTTTGGGGGATACTTACCCCTTGCAGCCACCGCTGCTTTTAGAGATAGATAAGAAGAGGTTCGAACAGTGCCAGTACCAAAGCGAAAAATGTCGCGTTCAAAGACGCGCTCACGCCGTAGCCAGTGGAAGACAACTGCTGCCTCTTTAGCAACATGCGGACAATGCCAATCTCCAAAGCTTCAACACACAGCATGTCCAACATGCGGTACTTATAACCGCCGCCAAGTTCTAGAGGTTTGATCGTTAGTTCCATGCTCAATGAAGCGCTGGGGGTTGAAATTGAACCCTCACTTCTCGAGTTAGCTTTTACTCATCGCTCATTTGCATATGAATCTGCGAGTAAAGAGACTAATGAGCGTCTTGAATTTCTTGGAGATTCCGTTCTCGGTTTAATTGTTACCGAGGAGCTTTACAAGCGGTATCCAGATTTAGATGAATCACGTTTATCACCGCTGCGTTCGGGTGTTGTAAATATGCGTGCGCTCGCAGATATCGCGCGCACATTAGAACTTGGTCAATACATTCGCCTGGGTAAAGGTGAAGAAGTTACAAACGGGCGCGATAAAAACTCATTACTTGCCGATGCTCTAGAAGCCTTAATTGGAGCTATTTATCTTCAATGTGGCTTTGAGAAATGTACTGAAATAGTGAGCAGATTGATTGCAACAACTATGGATTCAGCCGTTGCACGCGGAGCTGGTTTAGATGGCAAGACAGCCCTTCAAGAGTTAGCGGCTAGCCTTGGAAGAGGTGCACCGGAGTATGTTGTTACTGAACAGGGCCCAGATCACGATAAAGATTTCACGGCTACAGCAATGGTTGCGGGAAACGCTGTGGCGGTGGGAACCGGAAAAAGCAAGCGAGAGGCTGAGCAAGTTGCTGCCCGAATTGCATATGAAACTCTAAAAACTGAGCTGCCCGAGCAGTAATTTCGCCAAAAACAAGCACGTGGCGCGATAGGTTTACCGCGTGTATCTCAAGAGCATGACCCTCAAGGGCTTTAAGTCCTTTGCCTCTAGCACCACATTGCGTCTTGAGCCAGGTATTACATGCGTTGTTGGTCCTAACGGTTCGGGTAAAAGTAACGTCGTTGATGCCCTCACCTGGGTTATGGGTGAACAGGGTGCAAAATCCCTTCGCGGCGGCAAGATGGAAGATGTTATTTTCGCTGGAACAAGTGGTCGTGCACCACTTGGTCGCGCAGAAGTCTCACTCACAATCGATAACACTGATGGCGCACTGCCTATCGACTACACCGAAGTAACTATTTCACGCATTCTTTTCCGTAACGGTCAATCTGAATATCAAATTAATGGTGAAGCTTCTCGCTTGCTTGATATTCAAGAACTACTGAGCGACTCAGGTATTGGCCGCGAAATGCACGTCATCGTTGGTCAAGGCCAACTCGATGCAATATTGATGGCAACTCCAGAGGAACGTCGCGGATTTATTGAAGAAGCTGCAGGAGTGCTCAAGCACCGCAAGCGTAAAGAAAAAGCGTTGCGCAAACTTGATTCAATGCAAGCCAATATGGCGCGGGTTCAAGATCTAACTGCTTGAACTCCGCCGCCAACTTCGCCCACTAGGTAAGCAAGCAGAGGTCGCAAAGAAGGCGGCAACAATTCAGGCAGATCTACGCGATGCAAAGTTGCGCTTATTTGCCGATGATTTTATTTCAATGTCTCGCACCTTAGATGCTGAGGTTGCAGATGAAACTGCTTTGCGCCAAAAGCGTGCAGAGGTTGATAGAGAACTTGAAGCAATTCGTTCTCGCGAAGAAGTACTCGACGCCCAATCAGCAGTTGAATCTCCATTACTTGTTCAAGCACAAGAGACTTACTACCAATTAAATTCTCTACGTGAAAAATTCCGTGGAACACAAAGCCTTGCACAAGAGCGCTCACGCTTTCTCAATGAAGAGGCTGAAGAAGCCCGCTCTGCGGGCCGTGATCCAGAAGCGTTAGAAAAAGAGGCGCACGTTCTGCGCCAAGAGGAAAGTCATTTACGAAATAACATCAACGATGCGCGCACAGCGTTAGCTGCAGCAAGTTCTGCGCTTACAAGTGCTGAACAAGCGCTAAAGATGGATGAAGATAAAATCGCGGCAGCAATGCGCGCTATTGCAGATGCCCGCGAAGGTACTGCGCGCCAAGAGGGCCATATCAAATCACTTCAGGCACGCCTTGAAGCAATAGCTGAAGAAATCGCACGTCTTACTAAAGCCCGTGATGATGCCCAACACCGCGTCGATAGCGCTTCACGTGAATATGCATCCTTTGAACTTGAAATCGCTAGCGCCGATTCTGGTGAACTAGGTCTTGATTCTGCATTTGAGAGTGCAAAGTCCACACTCGATGACTCTAAGACAAAACTAGGTGTGTTAGTTGACTCTGAGCGCGCAGCAGATCGTGAGAGAAATGCCATTGAATCTAAGTTAGAAGCAATGAAGTTAACCTCACAAAATCGTGATGGCGCATCAGCTCTTATGCGCGATTCACGTGGCGTTCACATTTTGGGCTCAATTGCCTCACTCATTGAAATTGATAATGGATGGGAATCGGCAGCAGCAGCCGCCCTTGGATCTTTGGCTGATGCAATTGTCGTTCAGGATTTATCGTCAGCTGTCACAGCGTTAACAACTCTTCGTGATCAAAACTTAGGCCAGGCAGACATCCTGGTATATGAAGCGGGTAACAGGGGAAATTCAAATATTCCTGCTGGTTTAAATGCGCTCTCCTCCCATATCCGCTCACATTCGATTGGTGATCTGATTTCATCGCTTCTGGCTTCAACTGTTGTCGCTGAAAATGCCAGAGATGCTGAAGCAATTCTTCTCTCACACCCATCAGTAACTGTTGTTACGCGTGATGGAGATGTGATTACTAAGGTTCGTGCGCGTGGAGGTTCTAAATCTTCATCCTCTCTCATTGAGATTAAATCTTTGATTGAAAGCCTTGAAGTTAAGCTCACTGAAATTACACACACATGCGATCGCCTAAAGTTCGAAATCGCAACTGCAACTACCGAGGTTACCGATTGTCAGGGATCATTTGATGTTGCACTCTCAAGGCTCAATGAATCAGATGCCCGTATTGCATCTATTACTGAACAGTTAGCCGTTTCTGGCCAAAATATGAAATCGGCTGTAGCTGAAGTTGAACGACTCAACACCTCTATTTTGGAAGCAAGCTCGGCTAAAAGCCGTGATGAGGGCGAGCTAGTAATTGCCCAAAACCAACTGCATCAACAAGGTGTAGTTGAAGAACCTGATCACACATTCACTGAAAATTTACGCAACGCTGTTTCACTGGCGCGCACGACTGAAGTTGAAGCGCGCTTAGCTGTTCGTACAATCGAAGAGCGCGTTGATTCAGTTGCAGCACGCGCTAAAGCCCTTGAAGATTCAGCACGCAATGAGCGTGAAGCCTCAGAGCGTGCCATTGTGCGTCGCGGTGCTCGCGCACGAGCAGCAGTAATATCTCAAGCTATTGCCGAATCTGCTTATGAAGTTCTTATCCATATTGAGCGCTCTATTGCTAAAGCTGCAACCGAACGCGCCCGTCTTGAAGGATCAAGAACTGCTAGAGATGGTGAAACTCTGACTGTGCGCGCACGTGGACGTGAATTGACTACCGAACTAGAACAACTAACCTCTAGTGTTCACAAAGATGAAATTGCCCGTGCGGAACAACGCATGCGTATTGAGACTCTTGAAAACAAGACGATGGAAGAGTTTGGTATCGACACCCAGGTCCTAGTTTCTGAATATGGGCCTGATAAAGATGTTCCAACATTTTTTGAAAATGAAGCTGGTGAAATTGTCACAACTGAACTCATCCCATATCGCCGTGATCAACAGGAAAAGCGTTTAGCCTCAGCTGAGCGCTCACTTACTCTGCTCGGCAAGATTAATCCTCTGGCCCTTGAGGAGTTCTCTTCCCTTGAAGAGCGTTTGAAGTTTTTGGCTGAGCAGTTAGACGATTTAAAGAACACCAAGAAAGACTTGCTGGACATCATTAAAGAAGTTGATGATCGTGTTCAGTCAATCTTTATGGAAGCCTTTGAAGAAACTGCAAAGCATTTTGAAGATATCTTCTCTCGACTCTTCCCAGGTGGTGATGGCCGTTTAATTTTGACGGATCCAGATAATCCGATGATCAGTGGTGTTGATGTTGAGGCTCGTCCACCTGGAAAGCGCATTAAGCGTTTATCTCTGCTTTCAGGTGGAGAAAAATCATTGACCGCTGTTGCTATGTTAGTTGCAATCTTTAAAGCACGTCCTAGTCCCTTCTATGTGCTCGATGAAGTTGAAGCGGCCCTTGACGATACCAACCTTGGCCGATTACTCGTGATTTTCGAAGAGCTTCGCTCAACCTCTCAGCTGATTATCATTACGCACCAAAGCGCACCATGGAGATTGCTGATGCTTTATATGGAGTAACTATGCGTGGCGATGGTGTCTCTGAAGTAATTTCTCAGCGTTTGCGCGAATCTGACGCAAGTTAAGTAAAGCTTCTCTATGGGTTTATTTAGCAAGTTCATCGCCAAAATCAAGGGAACAAATGGGTTTGCACCTGCTGATTGGAAAGAGTTAGAAGAGGAACTGCTTCTATCTGACTTAGGCCCATCACTGACCAAAGAGTTCTTAGAACAGGCCCGTAAGGTTAAGAGCGAGAATGCTCAAGAGGCTCTCTCTCAGATTTTATCTACTCATCTTTCTACGAAAGATCGTGGGGCCTTACTGGGACAAAAAACGACTGTAATCATGGTTGTTGGTGTTAATGGAACGGGGAAAACAACAAGTGTTGCGAAGCTAGCCGCGCAGCTAAAGAGCGGTGGTAAGAAAGTTGTGATGGCAGCAGGAGATACCTTTCGAGCTGCTGCCGTTGAGCAGTTACAAACCTGGGGGATGCGAATTGGTGTTGAAGTAGTTTCAGGTAAAGCAAATGGTGATCCAGCATCGGTTGCATTTGATGCTGCTAAGAAAGCCCAAGAGAGTAAAGCTGACTTTCTGATTATTGATACCGCAGGGCGATTGCACAATAAGAATGATTTGATGGCAGAGCTTGAGAAAGTTAAACGTGTCGTTGAGAAAGTATTTCCAATTAATGAAGTTCTCTTAGTAATTGATGCAACAACTGGTCAAAATGGTTTGCAGCAGGCCAAGATATTTACCGAAGCAGTAAATGTAACTGGAATTATCTTGACCAAGATTGATGGGAGCGCAAGAGGTGGTGTTGCACTTGCTATTGAGAAAGAACTCGATATTCCAATCAAGTGGATCGGCACGGGGGAGTCTGAGGCTGATTTTTCCCACTTTGATGCAGATAGTTATATCCAAGGGCTGCTTTCGTAACCTAGACGTAACACAGGGGCACATTTGTCACGCCCCCGCAATAGTCCACATCATCTGCTGTAACCAGGGCTAGAGAAGGTATGCCCATCTCAAAGGCGAGAAATTTCTCTTTTCAAGACTGAAGGCAGATGAAAATATGACAGATATCGTGTTGAACTCAGGTGATACAGCCTGGATGTTAGCAAGCACCGCTCTCGTTCTTCTTATGACACCTGGACTTGCCTTTTTCTACGGCGGAATGGTTCGCACTAAGAGCGTTCTTAATATGATGATGATGTCCTTTATAACTATTGGCATCGTTAGCATTTTGTGGGTTATTTATGGTTTTGAATTAGCTTTTGGTTATAAAGCTGATTCACCTTGGTATGGAAATCTTTCATTCTCAGGCTTAGGTGGCATGGTTAATGATTTGACTAATAATGGTGGTATTTATCCCATTCCAGTTTTAGTCTTTGCAGCTTTTCAATTGATGTTTGCAATCATTACTCCAGCTCTCATCTCTGGTGCAGTTGCAGATCGCACTAAGTTCACTGCTTGGGCAGTATTCGTAGCGGTTTGGTCAACAATTGTTTACTTCCCAGTTGCACACTGGGTTTTTGCTTTCGGCAACAAAGTCGGTGACACTGTTACTGGTACTGGCTTCCTTGCAGGTAAAGGTCTTGAAGACTTTGCTGGGGGAACGGCAGTCCACGTCAATGCAGGAGCCGCTGGTTTAGCACTTGCAATTATTCTTGGTAAGCGTGTTGGCTGGCGCAAAGAGTCGATGCGTCCACACTCATTGCCGTTAGTACTCCTTGGATCAGGTTTACTCTGGTTTGGCTGGTTTGGATTTAATGCCGGTTCAGCGTTGGCAGCAAATGGAATTGCAGGTCTTGCATTTCTCAATACTCAAGTTGCAACGGCTGGATCACTCATCGGTTGGTTATTAGTTGAAAAGATTCGCAATGGTCATCCAACTTCACTTGGAGCTGCATCTGGCGCAGTTGCAGGTTTAGTTGCAATAACTCCTTCATGTGCCTTCGTTGCACCGTGGGCAGCAGTAGTTATCGGATTATTTGCTGGTATTTTCTGCGCACTTGCAGTTGGTTTGAAGTATAAGTTCGGATTCGATGATTCACTCGATGTCGTCGGAGTTCACTTAATTGGTGGAATCTGGGGATCTCTGTCAATCGGCTTGTTTGGGACACAAGTTGTTAACAGCGTTGGCCTGGATGGTCTTTTCTATGGCGGCGGCAGCGCCCTCCTAGGCAAGCAAGCCCTAGGTGTTGGAATGGTTGCACTTTATTCATTCCTCGTTACATTGGTACTTGGGTTCATCATTGAAAAGACAATTGGGTTCCGTGTCTCTAAAGATGCTGAAATAGAAGGTGTCGACTTGTCTGAACATGCCGAGACTGCTTATGAAATGTCTAGCTCTTCACGAGGAGGTTCTTTCTGATGAAGTTAATTACAGCAATCCTGAAGCCATCTAAGTTAGAAGATGTCAAGAATGCTCTGCAGGAACATGGTGTTAAGGGGATGACAGTCTCTGAAGCCAGTGGCTTCGGACGCCAAAAGGGACATACCGAGGTTTATAGAGGAGCCGAATACACAGTTGACCTCATTCCAAAGGTTCGACTTGAAGTACTAGCAGAAGATGATGAAGCAGCTGCAGTTGTCGAAGTCATCGTTAAGGCAGCATCAACAGGAACCATAGGTGATGGAAAGATTTGGACTACGCCAGTTGAACAAGTAGTACGTGTTCGCACTGGAGAACGTGGGCCAGAGGCAATCTAAGTTACTTATAGGTGAGATTTAAACTAAAGGCGGGCCAACAAAGTTGGCTCGCCTTTAGTGCAACTGCTCAAGTAGTCTTAGCGCCTTATGTTTGAGTCACTTACTTCCCGCTTTAGCAGCGCATTTTCAAAGTTGCGCTCACACGGTAAAATTAGTAGCGCAGATATTGATGTGACCTGTGCTGAGATTCGCCAGGCTCTACTTGAATCTGATGTTGCGCTATCTGTCGTGGAAAGTTTTGTGGAGCAGGTGCGTGAGAAATCCTTAGCTGCCCTTGCGACAATGCAGTCTGGTACTAATCAGGGTCAAGCAATCTTTGAGATCGTTAATACATCTCTTATTGAAATTCTTGGGGGAGAAGCACGCAGAGTTCGTTTTGCTAAGAATCCTCCGACTGTCATTATGTTGGCAGGTTTACAAGGTGCTGGAAAGACAACTTTGGCCGGAAAACTTGCAAAGTTCTATGCCAATCAAGGAAACACGCCACTTCTCGTTGCCTCCGACTTACAACGACCAAATGCTGTCACACAGTTGCAAGTAGTTGGTGAAAGTATTGGTGTTCCAGTCTTTGCGCCAGAGCCTGGCAATGGAGTTGGTGATCCAGTAAAGGTTGCAAAGAGCGGTGTCGAGTTTGCTAAATCAAAGCTGTACAACATGGTTATTGTTGATACTGCAGGTCGCTTAGGCATTGATGAAGAGCTAATGAAGCAGGCAGCATCTATCAGAGATGCGGTTAACCCAAATGAAATCCTCTTTGTTGTAGATGCAATGATTGGTCAAGATGCGGTGAGAACCTCACAAGCGTTTTTAGATGGCGTTGGTTTTGATGGTGTTGTTTTAACCAAGTTAGATGGTGATGCTCGCGGTGGTGCAGCTCTCTCAATCACTTCAATTACTAAGCGTCCAATTATGTTCGCATCCACTGGAGAAAAGCTCAGTGATTTTGATATTTTCTATCCCGACCGTATGGCCTCACGAATTCTTGGAATGGGAGATGTTGCAACACTTGCCGAACAGGCTAAGAAAGCCTTTGATGGTGATACATCTGCAAAGCTGGAAGCTAAGTTTGCAAGTGGTGAAGATTTCACTTTGGAAGATTTCTTAGAGCAACTACAAGCAATGTCTAAAATGGGCTCCATGTCTAAGTTATTAGGCATGCTGCCCGGTGCTGGGGCGATGAAGAAACAGATTGAAAACTTTGATGAAGGTGAGATTGTTCGTACTAAAGCAATTGTTCAATCAATGACTCCGATTGAAAGACGCGATCCCAAAGTTCTCAACGGCTCTCGCAGGGCTCGAATTGCGCTAGGTTCTGGTCGTAAAGTCTCTGATGTGAACAACTTGGTAGATCGCTTCTCTGCTGCGCAAAAGATGATGAAGCAGGTGCGAAACGGGGCAACGCCACAAGGCATGGCTGGTATGGGTCTTCCTGCGATGCCTAAGGCGGCAATAAAGAGCGCTGCGCCCAAGAAGAAGTCCAAATCAGGTAATCCAGCCAAACGAGCCCTAGAAGAGGGGCAATAAAGCTCGATTTCACCTTTGCTGCCCTGAGATGGCAGAATTGGGCACCTGTTGATGGGGCCCTCTACCCCCGTTCAACATCCACGACCGATAGTTGTATGTAATTGATTGCGCACCCCGCTGCGATTAATTTTTATGACACACATAAACAGGAGCACAATCTCACTTGGCTACAAAAATTCGTTTAATGCGCATGGGTAAAATCCGCACACCATTTTTCCGCGTAGTTGTTACAGACTCACGCAAAGCACGTAACGGTCTTTCAATTGAAGAAATTGGTCGTTATGCTCCAGGACAAGAACCATCACTTATTGAGATCAACTCTGAGCGTGCTCAGTACTGGCTCGGTGTTGGTGCACAACCATCAGAGGCTGTAGAGGCTCTTCTGAAGGTCACTGGAGATTGGCAAAAATTTAAGGGTCTTCCTGGAACTGAAGGCACACTTCGTGTTGCAGCTCCAAAGGTCGGCAAGCATGTTGCTTATGAAGCAGCTATGAAGCAGGCAATGGATGAGCCAAAAGAAGGTGCAACTACCCTTAAGAAAAAAGCACAAGAGAAGTTAGCTGCAAAGGCAAACCCAGTTGTTGAAGAAGCTGTAGTTGCAGCACCAGTTGCTGATGTTGCAGTTGAGGAAGTTGTTGATGCAGTAGTTGAGGCACCAGCAGATGCTGTTGTTGAAACACCAACTGAAGAAGCGGCTGCCGAATAACAATGATGGATGAAGCCCTAGAGCATTTGGTAAAGGGAATCGTTGATAATCCTGACGATGTAGTTGTTGCTGAAAAGAATCATCGTCGTGGAACAACTCTTGAGGTTCGCGTGAACCCAGAAGATATCGGCAAAGTTATTGGTCGTAATGGCCGTACTGCAAAGGCACTTCGCACGGTCGTGAGTGCAATTGCAGGACGTACTGTTCGCGTCGATCTCATCGAGACCGACGAAGCACGATAGCAATGCGTTTACTCGTGGGGCGCATCGGTCGCGCCCACGGAATTCTTGGAGAAGCGACGATTGAGGTTCGAACTGATGAACCTGATCGTCGTTTTGCCGTTGGTAGCAGAGTTCAAACCGATGCCCATGGCGAGCTAACAATTATTTCTGGCCGCGTGCATAACGGTATTTTACTGCTGGGATTTAACGGCATCACCGATCGTAATGGCATTGAAAAGCTTCGCAATACCCTGATTTATTGCGATGTAGATATCAATGAACCAGGTGCTGATGAAGATGATTACCATGTCTTACAGTTAATTGGCTGCGCAGCTCATTTGGAGTCGGGTGAACTCTTTGGTGAGGTAACTGATGTGATTAATCTTCCAGGCCAAGATTTACTAGCGATTAAGACAGACTCTGGTGAAGTTCTGATTCCTTTTGTGCATCAATTAGTTCCTGTGATTGATATTGCTGCCCGTAGAGTTGTTGTAATTCCACCTGATATGTCGGGGGAAGTTAAATGAAAATTGATGCAGTTACTATTTTTCCAGAGTATTTCGCACCACTCAAACTATCACTATTAGGTAAAGCACAAGAGAGTGGAATTGTGGAGTTTGGAATTCACGATTTACGCACCTTTGCGATAAATGTTCATAATCAAGTCGATGACACACCATATGGTGGCGGCGCCGGAATGGTGATGCTGCCTGAAGTATGGGGACAAGCCTTAGATCCTTTAATGAGTACAGACACAGATTTAATTATTCTGACTCCAGCAGGCAAGCGCTTTGATCAACCAATGGCAGCGAAGTTTTCACAATCATCACACTTAGTTTTTGCATGTGGTCGGTATGAAGGAATTGATGATCGTGTGCGCCAGCACTACCTCTCTAAGAATTTTAGAGTCCATGAGGTTTCCATTGGTGATTATGTTTTGGGTGGGGGAGAAGTTGCATCCCTTGTGATGATTGAAGCCATCACCCGCTTGATTCCAGGTGTTCTAGGAAATCCTGAATCACTTGCTGAAGAGTCACATAATGAGGCGGGGTATCTTGAATATCCCAACTTCACAAAGCCACAAAACTGGCGTGATATTGCCGTCCCTGAGATTTTATTAAGTGGAAATCATGGAGAAATCGCTAAGTGGCGAGCAGCACAAGCCATTGAGCGTGCGAAAGAGAATTTATAACTGGCAGTAACCCGCCCCCTGCCGTACCGTTACGCCTATGACATATGACAGCAAAGAGATTCAAGCTCGACTTATTCGAGATCTAGAGCCTGTCGTTGCTGTTGAACTCGATCGACATCTAAAAGTTCAAAAAAATTGGTATCCCCATGAGTATGTCCCATGGTCTGAAGGTCGCGATTTTGCTGGACCTCTCAACGGTGATGCATGGGAAGCAAAAGATTCACGTCTTACACCCGTTGCCCAAGATTCACTCATTCTCAATCTTTTAACTGAAGATAACTTGCCGAGCTACCACACTGAAATCGCCCTCTCAATGGGCCGTGATGGTGCTTGGGGAACATGGATTGAACGATGGACGGCAGAAGAAGCGCGTCACAGCATTGTTATCCGCGATTACTTAATGGCAACTCGTGGTGTTGATCCTTATGAACTAGAAGATCTACGTATGGCACATATGTCATTGGGTTATCAGACTCCATATGAAAACGACATGTTGCACACTATTGCCTATGTTTCTTTTCAGGAATTAGCTACACGTATTTCACACCGCAATACCGGCAAAATCTCAGCGGACCCAATTGCAGAATCCCTGCTGCAACGTGTTTCTCTAGATGAAAATCTACATATGCTTTTCTATCGCAACACATTAGGCGCAGCCCTTGATATGGAGCCAAATGCTTCTATGCGAGCAATTGCCGATGTGGTGACAAACTTTGATATGCCTGGGGCAAACATGCCAGGCTTTGGTCGAAAAGCGGTGCAGATTGCTCTGGCAGGAATTTATGACATGGAGCAACATTTAGAAGAAGTGATTGCTCCCGTGCTTCGCGCGTGGAATGTATTTGATCGCACGGACCTTAGCGGTGATGGCTTAGCTGCCCGTGATGAACTTGCAGCATTCTTGTCCAAGACCACCGATGAATCCAACCGCTTTAATGAAAAGCGTGAGCTACATTTTGAGCGCCTTATTGCTCGTGGACAAGAACCACTGCGAATCATTAAGTAGAGTTAGCTCCTATGTCCAAGCGCGTTCTCTTCATCGAGCATGACCACGTATCTGCTGGTGGTCCAATCTGGAAACAGTTTGAAAAACGGGGCTATGAAATATCGCGATTTATTATTGTTGATGAAGAACATGCCAAAGCCCCAAATGTGACACCAGTATGGCCAGATTTACTTTCATTTGATGTAGTAGTTGTCATGGGTGCGCCATATGCTGCATATGACGATGGTGCAATTGGTAATTGGTTACTCCCACAAGTGGCAAAAATGCGCGAAGTTCATAATGCAGGAATTCCAGTGCTAGGTATTTGCTTTGGGGGGCAGTTAATGTCGCGCGTGCTAGGTGGAACAGTTTCACGCTCACCTCGCGCTGAACTTGGTTGGTATGAATTAGATAGTGATGATGAGAGTTTGATTCCTAAGGGACCATGGTTTCAGTATCACTGGGATCGCTTTACGGTCCCACCTGGGGCTACTGAGATTGCCCGAACTCAATTGTGTCCGCAGGCATATCACTTTGGTCGCACATTAGGTCTGCAGTTTCATCCAGAGATTGATTCTGAAGTTTTAGATATGTGGCTTGCTATGGATGGTGGATGCGCCGAGGTTGAATCTGAAGGCGTAGTGGTTGATCAGTTGCGTGCTGAGACTAGAAAACTTGAAGGGCAAAGTAATCAGCGCGGCTACGATTTAGTCGATCAATTTCTTGATCGCATCGCAACGGCGCCAATCCGCACCATCTAATTAGTCATTAGAGATAAATACGTTCTTCAACTCAGTGTAAGCATCAACAGCATCTGGTCCAAGACCACGCCCAAGACCTGATTGCTTAAAGCCACCAAATGGTGTCCAGAAACGCACTGAAGAGTTTGAATTCACAGATAGTGCGCCAGATTCAATTGCACGAGAAACGCGAAGAGCTCGTCCCACATCTCTTGTCCAGATAGATCCTGATAATCCATATTCACTATCATTTGCTAGAGCAGTTGCTTCGGCTTCATCTTCGAAAGTAAGAACAGAGACAACAGGTCCGAAGATCTCTTCGCGCCAAGACTTAGATTGGGCATTCTTTGGTAGCAAAACTGTTGGAGGCATCCAATAGCCAGGCCCTGATGGCGCCGATCCTTGAAAAGCAATTTTTTCATCTAAGTAAGAGCCAACGACATCAAACTGTTTCTTTGAAATTAGTGGTCCCATTTCAGCCGTAGCAAGATTTGGATCTTCGCATCGGAACTTCTTAACCGCTACCTCAAAGTGCTCCATGAACTTATCAAATGCGGACTTTTGAACAAGGATTCGTGAACGAGCACAGCAATCTTGGCCAGCGTTATCAAAGACCGCGCCAGGTGCACTAGATGCTGCTTTTTCAATGTCGGCATCAGCAAAGATGATGTTGGCGCTTTTTCCACCCAGTTCAAGTGTTACGCGCTTCACCTGATCGGCGCATCCAGCCATGATCTGCTTTCCAACTTCAGTCGAACCAGTAAAGCCGACTTTTCGAACTAGGGGATGTGTAACAAATCGATTACCAACAACACTTCCCTTGCCAGGCAGAATGTTGAGAACTCCTTCAGGAATTCCAGCCAGCAAAGCAAGTTCGCCAAGGCGAATAGCTGTTAGCGGTGTGTATTCGGCGGGTTTTAAAACAACGGTATTTCCTGCAGCTAAGGCTGGAGCAAAACCCCAACCAGCAATTGGCATAGGAAAGTTCCAGGGAACAATGATTCCAACAACACCTAATGGCTCTTTAAAAGTTATATCTACCCCACCAGGGACTGGAATTTGCTTACCGAATAAGCGCTCTGGGGCAGCTGAGTAATACATCAGCGTATTAGCGACGTTGTCGGCTTCCCAGAGTGCGTTGCCTCGGGTGTGACCAGCGTTTGTGATTTCTAACTGTGCTAACTCTTCACGGTGATCAGTTACAACTTGGGAGAAAGCGCGAAGCAAACGCGCACGCTCACCAGGTGCAACATTTCGCCAGCTCTGGAAAGCTTTGGCTGCCTTTGCGATAACTGCATCAGTTTGTTCCAAGTCTAAATGAGGAACATTCTTAACAATCTTTTCTGTGGCAGGGTTGATTACATCGTATGAAGTGGACACTGTGGTTTAGAACCTTTCGAAGTTGCGGACTAATTCCCAATCGGTGATTGCCTTGCCATATGCGGCAATTTCAATCTTGGCCATGTTTGCATAATGTGCCTGAACTTCAGATCCAAAGGTTTCCTTAACCCAGGCAGAGCCCTCCCACAGCGCAAGTGATTCATTCATAGAAGAAGGAATGCGCTGTGAATCTGAGGCATAAGCGTTTCCTGTGAAAGCTGGTTCCAAAACCATCTTGTTCTTAATTCCATCAAGGCCTGCTGCGATGATTCCAGAAACAGCTAGATATGGATTTACGTCACCGCCTGCAACACGGTTTTCAAGGCGAAGGCTTTGACCCTTGCCAACCAGGCGCAGTGCACATGTGCGGTTATCGCGACCCCAGCGGATAGCTGTTGGGGCAAATGAACCCGGGACGTAGCGCTTATACGAGTTGATATTGGGAGCAAAGAGCAAAGACATCTCGCGCAAATGGGCAATCTGGCCGGCAATGAACTGGCGTCCAAGATCACTCAGACCCTGTTCTTTATCTGAATCATCAGCCATCACCATTGAACCATCTAGGCCACGGAAAGAGAGGTGGATGTGTGAAGAGTTACCTTCTTTTTCATTTGGCTTAGCCATGAATGTAAGTGCATAACCATCTTGTGCAGCAATCTCTTTTGCACCGTTCTTGTAGATGACGTGGTTATCGCAATTTGAAAGTGCATCTGAGTACTTAAAGGCAATTTCATGCTGACCAAAGTTACATTCACCCTTAACGGACTCAACAGTCATTCCAGCCTTTGCCATGGACAAACGGATTCTTCGCAAGAGCGGCTCGATACGAGAGCCACCCATGATGGAGTAGTCGACGTTGTATTGGTTAACAGGGATCAGATTCTTGTAGCCCTTGTTCCATGCTTCTTCATATGTGTCCTTGTACACCACAAACTCAAGCTCGGTGCCACACATGGCTTCCATGCCAGCATCTTTAAGCGCCTTAACTTGCTTGCGAAGAATCTGGCGGGGAGATGCAACCACATCTGTGTGATCTAGCCACTGCACATCCGCTAATACAAGTGCGGCACCTTCTTGCCAATCAATCATGCGTAGCGTGTCCATATCTGGAACTAGAGCGAAATCGCTATAGCCGCGCTCCCAAGAAGACATCTCATATCCATCAACGGTATTCATATCGACATCGACAGCTAGAAGATAGTTACAACCCTCGGTGCCATGCTTGAGGACTTCATCCAGGAAGAAAGCCCCATGGATACGCTTACCTGTTAAGCGGCCCTGCATATCAGTCATGGCTACTACGACGGTATCAATCTCACCGCTCTTGATCTTGGCTGTTAAATCAGCAATCGTCATTGATGTCATGCCCGATAGCCTAACGATTTAGGGCTTTAAAATCCAGAGTAAAAAAATCCCCCCACACTTTATGTGCGGGGGGATTTATGAGAGTTATAACTCTTTTATAGGTTAGTTCGTGGTCCTGTGTACCACTTTTTAGCAGATAGGTTCCACCAGATCGTGAGAATAACCAGCGCACCACCTGTGATGATTGGCGCGTAGTTAACTGCAGTCCAAGTGAAATCTGCATTTCCTGGAGTTCCAGCTGGTGAGAATGGCAAGATGAAGTAGACCGAAATAATTGCTATTTCAGCAACTGCAATGGTGCCCATCCACTTGTACTTAGATCCTAGGTTCCATTCGCCAACCTTAAACTTATCGCCAGCTTTTAGACGTAGGTAGATTGGAATTAAGAAGGCTAAGTAAAGAGAAATCACACAAACAGATACAACCGCATAGAAAGCAGTTGGAGCACCTGTTGGTGACTTCCACAACGCTGGAAGAGTCATCACAATTCCTGCAACTGCAGATACAAGCACTGCATTCTGAGGAACATGATGCTTGTTAACTTTCTTCCAAAGGTTTCCTCCAGGTACGGCACCATCGCGCGAGAACGCGAACATCATGCGTGAGCAAGATGTTAAGCACGCTGTAACGCAGAAGATTTGACCGACGGTAGTGATGAGCATAATTAACTTAAATGATGCGCCTCCACCGAGTGCGCTGTATAGCAACGCAATGATTGAACCGCCACCGTAAGGGTTTACTGCTGGATCAAATGAATTGATGTAATCAGTATTAGTTGCAACATAGAGGAATGACATCAAAAGAATATATCCACCAATTGCTGAGTAAGCGATTGACTTCCAGATGCCCTTAGCTGCTGCAAGGTGTGCACTGTGTGTTTCCTCTGAAAGGTGAGCAGAGGCATCAAAACCAGTAATTGTGTACTGAGTGAGCAAGAATCCAAGTGGTAGAACGAAATACCAGTAAGTGTTTTCACCAAAGCCTGAGTTGTTAATTTGTGTAGTAAACATCCAGTTAAGTGACTGATGCTTATCTGTGCCAAATACCAGAATGCCAACAATGATTGCTGCACCGAATACATGCCACCATACTGAAATGTTGTTGAACATCGCTAGAAGTGGACCACTGTAAACATTCACTAATGTAGCGAAAGCAATAACAATAAGGAAAAGTACAAACTGCTGCTTGATGTAATCCCCACCCATAAAGCTTGTCGCATAGGAAGGTGAGTACAAGCCAATGAGATTGTTAAGGAATCCTGTTACACCGTAACCAACAGATGCTGTTACAGACACTAGCCCAATCAAGTTGAGCCAACCTGTGTAGAAACCTGCTCTAGCTCCACCTAGCTTTGATGACCACCAGTAAATACCACCTGATGTTGGATAAGCAGATGCTAGTTCTGACATGCAAAAGCCGATAATCAAAATGAAAAGAGAAATCAGTGGCCAGCCGATTGAAATTGCAACTGGACCACCATTATTCCAAGCTTGCGCAAATGTTGTAAAGCAGCCTGCAAGAATTGAAATGATTGAGAATGAGATCGCGAAATTGGAGAATGAACTCCATGTTCGGTTAAGTTCCTGCTTATAACCGAGTTCGTTTAAGCGTTGTTCGTCGGTAAGTGCCAAGATGTTCTCCTCCTTGAGCCATTTGGGGTAATCTTTCTACTCCACATTGTGACTGAAATGGAAGGGGTTTTCTCAAAAATGTGCCGTCTTATGGGCTACGTGTCGCATGCCGAATCCTCATTTCCCGCACAAGTGGGCAATGATTTTGATGAATTCATAGCACTATCCTCTGTTCACTGTGATGGCTGGGGAATCTCTACAAATAATAGAGCGCAAGCTCATGTGGTGCTAGAGAAGAAAGTTGAAGCTGCAGCCGAAAGTGCAACATTTCAAAAGGTAGTCGCTGACAATGTAGCCGATGGTGCGTTACTACATCTTCGTTGGGCAACTAAAGGAATATCAATAAGCGAGAACAACACTCACCCATTTGTCTACGCAGACTATTCATTTATTCATAATGGATCAATCTTCCCGCCAGATTCTTTCACTGACTTTATTGATGAGAAGTTTAAGAAGCTAATAGTGGATGATTCAGATAGTGAGCGCTATTTCTATCTCATGCTGACACAAATAGAAAAGCTTGGTTTAGCTGATGGAATCAAGACAACACTTGCAATTATTAAGGAACATGGAAAAACTACTTCACTCAACTTCATGCTCATGAATAATGAGAACTTTGTAGTTGGCAGCGAGCATGACTCTGCAAAGAAACCTGAGTGGGCCCCAGATGACTATTACGTCATCAAATACAAGAAGAATGCCGATGGGGTTCTCTTTGCTTCAAGTGGGTGGAACCAACCAGGCTGGAACACCTTAGAAAATCACCATGCTGCCATCGTTAACCGTTCAACCTTTGAGATTGACGTAATCACCCTCTAATTCCCCCATTACGATAGGTGCATGAACCGCACCTATGTCGTTGAAACTTACGGCTGCCAGATGAACGTGCATGATTCTGAGCGCATTGCCGGCTTACTAGATGAAGCTGGTTTCACTCCAGTCGAGCCGGGTGTGCAAGCAGATATCGTGGTTTTCAACACGTGTGCAGTGCGCGAAAATGCAGATAATAAATTGTATGGAAACTTATCTTTCCTAGCACCCATCAAAAAAGCTAATCCCCATATGCAGATTGCTGTTGGGGGATGTCTTGCACAAAAGGATCAGGCAACAATTTTAAAGAAGGCCCCTTATGTGGATGTGGTCTTTGGAACTCATAATGTCGGCTCACTTCCAGTATTACTTGAGCGTGCGCGCATTGAAGAAGAGTCTCAGATTGAGATCCTAGAATCTTTGGAACATTTCCCATCAACTCTTCCGGCAAGACGCCTATCAGCATTCTCTTCGTGGGTATCAGTCTCGGTTGGATGCAATAACACCTGCACTTTTTGCATTGTGCCAACTTTGCGGGGCGTTGAAAAAGACCGCAGTGCGAAAGATATTTTAAATGAAGTACGCGCTTTAGTTGATCAAGGCGTCATTGAAATTACATTACTTGGTCAAAATGTGAATGCCTATGGGGTTGATTTTGGTGATCGAAGTGCTTTTGCCAACCTGCTTAAAGAATGCGGCAAAGTTGATGGATTAGAGCGGGTGCGCTTCATGTCTCCACACCCTCGTGATTTCACCGATGATGTTATTGAAGCTATGGCCACAACAGCCAATGTCATGCCGCATCTACATATGCCACTGCAATCTGGCTCCAATACTATTTTGCAAGCGATGCGACGCTCTTATCGCACTGATAGATATTTAGGTATTATTGATCGAGTTCGCACTGCCATGCCACATGCATCTATCACAACTGACATCATTGTTGGTTTCCCGGGTGAGACGGAAAGTGATTTCCAGGCGACTATGGATCTTTGTACAGAGGCGCGCTTTGCAGCTGCCTACACCTATCAATACTCAAAGCGTCCAGGAACACCGGCAGCGTCAATGCCAGATCAAGTATCACCAGAAACTGTTGGTGAGCGTTATACGCGATTGCATAACCATCAACAAGGGCTTTCACTATCTGTGAATCAAGAAGCAGTAGGTAAGAAATTCAAAGTACTAGTTGGCGATTATGAAGGCCGCAGAGATGAAGTACAGGCACGCATGACTGGACGTAGTGAGGATTTCAGATTAGTTCATTTCTCAAACAGCATCGAAACACGCCCAGGTGATGAAGTAGAAGTATCAATTACCGAAGCTTCAGCGCACTACTTAATCGGAACGCCTGGTTTAGTAAGGGCCACACGCGGGGGAGATGCCCACGCTGCTCGTATTGCAGAAAAGAAGAGCTCAGCGACATTACTGGGAATGCCGACGCTAAAGGTATGAAGTTAATTGTAATTTGTGGCGCAACAGCAACCGGAAAGAGCGATTTAGCTATTTCGCTAGCCCAACACTTAGGCGCTGAAATCATTAACGCTGACTCGATGCAGATCTATAAAGGCATGGATATTGGCACGGCAAAGCTTCCCGTGATAGAGCGAGCAGGTATCACCCACCATATGCTCGATGTATTGGAAGTTACTCAGGATTCAACCGTCGCCTGGTATCAAGAACAAGCACGCAATGCTGTAACTGAAATCCATAGCCGCGGAAAAGATGTAATTGTTGTTGGTGGAACAGGTCTTTATATCAAAGCGATTTTGGATGATTTGAACTTTCCAGATACTGACCCTGTTGTGCGAGCATCGCTAGAACTTGAATTGGCAACAATTGGGCTACATGCTTTATTTGAGCGTTTAGAAAAACTTGATCCAGCCGCAGCCATTGCCATTGATCGTGCTAACTCTCGCCGAGTAATTCGCGCGCTAGAAGTCATTGCAATTACAGGTAAACCCTTTACGGCCAATTTGCCGCGTGAGGCAAGCACTCGTTACCCACATGCAGTGCAATTCGGTTTAGTAATGGACCGGGATCATTTAAGTGAGCGGATAAGTAAGCGCGTTGATCGAATGTGGGAGTTAGGCTTTGTTGAAGAAGTCGAACAACTACTCAAAGATGGAATCACTTCTGGGCGCACAGCGCAATTAGCTCTTGGTTATTCACAACTTATAGCGGTGAAGAATGGGCTATGGAGTGAGGAAGAAGCAAAAGAGGACACAAAGCGGGCCACACGCCAATATGCCCGCCGCCAAGAGACGTGGTTTTCGCGTGATGAACGAATCAAATGGATATCACAAGCCCAGCCACGTCTAGAAACTGCACTCCAACATCTAGAGAAGATAAACTAGTAACAATGATTGCAACATACGGGCACGGGACCGAAAATGATTTTGTCCTCGTTTTTGACCCAAAAGATGAGCAATCAATAACAACTGCCCAAACTGCGGCAATTTGTAACCGACAAACTGGAATCGGTGCAGATGGATTAATACGAATTATTAAGCGCGATGAAAAGTGGTTCATGGATTATCGCAACGCTGATGGTTCATTAGCCGAGATGTGTGGCAATGGAATAAGAGTGATGGCCAGGTATTTAGTTGAACGCGGGCATATGCCTGAAGGTATTTTTGGGATTAATACACGAGATGGAATGAAGCATTTGCGCGTGCCAATGGATGGCAATATCTCTGTAAATATGGGCAAAGTCAGTGATGAAGAAGTCGCAATTACTGCAGCAAATAACGGCCATATCTGGAATGGCTATAACATCAATGTTGGTAATCCTCATGCAGTCGTATTTGTTGAAGATATTGAGCAAGTTGGGGCTTTAGATGATGCACCGATTGTTAGACCTAAAGACACATACCCTGAAGGTGTGAACGTAGAGTTTGTTCAGATCACAGGCGATCATGAAGTTTCTATGCGCGTGTACGAAAGAGGCAGTGGAGAAACTCGCTCATGTGGCACAGGAACATGCGCTGTTGCATTTGCAGCCGCTCTTCATACAAATGATCGCCTACCATCGCACTGGGTCATCAATCCTCCAGGAGGACGCTTAGAAGTCTCTATCGATGGACATTCCAACGCCACATTAATTGGTCCAGCAGTTCTGGTTAAAGATGTAGATATCTCGGAGTTTCTACTTGCCTGAAAAAGAGTTTGATGATGAGTTTGAAGCTTTGCTTGCCGAAAGCGCGCGCGTTGCAGCTGAATACGATGCCAGTGATGAGGATGAGTTAGTAGATCCAACCCAGGAACTCTCAGAGCGTCATTCATTAAGACGCGTAAGAGGTTTTTCTACACAGCTTCAAGATATTACTGAGGTTGAAAACCGTGAGTTACAACTTGAAAAAGTTGTTTTAGTGGGTGTGTGGACTGAGGGCACATCAGAGATGGCTGAGAATTCTTTAGCCGAACTTAAAGCATTGGCTGAGACCGCAGGTTCAGAAGTCATGGAAGGAATTATTCAGCGCCGTGATAAACCAGATCCAGCCACATATATTGGCTCGGGAAAAGTTGCCGAGCTTAAGCAGATTGTGGTTGCAACTGGGGCTGACACTGTCATTTGTGATGGAGAGCTTTCTCCATCACAGCTGCGCCAGTTGGAAGAGAAAATCAAAGTTAAAGTTGTTGATAGAACCGCTTTGATTTTAGATATTTTTGCTCAGCACGCAAAGAGCAAAGAGGGCAAAGCCCAGGTCGAACTTGCACAGATTGCATATCTATTGCCACGCCTTCGTGGTTGGGGAGATTCACTCTCACGCCAAGCAGGTGGTCGCGCCGCAGGTGGAGCTGGTATTGGTGGACGCGGTCCGGGTGAGACAAAGATTGAAACTGATCGGCGCAAAATCCGTGACAAGATGGCAAAGCTGCGCAAAGAGATAGCAGAGATGAAGGTATCCCGTGATACCAAACGCCAAGAGCGCCGGCGTTTTAATATCCCATCCGTCGCAATTGCTGGATATACCAATGCCGGCAAATCATCCCTGCTCAATCGCCTTACAGATGCTGGGGTTCTTGTTGAGAACGCACTTTTTGCAACATTAGATCCAACTGTGCGTAAATCACAAACCAGTGATGGTCGCGTATACACCTTGAGTGACACAGTGGGATTCGTTCGCCATCTGCCTCACCAACTCATCGATGCTTTTAAATCAACTCTGGAGGAAGTGTCTGGCTCTGATGTCATTGTGCATGTTGTTGATGGCTCACACCCAGATCCATTCGAACAAATTCGTGCAGTGAGAGAAGTTATTACAGAAATTGGTGGGGGAGATATCCCTGAAATTATTGCCATTAATAAAGTAGATGTTGCTAATCCTGAAGTTGTCATGGAGATTTTGCGCAAAGAACCTAATAGTTATGCTTTTTCAGTCAGAACTGGTTTTGGCATTGAGGGTCTGGTTTATGCAATTGAACGATCATTGCCTAGGCCCTCAGTTGAAATTAATGCAGTCATCCCTTATGAGCGTGGTGACTTGGTGCATGAGATTCATGAGCGTGGAGAAATCTTTTCCGAGGAGTACGTAGAGGCTGGCACTGCAATCCACGGCCGGGTCGATGGAACTCTGGCCGCTGCGATAGAAAAGGTGCAAGTGAGGGGGGAATAACCCCGACACGCCGTGCGTTATAGCAACAGTAAAGGCTGATGTGCGCCATGATGCGCCCGCAGGAACTAGTCACGTATGGAATCGAGGTGAGAGCAATGGCAACAGATTACGACACACCCAGAAAAACTGATGAAGAACTACATGAAGAATCGTTAGAAGAATTAAAAGCTAAACGTGTCGATGCTCAATCCGGCCAGATCGATGTTGATGAAGCAGAAGCTGCTGAAAGTCTAGAACTACCTGGTGCAGATTTATCAGGTGAAGAATTAGCAGTTCGAGTGGTACCAAAGCAAGTTGATGAATTCACATGTTCACGTTGTTTCCTTGTGCATCACATTACCCAACTTGCAAAAGGCGAAGGTGCCAAAGCTGTTTGTAAAGAGTGTAGTTAATTAACTTTTAAAGCTTGAGCCAGTTGATTCGCCTTATTACTAGTAATTAACCAGTAAGGTGTTTCATCTCGTTTATCGGTTAACTCCACTTTCACGCCGGTGGACGACCAGAACCTAATTCCCAGAAATGCCAAAGGATTAGCATCACGAGATCTGATATTTCTCATAGCCGCGCTATCTAATTCAGTGACTTCACCTATGTACTTCAACTCTATATGAGCTCGGCCAACCATCAACTCTGACTGGCTAACTTGGATTATCAATCGTGTGCGGATGGCAATTACAACCACAAGGGCGCTGAGTGCAAGAAAACTCATCAGCGCAGCAGAGTTTCCTAGAGCCGCCCACACGGAGAGTACAAATGAGAGAAAGAAGAAGTAAATCAGTGCGAGTAGCCAGAGTGGCATACGGATCACTTCTCGGTATCGCATAGGTCATACGCTATCGGATACTCTTTGCTTCATGAGCCGTATCGCATCGACTACGCCACCTGAGGGTGCGATGATTCCCGAGCGACATCTGAAAGCTCCACCGGTCGGTTCAAAGATTCCCTCACATTTTGGTCACTGCTTTGGTTGCGGCGAACTACATCCCACTGGATTACATCTTGTGGCATATGCAGGTGAAGGCGCAGACATAACTGCGCAGTTCACAGTTACAGAAAATCATCAAGGTGCACCTGGCTTAGCCCACGGAGGATTACTCTCTTTAGCTTTTGATGAAGCCCTTGGAAAATTAATGTGGTTATTGCGCGCACCTGCAGTTACCGCGCGTCTTGAAACAGATTTTTTAAAGCCTGTCCCTATGGGTTCAACCTTACATATCACTGCAAAAATTACTGGAAAAGTAAATCGTAAGGTTTACACATCTGCTGAGGGACGCTTAAACACACCTGATGGAGAATTGGCAGTCAGGGCAGCTGCTTTATTTGTTATTGTTCCCATGGACCACTTTCTCAACAACGCGCCTAAGGAGTACTTAGACCACGTTGCTAAGAGTCCAGAATCCTCGCCTTTGTTGATCCTGATTTCGAGATTAATCCGTAAATGAGCAAGATTAAAGTTTTAATTAAGCGTTTGGAACCTTCGGTTCCACTTCCACGTTATGCAAAGGGTGGTGATGCTGGGGCTGATTTAGTTACTACTAAGGATTTCACTTTAGCCCCAGGGGAGCGAGCCTTGATTCCAACGGGCATATCAATTGCTCTTCCCGATGGTTATGTGGCGCTGGTTCATCCCCGATCCGGTTTAGCAATCAAGCATGGGATCACATTAGTGAACACTCCAGGCACAATCGACGCTGGCTATCGAGGAGAAATCGCTTGTATTTTAATTAATCATGATCCCAAGGAATCAATCTCTTTTAAGAAGGGCGATCGCATCGCTCAATTACTCATTCAACAAGTAGAAAAAGCAGAATTCATAGAAGTAGAAGAACTGCCCGGCTCTGGGCGGGGTAGTGGTGGCTTTGGATCAACGGGTGTGGCGTGAGCGAACATAATCAAGACAAAGAAACAGTAATCAAAGCTCTGGGTGGTAAGAAAGGTCTGATTGATTCCGGTCTTCCTGCCGTTATTTTCCTTGTCACTTTCAATGTTAGAAATAATTTACGAGAAGCCATTGTTGCCGCGTTGAGCCTTTCAATTTGTTTAGCAATTTTTCGTTTGGCAAAAAAGGACACTATCCAGCACTCTATTTCAGGAATATTGGGTGTTTTGATTTGTGCATACTTTGCTAATCGTTCGGGCAATGCCTCTGATTTCTATATCCCTAAACTATTAACTAATCTGGCCTATGGCAGCGCATACTTACTTGCAAATTTAGTGGGATGGCCACTATTGGGAATCGTTTTAGGACCTTTGCTAGGTGAAAACTTTGAATGGCGAAAGAATCCAGAACGCAAGAAGGTTTACACAAGAGCGAGTTGGATTTGGGTTGCAATGTTCTTCTCACGTATTGCTGTTCAATATCCGATTTATCGAAGTGGCAATGTGAACTTGCTGGGAACAGTTAACTTAGCCATGGGCTATCCGCTATTTTTTGCAACTGCTTATGGGAGTTGGTTAGTAATTAAAACCGCTCCGCCTGTTATAAAATCTAACTAGATATAAAGCAGGATTTAATGCGGGCTTCAGCATCAGATGAAGCAACAAAAAGTAGTTCATCGCCAGCTGCAAATACATCGTGAGCTTTAGCTGTGATCACACGACCATCACGAACAATTGCAGCAAGGGTTGCATCTTCTGGGAGTTCGATCTCTTCTACGGTCTTTCCAATACATGATGAACCATCAGGCAAAGTTAATTCAACGAGATTTGCTTGACCCTTTTTAAATGAGAATAAGCGGACGACATCTCCAACACTTACTGCCTCTTCAACGAGGGCAGCAATGATGCGAGGAGTTGATACAGCAACATCTACACCCCATGAAGAGTCAAAGAGCCATTCATTCTTTGGATGATTAATTCGAGCGACAACACGTGGCACTCCATACTCTGTTTTACCAAGCAGAGATGTCACTAAATTTGCCTTGTCGTCGCCTGTGGCTGCTACTAGAACTTGGCATGTATTGAGGTGGGCGTTGTCTAGAGATGTAATTTCACAAGCATCTGCCATTAGCCATTCGGCATCTGGAACACTCTCGAGTTTTAGGGCTTTTGGATCTTTATCGATGAGTAAAACTTGGTGACCGTTATCTAGAAGTTCGCGCGCAATGGCTCGACCCACATTTCCTGCACCAGCGATTGCAACTCTCATTTACGCTCTCCATCTGGTGAATTAGCGAGGATCATTTCAACCTTGGCAATATCTTCATCGTCCACCATTACGTGGATGAGATCACCTTCTTGCAAGACGGTGTGGTGATCAGGAATAAGGCCAACGCCAAGACGAGTAATAAATGCTACGCGTGCTGGAGTGAGCTCATCGATGAGCAGAATTTGGCGTCCATACCAATCACTGTGTGGATGCATTTCACATAGCTGCACAGTTCCACTGGCATCGCGCCATTCCGAGCGTGAACCTTCGGGGAGTAATCTGCGCAGAATCTGATCTGTTGCCCAGAGAACTGTTGCAACAGTTGGAATTCCTAAGCGCTGATAAATTTCAGCACGGCCTGGATCATAAATACGAGCCACAACGTTTTGGACGCCATATGTCTCACGAGCAACGCGTGCGGCTAAAATGTTTGAGTTATCACCATTACTAACAGCGGCAAATGCATCGGCATCTTGAATTCCAGCTTCGCGTAAAACATCACGGTCAAAGCCAACGCCAGTGACGGTTTTGCCTTTGAAGTTTGGACCTAGGCGACGAAAAGCCTCACGTGCTTGGTCAATTACCGCAACGGTGTGACCAGCGGCTTCAAGATCAGTGGCCAATGAAGAGCCGACTCGACCGCATCCCATGATGACTACGTGCATATGTATTAACTTACACCCATAAGGTTAGTTCCGTGGCACCAACTATGAAAAGAACCCTTGTGGTCGGCGAAGTTATCGAGGTAGCAATAGAAAAGGTTGCCCACGGCGGCCATTTTATTGCCCGCCACGAAGGCTGCGTTATTTTCGTTCGACATGCGATTCCTGGCGAAAAATGCCGAATCGAAATCACTTCGGTCGGTAGCTCCTTTAACCGCGCAGATGTTGTCGAAGTAATAGAAGCATCTAAAGACCGTGTTGTTGCACCCTGTGAATACTCCCACCGTCAAGGGTGTGGTGGTTGTGATTTTCAGCATGTAAGTATCGGACGACAACGTAGTCTGAAAGCCGATGTCATTACTGAACAATTTGCGCGTATTGCCAAGATCAATATTGCCATTGAAGTTGAAAGCGTTGGCCCGGAGTTTGGTTGGCGGACTCGAATCAACTCTACGACCGATAGAAATGGTCAACTCGGCTTCATTGGCTCTCGAAGCCATACGGTTGTTCCGGTGACCAATTGTTTGGTTGCGGCAAAAGAGATCGGTTTTTCTGAACTAGCCAATCGCAAATGGAAAGGGGATATGCGGGTAGAGATTGCTGCATCAAATAGCGATGAGCGCTCTATCTCCCTGATGCCAACTCGCGGAGAAACTAAGTCACGCTTGAGCGAAGGCCCTGCAGTTTTGCACGAAAAAGTATTAGATAAAACTTTAGAGGTTAGCAACAGCTCTTTTTGGCAAGGCCATGTCAATGCTCCCAATTTGTTAAGCGAGGTAGTCAAAGATTTTGCCGGAGTTAAGAGCGCTGACCATGTGTTGGATTTGTATGGAGGTGTTGGGCTTTTTGCTGCAGCGCTTATCGATAGCGTTGGTGCTGAGGGAAGAATTGAATTAATAGAAGGCAGTAAGAGCGCAACTTCTGATGCATCACGAAATTTTACAGAGAATCCAAATATCAAAGTTATTACTGGAGATGTTGCTACCCACTTACCAAGAATTAACTCTGCAGATGTTGTCGTTCTGGACCCACCTAGAGATGGTGCTGGAAAAATAGTGGTCAGTGAAATTGCAAGGCTTAAGCCACGAACAATTGTCTATGTGGCATGTGATCCAGCGGCATTAGCGCGTGATACTGGTTACTTTTTAGATCGTGGATATTCACTCGTGAAATTGCGAGCTTTTGATCTCTTTCCAATGACGCATCACATCGAATGTGTTGCACTGTTTGAGCCCACTAAGGTATCTTGATACTCAAGTAAGGGAAGATTTATTAGGGGAGATGATGAGTAAGAACTCTTTCAACGCAAAGAAGAAGCTAGATGTTGCGGGTAAGAGTTATGAAATTTTTGACATCTCCAGCATCGAAGGCGCTTCTAACCTTCCATTTTCTCTCAAAATCCTTTTGGAGAATCTTCTTCGCACCGAAGATGGTGCCAATATTACTGCCGAGCACATTAAGGCTTTAGCTAATTGGAACCCAGCATCCGAGCCAGATACTGAAATTCAGTTCACACCTGCGCGCGTAGTTATGCAGGACTTCACTGGTGTTCCCTGCATTGTGGACCTTGCAACAATGCGTGAGGCAATCGTGGATCTGGGTGGAGATCCCTCAAAAGTTAACCCTCTCGCCCCAGCAGAGTTGGTAATTGACCACTCAGTTATTGCAGATGTATTTGGTACGAAAGATTCATTTGAGAAAAATACTGATATTGAATATGAGCGCAATCAAGAGCGCTATCGCTTCCTACGTTGGGGACAAACAGCCTTTGATGAGTTCAAAGTTGTGCCACCTGGAACAGGAATTGTTCACCAAGTAAATATTGAGTATTTAGCGCGGGTGGTAATGACTCGCACTGTGGGTGGAGTATTGCGTGCCTATCCAGATACCGTCGTTGGTACTGACTCACACACAACCATGGTCAATGGTTTAGGAGTTCTAGGTTGGGGCGTTGGTGGCATTGAGGCCGAAGCTGCACTCCTTGGCCAGCCGGTTTCTATGCTTATTCCTCGCGTAGTTGGATTTAAGTTAACCGGTCAGTTGCCTCTTGGAACCACTGCAACAGATATGGCCTTGACGATTACTGAAATTTTACGCAAACACGGTGTCGTTGGAAAATTTGTTGAGTTTTATGGCCCGGGTGTTGTCTCTGTTCCTATGGCTAATCGCGTGACAATTGGAAATATGAGCCCTGAGTATGGTTCAACATGTGCAATTTTCCCTATCGATGAAGAGGCCCTGCGTTACTTGCGCCTAACTGGGCGAAGTGATGAACAAGTTGCTTTAGTAGAACAGTATGCAAAAAAGCAGGGTTTGTGGCATGACCCTTCTGTTGAGCCACGTTTTTCTGAGCATGTTGCTCTAGATCTTTCAAATGTGGTGCCATCTATTGCTGGTCCAAAGCGTCCGCAAGATCGAATCTCATTGAGTGATTCAAAGCTAGCTTTTGAAAAGATTTTGCCAACTTACTTCTCCGATAAGACATCGAGAGAAGAAGTAAAGGCAGGATCCACGCGCGTGAAAAATGGAGATGTGGTTATTGCTTCCATTACTTCCTGCACAAATACTTCAAATCCTTCAGTAATGATTGGTGCTGCACTTCTAGCTAAGAAGGCAGTTGAAAAAGGCTTGAAATCAAAGCCTTGGGTCAAAACAACTCTTGCCCCAGGATCGAAAGTAGTTACTGATTATTATGATCGCGCTGACTTAACACAATACATGCAGGCTTTAGGCTTTCACTTAGTTGGTTACGGTTGTGTCACTTGTATTGGTAACTCTGGTCCACTACCTATTGCAATTAGTAAGGCTGTTAATGATTCAGATTTAGCTGTAACAGCAGTCCTATCAGGTAACCGAAATTTTGAGGGCCGTATTAGTCCTGATGTGAAGATGAACTACTTAGCCTCACCTCCCTTAGTTGTTGCATATGCTATTGCCGGCACGATGGATCATGACTTTGAAAAGGACTCCCTAGGAATAGATCAAAATGGTAAAGATGTCTACTTAGCTGATATTTGGCCAACACCTGCTGAAATTCAATCTGTGATTGATTCTTCAATTTCATCTGCCATGTTTACAAAAGATTATGCCTCAGTCTTTGATGGAGATCACCGCTGGAAGGCATTAGCGACTCCTGTTGGTAAAGTTTTTGAGTGGGATCCTAAATCTACCTATGTGAGAAAACCTCCCTACTTTGATGCAATGCCAAAGGAGCCAACTCCAGTAGTTGATATCTCAGGAGCACGAGTCCTAGCAGTTCTTGGCGATTCAGTAACAACTGATCACATCTCACCTGCAGGCAATATCAAAGCTGATTCACCTGCGGGTACATACTTGGCAGAACATGGAATTGATCGTAAAGATTTCAACTCGTATGGCTCTCGTCGAGGCAATCACGAAGTAATGATTCGCGGTACTTTTGCCAATATTCGCCTTAAAAATTTGTTGCTCAATGGTGTTGAGGGTGGTTTTACTCGCAATTTTGCAACCGATGGAACGCAATCAACTATTTATGAAGCATCAGTTGCTTATCAAAGCGCAGGAACACCGTTGATTATTCTGGCGGGTAAAGAGTATGGCTCTGGTTCTTCACGTGACTGGGCTGCCAAGGGAACAGCATTGCTTGGAGTTCGGGCAGTAATTGCTGAAAGTTTTGAACGTATTCACCGCTCGAACTTGATTGGGATGGGTGTGCTACCTCTTCAATTCAAAAATGGTGAAAGCGCTCAAACACTCGGCCTCACTGGCGAAGAAGTATTTTCAATTAGTGGTATCACAGCACTCAATACCGGGGGAGTTCCAAAAGAGCTCACAGTTACTGCCGGAAATAAGAGCTTTGCTGCAACCGTGCGCATAGATACCCCGGGAGAAGCCGATTACTACCGCCACGGTGGAATCATGCAGTACGTTCTTCGCTCGCTCTTAAACGCATAAGCGCCTAAACTTAACGCCATGTTGAACCAGATTAACTCCCCAGCCGATTTGGCCGCACTCTCTCAGGAAGATCTCATTGAACTCAGTGCAGAGATTCGAGTACTGCTGATTGAAAAGTATCAAAGACTGGTGGCCACTTAGGCCCAAACTTGGGTGTCGTGGAACTTACGATTGCAATTCACAGAGTTTTTGAATCACCTAAGGATGTTATTGTCTTTGATACAGGGCATCAATCCTACGTTCACAAAATGTTAACCGGTCGTGGTGGCGCTTTTGATACTTTGCGCCAGCGAGGTGGGATTTCTGGATATCCAAATCGCAAAGAGAGCGAACACGATGTCATTGAAAATTCACATGCCTCAACAGCACTTTCATGGGGCGATGGAATTTCTAGAGGTTTCTCATTGCAAGGTGCCAAGGATCGACATGTAGTAGTGGTAGTTGGAGATGGCGCACTTACAGGCGGCATGTCTTGGGAAGCTTTGAATAATATTGCCCCTGAACAAAAGAGAAACCTAGTCATTGTCATAAATGACAATGAGCGCTCTTATTCACCAACTATTGGTGGAGTTGCTACCTATCTTTCAACTCTGCGTGTAACAAGTGGATATGAGAAGTTCCTTGATTGGGGCAAAGAGGTTCTTCACAAGACCCCGGTTGTTGGCATGCCAATCTATGAAACTCTGCATGGAGTGAAAAAGGGAATCAAAGATATTGTTGCGCCACAAGGCATGTTTGAAGATTTGGGTCTGAAGTATCTTGGCCCAATTGATGGACATGACATTGCTGCGATGGAAAGAGCTTTGCGCCAAGCTAAAGAGTATGGCGCACCAATTCTTCTGCATGCCATAACTGAAAAAGGTAAGGGCCATGAGCCTGCCGTTGCAGATGAAGCTGAGAAGTTCCATGCCGTAGGAGTCATTGATCCTGAATCAGGGGAGCCTCTAGCAAAGAGTGCAACTTCCTGGACAAAGGTATTTGCACAGGAATTAGTTGAAATTGGAAAAACACGTAAAGATATTGTGGCGATTACTGCTGCAATGCTTGGTCCAACTGGCCTAGATCAATTCCAAGCTGCATATCCAGAGCGCACTATTGATGTGGGTATCGCTGAACAGCATGCAGTGACTAGCGCAGCCGGTCTAGCTTTCACAGGGCTACACCCAGTTGTTGCGGTCTATTCAACATTTCTAAATCGAGCTTTTGATCAATTGCTATTAGATGTTGCGCTGCATAAGGCAGGAGTTACTTTTGTTCTAGATCGCTCAGGTGTCACAGGTGATGATGGACCATCACACCACGGTATTTGGGACTTGGCATTAACTGGAATTGTTCCAACAATGCATGTCGCAGCTCCTAGAGATGGTGCACGCCTTAAGGAACTTTTGCGTGAAGCTGTTGAAATTAGTGATGCGCCTTCCATGGTGCGCTTCCCAAAGGGAGCCGTTCAAGAAGACATTCCTGCCTTCGAACGTCGTGATGGAATAGATGTCCTCTATCGCGGTGAGAGCGCAGACGTGTTGATGATTAGTGTTGGAGCTATGGCTGCAATTGCAGTTGAAGCTGCATCTTCTGCATATCGCGAAGGTGTTGGCGTGACAGTCATTGATCCACGTTGGGTGAAGCCATTGCCAGAGTCACTGGTACGTATGGCAGAGCGCTATAAGAGTGTTGTTGTTCTAGAAGATGGCATTAGACATGCAGGTATTGGAAGTGCCATCTCTGAAATGTTTAGAGATGCAGGAGTGCTAATCCCACTTCATTCCATAGGCGTTCCACTTGAGTTTATTGAACACTCAAAGCGTGGTGAGATTTTGAGCGATATCGGTATTACCGCTCAAAACATTTCACGCAGCGTTGTTGAATGGAGCAGTAGCCTTAAGGAAGAGATGCAACTGCCTTCGGATGAAAACGCTGACCGCAAGCAGCCTCGCTAATACCTTCACGATCCAAATACGGCAAGATGCCACCTAAGTGCATTGGCCATCCAGCACCCATCAACATGCAGAGATCAATCTCAGCAGCAGTTGAAACAACACCTTCATCGAGCATCATTCGAGCTTCAACGGCAAGTGCTGTCAAGGCACGACTGCGAACCTTCTCAGCTGTTGAAGGCGTATCACCTTTATGAATAAGGGCTAGAGCCGCTGGGTTTGCGCCAAAGCTTCCATCTTCATTTTTAACATAGAAGTTTCGAACACCTTGCTTAACCATTGCCGCCATAGTTGGTGAAATGCGGTAGCGATCACCAAGATTTGCATGCAAAGTTTCAGATACGTGTAATGCAACTCCAGGACCTACTAGATCTAGAAGTTGGAATGGTGACATTGGGAAACCAATAGAGCGCATAGCGTTATCGGCAACCTCTGGTGAAGTGCCCTCATCTACTGCATCGGTGATTTCGCCCATGAAGCGAGTTAACAAGCGGTTAACTACAAAACCAGGGGCATCTTTACAGATAATCATGGTCTTCTTGAGTTCCTTACCAACAGAGATTGCAGTTGCTGTTGTCGCATCATCAGTCTTACTTGTTCGCGCAACCTCTAGTAATGGCATGATTGCAACTGGATTAAAGAAGTGGAAACCAACAACGCGTTCAGGATTTTTAAGGCCTTCACTCATCCGCTCTACTGATAGAGATGAAGTATTTGTGGCCAAAACGCACTCTGGTGAAACAATCATCTCTAATTTCTTAAAGAGCTCTTGCTTCAAAGATAGCTCTTCAAAGATGGCTTCAATAATGAAGTCGCATCCTGCAAAAGTGTTTTGATCTGATGAACCTGAAATAAGTAGAGCTAATCGAGAAGCAGACTCTGCGCTCATACGCTTTTTCTCAACTAGTTTGGCTAACTCATTCTTAACCCAAGCAACACCCTTATCAGCACGCTCTTGATCAATATCTGTCATAACAACTGGGCACTTCAAATTACGTAGAAGAAGTAGTGCTAACTGGGATGCCATCAGTCCGGCGCCAACAACGCCTACTTTGCCCACCTTGCGAGCTAGAGCTGGCTTTGGAGCACCTTCAACTTTCTTGCGCTTCTTTTGAATAACGTTAAATGCATAGAGGGATGCGCGCAGGGGATCACTCATAGTTAAGTCAGCAAGTGCTAGATCTTCAGCATCAAAGCCTTCACCTAAAGTGTTGCTTTTGGCTGCACTAATAAGTTCAATCGCCTTCATAGGAGATGCTATTTCAGCGCCGCCATATTTCTTGAGCGCAGCAGCCTTTGCAGTTGCAAGAGCGCTTTCCCATGCCGGATCTTGGCTGTAGTCCTTGCGCTCGATTTTAGTTGCACCATTTAAAACATTTGCTGCAAATGTAATGGAGCGCTCTAGGAAATCAGATGGTTCATATACAGCATCCACCACACCGAGTTTGAGAGCATCTTTAGCTTTCATCATGGTGTTGTTGTTAAGGGCATTTAACATGATGACTTGCACAGCACGCTCAGGACCAATCAACTTAGGCAAAATAGTTGCACCGCCCCAACCAGGAACTAATCCAAGGAAGACTTCTGGTAGAGCTGTGAAAGCTGTGGAGGCAAGTGTGCGGTAGTGGCAATGCAATCCAACTTCAAGGCCACCACCAAGTGCCAAGCCATTGATGAAAGCAAAAGTTGGAATGCTTGATTCACCTAAGCGGCGAAACACATCATGGCCTAATTTACCTATGCCAAGTGATTGCTCACGATTGGTGATAAAGGAAAGGGCAGATAAATCAGCACCTGCGGCAAAAATAAATGGCTTACCGGTAATTGCAATGGCGCGTGGCTTGCTGGCAATAGCTGCAGTAATCGCTGCATCTAATGCAAGAAGTGATTGCGGTCCAAAAGTATTAGGGCGATTATGATCAAGTGCGTTATCTAAAGTAATCAGTGCTAAGACGCCTTTGGCACCAAATGCGCTTAAATCAACTTGTCGCACTAGGGCTTGAGTGACAACCTCTTCAGGTGCACCTTCTGGGAGTTTGATATCTGCGCTCACTTATTTCACCTGACCATTAAAGTGTGGGTTTTCCCAAATGACAGATCCGCCCATTCCAAGACCGATACACATAGTTGTTAAGCCATAGCGCACCTCTGGATGGGCTTCAAAAGATCTAGCTAGATTGAGCATGAGGCGAACACCAGATGATGCAAGTGGGTGTCCAACTGCAATTGCTCCGCCAAATGGATTAACGCGGGCATCATCATCGGCAATTCCAAAGTGCTCAAGAAATGCTAATACCTGCACGGCAAATGCTTCATTGATTTCAAAGAGTCCAATATCTTCAATACTCAAACCTGCTTGCGCAAGTGCCTTAATTGTTGAAGGAACTGGTCCAAAGCCCATTACTTCAGGTTCCACTCCAGCAAATGCGTATGTAACCAATCGTGCCTTAATGCTCAGACCTAACTCTTTTGCTTTATCTTCACTAGCAAGAAGCGCCGCAGTTGCTCCATCATTTAATCCAGAAGAGTTTCCTGCAGTAACTCGACCTGCCGGTCTAAATGGAGTCTTGAGTCCAGCTAGACCTTCCATAGTTGTGGTTGGGCGAGGCGCCTCATCAACTGTTGCAATTGTCCAACCCAACTCTGCACTTCGTGCAGCCATCGGAATAAGATCTCGCTGAATTAAACCAGCTTCATATGCCTTAGTTGTTTTAAGTTGTGAGTTAAGTGCGTATCTATCAGCACGCTCTTTTGTAATAGTAGGGAAGCGATCATGGAGTCTTTCAGCTGTTGAACCCATTGCAAGTGCATCTTGCTCAACAATCTTTTCAGCTAAGTAACGAGGATTAGGATCCATGAGTTCACCCATCGGATGATTTCCCATATGTTCAACGCCGCCCGCAATTGCAATATCATTTGAACCAAAAGCGATAGCACCTGCAATTGTTGTGACAGCTGTTAGCGCACCAGCACACCAGCGATCAATTGAATAGCCCGGCACGGTATTTGGTAGTCCAGCTAGAAGTGTGGCACTGCGGCCGATGTTCATTCCTTGATCACCCGTTTGTGTTGCAGCAGCGATAGCGACATCATCGATTGCACTATGGTCAACATTTGGATTTCTATCTAACAGTCCGCGAATTGCGCGCACCATCAAATCATCAGCGCGTGTTCCTGCATACATCCCTCCAGCTTTTCCAAAGGGCGTGCGAACGGCATCGACTAAGACAACTGTGCGAGACATAGTGATCCTTTACTAGGGGCGGATATAGCGGTCATGTTACCCGCCAGTAAGGGTTTGTGACAGCGCTTAGGCTGGTGTGAGCGCAGGCGTGCGAGGCTTTGAGAGATAGGCCCCAAGGACTGTGGTGAGATAAATCGCCCAGATTCCTAACTGCAACCAGGAAGTGGAGTTATCAAAGCCCACCATGCCACCTAATGCAGCGCCCAGTAATGAGTCAGATGGGATCAGAGCAGATACATCCCAGGCGTAAGACTCTCCACCAGGAAGCCAGCCCAGTTCTTGGAACTCATGAACTCCATATGAAAGAACTCCTGCTGCAACAACAACTAGAGCAACTCCGGTGAAACGGAAGAACTTGCCTAAGTCGAGTTTGATTGCTGATTTGAAAATCAAATAGCCAAGCGATATCGCAACTGCGAAGCCAAGAATTAATCCCAGTGCAGAACTGCGTGTATTTGCAACTGTTTTAAAGTTTGAATAAACAAAGAGCGAAGTTTCTAGACCTTCACGAATAACAGCGAAAAACGCTGCCCCAGCAAGGGCTAGAGGCCCTGTGCGCAAAGCTGAATCAACTTTTCCATGAAGATCTGCCTTCAAGGTACGAGCAGTTCGCTTCATCCAAAAAACCATCCAGGTAACAAGTGCCACAGCTAGAAAGGAAGTTGTTCCCACAAAGATTTCCTCAGCGCGCTCAGATAACTCCTCGGAGGTTCTGGATAAAACTAGACCTAGTCCGATACTTCCTACGATCGCTGCAGCAACACCGCTCCACAGTGGAAGAAGTAGCTGCCTACGATCACTTTTAAGAATATAGGCGACCAAGATGCCAATAATCAGGGCAGCTTCAAGTCCTTCGCGAAGGGCGATGATAAATGTGCTCAACATGGGTAAAAATCTAGAGGGTTGAGGGTATTTACGCAACTCTTATGTTGCGTAAATCAGGCTTCCTCGGGTGTGGTTTCAGGCACAGGTTCAGGCGTCGGCACAGCCTCTTTCTCCAAAAGGGCGGCCGTAATGGCTGCGCCAACTAGCTCCACCTGCCATTTTCTGGCTCCTAGTGAGAGCAAATGTTCCCGAACGATCTCAGGAGAGGCTTGGGAAGTGGAAGGAGCTGGGGGAGCCCAACACACACGTCGAACAATTTCGGGGGTAATGAGGTTTTCAACAGGGATGTTATTTTCCTCAGCAATTATCTCTATGCGCGCTCGTGCATGTGAAAGGGGTGCGTATTTTTCTGGAAACTTATCTCGCCATAATTTAATAGGTGGCAATGTGTCCGCGTTAGTGCGAAGGGCAGGCCACTCTGATTCCTCTAGTGCAACAGCGCGTGCCACCGCATCTAGCCAAGCTTTCAGATTTTCTAACCAACGAGCTCGAAGTCCAATTGGGCGCAATACCTTTTCAAACTCTTTCTTGGTAGCAACTGGGTTCAGTGCAATCTCAACTATTGCCGAGTCATTGAGCAGTTTGCCACCAGCGATATCTTGCGACTTTGCAATCTCATCGCGAGTGATCCAGAGTTCGCGGATAATTGCTAATTGATCACGGCGCTTAATTTTGTGCATTCCAGAAGTTCTGCGCCATGGATCTACTCGAGGTGGCGGAGGAGGAGCCAAGAGAATTGCAGCAAACTCTTCCTGGGCCCAGGAATCTTTTTTAGAATCAACTAATAACCCTTCAACTTTATCGCGCAGCTCAACCAGTAGTTCAACATCTAATGCTGCATATGTCAGCCAGTCTTGGGGCAATGGACGCACAGACCAGTCTGCAGCACTGTGTTCTTTGGCAAGTGAAACACCCATCAGAGATTCCAAAAGCGGGCCAAGTCCAACACGGGCCAGGCCTGCAATTCGCCCCCCTAATTCAGTATCAAATAGGCGGGTTGGATTGATTCCTAACTCTCGAAGGCAGGGCAGATCTTGTGTGCTCGCATGCAAGATAACTTCATCAGTATTGAGTAAATCATTGAGTTCAAACATGAGTGGATGCCCAGGCCCAAAGGCGATGGGATCAATGAGGTGTAACCCACCGTTGGTGCGCTTAATTTGAATCAAGTAAGCACGTGCGCTGTATCGAAAACCTGAGGCTCGTTCAGCATCAACAGCAAAAGGACCAGAACCATGTGCGAGTTGCTGTAATGCGTTTCTAAATGCCGTTTCGCTATCGATTACTGGTGGCGTACCACCGACGGGTGTGAGTAGCGGTACTGCAGTTATCTCTTCAGACATAGGTGGGCTTAACGACGTCTGGCAGATGCAATAGTTGACACCCCATCAGGAATTGGTTCAAGTCCAGCCACATCGGTAATTAAGCGGCACCACCCAGCAATGTGTTTCACTATTTCAATTGGATCAGCAATTGCAGGAGTCCATGAAGCACGAATTTCAATTTCTGATTCATCATTTCGTGGAGAAAGTTTTCCGAAAGAGGCACTGGAAACTCGTGTAACAGTTCCACTGGGTGCAGCAAGTGAGCACTCTTGCCTGTCTAAGGCTTCAAGGAACCAACTCCAGCCAACTTCTGGCAGAAGTGGATCTTGTTGCATCACAGGGTCTACATCTGCGCGAACGAAAGTCACGCAACGGAATTCACCTTCCCATGTGTCTTGCCCACCAGGCTCATGTAATAAGACAAATCGGCCTGAAGCTATTTCATCTTCATCATCGCCTAATAAGCCATTGCTAACATCGGCTGAAAAGGCAAAGGCATATGTTGCTAGTTTTTGTGGGGCTGGAACTTCTTCTAAAATGATTTCAGCACGCGGTGTAAAAGCGCGTAAGGAGTTAACTAAATCTTCAAATCCTTTGGCATCCACTGCTTAAGAATAAACAGTAGGAAGTGCTTTTCATGGGAGGCAGGGCGGTACCCTTGCGCCTATGGCATCAATTCTTGCACTTCTCTCAAGCATATTGTGGGGAACTGCTGATTTTGAAGGTGGTCGATTAAGCAAAAAACATGCGCCTCTAGCTGTTCTTGGTTTTTCACAAGTTGTTGGTTTAGTTTTTGGTGTTGTATTGATGTTTATCTCTGGTGCCTGGCACGCAGATGCATTTGGTGAAGATGGATACTTAATTCCTGGAATTGGTGCAGGCCTGTTTGGATATTTCGGTTTGTTCTGTCTTTACGCAGGTTTATCTACTGGGCGTATGGGTGTTGTCTCACCCATAAGTTCAATGAGCGTGGTCATTCCCCTGACGTATGCCTTGATCAACGGTGACAGACTTTCAACAATCACATCGATGGGAGTTCTTTTAGCGTTGGTGGGAGTTTTTTGTGCCAGCGGTCCAGAGCTCTCTCAAGGCCTTCCCATTAAACCTTTGCTTCTAGCATTAGGTGCAGCATTTGGATTTGGCATAGCATTAACGTCAATCTCGATTGGTTCGCAATCTAGTGCCCTCATGACCATGGTTTCAATGCGTGTGGCAACCTTCCTTGTCACTGTTGCTCTAGCACTCAAATTCCATACGATGGGTGGATTTTCTAAAAAGGAATATCCCTCACTTATTTTTATCGGTGTAGCAGATTTCTTAGCCAACGTCTTGCTCGGTGTGGCTTGCACTAAGGGCTTAGTTTCAATTGCAATGGTCTTAGGTTCACTCTTTCCAATTGCAACTGCGCTACTAGCATTTAAGTTCTTGCGTGAGCGTTTACAGAAAGTGCAATATATTGGGATTGCTTTAGCTGTTACTGGTGTTGCTCTAATTTCTGCCTTCTAGTTGTGCGCGACATAAAAATCAGTGCCATCAACGTTCGTGTGGGTGTGTTGGGCAAATCTATTGAGCAAAGCTTGCCAATCAATAGGGTGATCACCGCCGGTCACAGGAGTGACGCTGAGTTCTAGTTGATCAATTAATCCCTGATCGATAAGCTCAAAAATAATGGATGTCCCTGCTTCAATGAGAATCCTTTCTCCAAATTGTGATTTAGCCTTTGCCAGCGCCTCTGCCGCAGACATATTCCACAAATGTGATAAATCATTTCCAACAACTGGATTAATAGTTGATCGTGAGAGAATTACTAAAGGAACTGGGCTTTGTTTATAGGGCTCATGACGAGCGGTATTTCCACCAATTAAAATACAATCGACTTTACGACGCCTTGCAAGAAAAGCTTTGCGATCGGCATCGGAGGAAACTCCGTTAGAGCTGTTTTCTTTTGATGTAGACCCATCTCGCCCAACCACTAGCGATGCAACTGTGCTCATTTGTCCTACTATCGCAGATTCTGTGAGAATTCTCAGGCGTAAATCACGCTTAGAAGTTGAGATGTCGTCTTAAGCCTCGATAGCCTGTAACCATGTATTGGCGCATCCTTCCTCACGCCGTTGTCGCTCTAGCCCTGACCGTTGGGTTAGCAGCCCCTGCACATGCAGCGCCTTCGTTGGCTGAGATTCAGGCAAAGGTGCGATTTCTAGAAGAAGAAGCCACAACTGCGGCCGAAGGTGCTCAAGAAGCAAAAGTAAAGTTAATTGCACTCACTCGCACACTCAATGGCATCAAAGCTAAAGCTGCCGTCCAAGGAGAAACTCTCTCAGCACTCCAAAAATCTTTAGGCACCATCGCGATCGAGCAGTACAAGGCTGGTGGTTTAGGTCAATCACTTGAGCTTCTCTTTTCCTCTAATCCAACACTTTACCTATCCTCAGCTGGTGCTCTCGATGCTATTAGTCGGCGCAAATCTGCCCAACTTCGAAAGTATGAAGCGGCTCAGCAACGTTTGAGTGCAACAACATTAACTGTCAATGACAAGTTGGCCCTAGTAGTGGCTGCTGAAAAGAGATTTAAAGCCCAATCTGCAATGGCCCAAGAAAAGCTAGCTCAAGCAGAGGCTCTACTTTCTAAGTTAACAAAAGCTGAGCGAGAGCGTTTAGCGAAATTGGCGGCAGAAGAAGAAGATGCAGATCAGGCAAATTCTCAAGCAGAGGCTCGCGCCCTCTCTGGTGTTTCTGGACGTGCAGGAGTGGCTATCAAATATGCCCTCAAGCAAATCGGTGATCGTTATGTATTTGGATCAGCTGGACTACTTACATGGGATTGCTCGGGATTAACAATGCGTGCTTTTCAAGCCGCGGGCGTGTCACTCCCACATTCATCGGCTGCTCAATCACGGATGGGTAAGCAAGTTTCACTAAAGGATCTTAAACCCGGAGACCTTTTATTTTATGGTCGTCCAGTGTCGCACGTTGGAATGTATATCGGTGGCGGAAAGATGGTTCACGCACCGCGTTCCGGTTCACGTGTGAAAATCACAACAAGTGGGTCTCTTGGAAGAAAACCTTTAGTTGGAGCTCGCCGTTTCTGATAAAACACTATTTGTCACCAATGATTTTGGTCCACGGGCCGGAGGCATAGAAACCTTCATCATTGGATTAATTGAACGATTACCAAAATCGAGCATCATTGTTTATACATCGGCCCAAGAAAATAGCGCATCATATGACGCTGATTGGCTCACTCAATTTGGTGTTGAAGTAATAAGAGACAGAGCAAAAATACTGCTTCCAACACCGCGTGTTAATCGCGCAGTTGCAGGCATTGTTAGTCAGCGTGGAATTAGAACTGTAGCTTTTGGTGCAGCTGCACCACTAGCGTGGATGTCATCAACGCTGCGCAAAGCCGGAGCACAACACATAGTTGCATTGACCCATGGGCATGAAGTCTGGTGGGCAAAAACTTTTCCATTTAATCTGATTTTGCGCCGTATTGGATCGACTACTGATTCTTTGACCTACCTTGGTGAATTTACTCGTGTGGCAATCTCAAAGGCGCTTACCTCAAAGAGTGCAGCTGCTATGCAAAAGATTGCACCAGGAATTGATGTTGAACATTTCAGGGCTGTGGATGCAACTGCTTTACGTCAATCTTTGGGATTAAGTGAAAAGAAAGTCATTGTTAGCGTGGGCCGACTTGTACATCGTAAAGGGCAGGATTTTCTTATCGAATCTATGCCACAGATTCTTAAGCAAGTTCCAGATGCCCACCTGCTACTTGTGGGCCAAGGTCCTTACAGAGGGTACTTAGAAAAACTAGTTAATAAGCATTCGTTGCAGAAAAACGTTAGTTTCATTGGTCGAATTCAATACAAAGATCTCCCTGGCTATATCTGCGTGGGCGATATTTTTGTCATGCCATCTAGATCAAGATTTGCTGGTTTAGAAGTCGAGGGCCTAGGAATTGTTTATCTTGAGGCTAGTGCTTGTGCTTTACCAGTCATTGCTGGTGAATCTGGTGGGGCACCGGACGCAGTCATCGAGGGCGTAACAGGATATGTAGTTGATGGAACTAACACAAAGGAAATAGCTAAAAGATCTATCGAACTTCTATTAGATGAAGATCTGCGCCGTTCTATGGGTAATGCAGGACGAGCGTGGATTGAAAAGGAGTGGCGCTGGCAGATTTGGGCTGGTAAGTTTTCTGAACTACTTGCTAGATAAACCTTGCTCATGCATAGCATGAATTGCCGCAGTTCGATTAGTAACTTCTAATTTGCGATAGATGGATGCTAAATGTGTTTTAACTGTGGCCGGACTTATAAATAAGCTCTTGGATATCTGGGCAGTAGTGTGACCTTTTTCTAATTGTGCTAAAAGATCAAATTCACGGGCAGTTAACGTGTTGTGGGTATTGTTAAAGAGTTTCTCTAAACCCTGGGCGCTAAAGCTTAAGGGGGTGATGAGACTATGTTTAATCGCTGCAACGAGTGCAGGAATTGGTTCAGATTTTGAAACGAAGGCACTTGCACCAGCTTTCATAGCAGCGCGTATGTAATTCTCATGATCGTTAAGGGTTAAGACCACAATTGCCATGTCTGGTGAAATGCCTCGAATCCAACGTACTAGTTCAAAGCCGCTGCCATCTGGCAGATTGATATCAACTGTTACAACTTCTGGCTGCGAGGCGGCAATCCCAGCACGAGCTTGGGCAATAGAAGAGGCTTCTGTAATCTGGCTGAACCCCTCATGTGCAAGAGCCCGCTTTAATCCTTCACGCACAAGAGCGTGATCATCGACAATAAGTAATCTACTCATGGCCTTAGTAAATCCAGTGAAATTACAAGGTTAGTTCCGGTGAAATCTGATTGGACTTCTACATGTCCACCGAGTGCTGTAATGCGCTCAGAGATTCCTTGCAAGCCGTAGTGATTATTTTTTGCCCGAGCCCCACCAATTCCATTGTCACTGAAGGAAATCTCAAGACGAGTTGCCCGTGAATGCTCTGTTACATTGCTAATAATTTCATTGAAAACCCTAGTGAGTTCAAATGCCAACTCAGGTTGAGATTCCAGTGATTCATGTTCATCTCGCTGCGTGCGAAGTTCTAAGATCTCACTACGTACTTTCTCTATTAATGTATTGATATCAAAGCGCACAGAACGCAGCGCAGAGCGTTTAACTTCATCGTCTTCTTGAAATAACAAAGCATCTAAGCCATAGCCTAACCCCACGAGATCTTGGGCTATGCCATCGTGGAGCTCTTGTGCGAGTTTTACCCGCTGCGTAAGGCTCACATAATTACTTTGTGAAGAGTTGGTCAATCTCCTTTGCGAATTCCTTCGCAACGACATGTCGCTTCAGTGAAAGCTTCGGAGTTAAATGTCCAGCAGCGATTGTGAAGTCAGTTGTCAAAATAGTGAACTTGCGGATTGATTCCGCCTTGCTCACTGCCTTATTTGCTTCATCAACCGCAGTTTGAATAACTGCGATGAGATCAGGATCATTTACAAGGTCAGCCAATGAAGCGCCGTCCTTCTTATTGTTTGTAACCCATCCCTTAAGAGAATCTTGATCAATAGTCACAAGTGCGGCAATGAATGGTTGATTATCGCCAACGACCATGCACTGGCTCACTAGTGGGTGTGCACGCAAGCGATCTTCTAGTACGGCTGGAGCAACGTTCTTTCCACCTGCAGTAACAATGAGTTCCTTTTTGCGACCAACGATATAGAGGAAGCCCTCATCATCGAGTTTTCCAAGATCACCTGTTTGAAACCAGTGCTCTGAGTCGAAAACTTCAGCATTAGCGGCATCATTTTGCCAATAACCGCGCATGACAATTGCTCCACGGATAAGAACTTCTCCATCTTCGGCAATCTTGATTGAAGTTCCAGGGATTGGGCGACCAACTGAACCGACGCGATGGGCACCAGTTAAGTTCAACGTTGCCCCTGCAGTTGTTTCAGTTAATCCGTAACCTTCTAAAATTGTTACGCCAGCACCACGATAAAAATGACCTAGGCGCACACCCAGTGGTGCACCACCTGAGATTGCAGCTTCAACACGTCCGCCCATACCTGCGCGAATCTTTGAATAAACCAATTTGTCAAAGAGGCCGTGCTTGAGTGTGAGAAGGGGAGAGATTGCCTTTTTATCCATCGCCTCTGAATAAGCGATTGCCACTTCTGCTGCCTTTTTAAAGATCTTTCCTTTACCAGCAGCTTCTGCGCGAGCTTCTGCGCCGTTATAAATCTTCTCGAAAATACGAGGAACAGCCAAAACAAATGTTGGCTTAAATGATGCTAAATCAATTGGAAGTCGTCCGACTGGATCACTGCAATGCGCAAGGTGTAATCCTGCATTAATTGCACCAATTTGAACCATACGACCGAATACGTGCGCAACAGGTAAGAAGAGCAAAGTTGATCCGCCTGGCTTAAGGAATAAATCACTTGCACCTTGAACAACATTTCCGCATTCAGCTAAGAAGTTGCCATGTGTAAGAGTGACACCCTTAGGTTTTCCAGTTGTTCCTGAAGTATAAATAAGTGTTGCCAAAGTATCTGGACCAAGTGCTGCGCGACGACGCTCAATTTCATCATCTGAAACCTGAGCACCAGCATTGCGTAGCACTGTAAGAACATCCTCGGTCATTGTCCAGAGGTGCTTAGTATGTGAAGGCAAAACTGTTTGAACTAGTTCACGAAGTGCTGGAGTTTCAACAATGATTCCAACAGTTGCAGAGTCATTGAGAATCCAATCAATCTGCTCTGCAGATGATGTGTCATAGATTGGAACTACGACAGCTCCTGCATACCAAATTGCAAAATCAAGAATCGTCCACTCATAACGGGTGCGAGCCATGATTGCCACACGATCGCCAATTTGAATACCAGCCGCGATTAATCCCTTGGCAGTTGCTCGGACTTCTTCATCGATTTCTTTGGCAGAAACGCTCTGCCACCCATCGCCGAGTGGGCGAGACATAGTGATGCGCTCAGGCTCAAACCATGCCCGTTCTGCAATCAGATTCGTCAGATTGCCAGCAGTAGCCGAAGGAACAAGGGCGGGAGTTGTGACTTCATTCATGGGGCTAACGCTAGCGTGAGAAATATGGATTATGGAAGAGGGTAACCTTTGCCCATGAGCGATATGAGCAGTTCAACAATCACGATCGATGCCCCCATAGCCGATGTCCAAGGAGCCCTTTTTGCCCTAGACAAATATCCAACCTGGTCTAGCGCCATTAAGGCCAGTGAGGTCGTTGCACACGATGAGAAAGGCCGAGCCACCAAGGTCAAGATGACTATTGATGCAGGCATGATGAAAGATCGAGTGATTTTAGATTACGACTGGAGCCAAGCTCCGGCGCAACTTTCATTCTCACTCGATGACGCCGATCTTCTCACCGGTATGGATGGCTCTTATTCCATTAAGGCAATCGATGAAGATACAACTGAGGTTACCTATGAGTTGGGTGTTTCCCTCTCAATGCCAATCCCAGCGATGATGCGTCAAAAAGCTGAGAAGACAACAATTGATCAAGCACTTGCACAACTTAAAGCTGCGCTAGAAGCTTAATCACACACTTATGTCGTTAACAATCGGTATCGATGTTGGTGGAACTAAAGTTCTTGGCGGTGTTGTTGATGAATCTGGAAAAGTTCTCACTACTGCCAGAAAAGACACACCACGCCAAGGTGGAAGTGCACTAACACAGACAATTGCCGATGTTGCTAAAGAGTTATTAGAGAAGCATTCCGTCTCGTCAATTGGAGTTTCCGCTGCTGGTTTTGTTTCCTCTGATCGAAAAACTATGCTTGCAACTCCCAATATCGCAGATTGGAATGGTGTTGATCTAGATGGTCAATTGACCAAACTCATCGGACTTCCTGTTGTGATTGAAAATGATGCAAATGCAGCAGCATGGGGTGAAGCAAAGTTTGGTGCGGGAAAAAATCAAGATCACATGATGATGCTCACAGTTGGCACTGGAATTGGCGGGGGTATTGTTGTTAATGGTGCGCTATATCGAGGCGCATTTGGAATTGCAGCTGAGTTCGGACACATGCGCGTTGTGCCTGATGGACATATCTGTGGCTGTGGTGCACGAGGTTGTTTTGAGCAATATGCATCTGGAAATGCACTACTGCGTCATGCGCGCGAAGCAATTAACGCTAGCCCTGAAGTTGCGCGCAATTTACTCTCACGCGGCGATGGCACCGTTGCAGGTCTTACGGGCCAAACTATTGCTGAGGCAGCACGAGAGGGTGATCCCGTGGCATTGGCAGCCTTTAACACAACCGGCCAGTGGTTAGGTGCAGGAATTGCATCACTTGCCGTTCTTTTAGATCCTGCATGTGTAGTAATTGGTGGGGGAGTAATTGATGCGGGTGAGATTCTTTTGAAGCCAACGCGTGAATCACTTGAGCGCAACATGTCTTTTGCTGGAAAGCATCCATATCCAAAGATTATTGCGGCGCAGTTAGGCAATGAAGCTGGTCTTGTTGGAGTTGCCGACTTAGCTAGAAGTTAATTCTCAAATGGGTATTTCAACCCGATGTGAGAGCGCACGGTATCCATAATCTCCATAATGGCGATAGTGTCTTGCCATCTTAGAATCGGTGATTCTTTAGCACCGCTTTTAATTACTCGGGCAAATTCAACTGCTTGTTCACGCAATCCATGGCCTTTGTAATCCGATGGATATTCAGTAATTGTTCCATCAAAGAGGGTAAGGCGCATAGAGGTTGGGTTATAGAAAGTTCTATTCACTTCTAGATAGCCATTAAGCCCTGCAATAACTGCGGTGCATGGGGTCTGCACAACCATTGTTGTGTTCAAAATAGCTTGGGCCCCATGGGGGTAATTAAAAATCATTGAGGTCTGAGCATCAACGCCTTTGTCGGTAAAAACTGAAGTGGAAGTTATTGACTCTGGGACTCCTAAAATCATATGCGCAAAAGAGATGGGGTAAATTCCAAGATCAAGTAAGGCACCGCCTGCAAGTGACGGTTCTATGAGGCGCGCAATGTTTTGATCCGCTAAACGTTGACCGTGATCGGCATGAATAGTTGTAATGTGTCCCAGAACTCCACTGGCAACAATTTCTCGAATCTTGGCATAGTGCGGCAAAAAGCGGGCCCACATCGCTTCCATTAATGCCACATCATTGGCCTTAGCGGCTGCAACCATCTCTTTTGCCTCAGCCGCATTTACTGCAAATGGTTTCTCGCACAGAACTGGCTTACCTGCATTAAGGGCTGCAATGACATTTTCTTTATGGGAAGGATGTGGGGTTGCAACATAAATAGCATCGATATCTGAATCCTTCATTAACTCTTCATAGCTTCCACACGCTTTCGCTCCTGGAATGCTCTTAACAAAGCTTTGAGCCTTTTCTAAATTTCTTGATCCAACTGCAGCAATTACGTGATCGCTAAGGAATGCGATGTCAGTTGCAAAGGCACGAGCAATGCCGCCAGTACCAATAACTCCCCATTTAAAATTACTCACAGCGCAGCTCCATCATCTTCATGATAACCACGGTGAAACCAACGATTAACTGCGCCCTTTATTGCACGCCACATCGCACGTGGTGATTGTCGTGGGGGATTGGGTGGGATAAACCGATTCGAATCTTGGATGGCATCTAGTTCATCTAAATACGTTGTTGGTGCGGATTCATCCAGCGACAGGGCAGAGACGATGGAATCAAATTCACTGCGAATGAGTTCCTCTTCATCGAACTCATCAGGGCCTGGACGGGGATTGCTCACCCTCAGATAGTGTCATATCTGGCAATAGCCACTAAATTAGAGCCATGCTCAGCAACCTGCCGTATGCAACTTTGCGTGCGTTCTTGACGCCTTTTTTGATGGCCGGGTTTCGTCCCAAGGTAAGAGGTCTTCGCAATGTTCCAGCAAAAGGCCCGGTAATCATCGCTTCCAACCATTTATCTTTTAGCGATTCAATCTTTATGCCATTGGTAGTCCCACGAAAAGTTACCTTTTTGGCAAAGAGTGAGTACTTCACTTCACCTGGACCTAAAGGCCTTCTAAAGAAACTTACCTTCATAGCGCTGGGTCAGGTTCCGGTGGATCGCTCAGGCGGACGTCGCAGTGAAGCTGCCCTTATTACTGGTCTGAAAGTTTTGGCCGAGGGAGATTGCCTAGGTATTTATCCAGAAGGTACGCGCTCACCAGATGGTCGCCTTTATAAAGGTCGCACAGGAATTGCCCGTCTAGCAATTGAATCAGGGGCACCTGTTATTCCAGTGGCAATGTCTAACACAGACAAGATTCAACCCACAGGAAAATTGATTCCTAATCTTCACCGCGTGGGAATGCATTTTGGCAAACCCATGTATTTCGATGGTGATTCCACAGATTTGTTATATCTACGCGATGTCACAGATCAAATCATGAGTGTTATTCAAGCCATGTCAGGCCAGGAATATGTTGATACATATGCACCAAAGAAATCAAAGCCTGATGACATTAACGTAGCTGGCGAGGAAGATTAAAGAAGATCTAAAGCATTTCTTGTAGTTAAGAATTGGCAAGTGGTGCAGGTTGGTCCAGATTCAGGGATGTCACCCTCAAGCACCTTAATGAAATCGGCAATTACGCGGATAAAATTATCGTGATCACGCTCTACTGACACATACTTTTGGTAAACACCAAAGCCACTGTTATCAGGGTTATCACCAACGGTGTGAGTTGGTTTCCACACAAGTAAGCCCATTGAAGCAACTTCCACAGCTTTTCCTGCAGCTGGATTTTCTAAGGCAAAGGCATATGCCTCTAACTGAGGAGAATAAAAGGCGCCACTATCTCGCTCTGAATCTGAAACTTTGCAATCGATTAATCCCACAGTTCCATCATCATTAGTTGAAACTAAGTCATATTTTCCTAATATGCGCCAGCGTGTGTCCTGACCATTGATTTGAATCGGCTTGCTCTTAACGAATTCTCCCCATTTTGTAACAGTTCCAGGGCGAAGAGATGGATCAATAGTTGGCATATCTGCGCGTTGAAAGTACTCCTCTTGCAGTGAGGACAAAGTGCCAACAAGTGGCATGGTCATAGGAGCGCTTACTTTGTACCAGTACTTAACCCATAAGCAACGTTTGCATGTTGATAGACCAAAAGTTAAATCAGAAGGAGAGATGTTTTCGCGTGCTGGCTTTATAGGTTTTTTCATATGCCTATTGTGGCTCTAGCCACTGACAATTGCTAAGTACAAAACCGACAGACCTAGAACAACCATGATGCTTCCTCCAGATGCGCGCAGTTTTTCCAGGCGGCTGGAGTCATTAGCTAGCCATGCGCGGGCGGTGCCTGCTAATAATCCCCAGGTGCCATCGGAGAAGAAGGCAAGAATTGAGAAAATCGCGCCAAGCAAAATCAACTGTGAGGTGATCTGCCCTTTTTCACGATCGATAAACTGGGGAAGTACGGCAGCATAGAAAACTATCGCCTTGGGGTTGAGTGCTCCAACCCAAAACCCATCTCGCATAGAACGAAGTGCAGTGGGGGAGACATCTCCTTGATTAGTCATATCGGATGCATGAGCTTTGCGTTGCCTGATGGCATCAATACCTAAGTAGATTAAATAGAGCCCACCGCCCCATTGCACTGCGATGTATGCAAGATCTGATCTTTGCAAGATTGGGCCAAGGCCAAGGGCCACGAAGACCGATAAAACAAAAGAACCGGAGACATTTCCTGCAACGGTGAAGACTGCAACTGTGCGACCCCAGGCGATGGCCCGAGCGATTACAAATAAAACGCTTGGGCCAGGCGCCAAGATAATTATCATCGCGGCAACGATGTACTCAGCTAAGCGCGAAGGAATGACCACAGGTCAGATAGTAGTTAGAGTCGCTACTGAGCGTGCATTGAGGGCTGCTGTCCCACATCAGGATCGCCGGCGTGGCCTATTCCACACCTTAATCCCAGGTGAAATATGAGCGTGAGCGTGTTGCAAGTTGCGCCTGTAGACCTGTCCCAATAGATTACGGCTGTATATATCGAATGGATACATTGACCGATAGGTGGGAGGGAGTAAGCGATGCGCTCACGCAGTGAATCACTTGAGTTCGCCCTCCTTGGTCTTTTATCCCAGACCCCACTCCATGGCTATGAGCTTCGAAAGCGCATGGGCACAATCTTTGGGCCATTTCGTGCACTCTCATTTTCAGTTCTCTACCCACAGCTACGCAGAATGTTGGAAGCCGGCCTTATAGAAGAGACAGTTGTGGATTCTCCATCTCGGCGCTCGCGGATCGTTTATGACATTACAGATAAAGGTCAAGCTCGCTTTGAGAATCTGACAGAGACCGTTAGTCCTGAGACATGGGAAGACGAAGGCTTTGAAATCCGCTTTGCATTTTTTTCTCCAACATCTTCAAAGAACAGAGTAAGAATTCTTGAGGGACGCCATCGTCGCCTTAAGGAGAAAGCAGAGATTCTGCGCGGTGAACTCGAGAAGTCACCGATTGGAATCGATAAATATCTAGAGGAGTGGCGACGTCACTCACTGGACTCAGCTGATCGAGAGATTGCTTGGCTGGAAAAAATGATCAAAACCGAGAGGAAATAGAGTGAACATAACAACCGGTAAAGGCGACATCCGTGTTGCAATCGTTGGCGTAGGAAACTGTGCTAACTCTTTAGTTCAAGGCGTTACTTACTATAAGGATGCTGCCCTTGATCAAGAGATCCCAGGTCTTATGCATGCAACAGTTGGGGCGTATCACATTTCAAATGTGAAGTTCGTTGCAGCCTTTGACGTTGATGCAAAGAAGGTTGGTCTAGATCTAGCTGATGCCATTTGGGCCAGCGAGAACAACACCATTAAATTCTCTGATGTTGCAAAGACTGGTATTCCAGTTCTACGCGGTGTAACAAATGATGGTCTTGGAAAGTACTACCGCGAGACAATCAAAGAATCCGATACCCCTGCAGTGGACGTCGTTGCAGTATTAAAGGAAGAACAAGTAGATATTTGATCTGCTACTTGCCAGTGGGATCAGAAGTTGCTGCTAAGTACTACGCTCAGTGCGCAATCGATGCAGGATGTGCTTTTGTTAACGCACTTCCAGTCTTCATCGCATCAGATCCAGTATGGGAAAAGAAGTTTGCTGATGCAGGCCTTCCAATCGTGGGAGATGACATCAAGAGCCAGGTGGGTGCAACAATTACTCACCGCATCATGGCTAAGTTGTTCCAAGATCGCGGTGTTCACCTCGATCGCACTTACCAATTAAATGTTGGTGGAAATATGGACTTCAAGAACATGCTCGAGCGTGATCGCCTTGAATCCAAAAGATTTCAAAAACTAACTCTGTAACATCACAGTTAGAGCATGATTTGGGTGATAAGAATGTCCACATCGGACCTTCTGACTATATTCCATGGCTAGATGATCGCAAGTGGGCCTACGTTCGCCTCGAAGGCCGCGCTTTTGGCGATGTTCCTCTTAACTTGGAATACAAGTTGGAAGTATGGGATTCACCTAACTCTGCTGGTGTAATCATCGATGCATTACGTTGTGCCAAGATCGGTCTTGATCGCAAGATTGGTGGAGCTCTGCTTTCGCCTTCTAGCTACTTTATGAAGACACCACCTGTTCAGTACACGGATGAGCAAGCTCATAATAAGGTTGAAGATTTCATCACTGGAAAGATTGAACGCTAGCTAAAAAAAGGAAGTAGAAATGAAAAGGCCCCCGGTATTAACCAGGGGGCCTTTTCTAACCCTTCAGTGACCGTGATTGATTAGAGGGAATTAGTCAACGTGACGGTTGCACATGACTGGCCATCTGGGCCAAGTTCAAAGTGTGAACAAGCAACGTGCAGTGAATCAAATGCTTTATCACCGTAATGTGCTCGAAATGCTAGAGCAAGAAGAACACGCAAATTTGTTTCACTATCAGATTTGATTCCAAAGACCTGGGCACTTCGGCTAACAGTATTTTCTATGGTTTTTTCAGTGTGGGCGGTTTCATGAGCTATTGAGGCATTTGATTTACCTTCACACAAAAGGTTGAGAACTAACTTCTCAAAGGGAGAAAGCTCCCGTGCTGCAATTGTTATATCTCTAGCCATCGTAATAGTCACCTCTCCGCGGTGTTTCCATTGTCCTACTTTGTTCAGGGGAATATCACCCCTAAGATGCGTTAATGAATGAAATCTTGGCCACTCAGGCGGGCTCAATACTGACCCTTTCCTTCAATCGCCCCGCAAAGATGAATGCTCTGACGCGTGCGATGTATGCAGGCTTAGCTAAGGGCCTCAATGATGCTGCGGGGGATTTTGGTATTCGTGCCGTGATTCTTACAAGTGAAGGTGATCACTTCACTGCCGGTAATGACATCGTCGATTTTATGGACAATCCACCAACAAGTGATTCATCAGAGGTTGCCCAATTCTTAGCGGCGTTACTTAACTTTCCAAAACCACTCATTGCTGCGGTTAAAGGCAATGTAGTTGGAGTTGGAACGACAATGCTGCTGCACTGCGATGTTGTTGTCGCCGCACCTTCTGCCAGCTTCTCTATGCCCTTTGCATCCCTTGGTTTAGTTCCTGAAGCAGGTTCAAGTTTCCTCTTTCCTGCCCTAGTGGGATATCAAAGAGCAGCTAAGATTTTCTTTACAGGTGAATCTTTTGGCGCAGATGCCGCCCTTGATATGGGATTAATTGCAGAAATTGATCCAGATGCATTGGCTGCTGCAACCAAAATTGCTCAACATATTGCCGAACAACCACCACAGGCAATCATTAACACCAAAGCCCTGCTTAAAGCGCGCAATCACGAATCAGTGGCAGCGGTGATGAAGGCAGAGTTTGAGATCTTTGCCATGGCTTTGCAATCAGATGAAGCGATGGAAGCTTTTATGAAGTTTATGGCCAAGAAAGGGAAATCATGACACTTGCCGGAAAGCGCATATTCATCACAGGAGGATCGCGTGGTATTGGTTTAGCAATCGCGTTGCGCGCAGCAGCTGATGGTGCATCCGTAGCAATTGCCGCTAAAACATCAGAACCCAATCCAAAACTTCCAGGAACTATTCACACAGCAGCAGCTGAAATTGAAGCCGCTGGTGGAAAAGCCCTTGCTATTCAATGTGATCTTCGAGATGAACTTCAGATTGAAGCTACAGTTAATCAAGCAGCAGAAGCCTTTGGTGGAATAGATATTCTGGTCAATAATGCCAGTGCTATTAATTTGACCCGCACAGATGCAACACCAGCTAAGCGCTTTGATCTTATGTTTGATGTGAACGTGCGAGGCACTTTTCTAACTTCTCAAGCTGCTTTGCCACATCTTCGCAAATCAGCTGCTGATGGTCGTAATCCTCATATTTTGAACCTGTCACCACCGCTATCAATGAAGCCTGTGTGGTTTAAAAACCATGTTGCATACACAATGGCTAAATACGGTATGAGTATGTGTGTATTGGGAATGGCTGAAGAGTTTAAACGCGATGGCATTGCGGTAAATGCCTTGTGGCCCCGCACGGTTATTGATACTGCAGCTCTTCAAATGATTCCAGGAATTGATGCGCTAGCTGGTCGTAAGCCCGAAATCTTGGCAGATGCTGCATACATCATCTTTAATCGCCCATCTAGCGAGTGCACAGGAAACTTCTTTGTCGATGATGAATTATTGGCTTCAGAGGGAATTACTGATCTAGAGAAGTATTCTGTTACTCCCGGTACAAAGGATTTCCTTCTCGACTTCTTTCTTGACTAGGATGGAAAAATGATTAAGAAAATCCTTGTATGTACTATTGCCTCCCTGTTTGCCTTCCCAATTACAGCCTTTGCCCATGGGGAAATGGTTCAGGCTACCCCAGCAGTAGATTCAAACGTTCTCACAGCACCTCAAGATGTTTCCATTGAATTTGATGGAAAGCTACAAACTATTGGAAATGCTGTAGTCAACTTGATCACAGTTACTGACAATCAGGGTCAAGTAATCTCATCACCAACTTCAGTTGTTGAGGCAAACAAGATTTCTACAAGACTCCTGTTAACTGACATCACTGGGTTAGTTTTAGTGCGTTACAGAATAGTTTCAGAGGATGGGCACCCAGTAGAAGGAGATTACAGCTTCACAGTGGGGGAAAACCCAATCATGATGAGTGCCCAAGGTGAAGAATCTGTAGAATCAAAAATGAATCATCATTAAATATCGGCGGAATTGTTTTGATTATCTTTCTCATAATTTTGCAGTCGGATACATTATTAAAGAGAAAAAGGATAAGAAATAGTTATGCCAGTTTTTGATCTGGAAATAAATGGCCCAAATACGATTCAAGAATCTGAACGCAAAGGTTCTGCGCGGTCATTGTTCTGGCCGTGGGCTGGGGCAAACGTCTCACTCTTAGCCCTGTCCTATGGCTCCTTCTTCTTAGGGTTTGGAATCTCATTTAGGCAGGCCACATGGGCTGCGATCATCGGCACCATTTGTTCCTTTTTCTTAGTCGGTATCAGTTCTTTAGCCGGCAAGCGTTCAAATGCGCCAACAATGGTGTTAGCTCGAGCCTCCTTTGGAGTTAAGGGCAGCATCGTTCCTGGATTCCTTTCGTATTTTATCTTCGTCGGATGGGAAACTGTTTTAGTCTCCCTTGCCACCCTTGCAACAGGGACTGTCTTTTCTAGAATTGGGGGAATAGGCCAAAACCTTGCTCTGATCCTTGGATTTGTAATAGCGGTCTCACTCACTGTTTTTGGTGGAGTTCTTGGATTTAGCGTCATTATGAAGCTGCAAAAAATATTAACGGTAATAACCGTTGTCATGACGCTTGCTTACATCGCACTCACTATCGGCACAATCAATTGGAGTGCTGTAACTGCTATCAAGGATGGTTCAACTCAAGGCTTCATCGGTGCACTCATTTTTGGTGTAACCGGTATTGGACTTGGTTGGGTTAATTGTGCCGCAGATTACTCGCGTTATCTTCCTAGATCTGTTTCAAGCAAAGCAGTTGTGGGATGGACTGTATTTGGAGCTTCGGTTGTGCCCATCATTTTAGTTATCTATGGTGCAGCCCTGTCTGCTAGCAGCAAAGATCTCAGTGAGGCGATTGCTATGGATCCAATCGGTGCTTTGACCTCGCTATTGCCAACATGGTTCTTAATTCCATTTGCTCTTGTTGCAATTCTAGGATTAGTTGGTGGAGCAATTCTTGACCTTTACTCTTCAGGATTAGCCCTAGTTTCAATTGGCGTACCAATCAAACGTCATCAGGCAGCCATAATCGATGCGTTTATTATGTTTGCAGGGTGTATCTATATCGTTTGGCTCGCTGACAATTTCTTCTATCCGTTCCAGGGATTTCTCATCACTCTTGGCGTTCCTGTTGCAGTGTGGTCGGCAATCTTCGTTGCAGATGTCATCATGCGAAAGAAGGCATACAGCGAGAGGGACTTATACGACCCACAAGGGATGTATGGATCAATCAACAAGGGATCTATCGTATTAATGAGTATTGGAACAATAGTTGGCTGGGGATTTGTAACAAATACATTTGCTTCGTGGTTATCGTGGCAGGGTTATCTGCTCTTTCTTATTGGGGGCAAAGATGGCGCTTGGGCATATGCCAACGTGGGAGTTATTGCAGCATTGCTCATTGGTTTTGTTGGTCACATTGTTTTTTCAAGAAAAACTATAGCTGCGCAGGAGTCCTTCTAAGCCAGATATATCCCGCTAGCCCGGAAAGAACCGCAGAAACAAAGAGTCCTAACCTCACTTGATCTAACTCCACCTCAGAGCGTGCAGCGATATCGGCAATTACTAAAGCAACTGTTAACCCCATACCGGCCAAGGTCGCAATGCCAGTGATTTCCTTAATACCAATATTTGCGTGACCACCAAATCGTAACACTAGCCATGCAAATAAGGTAATTCCAAAGATTTTGCCAATAGATCTGGCGATGATGATGGCGATTGTTGTCTGTGATGTGAAGGCGCTGATCTTGATATCAAGAGGAATATTTACGACGACAATAATCGGAACAATAAAATAAGTTGAAACTGGTGTTAAAACTTTGATTACTTTGTGGAGTGCATGCGTGCGCAGCGGAAGAATGAATCCGATTGCGGCGGCGCCCAGCGTTGATAAAGCCTTAATTGGTTCTAGATCACCGCCATAGAAGATTGCTAAGACGATGAGAGAAAAGAGATCATCGGCGATTGCAAGAGTTAGTAGAAATAAGCGCACATGTGGATTGACTCGCTTACCCAACAATGTGAGAACGCCTAGTGCAAGTGCGATATCTGTTGGCATTGATGCTGCCCACATATGTGAACCTGGATTGATGAGTAAATAGATTCCGGCAGGAACAAGCATGCCGCCCAAAGCTGCAACGATTGGGACAACGGCTGTCTTGAAATCCTTGATGCCATTTTTAATCTCTAGGCCAACTAGAAAGAAGAAGGTGGCGATTAGGGCATCTAGGAACATGGCATAAATCTACTATGTCGGGATACAACAATGCCCGTACCAATTGGCACGGGCATTGTTGGAAGTGTTTTTAGATGTCGAAATACAGCTCGAACTCAGCTGGATGTGGACGCAAGCGAACATAATCAACTTCTTGCTTGCGCTTGAATTCGATCCATGTCTCGATGAGATCCTTTGTAAATACGCCACCCTTGAGCAAGAACTCGTGATCGCGCTCTAGGTTGTTGAGTACTTCATCAAGTGATCCTGGCACCTGTGGAATTGCAGCAGCCTCTGCTCCAGTCAATTCATACAAATCTTTATCTACTGGGGCAGGTGGTTCGATCTTATTGATGATTCCATCAAGACCGGCCATCAACATCGCAGCAAATGCTAGATATGGATTTGATGATGGATCTGGGCAACGGAACTCAATGCGCTTTGCCTTGGGACTGGATCCTGTAATTGGGATACGGATACAAGCTGAACGGTTACGAGCTGAGTAAACAAGGTTTACTGGTGCTTCATAACCTGGGACTAAGCGTCGGTATGAGTTAACAGTTGGGTTAGTGAAAGCAAGCAATGATGGTGCGTGCTTGAGAAGGCCACCGACATAGTGACGGGCCAAGTCTGAAAGATCGCCGTAGCCATCACCGAAGAACAACGGCTTGCCATCTTTCCAGAGTGATTGGTGAACGTGCATACCTGAACCGTTATCACCAAAGAGTGGCTTTGGCATAAAGGTTGCAGTCTTTCCACCCTGCCATGCAGTGTTACGAACTACGTACTTAAACTTCATTAACTCATCGCCGGCATGTAAAATATCTGTGAAGCGGTAATTAATTTCCATCTGACCCGCTGTACCAACTTCGTGGTGTGAGCGCTCAACAAGAAGGCCAACTTTTCCAAGTTGCATAACCATCTCATCGCGAAGATCAGCAAATTGATCTGTTGGAGATACAGGGAAATATCCACCCTTGATGCGAGTGCGGTATCCGCGGTTGGGAGTTCCATCTGCATCTTCTTTAATTCCTGTATTCCAAGCACCCTCATATGAATCAATCTCATGATAAGCAGTGTTGATATCTGTCTTAAAGCGAACACGATCAAAAACATAGAATTCAGCTTCTGGTGCAAAGAATGCTGTGTCAGCAATTCCTTGTGCACGCATGAAGTCAACTGCCTTTGCAACAACACCACGTGGGTCACGACTATATGGTGAGTTATCAACTGGGTTGTGGACAGAGAAGATAATGACAAGAGTCTTCTCTTTACGGTATGGATCGACAAATGCAGATTCTGGAACTGGTAGCAGTTTCATATCTGATTCATGGATTGACTGGAAACCGCGAATTGATGAACCATCAAACATTAGACCATCAGTAAAGACAGCCTCATCAAATGATTCAATAGGAACGTTGAAGTGGTGCTGGATACCAGGAAGATCAGTAAAGCGAACGTCAACGAGCTTTATGTCTTCCTTCTTAATATATGCAAAAATTTCTGCAGAGTTCTTAAACATGCTTCTCCCAATTCACATGGATACATACAAGGTGTATCAGCGCAGATTTTCTCGACTTTGAGCCCTCTGCTTCGTGCCCCAAGAATAAGTCGCAGAAGGGGAAATGGCCTAACCGCCCTGTTACATCCATGTTAAGAATTCAAAGGGCGTTAGGCTTAGACCCATGAGTTACCCATTCATTCGAACCACCTATGGCCGCCGCATGGCGGCCCTGGCCCTGGATTGGTTGGCCTGTTATGCGATCGTGGCCGCGCTCAGCGGGGGCGTTAACAAGATGAACCCCAACAGTTCCCTCTATGTTCTAGTGATCTTCTTTCTAGAAGTCTGGATCCTCATCACCTTGCAAGGTGCAACCTTGGGACATCGTCTCTTTGGGATGAAGGTTGTTCGCTTTGAAGATGGAGGGGCAATCTCTTTGGCTCAAGCACTGATTCGAACAGTATTTTTAGTTCTAGTTGTCACTGCAGTCACTTTTGATCAGAACGGCCGTGGAATCCATGAGCGCTTAAGTGGATCGGTCCTCACTAGAAGTTAAAGAGTTTTTGATCCAATGAAGTTAGAGGCGCTTACACTTATCAAATGAATGGCTCACTCGCACTTGTTGGCTCAGGGGAATATCTACCTGCGATGGCTGCCTTTGAGAAGTCACTTGTTGACGATGGTGTGAATAACGCAAAAGAAGCCAGATATGTTCAAATCCCAACTGCGGCTGGACGAGAAAGTGATGATCGTTTGGCATATTGGAAAGAGCTAGGTCTGCGGCAAGCAAAGGCTATTGGCGTGGAAGCAACGTATCTTCCAATCTACAGACGTGAGGATGCTTTCAATCAAGAATTTGTTGATGCAGTAGCAAATAGCGCTCTGATGTATATGTCTGGGGGAGACCCACACCATTTGGCAGAAGTTTTGATTAACACACCGCTGTGGTCTGCAATTCTAGAAAATTGGAAAACAGGCGCATCACTTGCAGGATGCAGCGCTGGAGCAATGGTCCTGAGCGCGCATATTCCTAACTTTCGTTTGCTGAAGAAAACCCCAACAACAGGATTGAACTTGCTTCCAGAGATTCGTGTCATCCCGCACTTTAATAAGTTCTTTAGGTGGATTCCAGAGAGTGCGGCCAAGGTTTTATTACACGTTCCTGATAACTCAATTCTTATAGGAGTTGATGAGCTAACAGCTATTGTGAAGCGATCAGGGGATACCGAGTGGGTTGTGGTCGGTGACGCAAAAGTGCATGTTTTAAAAGGCCTGCCTGATCAACAACTACACGATGGAGAAAGAATTAAACTTCCTACGCCTTAATTGATGAGTATTAGCGGATCTTTGGCGCACGAGTCGGCATCGGACCCTTGGGAATTGGCATAGACAAACCACCAACTGCCTTCAGGCGTGCACGAACTTCGCGCATTTGATGGGCAGTTAATTTCTTAGGCTGCTTTTGCAAATGCTTTTGTAGTTTACGAAGGGACACTTGACCTTCTCCGTCGCCAACAATTACTTCAATGACTGGCACACCAGGAGCAAAGCGCTCAGTCTTCTTGTGCTCATCCTGCAGCAGTTGGCGAAGAGTGCTTAGTGAACCTTCGCCAGTAAGAACGATTCCTGCACGTCCAACACTGCGGTGGACCATGTCTTGGTTACGTGAAACTGCCACAGCTGGAGTTGTTGTCCATCCCTTGCGGATAGCCATCAAAACGCTAGCGCCGGCACCTATCTGACCTTCGATTGAGGTGTATGCGGCACGGCCTGCAACTCGCGTAAAGAAAAGCAGAGTTGTGAGAAAAGAAAGTGGAGTGAAAATAAAGCCAACATAAACTGGATGATTAACAGCTATACCGATGCCAATTCCAATTGAAAGTGTTACCAGGAATATTGCGACAAGGGCTATACCGATCCAAGGCTTAACCTGCTTAGTGACAGCGTATGCATCACGAAAGGTTTGAAAACGTGGAGTCTTGATCTTCTTTTCTTTAGCTTTTCTTGTGAACATGTCTTTAGTTTAGTGGGGCAGGGGCAGTTCCACCAAGGCGAGCAGGAGCCCAACGTTGGCCCACATGGCTATCAGGGTAGTTCTCTTGCACCTGATACAACATCGAAAGCAAAGTTTGCCGCAGATGCAACTCGGCCTGCTCAACATCTGCTCCGCGTTCATAAAGAATTGGCTCGCCAAAGACCACAGTCACAGGAAAATTGTTGCGCTTGAGGTTTCGCTTAATACCCTTAGTCCAAATTCTCTGGCTTCCCCAGATGATGGTCGGAATAATCGGCACACCAGCACCCATCGCTAACCTGACTGCTCCGGATTTAAGTTCCTTGATCTCAAATGAGGTTGAGGTTGTGCCTTCAGGAAAGATGCCGATGATCTCACCAGCCTTGAGTGCACGAAGGGCTGCAACAAAAGATGCAGAGCCACTGCTGCGATCAACGTTGATGTGGTGCATGCCGCGCATTAGTGGGCCAGCTAATTTATTATCAAAGATCTCTTTCTTAGCCATGAAACGAACTAGGCGCCCAGTAGGTAACACTGCGGTGCCAGTGATTGCAAAATCCAAATAACTCACATGATTGATAGCAAGAATTGCGCCGCCTTTTCGGGGGATATTCTCTTCGCCACCAAAATCAAATTTCAAACCTAAATATTTCCACAAAGTCTTTATAACTACGATAACTGGGGGATAGACGAGATCAGCCACGAACAGCCTTTGCATCCGTTGCCTGCTTATAGAGGCGACCAGCGCGATAGCTAGAGCGCACAAGTGGTCCGCTCATCACGCCGAGGAAACCAATATCTGTGGCCTCTTTTGAGAGCTCAACAAACTCTTCAGGTTTAACCCAACGCTCTACTGGATGGTGACGGCTCGTTGGTCGCAAATACTGAGTAATAGTAATTAAGTCACAGCCCGCATCATGTAAATCAACGAGTGCTTGAGTAACTTCTTCGCGAGTTTCTCCCAAACCAAGGATGAGATTTGATTTAGTGACCAAACCAAAATCACGGGCCATCGAGATCACAGTTAGGGATTTTTCATAAGTAAATGCTGGGCGAATTCGCTTGAAGATACGCGGGACAGTCTCCAAGTTATGGGCAAAGACCTCAGGGCGAGTTTCAAAGATTTCATTGAGCAGGTGTGCTTTTGCATGAAAATCAGGAGCCAACATTTCAACGCCAGTACCTGGATTTAACTCGTGCACCTTGCGAATTGTTTCGGCATAGAGCCAAGCACCTTCATCAGGCAAGTCATCGCGTGTGACACCAGTGATGGTCGCGTACTTAAGGCCCATAGCTTTAACTGACTCGGCCACCTTGCGCGGCTCTTCACGATCTAGAGCATCAGGTTTACCTGTATCAATATTGCAAAAGTCGCAACGCCGTGTGCACTTGTCGCCACCGATTAAAAATGTCGCTTCTTTATCTTCCCAGCACTCAAAGATATTTGGACATGCTGCCTCTTGGCAGACTGTGTGGAGACCTTCTGATTTCACCAAGCTTTGCAGACGTGTGTACTCAGGGCCCATGTGCGCCTTGGTCTTAATCCATTCAGGCTTTCGCTCAATAGGGACTTCGGCATTGCGTGCTTCAATGCGGATGAGTTTGCGACCTTCTGGGGCAAGTGTCATGCGCACACCTTCTTTAAAGATTCGAATATATGTCGCTCAAGCAATGGAGAAACTTCTTCGATGCTTATGTTACGGCCAAGCTCCCTAGAAATAGATGTGACATCAGCATCGGCAATTCCGCAGGGAATAATCTGATCAAAGGCACTTAGGTCAGGGCAGACATTGAGTGCAAAGCCATGCATTGTCACACCCTTGCTCACACGAATTCCAATTGCAGCTATTTTGCGGTCACCCTTTTCATCAATGACCCAAACGCCAGAGCGACCAGAGACACAGGTTGCCTTGATGCCTAAATCTTCACAGACATGTATCAACCCACGTTCAATCTCTCGGACAAAGCCAACAAGCTCATGTGGTTGAGAAAGTTTTACTATTGGATATCCAACAAGTTGTCCTGGACCATGCCAAGTAATTTTTCCACCGCGATCAACTTCAATTACTGGCGTTCCATCCGCAGGTTTTTCTGAATCTAAAGTTCTACGACCAGCGGTGTAAACAGATGGGTGCTCAAGTAATAGCAAAGTATTGGGGCGAATTCCCTCAGCGACTTCAGAATGAATAGTGCGCTGAATTTCCCAGGCCTTTTCATAATCAATGAGGCCGTGACGGGTGAGGACTATTGCACTTTGGGTTGGCGGGGTCACGACGGGCACATCACTAGCCTAAAGGTAGGCTTGCCTCCTTACCAATTGAAGCCATATCAGACCTATAGGAAAGGCCGCCTTCATCATGTCTACGCAGTCAATTCAAAAAACCCGTAAGCCCTTTGCCATCGCACTCTTGGTAGTAATTGTTTGGTTTGGCATAACCGGTGTCATGGGTCCTCTATTTGGCAAGCTCACATCGGTTCAAGAGAACAATAACTCTTCTTTCTTGCCTAAGGGTGCTGAAGCTACAAAGGCAGCTGATGTTATTGCTACCTTCTCTGATAAGGACAGTTTCAATTTTCCTACGTTAATTTTATTTGAAGGCACATCAACACCAGAGACATTTGCTGCAATTAATGCCCATATCTCGAAAGTTGGTAGCTTAACTCTGGATGGAACCAGCGCAAAGATTTCTGACTTCTTAGCTCCTGGTCAGCAGATAAGCGTCTTTCCATCCCAGGATGGAAAAGCGATTTTGGCAAATATTCCATTAGATGGAAATTCACTCTCCAAGATTCTTCCAAACGATAAGCCGGTTCTGCCTGAACTCATCGCAGCACTTCGTGCTGATATCAAACCGATTGCCGAGGCCAATGGTCTAGCATCATATGTCACAGGTCCTGGTGGATTACTAGGCGATCTCTTTAGTGCATTTGGAACTTTGGACTCAACATTGCTTCTAACCACACTTGCAGTTGTTGCAATAATCTTAATTTTCGTTTATCGCTCACCAATACTATGGATTATTCCTCTGTTATCTTCATTGTTCGCACTATCCACTGCAGGTGGAATTGTTTATCTACTTGCAAAGAACAACATCATCGATGTTGATGGACAATCACAAGGCATTCTCTCTGTCCTAGTAATTGGCGCGGCAACTGACTATGCACTTCTACTTATCGCTCGATATCGTGAAGAACTACACTTGCATGAAAACCGTTTCGATGCGATGAAGAGTGCTTACAAAGGTGTGTGGGAACCTATTCTTGCTTCAGGTTCAACAGTTTCCATCTCTTTGCTTGTTTTGCTCTTTAGCCAGCTAACAAACACTGCAGGTCTTGGCCCAGTTGGAGCAATCGGAATTGTTTGTGCAATGCTTACAATTTTGACTTTGCTACCAGCTCTTCTTTTGCTCTTTGGTCGCTGGATCTTCTGGCCAAGACGCCCTCATTTTGATGGCGATGATCATGTGATGAGTGGTCCGTGGTCAAAGCTGGCAAATGGAATTGGACGCAACCCTCGTAAGGCTTGGGTAGTTACAGGTTCAGTCCTGCTGCTTTTTGCTTTCGCATCAACAACACTTAAGGCTGATGGAATTGGAACAGTGGACACGTTCACTGGCAATCCTGAATCTGTCGTTGGACAAAAGCTTCTCGTTACCCACTTCCCAGGGGGAGAAGGTGATCCAACTCAGATAGTTGTTGCCGTCGATAAAATTGAAGCAGTAACTGTGGCGGTTAAAAACGCACCTGGTGTTACAGAGATCGTTCCCTTTGCGGACCCAATTACTAAAGTGATGAAGGTCGTTAATAACAAAGCCATTTTGAATGTGACGCTGGATAAGGCACCAGATAGCGTGGAAGCATCAAATGACATCCCTAAAATTCGAGAACTTGCCAAAGCCGCTGATGAGACATCATTAGTCGGTGGCACAAGTGCGGTGTATAACGACGTTCGAAAAGCCAACAACAGAGATAATAAGACGATTATCCCAATCATTTTGTTTGTGATTACAATCATCCTTGGATTGCTGCTGCGCAGTATTTTGAGCGCGATAGTTCTTCTCGGAACGGTACTGCTTTCCTACTTTGCAACTCTTGGTGTTTGCGCACTTGTCTTCAACCATGTATTTGGCTTTGCCGGTGGTGATAATTCATTCCCACTCTTTGCCTTCATCTTCTTGGTGGCATTGGGAATTGATTACAACATCTTCCTGATGACACGTGTCCGTGAAGAGAGTGCCAAGATTGGTACCCGAGCAGGAATCATCAAGGGTGTGACAGTAACTGGCTCAGTTATTACATCAGCCGGAGTCGTTTTAGCTGCAACCTTTGCTGTTCTTGGTTTGTTGCCGCTGGTGCCACTAGCTCAGCTTGGCTTTGCAGTGGCTTTGGAGTTCTTTTAGACACCATCATTGTTCGTTCAATCTTGGTACCTGCAATGGTCCATGAGATTGGTCCGAAGATCTGGTGGCCTTCAAAACTGCAGCATGAAGATATAAAGAGCTAATGCGTGTAGGCATTGCTGGATATGGATTAGCAGGACGTTATTTCCACGCACCTTTACTTAAGGGATGTGGTTATGACGTTGTTGCGATTCAAACCAGTAATGCCCAACGAGCAGGCCATGCATTAGAGGACTTTCCGAATGTAAAAGTAGTTGCGACTATCGAAGAGCTAGTTGCGCACAAACTCGATCTCGTTGTTGTTGCATCGGCAAATCTTGTCCACGCCGAGCATGCATTTGCTGCAATTAATGCCAGAATTCCAGTTGTTGTAGACAAGCCCATGGGACGCACATTTGCTGAAACTGCAGAGATTATCTCTGCAGGAGAGCGTGCAGGTGTTCCAGTTTCAACTTTCTTTAATCGTCGTTGGGATAGTGATGCGCTAACAATTAAGAAGGTTTTAGCATCAGGCGTATTAGGAACGATTCACCGCCTAGATTCACGTTTTGAACGCTTTCGCCCTGAACTTAACAAGAGCTCATGGCGTGAAAATATGAGCGCCGCCGATGGTGGGGGACAGCTACTTGATCTTCAGCCGCATTTGATTTCAACTGCCATTGATTGGTTTGGCAAAGCAGAGCTAGTGACATCTACAGTTCGCAGAATTCGTGGTGGCGCTGATGATGATGCTGTATTAGTTCTCAAGCACGATTCCGGTGTTCTTTCAATCCTGAGTGCAAGTGTTGTTGTGGGTGCACCAGGTCCTCGAATTCGAATCTTGGGTAGCAAAGGTGCTTTAGTTATTAATGATTTGGATCCGCAAGAGGCCCTACTCAAAGCGGGAAAAGTCCCCATGGGTGGTAAGTGGGATGTTCCTACGAAGTCAAAGACATTCATTCATCGTGGAGATAAAGTAGAAGAAATAATTGGTGAAGATGGAAACTACGCCACTTTCTACACTTTGGTTGCCGGAGCAATTGCTGGCACAAACCCATGGCCAATTTCAAATGATGATGCGCTACTAGTCGCACAAATTATTGATCAGGCACGAAATAACGCACTTGATGTCTAAGAAAAGTGATGTCCTGGTTGTTGGAGCTGGCTTAGCCGGGTTAAGCGCTGCAATTCAACTGCAAAATGCGGGTCGATCTGTAACTGTTATTGAAGCCAGTGATCGCGCTGGCGGACGAGTAGCAAGTGATCACATTGATGGATACATCTGCGATCGTGGATTTCAACTCATTAACTCTCAATATCCAGCCCTGATTGAACTTGATGTTATTGACGAGATTGATTTTATACCTGCACCGCGCGTAATTGAGGTCAGTTTAGGAACTGAGCGAATTGCATTGGGAGATCCACGCAAAGCACCATTTTCAGCCCTGCATCGTGGAACCGGTTCTTTAAATGAGAAAGTGAATTTTGCCCGATTCATTTTCTCTAAGATAAAAGGTCAACAATCACTTGGTCAAGCCCTGCGAAAGGCTGGTTGTGGAGCAACATATGAGCGTGTTCTTCGTCCATTCTTGCAAGGTGTTTTCTTAGCAGACCCAGATAAAGTTGATGCACACTATGGTCAAATCGTAATTCGTTCATTTGTCACTGGCTCTCCAGGTATTCCTAAGTTTGGTGTTGGCCAACTCTCACAAGCACTTGCATCTCGAATTACAGATCTACAACTCAATGTGCGTGCAGAGCGCATCGTGGATAACACCGTGCAAACTTCTGTGGGTGAGTTTCAAGCACATGATATTTTGATAGCAACCGATGCAACAACTGCCACTCAGCTATTAGAACTTCGTGAAGTGTCTCGGATGCAGGGCTGTGTAACTTGGTATCACGCAACTGATCAGAACCCATCTGGAACCGGGCGTTTACTCATCGATGGACAAAAGCGTGGACCGGTTATGAATAGTTTGGTAATTTCAGATATTTCAAAGGCTTACGCACCCGAAGGCATGAATTTGATTTCAAGTACTACAGAACTTGGAACAACTGATTCAGAAGTTCGTCGTCATCTGTCAACGATGTGGCGCGTTGAAACCCGAGATTGGCAGTTGATTGCAAAGTATGAAATTCCTTCGGCGCTGCCGCTGCATGAAGTTGGGAAAGAACTTTCTGCGCCGACTAAGATTTCAGAGCATCTCTATGTTGCAGGGGATCACCGAAGTGTTCCATCCCAGCAAGGCGCACTCTTTAGCGGCAGCTTGGCTGCGCAATTAATCCTGAACTAATTGATTGAGCGCTTCTGTGATGTGGGGATAATCCCAAGTAAATCCTGCTTCTTGTAAGACATGAGGAATTACTTTCTTAGAACCCAGAACTTCAGAGGAAAAACCACCAAGTGCAATCTTTAAGGCAAATGCAGGTGCTGGAAAGAGTGCTGGACGGTGAAGTCCGCGTGCAAGGGCTGATGTAAATTCTTGATTAGTTACAGGATTAGGTGAGGTCACATTTACTGCACCGGAAATTGGATTCTCTAATGCAAAAACGATTGCGCGAATTTGATCATGCAAAGTAATCCAAGACCACCACTGCTTACCTGACCCAAGTTTTCCACCAAAACCTAAGCGAAATAGTGGCAACATCTTTCCAAGAGCCCCACCAGTTGGATCAAGCACTAGTCCTGTGCGAATCTTTACAATGCGAACATCTCCTGCTAGATCTGCTGCACTTTCCCACTCGCGGCAAACCGCTGCTAGGAAATCATCTCCAACACGATCAGTTTCAACTACTGCGCGGTTCCCACTCTCTCCATACCAACCGATAGCACTTGCAGAGATAAATACTTGTGGCTTTAGTTCTGCAACAGCTTTAGCGATAGCAGTGGTGCCAAGTAAGCGGGAATTGAGAATTTCAGATTTAAACTTTTTAGTCCATCGCTTATCGCCAACGCCCACACCAGCTAAGTGAATAATTGCATCCACTCCAGCAAGGGGAGCTAAATCAACAAAGCCTGTTTGTGGGTCCCACTGCACTTCATCAGATGCAACTGGTGCGCGGCGTACTAAGCGTTGAACAGTGTGTCCCTCGCTCTTTAAATGACCAACTAGTGCCGTACCAATGAGTCCAGATGAGCCGCTAATTGCGATTCTTTGAGGGACGCGCATTACTTCTTAGAGTCCTAAATCAGATTCGAAAGCGCCGCCTTCTAGTCGCTCTTTCAAAGTGACAAGGAAGCGTGCTGCATCTGCGCCATCTACTACACGGTGATCGTATGAAAGTCCGAGATAAACCATTGAACGGATAGCAATTGTCTCTCCGCCATCTTCACCGCGCACAACCATTGGACGCTTAACAACTGCGCCTAAGCCAAGGATTGCCACCTGTGGTTGGTTAATGATGGGTGTGTCAAAGAGTGCCCCGCGGCTACCAGTGTTTGTCAGTGTGAAAGTTCCACCACCCAATTCATCTGGTGTTACCTTGTTATCGCGTGTGCGAGCAGCTAGATCTGAAATCTTTCGTGCAATTCCGCCCATGTTCAAATCACCAGCATTAGCAATAACAGGAACAAGGAGTCCGCGTTCTGTATCAACTGCAATTCCTAGGTGCTCTGTGCCGTGATAAGTAATCTGATCGCCCTCAACTGACGAGTTAAGAACTGGGTGTTGTTTTAGTGCTTCACACACAGCAACGGCAAAGAATGGAAGGAATGAGAGCTTCACACCTTCACGGGCCTCAAATGAAGCCTTTGCTTTTTCGCGAAGTCGAGAAATCTTTGTTACATCAACTTCCACCACAGTTGTGAGCTGTGCACTGACCTGAAGTGATTCAACCATTCTGGCTGCAATAACTTTGCGAAGTCGAGACATTGTTACCGTTGTTCCACGAAGTGGAGACACTGCAACTGGTGCTGACTTGGATGCAGAAGGCGCAGAAGGTGCTGAAGCTGTTGGTGCAGGGGCTGAATATGTAGGTGCTACAGGTTTTGCTAGTGATTCAACATCCTCACGGCGAATACGTCCGCCAATTCCAGTTCCCTTAACGTTTGCAAGATTAATTCCGAGTTCATTTGCAAGCTTGCGAACGAGGGGAGTGACATAAGCATCAACGGGTTGCGTGAGAGGGGCTGCCGGTGCAACTGGTGCAGGCGCTGCAATCACAGGGGCCGGTGTTGCTACAACAGGTGCTGGTTTTGGCGCCGCAGGTGCTGCAACTGGAGCTGCGCCACTTGTTCCAATTAATCCAAGCCGAGCTCCCACTGGAACTGTTGAATCAACGGCAACATCAATTGCCAATAAAGTTCCAGCAACTGGTGAAGGGATCTCTGTGTCAACCTTGTCAGTTGAAACTTCTAGTAATGCTTCATCGACAGCAACTGAGTCACCAATATTTTTTAACCAACGTGTGACAGTTCCTTCACTCACGCTCTCACCTAATGCAGGCATTGTGATTACTGTTCCAGCAGATGAGGCGGCAGGAGCAGCAGGTGCTGCAGGTGGCGGTGTGACTGGTGCTGCAGGAGCGGCAGCCACTGGCGCAGATGGAGCAGGTGCAGTAGCGCCATCTGCAATGATTGCTAACTCTGCGCCAACTGGAACTGTTTGATCTACTTGAACAACAATTTTTGTAAGAGTTCCGGCAACAGGGGAGGGAATCTCGGTATCTACTTTGTCAGTTGAAACCTCAAGAAGTGGTTCATCAACATTGACATGGTCGCCTTCGGACTTTAACCAACGAGTCACTGTTCCTTCGCTAACACTTTCACCAAGTGCTGGCATCGTTACGGAAAATGTCATTATTTTCTCTCCTTGGTTATCCGTGTGCGTGAAGCGGTTTGCCTGCAAGAGCCATATGAGCTTCGCCCATTGCCTCAGACAGTGTTGGGTGTGCATGGATCAGGGATGCAACATCGGTTGCCCGTGCTTCCCAGTTAAAGATTAACTCTGCTTCAGCTAGTAGCTCACCGACGCGCGCACCGACCATGTGAACTCCAAGGATTGGGCCATCTTTTTCGCCAACAAGTTTGATCGAACCAGCAGTGCCAAGAATCTGTGCTTTACCGTTTCCAGCTAAGTCATAACTCAGTTCAACAACATCATGGCCACGCTTCTTAGCCTCTGCAGTTGTCAAACCAACGGATGCAACTTCAGGATCTGAGTAGGTAACACGTGGAATTCCATCGTAGTTAATTGGGCGTGGATTCAATCCTGCAATCTCCTCGGCAACGAGCATTCCTTCAGCAAAACCAACATGGGCTAACTGCTGGGTTGGAATCAAATCTCCAACGGCCCAAATGCCAGGCACATTGGTGCGGCACTTGTTATCAACGATTACATAACCACGATCTATCGTGATTCCCTGCTCTTCATAGCCAAGGTTTGCAGATACTGGGCCGCGTCCAACAGAGACCAGCAAGAGATCGGCAGTGAACTCTTTGCCATCTTCTAGAGTGATGGTTACGCCCTTTTTGTTCTTGCTAGCAGATTTAAACTTAACGCCAAGCTCAAAATTAATTCCACGTTTGCGGAAAGCTCGCTCTAACTGCTTGCTTGAGCTTTCATCTTCAAGAGCAATGAGGTGAGGCAGACCTTCAATGATTGTTACCTCTGACCCAAAAGATTTCCAGACAGATGCAAACTCGCAACCAATGACTCCACCGCCAAGAACGATGACAGATTTTGGAACATAATCCATCTTCGTTCCATGATCGGAAGTAATAATCTGCTTGCCATCAATTTCTAGGCCAGGCAAAGTGCGCGCATATGAGCCAGTTGCCAGAATGATGTTTTTACCGGTGTAACGCTGGCCGTTTACTTCAATAGTGTCTTTAGAAACTAACTTTCCATGACCTTCGATGTAAGTGATGTTTCTTGACTTAACTAAACCTTGTAGACCTTTATGCAGACGGGATATGACACCGTCCTTATATGAATTGACGCCATCCATATCGATGCCATTAAAAGTGGATTTAACGCCGAACTTTGAACCTTCGCGGGCGCCATCTGCGATTTCAGCTGAGTGTAAAAGCGCTTTTGTTGGAATGCAGCCCTTGTGAAGACAGGTTCCACCAACTTTGTCGGCTTCGATGAGTGCAACTGAGAGGCCAAGTTGTGCACTTCGCAAAGCGCAGGCATAGCCGCCGCTTCCGCCACCCAGAATCACTAGATCAAATTGCGACACTCAACTACCCCTTTTACCCGTGCTTAGGTCTCTATCTTGCCGTACCTACGCCTGTTCGACCAATCTCACGAGTGAGCGCATGCTCACACCTGTGCCACCTACTGGCGTGTATCCGTGAGCCTTGCCCTCATTGTAGGCGGGGCCTGCAATATCAAGGTGCAGCCATGGAAGTTCATCACTGACAAACTCTTTTAAAAATAGGCCGGCCACCATCATGCCGCCATTCTTATCTCCAATGTTGGCAAGATCTGCAACAGGAGAATCCAGTGAAGCACGAAGCTCTACCGGCAAAGGCATAGGCCAGAACTGTTCACCGGTTTCTTTAGTAATAGCAATAAATGCATCACTAAAACTTTGATTGTTTGTCATGACTGCACCAGTGCGAGTACCCAGCGCAACAACTTGGGCTCCAGTTAAAGTGGCTACATCGATGATGCCATCTAGCTTATTTTTACTTGATTGGGCCTTCATTAATCCATCAGCAAGCACTAAGCGGCCTTCAGCATCGGGGTTAAGAACTTCAACGGTTTTTCCGCCAAAGATGGTGATGACATCACTTGGACGAGTGGCAGTATCACTTGGCATATTTTCAGCAAGTGGAGCCCAGCATTCAATTGCTACCGGTAAACCAAGTTCTGCCACAGCCAACGTTGCAGCACATACCGCTGCCGCACCGCTCATATCGCACTTCATTGCTTCCATACCGAGACCCGCCTTGAGATTGAGTCCACCTGTATCAAAAGTGATTCCTTTACCAACAAAAGCAAAGCGCTTAACGTTTTTGGCTTTAGGAGTGTATGAAATATGAAGCAAACGTGGGGGATTAGCTGAACCTTGGCCCACACCAATAATTCCACCAAAGCCTTGAGATTTAAGTTGCTTCTCATCCCAGATAGTTACCTTTAATCCAGCCTTAATACCACCGGCTGCTTTAACACTTGCAGTTAATTTCTTAGTAAAAGTCTCCGGATATAAATGGCTAGGGGGAGTATTAACTAGATCTCGCACAAGATGGGTGTACTTAGCGATAATTGTCGCGCGAACGGTGATCTCTTTAGCTTCACTCTTTCCAGCAAGCTTTGAAAAGATTGTTGCTGACTTTAACGCGCTCTTGTGATCGGCCTTTGTCGAGCCACGGAACTCATTAAAAACATATGCTCCGAGTGCCGCGCCTTCTGCAACGGCGCTCACACCTGCTAGATCGCGCGTGGGAAGAGCGAAAGTTGCTCCGGCATTTCCAGCTAAGACTCTGGCGGCACTACCTGCAGCTCTGCGCAAACTCTCATGTGAGTAAGTCGATGACTTAGCACCAAGACCCGTGAAGACCATTAATCGCGCAGGTCCACCAGGCATCTTTGTTACTTCATCGGCTTTTCCAGTTGCACCCATCTCAAGCAAAGAAGCTAAAAGTGATTTCGAATCAAGGGCTAGCTCACCTGATTCGATGGCGATGCCACCTTTTGTGTTGGTGCTAACCAGTCCCACAACAAGGAGATCATCTTTAACTAGGCCATCTGAGATTTTGAGTGTTGTCATAGGCGTCAGCGTAATAGATGTATTGGTAGGTTTCACACTATGAAGTGCTCACCTTTACATGAGAAGCATCTGGCCCGAAATGCCAAGATGGCTGATTTTGGCGGTTGGCTGATGCCCATTGAGTATCCAGGGGCTGGAGTACTGGCTGAGCATGCTGCGGTCCGTGAAAAAGTAGGAGTTTTTGATGTTTCACATTTAGGCAAAGCAAGTGTGACTGGAAAAGGAGCTCTGGAGTTCCTCAACTCTATGTTCACTAATGATCTAGGTCGAATTGGAAACGGTTTTGCCCAATACACCCTGCTCTGTAATGAAAAAGGTGGAGTCATCGATGATCTCATCGCATATCGCAATAGTGAAGATAATTTTCTTTTAGTACCAAATGCCTCAAATACCACTGATGTGGTTGCGAGCCTGCAGGTCCATGTTCCAGCTGGAATTACCGTTACCAATTTGCATACCGACTATGCAGTCATTGCCGTGCAGGGACCACTGGCACCAGTCGTGATGCAATCACTGGGCGTGAATACCAATATTGATTACATGGCTTTTGAGACCGTCAGTATCGGCGGCGCAGAAGTAATCCTGTGCCGCACCGGTTACACAGGTGAACTGGGCTACGAACTACTTCCTAAAACCGCAGATGCTTCTAAAGTTTGGGATGCAATCGTTGCAGCTATAGAGCCAGTCGGTGGATTGGTCTGCGGACTCGGAGCACGCGACACTCTGCGCACTGAAATGGGCTATCCACTTCATGGTCATGAACTCTCATTAGAGATCACGCCAGTTGAAGCCAGTGCAACGTGGGCAATCGGCTGGGATAAGAGTGAATTTTTAGGTTCTAGCATTTTGAAATCTCAGAAAGATCAAGGGGTTAAGCGTCGAAGCGTGGCAGTTAAATCTTTGGACCGCGGCATTCCTCGCGGTGGAATGAGTGTGAAAACTACTGATGGCGCACTACTAGGTGAAGTTACTAGCGGGACTTTTTCACCATCACTTAAAGTGGGAATAGGAATCGCGCTCCTTGATGCATCTGTGAAAATCGGTGATCAGTTAGTTCTTGATGTGCGAGGTCGCGATTCAATGGTGGAAGTTGTAAAACTTCCCTTTATGCCTTCGTACGTTCGTTAAATTCAATTGGCTGTAAGAATGCAGCGCGGGTCTTAGTTCTCCGTAGCGCCGATAAAACCCCACTACCTGAGAGTGCCAAAAGAAGCGCTGTAAATATAGCCCGAGGAATATCCCATGCCATAGCGCTTGCAAAGTGAAAGATAAAGAAGCGAGAGAGATTCTCACTTATTGCTCCATTAGCAAGATATGACAACTGGGTATCGGCACCTAGCGCCCAAGGCCAGAACTGTAGATCCATTAGGATTCCAAATATCTGTGCAGCGATGATGCCAAAAAAAATCAGAAGAGAAATTTCTTTCCAGCCTCTCAGTTTTTTGCCACCAAGCATGCCAGCGGCCATACCTATCCAAGCTGCTGCAAATACTTGATAACCCAGCCATGGACCAACACCACCGGTAAGTAGGGCTGAAACAAACATTGATGTAAGTCCCAAAATAAATCCAAAAGATGGGCCAAAGACACGAGCGCTGAGAATTAAAATAAACCACATCGGTTCAATTCCAACTGCTCCTGCACCTAGCGGGCGAAGGGCTGCAATCAGTGCAGATAAAACCCCTAAGAGTGCAACAGACTTAGCATCTAGGGCCGAGTTAGAGATCTGAATGATTACTAAAAAAAAGGCCAGAGTAAGTGCGGCCCAGAAGAACAGTTGTGTGCGCGGTAGAGATTGGCCGTTATAGAAAAAGGGCCAGAGAAATCCTGCAGCAGAAATCAACGAAGCCAGCGTAAGCACCGCTGTGCCAAGAGGAGAGAATCTGACTACGTCATTAGTGCGCATTAGCTATGTGCCTCAATGGCTCGGACAACATCGCCAACTGTTAACCAAGGTTGTGGTGACATGATCTTAGAAACCTGTGGTGCAAATGCTGGAGACGATAGGAGAACATCAATAGTTGGTCCATCAGCAACAATGTCACCATCTGCAACGAAGATGGTGCGGGTGGCTAATTCAGCAACAAGTTCAACATCGTGTGTAGCAATAATGACGCTGCGATTAAAGACTCGAGCAAAATCAATGAGTATCTTTGTTAAGACGCGTTTTGCCTGATAATCAAGACCTCTGGTCGGCTCATCCAAGATAAGAAGGTGTGGGTTAGCCGAAAGCACCACACTCAGAGCTAAACCTAAGCGCTGTCCTTCAGATAAATCCCGGGGATGGGTATGGGCAGAGATTCCAGGAACAAGTTGGGCAAGGAGGGCATAGGTAGTGCCGCTTTGAACTTCATTGTCATGGTCTGCTTGCTTGCATTCTTCCGCAACGCTTTGCCCATACAGTAGATCACTTGGCTCTTGTGGAATGTAGCCAACGTTTTCACGCCTTTGCTTGCTATGTAATTTCTGCGAATCAATACCGTTAACGATTACTTCACCCGCAGCGTTATCACTGACCCCAGCAATTGCTCGAAGAAGTGAGCTTTTACCGGCTCCGTTGCGACCCATGATTGCAACTATCTCATTTTCATAGATAGTTGCTGAAAGAGAGTTCACTGCATTTTTGCCACTATAGGAAATAGTTAAATCCTTAACTGTTACACATGACTTAGAAGAGCTAATTGGAGCTTCTTGTTTAATGACTTCATGAGAATCTCTAAACTCTTGTGTCATTCGGCGCATTTCTCGCACAGAAACGCCTATCTCTTTTAACCCAAGAGCTCTAGCAAGTTCAACGATGGGTGGGGCGATAGGGGAGTTCATCAGGATTTGCTCAGGTGTTCCAACTACGGCAGAGCCTGCACCATTGATGTGGACAATGCGATCAGCAAATTGAATAACCCGCTCTAACTTATGTTCGGCAATAACCACAGTCAGACTTAAGTCGTGGACTAAGCGGTGAAGAATCGAAAGCACTTCTTCTGCGGCAATCGGGTCGAGTGCACTGGTGGGTTCATCTAGAACTAAGACTTTGGGATGGGCAACTAAGGCACTGGCAATTGCAACCCGCTGTTGTTCTCCGCCACTTAAGGTTGCAATGCTACGATTTCTAAGGCTAGACAAGGACATTAAATCCAAAACTTCTTCAACACGCTTTCGCATAGTTTCATTGGAAAGATTTAAAGCTTCCATCCCAAAGACAAGCTCTTCTTCCACCGTATCTGCCACAAAGCCATTAATGGGGTTTTGTCCCACGATGCCAATCAAATGTGCTAGCCCGCCAGGTTTTACTTCTGCAGTTGATATTCCATCTACCTCAATACTTCCGGCCAAGATGCCGCCCGTGTGGTGGGGAACAAGGCCGTTAATAAGGCGCAGCAATGATGATTTACCTGAACCCGTTGGTCCGATGACAAGAACTAACTCGCCCTCTGTAATTTCAAGGGTGAGATCTTCAATCACTGTAGTTGTGGAGTTTGGATAGATAAGTGAAACATTAGAAAACTTAATCATGAAAGACCCACAACCGTTAAGCCGGCAATGACTACGGCCACATCAACTCGCGCCCATTTAATCGGGCGATACTTTGATCGCTTTTTACTTATCCCATAGCCCCTTGAATCCATCGCAGCAGCTAAATCAAGGGATCTGGCTAATGACTCTTCGAGTAATGGAAGTGCAATACGTTTGAATGCTTTTATACCGTGGGTCTTCTGACCGCGCAGGCGTTGGGCCATGCGAATGCGTGAGACCGCAGAAACTAATTGAGGAAGCACTGAAGTGGCAATAACAACGCTAATTCCAAATTCATAGACATAGACCGGCAATACACGCAATAAACGATGTGGACTTGTCAGCGAAGCAGCTGCGCCAAAGACCACAAGAATTGCGCAGATGATGATTCCCTCAGAAATCGATGAGCTCAATCGCTCTAAAGTCACTGCGCCACCAATGCGAATACCGGGCATCCAACTAGGCAGTGGCAGACGCGGGACAGTGAAAAGGTTTGTTCCTGGGATTGGCACCCCAATGAGCACACCGATAATGGCTCGAATAGCGATAATCCACACCGATAATTTCAAGGTGGCATTAAAGGATCGCCCCCAAGGCGCGTCATCTCTTTGTGTAAAGACAATCACTGACATAACACCCACTGCCGCAATGGCAAAGACTGGGGAGTTCACTCGGGCTATTGCAAAGGCAATAGCGGCCGAGAAAATCCACCACGTCAGCGGGTGAAATGAAAGTTTTTTCATCCGGGCTTTACTTGGTTTTAACTAATGCTTTTGGCATTGGGATTTCAACGCCGCACTCTTTAGCTGGGTAGCCACCAAGGCCGCAGATCAAGCCAGAGGAAGCAGCACGGATCTTTGTGACCTGTCCAAGAACATCAATTCCCTGAGAGGTTTTTGCAGTTCTCACACAGGTAGTGATTGTCTTTTTTGGTGTTTCACCTTTGGGTGCCCAGGCTTTTGAACCATACTCAATGACTAGTCCGATTCGCTTAGTGTCTTTATCACCTTTAACGCCGGCACAGATAGTTGCAAAGTCAGGTTTAACTTTTGGCGAAAGGGAAGGGACATCATCGCTACTAAATACAAAGGACCAGCCTTCAACTGCGCCATCAGCGATATCTACTGTTGGGCCAGTCATTGCAGCAGTCCAATTTGTTGAACCTGGAGCTGCTTGGAAATAACCCCAATAGCGCCAGCCTTTGCTTGCAGCCTGTGATTGGGGGATAAAGAGAACTGATGTGGAAAGGATGAGTATTGAAATAAGTAGTGCTTTTAACTTCATTGTTGTGGGGCCTCTCGAATGTGAAAGAGTCTCACAGGGAGCAGTGCCGCGCGAAAAAGAGATAAACAAAAATCTCAAAGACATGTGGACCACACCCCGCAAACCTCGGCGGGTGTTTGTCTAAAACCAATCATTAGGTAATCCGACTATACGGTTGCGGGTCAGCGTCGGATTTTCACCGAACTTCCCCTAATGAAGGGCGTATTAAGTTGTGTGCGTAGGAAAGCACATTGTGATGGGGTTGGCAACACGGCGCGCAAGCCCATAGAGTTCTAGGCATGGAATATCGTCGCCTTGGTAGCACTGGAATGTATGTATCTGAGATTTCTTACGGAAACTGGATCACTCACGGCTCACAAGTTGAAGCTGATGCAGCCATTAAATGTGTAAAGACCGCACTTGATTGCGGGATCACCACTTTTGATACTGCCGATGTGTATGCAGGAACACGAGCCGAGAAAGTACTTGGAAAAGCTCTTAAAGGTGTTCGACGTGAGTCATATGAGCTTTTCACCAAGGTCTATTGGCCAACTGGTTCTGGCAAAAATGATCGTGGGCTATCACGCAAACACATCATTGAATCTTGTAACGCATCACTTAAGCGTCTTCAAACAGATCATATTGATCTCTATCAAATGCACCGCTTTGATTTTGAAACACCGTTAGAAGAATCTCTGAGCGCCTTCGATGATTTGATTCGCGCCGGAAAAGTTCACTACATCGGTTTCTCAGAATGGACTGCAAGCCAAATCGCTGCAGCACTTAAAATTCAAGATGAGCGTGGCTATAACCGCTTTGTTTCCAGCCAACCTCAATATTCAGCGCTATGGCGAGTTATTGAAGCAGAGGTTGTTCCGCTCTCAGTAAAAGAAGGCATTGGTCAGATTGTCTGGTCACCAATGGCTCAAGGTGTGTTGACTGGTAAGTATTTGCCAGGAAAGAAGCCACCTGCCGGCTCCCGTGCCACCGATAAAAAGGGCGGCGCTGGAATGATTTCGAAGTGGATGAAAGATGATGTTTTAACTGCAGTCCAAAAGCTTAAGCCAATTGCCGATAAGGCAGGGTTGACAATGTCTCAGCTTTCAGTTGCCTGGGTTTTACAAAATCAAAATGTTTCTAGCGCCATCGTTGGTGCTACAAAGCCATCTCAGGTTAAGGAAAACGCGAAGGCTTCTGGAATCAAACTAGATGCAGATACTATGAAAGCAATTGATAGCGCCTTGGGGAATCTGCCTGAAAAAGATCCAGCTCAAAACATCAGCCCAAATCCAAGAGCTTAATTAACTACATCGCCCACTTTGGTTTGTGGGTGAGGAGCACGAAGGCGACGCATCTGTGTTGAGCGAAGCCATGCATACATCGCCAAGCCCTTTGTGTTAGAGGATGGGAATTTAGCCTGGACAAGACCCTTGATTTTTCGGCCAAGGAAAATGCCATCAACGACTGCGGCAAGCAGAACCGCATACATCAGAGCAATCGCTGCGAATTGAACTACTGGAATTTGAATCAACGTCAGAACCAGCACTATGAAAATAATTGGTAGGAAATACTCACCGATAGAACGGCGAGCATCCACGTAGTTACGAACAAAGCGGCGCTCTGGTCCTTTATCTCGAAGTGGCAACGCGCCTTCGTCACCACGCAAATATGCAGCACGCGAGCTCACGCGATCTTGCCTAGAAGCCAACTTCTGGGCACGCTTTTGCTCTTTAGTCACAACAGGGGAAAGGGATGAAACCTTTACCTTTGCCTGGGCATCTTTGCGCTTTGGGGTTGGGCGGCCTTTGCCAGTTGATTCAGTAGTCATGGGGCAACTATAGAAGGCATGAGCGAAACCACAAATATTCAAGGCAAGTCACAACTCGCGTGAGCGGTTGGGGAAAGGTAGGCTTGTCCCAAACAAGGAGAGAAAATGACTACAGAAGTTACAACCACAGGTCTTGCCCTAACCGATGTTGCTGCTGCAAAGGTGGCTGCGCTTTTGGCACAAGAAGGTCGCGATGATTTGAATCTTCGTGTTGCCGTGCAACCTGGCGGATGCTCTGGACTTCGTTATCAGCTCTACTTTGATGATCGCAATCAAGATGGCGACATCGTCCGTGAATTTGGTTCAGTCAAGGTAATCGTGGACAAGATGAGCGATCCTTACTTGATGGGTGCCACTGTTGATTTCGTCGACACCATCGAAAAGCAGGGTTTCACAATTGATAACCCAAATGCAGCAGGTTCTTGCGCATGCGGCGATTCATTTAACTAACAAAGTTAAATAAAGGCCCTAGTATCGCTATATGAAAATTGGCGTTGCGGGTTCAGTTGGCTTAGATCATTTGATGACTTTCTCCGGAAAGTTCACTGACTCATTTGTTGCCGGTTCTTTAGAAAAAATCTCACTCTCCTTTCTTGTAGATAGCTTGGATGTTCGCCGTGGAGGATGTGCGGCAAATATCTGTTATGGCATGGGAGTCCTTGGTTTAAATCCAGTACTCATTGCAGCTGTTGGAAAAGACTGGCCAGATTATGAAGCCTGGCTCTCTCGTCACGGCGTTGACACATCTCATGTTTTAGTTTCAACCTCGTTATATACCGCCCACTTTATGGTCACAACTGATGATGACCTCAATCAGATTGCATCCTTTTTTCCAGGAGCGATGAGTGAGGCTCGCAACATTGAATTAGGACCCATCATGGAAAAGACGGGGCGCTTTGATATGGTCGTAATTTCCCCTGACGATCCAGAGGCGATGTTGCATCACTCTGATGTTTGTCGAAGCCAAGGCATTGCATTTGCAGCTGATCCTTCCCAGCAGATGGCACGTATGAGCGGGGAGGAGATCAAACTTCTCATCGATGGCGCCTCTTACCTATTCCTCAATGAATACGAATTAGCCCTGGCCATGCAGAAAACGGGCTGGAGTGATCGTGAGATTTTGGAGCATGTGAAAATCCGTGTAGTCACCTTGGGATCAAAGGGTGCAAAGGTGGAAAACGCTGCAGGTGAGTTCGTCCAAGTGGGAGTTCCGCAAGAGAAATCAAAGACAGATCCAACAGGTGTGGGTGATTCCTTTAGATCTGGCTTTATTGCAGGTCTGGCGTGGGGTTTGAGCCATGAGAGATGCGCCCAGTTAGGTTCTCTGATCGCAACCTACGTTATAGAGACGATGGGAACTCAGGAATATCGATTTACTAGTGCGCAATTTCTTGCCCGTTTTCAAGATGCTTACGGGGCAAAAGCTGCGGCAGAGATAGCTCCACACCTGAATTTTTAGTCCTTAAGAATCTGTGACACGAACCACCAGGGTGGCCCCTTAAGCCGATGTCACCCCAGCGCGCTTTGCGCTCTATCCTTAGCCCTATGCCGCTAACAACGCTTAAGTTTATTCGTGGGGTTGTTTTTCTTGCTCCCGCACTCTTGCTCACGGGCTGCTCAAAAGTTTCAGGTCTTGGCTTTGAAGAGGGGCTATCTAGTGTTAATGATGAGTCTTTATCCCTTTGGCAAGGCGCATGGATTGCCGCCGGTGTTGTTGGGGTCTTCACATTAATTTTGATTCTATGGCCAGCGTTTTTCCATCGTCTTAAAAAAGACAGCCCAGAGTTTCCAAAGCAGACCCAGTACAACATTCCTGTTGAAGTTCTCTACACAATCATTCCTTTCATCATCGTGGCAGTGCTTTTCTATTTCACAGCGAAGAAGGAAACGATAATTTCTGCAAAGACAGATACCTATAAGCATGAAATTACTGTTGAGGGAATTCAATGGTCGTGGCAGTTTGGTTATCCAGAAGCTGGTCCTGATGCTCTAGTCACTGGAACTCCTGCTCAAGCACCAGTTCTCTATGTGCCACTGGGTGAAAAGGTCCGCTACACAATTACATCTAATGATGTTATTCATGGATTCTGGATTCCAGCATTTATGATTCAGATGCAGAATCTGCCAGGTGTCACCAACCACTTAGAGTTCACCGCTAATAAGCTGGGTGACTATCCTGGGCGATGCAATATTTTGTGTGGACGAAGTCACGCACAAATGTTGTTCACAGTTCGCGTTGTAACACCAGCGCAGTACCAGACTTATCTTGAAACCTTGAAGGGGAGCAGCGCATGACAACATATGCAGAACGTCCAACGATTACTGAGATGCCTCCAGTACCAGCTATCAAGGGCAAGGCTTTTGTAAAGTGGGTTACTTCAACTGACCACAAAACAATCGGCTACTTGTATTTGATTACATCATTTGCCTGGTTTCTCATTGCTGGCCTGTTGGCCCTCTTGCTGCGCTCTGAACTTGCCCGCCCAGGAATGCAGTTCTTGAGCGCAGAGCAGTACAACCAGATTTTCACCATGCACGGAACGATTATGTTGCTGATGTTTGCAACACCGTTGTTCGTTGGTTTTACTAACGTGATCATGCCGCTGCAAATCGGTGCGGCTGACGTAGCTTTTCCGCGCTTGAACATGCTCTCTTACTGGCTCTACCTCTTTGGTGGCATCATGGCATTTGCCGGATTCCTTACACCTGGAGGAGCAGCATCATTTGGTTGGACAGTTTATGTTCCACTTTCAAATGCATCGTATTCACCAGGAATTGGCGCAGACCTTTGGTTATTAGGCCTTGCAGTAAGCGGTATCGGAACAATTCTCGGTGGCGTTAATTTCGTTACAACAATTTTCACAATGCGCGCACCAGGTATGACGATGTTCCGCATGTCAATTTTTTCTTGGAACGCATTGCTGACTTCAATCCTTGTTCTTCTTGCGTTCCCTCCACTTGCAGCAGCTTTACTAGGGCTCGAAGCAGATCGTATTTATGGCACACATCTTTTTGATCCAGCAAACGGTGGAGCAATGCTGTTCCAGCACTTGTTCTGGTTCTTTGGACACCCCGAGGTGTATATCTTGGCGCTTCCATTCTTTGGTATTGCTACTGAGATTTTGCCAGTATTTAGCCGCAAGCCAATCTTTGGATATAAAGGTTTGATTGCAGCAACGATCGCAATTGCCGCACTCTCGGTTTCAGTCTGGGCCCACCACATGTTTGCAACGGGACAAGTTCTCTTGCCATTCTTCTCATTCATGACTTTCCTTATTGGTGTTCCAACTGGTGTGAAGTTCTTCAACTGGATCGGCACGATGTGGCGTGGTCAGGTTACTTTTGAAACTCCCATGCTCTGGGTGATGGGATTCCTTGTCACCTTCCTTTTCGGTGGATTAACTGGAATCATCCTGGCTTCACCTCCTCTAGATTTCGCAGTCTCTGCTAGCTACTTCGTCGTTGCCCACTTCCACTATGTTCTATTTGGAACTGTGGTCTTTGCAATGTTTGCTGGTTTCTACTTCTGGTGGCCAAAGATGACTGGTCGCATGCTCAATGAGCGCCTAGGAAAGATTCACTTCTGGACAACTTTCTTTGGTTTCCACCTCACTTTCCTTATTCAGCACTGGGTTGGAATTAAGGGTTTCCCTCGTCGTTATGCAGATTACCTACCAACTGATGGCTTCACCTTTATGAATGAAGTGTCAACAATCGGTTCATTTTTACTAGCGTTTTCAATGATTCCATTTATGGTCAACATCTGGATCACACGCAAAGCACCAGTAGTTGGCGTTGATGATCCTTGGGGCTACGGTGCATCACTTGAGTGGGCAACAACATGTCCACCACCTCGCCACAACTTCCTTTCAATGCCTCGCATCTCATCAGAGCGACCAGCATTTGATCTGCACTATCCACACATTAAGACTGAAGGGCACTAACAAACTATGAAGGTTTCTTGGCAGCTATTTATCGGTCTCTCGTTGTTCTATGTCTTGATGACAGTTATTTATTGGCAAGTGGGCGGTGAGCCAGTAGGAATTGGCGGCATGCTTCTTGCAGCAGCACTTGCTGGCATGGTTGGCTTTTATGTGTGGTTCACACAACGCCGCATCGGACAAATTCTCCCTGAAGATAATATGACGGCACTAATTTCAGATGGTGCAGGAGATCTTGGTTTCTATAGCCCTCACTCATGGTGGCCATTGCCAGTTGCTTTGAGCATGTGTGCACTGACGCTTTCACTCATTATTGGATGGTGGTTGACCGTGATTTCACTAGGGGCACTTGTTATCTCCATTATCGGAATGGTGACGGAGTATGAAAAGCCGGCTACGGTTTCTGCACACTAATGTCACAAGTACGCGCAGAGATTCTGGATGTTGATTATCCAAATACTGCTGCAGCACGCATAGTAATTAATGCCCCCGCATCAAAAATATTTCAAGTACTAGCTGATCCACGTGCTCACGCATCTTTTGATGGTTCAGGCACAATAGAGAAAAGTATTTCAGGGCCAGAACGTCTGTATGTTGGTGCAAAATTTTCAATGGCGATGAAGATTAAGGTGCCCTATCGCATTACCAACACAGTTGTGGCATTTGAAGAGAATCAAAAGATAACGTGGTGCCATCTTATGAAGTGGACCTGGTCGTATGAGCTCAAAGATTTGGGTAATTCAACCACTCAGGTAACTGAGATTTTTGATGGCCATTCAATTCCTGCCTTTTCCCGTTGGTGGCTAAAGAAGACTGGCGCTGTGGCTAGAAATCCAAAGTTTATGGCTAAGAGTTTGGTACAACTTAAAGCGTTGTGTGAAGGTTGAAAACTGCACGCTTAGTGCCTTGTCTGTTTGTTTTCCTATGGAGTACCGGCTTTGTCGGTGCTAAATACGGCCTTCCCTTTGCAGATCCCTTCATTTTCTTATCACTTCGCATCTTTATAGCAGCTGGAATTCTCTTCATCGCAGCTCGCCTCATGCACGCACAGATTTCACTGACTCGCAGTGATATTGGTAAATCATCACTCATAGGGTTATTTTTGCATGCCTTTTATCTTGGGGGAGTCTTCTTTGCAATCTCCAAGGGTGTCTCGGCCGGAGTTGCAGCAGTAATCACGAGTTTGCAACCAGTATTTGTCTCAATCCTGGCAGTCAAAGTTCTAGGTGAAAAACTTCGTTGGAGTCAGTTTGCAGGGCTAGTGACTGGTCTAATTGGTGTGGTTTTAGTTCTGGGACCAACTTTTGATAGCTCGGTCTCCAAGATTGGAATTGCAGGTGTTTTCCTTGCCTTATTAGGCAGTACTACAGCAACGCTGATGCAAAAGAAGTTTGGTGCAGATATTCCTATGGTGGTTGGAACGGCTTATCAATACGTAGCCGCTGGTGCCGTCCTTGGTTTTGCAGCTATTGCAACTGGTGGCACACGCATCGAGTTCACACCAAAGTTTGGCGTCGCAATGATCTGGTTGATTCTTGCCCTATCTGTCGGCGCTGTGCTGCTTTTACTGCGCCTTCTCAATAGCGGCAGCGCAGCCTCGGTTTCATCCTTGTTTTATCTCGTTCCACCAGCAACAGCTCTTGAGGCCTATGTTTTATTTGGCGAAAAAGTAAACACCCAAGGCTTCCTTGGAATAGGAATTACCGCCCTGGGTGTTTGGCTTGTAATACGCAAAACCAACTAGTGGCTCTCGATCTCCTTTAACTCTTGCTCAGTTACCTTAGGCACAGAGACTGCATGGGCCTTGCTGAGACGGCGTTGAATCTTGTTCTTAAGAGCACCTGGTCTGCGCACACCACGAGCATCAACATCTTCAATCTCAAGTGGAGTGAGCTGTTCGTGTGATTGCAAAAGGAAAGCCTTCTCTGGGGAAATTGGTGTGTGAACTTCAACGAACTCACCATGAGGCAAGCGCAGTAGGCGACCAGACTCTGCTCCATGAAGAAGAAGTTCGCGATCTGCGCGTTGCAGAGACAAGCACAGACGCTTGGTAATGATGAAAGCTAGCGGCGGAAGAACAAAGATTCCTATGCGAGAGAACCACATGATTTGGTTAATCGATAGATCAAAATTCGTCGCAATAATGTCATTTCCACCATTGATCAGTGAAATCATGACAAAAGTAATTGACATGACGCCAAGGGCGGTGCGGTTTGGCACATTGCGTGGTCGATCTAGCAAGTGGTGCTCACGCTTGTCACCCGTAATCCAACTTTCAATAAATGGATAGAACGCCATTCCTGTGAAGATGATTCCAGGCACGATTAATGTCGGAATTAAAATGTTCCAGGAAATAGTGTGGCCGAAGGCATGTGTTTCTAATGGGGGAGCCATGCGTACAAGACCGTCGAGCCAACCCATGTACCAGTCAGGTTGTGAACCTGCTGAAATCTGTCCTGGCGTGTAAGGGCCATAAAGCCAGATCGGGTTAATCGATGCAACGGCAGCTAAGAACGCGGTGATTCCAAATACAACGAAGAAGAATCCACCAGCTTTAGCCATGTAGACGGGCAAGATGGGATGTCCCACAACGTTAGTTTCTGTGCGACCAACACCTGGGAACTGTGTGTGCTTTTGGTACCAAACAAGCATTACGTGAATTGTGATGACGGCTAGGAAGATTCCAGGAATGATCAAAATATGCAGGGTAAAGATCCGGGGGATAAAGCCAACACCAGGGAAGCCTCCACCAAATAAGAAGAATGTTATATATGTTCCAACAACTGGGACCGCCTGAATAATCGCTGAAGTAATGCGCATTCCAGTTCCAGATAGCAAGTCATCAGGAAGTGAGTATCCAAGCAGACCCTCTACTAGTCCAAGAGTCAGTAGAAGAATTCCAAGAATCCAGTTGAACTCTCGTGGCTTTCTAAATGCACCCGTAAAGAAAACACGCAAAAGGTGAGCAACGATTGCTGCCATAAATATGTTTGCTGACCAGTGGTGGATTTGGCGCATCAATAGGCCTCCGCGCACTTCAAATGAGATATCTAGCGTTGAGGCATATGCAGCTGACATCTTTAAACCTTTGAGTGGCTCATAAACACCTTCATAGATGACATCTCTTTGTGAAGGATCAAACCAGAAAGTTAAGAATGTTCCTGAAAGTAGCAGGATCACAAATGAATACATGCATACTTCACCGAACATGAACGACCAGTGATCAGGAAAGACTTTGTTAAGTGACTTCTTCACCCAGCGCGCAGCGCCTAACCTTTCATCAACAAAGTTAGCAACATTTCCAACTGCTTTTTCAGTTGTTGTCATTGTGAGTTCCTCTCCCAGAAACTAGGTCCGACTGCTTCATTAAATGGTGCACGTGCTACTAAATATCCTTCGGCATCCACCGTGATGTCGAGTTGGGGAAGTGGTCTTGCTGCAGGCCCAAAGATGACTTTGGCAGCGCGTGTCACGTCAAATGTTGACTGGTGACAAGGACACAACAGGTGTTTTGTCGTTTGTTCATAGAGTGCGACGGCGCAACCCATGTGTGAACAAATCTTTGAAAAAGCGATGATTCCTTCATGCGTCATTGCTAAGCGCTCTGGAGTTAACTGGAAATCTTGTGGGCGCAATCTAATAAGAAGGACTGGGTCCTTTGCAATATCACTCAGTGGTCGCTCATCCTCATGTTCAACAGCAGGCAGAACCTGCACAACAGAGCCCACCTCAAGATCTGAAGCCAAGATTGGGCGGTTACCTGGATCAGTGAGCAGACGAGTTCCCGCTTTCCAATTCGTCATCTCCAACTGCTTTCCAGGTAGTGGACCAAGATCGCGAAGAAGAAGAACTGGTGGAAGAGCAAAGAGACCAACGGCTGCGCCAAGTGAGCGCTTAATTAACTTACGGCGTCCTAGTTGAACTCCTGCCACACCCTCTTTAACGGTTTGAACTAACTCTGCGCGGTCTTCATCACTTGAGCGGAATTCATGGCGATGATTAATAACTTCTTTATCTGGCATTAAAGTCTTGGCCCAGTGAATTGCAGCAATGCCGATGAAAAATAACGACATGGCCATACCAATTCCAATACCTAATTGCTGTGCGTTTTGATTACCCATAATTGGGATAAAGATAAAGACATCACTGGCGACATAAACATATGAATAAATCAGAAGTAAAGAGCCAACACCAGATAGGCCAAAGAGAATTGCAATCTGCCGTTCTGCGCGCTTTTCAGAGGCAGGGTTGATGTCGGTAGCACGCGGTTGCATGTTGTGGTGCTACTGAGTTATCAGTGGGTACTAATTCATTAGACACGTTGCGCCTACCTTGCTCTCATAGTTAGCCAGACTGCAATACCAATGAGCAGTCCAAGTCCTAGTATCCAAGCCACCAGACCTTCAGTAACTGGTCCAATTCGCCCCATTGTTGCACCACCTAGATTTGGTTCAGCTTCAGCGGCCTTGATCCATTTGATTACTGAAAGCTTTTCAGCAGGTGTAATGGTTTTATCACTAAATACTGGCATTGATTGTGGACCAGTGATCATGGCTTCATAAATATGTTTTGGTTCAACACCCATAAGAGTGGGTGCGTACTTACCTTGTGATAACGCACCACCTTGACCAGCAAAGTTGTGACACATGGCGCAGTTATTTCTAAATAGCTCCCCACCTTGGGCAGAGTTTCCATCGCGTTCATAATTAAGGGCTGATTCCTCTGGAATTGCAGGGCCAGGGGCAAGAGATGCGACATATACAGCTAGCGCCGCAACTTCTTCTTCGTTATAGACAGGTGCTTTGCGCATCGCTTGTGTGCTCATGTCAGCCATCGGCATACGGCCAGTTCCAACTTGGAAATCAACTGAGGCAGCTCCTGTGCCAATTAGAGAAGGCGCTACAGATCCACCTTCAGCGTTGAGTCCGTGGCAAAGAGGAACAACCTTTAAGGAAGATCTGCTTGCCTTCTTCAATGGAAGCTGATCTAGAAAAAACGTTTTGTGATTCTTTAACAGTTGTACTGGCAACAGAAAAAGTCGTTCCAATAGTTAGTAGAGCAAATATAAGTAGGAATGGGCCAGCGGCTTTGTGTCGACGGTAACGCGATAAACGCTTCACGAAGAAATTGTGCTCCCTTACTTAATTAGGTAGATCGCCGAGAAGAGTGCGATCCACACGACATCGACAAAGTGCCAGTAGTACGAAACAACGATTGCTGTTGTTGCCTGTTCATGAGTAAAGCGACGCGCCTTAGAAACACGAATGAGCACAATAAGAAAGGCAAGAAGACCACCGGTCACGTGCAGTCCGTGGAAACCAGTTGCTATGAAAAAGATTGAGCCGTAAGCATTAGAAGAGAGAGTTAAACCTTCTTCAACAAGTGCTGCATATTCAAAAATTTGACCGCCAATAAAGAATGAACCCATCAAGAAAGTCAAAGCAAACCATTCACGCATTCCCCATTTATTCATCTGCAGAATTGAACCTGTGCGATGATTTTGAAAACGCTCTGCAGCAAAGACTCCGAACTGACAGGTGACAGAGGAGAGAACAAGAACTGTTGTATTAAGTGCTGCAAATGGAATATTGAGAATCTCACTTGATTCTGTCCAGATGCTTGGACCCTGCACTGCGCGAGTGGTGAAATAAATAGCAAAGAGTGCGGCAAAGAACATCAGCTCACTGGATAGCCACACGATTGTTCCCACGGCAACGGCATTGGGGCGTGTGATCTTGTGGTGGGCAGCGATGGATGTACTCGACATGGGCCTTATTATTCCCGAAAACTACGCCTACGTCTTACGGGAGACCCCTCATATGCAGGTTATTCACCCCGTTCTAGAGTGAAACAGCCCACAGATATTTGAGAGTAAAAATCAGCTCACGCAGCCATTGTGGGCGCTTAGACTTAGGCCATGGCAAAAAAGCAGATACTGGTTTACGCAGATGATTCATCTGTGCGAAAGGCGGTCATTGATGCCTTGGGAACCAGAACTGCAAGTGATGTAGGCGAGCATCAGATTCATGAGTTTGCAACCGCCGCTGCTCTTCGTTCCTATGTTGATAACAATAAAAACATCGATCTTTTCATCCTAGATGGCGAAGCCGTCCCAGAGGGTGGACTAGGCGTGGCCCGACAACTCAAAGATGAAGTATTTAACTGCCCACCTGTTTTAATTATTACAGGGCGCAAAGAAGATGCTTGGCTTGCTGCATGGTCCATGGCTGAAGCATCAATTGTTCACCCAATAGATCCATTCACTCTTGCTAAAAGTGCGGCAGAGCTACTTCGCGGCACAACCCCTGCTGTAGTTTAAAAATGTCCAAGGAGTTGTGGGATCGCTATTTCTTAATTCTTGAAAGCGGACTGGATTTAGAACCAGCCGATGTTGCGTGGTGCATGAAGCAGATTCTTGATGGCCAAGCCGATAATGAGTTGATTAAAAAGTTTTTACTTTCCCTAAAAGCAAAAGGTGAGACCAGTGAAGAAGTGGGTGCGCTAGTTGCCCAGATGTATGAGCATTCCGCGCCAATCTCCATTACAGAACGCGCAGTCGACACAGTTGGAACCGGTGGCGACGGTGCCCACACAATCAATATTTCAACCACTGCTGCAATTATCGCTGCAGCTGCAGGAGCCAAAGTAGTTAAACACGGTAACCGCGCAGCATCATCTAAATCAGGGGCTGCAGACTTACTAGAAGCTCTGGGCGTTGCAGTAACGCTAGATGGCAAAGGCGTCGAAACTACTTTTGCACAGCTTGGAATTGGGTTTTGTTTTGCCCCTGTTTTTCATCCAGCAATGCGATTTGCAGCACCTGCCCGTAAAGAGTTAGGCGTCCCCACGGTTTTTAATATCTTGGGCCCTCTATCTAATCCAGCTAAACCAAAGGCTGCAGCTATAGGTGTTGCAAATGATCGGATGCATTTAGTGATGGCTCAGGTACTAGCAGATAAGGGCGTTGATGGCTTCGTCTTCCGGGGCGATGATGGTCTTGATGAAATAACTCTTGCAACAACTACTTCTGTTTTAACTTTAGGTAATGGCCAAATAGCCAGTGGGTTATTGGACCCACTTGATTTCGGAATTGCTAGAGCCCCGGTCTCAGCCCTTGCTGGGGGAGATGCAAGTGAGAATGCCAGAATCACTAGCGCTATTTTTGCCGGCGAAAAGGCGCACCGCGTGATGCTGTTGTATTAAATGCAGCTGCTGCCATCGCAGCCTTTGAGGCTGAGATGGAGTTGAGCCTTCACGATCGAATCCAAAAGGGTGTCGAAAGAGCCGAAAACGCCATTGATAGCGGTGCTGCGGCAACTCTTCTTTCACAGTGGGCAGCTCTTAGCCAGAAACTAGCCGCTTCTTAAGTTTTTTGAACTGTGGCAAAGTGGTAATTCCGAAGCCACCCAGTCTTTCGATAATGCCATGCAAAACATCTACCGTGGCACGGGCATCATCGAGGGCACGGTGTGTGGGAGAAGTTGTTGCTCCGAAGAACTCTGCCAAGGTAGCAAGCTTGCAGTTGATGACATCATCTTTAGTTAATACATACCTAGCTAATCTGGCAGTGTCTGCGACATGGTGATTGGGCCATGGGTAATTCAAATGCGCAGCTGCAGCCTTCAAAAAGCCAACATCAAAGGGCGCGTTATGGGCAACAAGTACATTTTCAGCCTCTGGCCCTAAGAACTCTATAAATGAGGGGAATACTTGGCCGATAGTCGGAGCGCTAGCAAGCATGCGATCTGTAATTCCAGTGAGTTGTGTGATGAATTCTGAAATCTGAACGCCAGGATTTACAAAGGTTTCAAACTCACCGATGATTACGCCGCCGCGCACTTTAACTGCACCAATCTCTGTAATTCCTGCACCAGTAGATGGGGCTGCACCTGAGGTTTCTAAATCCACAACCACAAAGGTGGCCTCCGATAAATGCATAGTGGCGATAGTAAGTGATTGGACCGTCATTGACAGCACGCGTATTGTGTTACCCATGGCAGTTGAGACAGCACCCCCAGGTTGGATGCAGGATTGGTCAGCTCAAGGCTCAGGAAAGAATGCTCGAATCGGAGTGTTACTTGTTCATGGATTTACTGGAGCTCCACCATCGATGCGCCCATGGGGAGAATTCCTGAACTCCAAGGGTTACACCGTTCGAGTCCCATTACTTCCGGGCCATGGAACAAAACCAGAAGATCTCAATAAAGTTAAGTGGCAAGAGTGGCCAGCAAAAGTAGAGTCCGAATTAGATGAACTCTATAAGAGCTGTGATCAAGTTTTTATCGCAGGTCTATCAATGGGTGGGGGAACAGCGCTCAATGTTGCCCAATCACATAATGATCGACTTGCAGGTTTGATTTTAGTAAATCCAATGATTCACGTTGCTTTCTTGCCACATCAACTGGCTTACCTTGTCTCACATTTTCAAAAACTTCGCTCCAGTGTTGGTAACGATATTAAGCGTCCTGGGATTACAGAGCATGGTTATGACGCGCTTCCCACTCGCGGAATAGCTGAATTACTTAAGATGCTCAAAATAACGCGAAAGAACCTCAGCACAATTACCATTCCAATTCAGCTTTTTCATTCGGTGGAAGACCACACATTGCCAGTTTCAAACACTGACATCATTATGGCCGGACTAAGTTCTACAAATAAATCTCGCATTGAATTGGTCAATAGTTACCATGTTGCGACTTTGGATTATGATCAAGAACTGATTTTTCAGAATTCCCTCATCTTTATTGAAGGATTAGCGACTCATCTAGCTAAGGATTAATGCTAAAAGAGAGTAATGCAAGAACGCAGATCGCCACTAAAGAGATGATGAAGGCATAAACACCACGCATTCGCTTGCTAGATGCAAACTCACCCATGAGACGTTCATCTTTAGATATTCCATACATAAAGATCAGCAGTGGTAGTAACAAGATGGCGTTTAGAATCTGTGTGAAGACTAGAACCTTAATCAACGGCAGATCGGGAATGAGAATTAGTCCTGATGCCAATAGCGTCATCACACCAAAGGTTGCATAAAACAAGGGAGCTTCTTTTGGGCCATCATCGAGGGCTGCAGGTTGTCCGGTCAGATCGCCGACAGAGTAAGCAGTTGATAATGGCAAGATAGATGCTGCAAGTAATGCCGCTCCTACTAGGCCAATTGCAAAAAGGGCTTTTGCCATCGTGCCGGCTAAAGGTTCAAGTGCGCGTGCTGCTTGGGCAGCATCGGTGATTTCAGTGAGTCCTTCTTTGTTTAAGGTCGCAGCGCATGTAATAACAACAAAGAATCCGATGATGCCGGTGAGTAAAGATCCAGTCCACACATCAATGCGTAGAAGTTTTAAATCGTCGCGAGTTAAACGCTTATCTACCGCATACGACTGGATGAAAGCCAGACCCCATGGGGCAAGTGTTGTTCCCAGAGTAGCCGTCGCTAGAAAAAGAGCGTCATGGGTAAATGGCAAAGATGGAACAAAGACGCCACGAGCGGCTTGACTCCAGTCTGGTTGTGCCATGAAACCAGCAACGATGTAAGAGATAAACACGGCAGAGAGTGCAAAGAAAACTTTTTCGATGTTGGCAAAAGATCCTCGAAGAACCAGGAATGAAACTATGAGGGCACCTGCAGGAACTGTTACAAATCGTGAGAGACCAAAGAGTTCTCCTGCTATTGCAATACCTGCAAATTCAGCAGTGAGGGTGCCAAAGTTAGCAATAATCAAAGCACTGGCACTAAGTGTTCCAGAGCGAGCACCATACTTTTGGCGCACTAAACCGATGAGTCCCTGGCGTGTAACAACACCAATGCGTGCACCTAGATCTTGGAAAATAATCAGAGCGATAGTGGAAAGAACTACTACCCATAGCAGTTGATATCCAAACTTTGCGCCCAGCTGAGAATACGTGGTGATACCGGCTGGATCATCATCTGAAAGCCCCGCAATAATTCCTGGGCCCATGACCGAGAGAAGTGCGGCTAAACGAATCTTGCGCGTTGTTGTCATGAGAGCGCACCTGTTCCTTTAGAGAGTCCTTGTTGTTCTTCAGGCTTGAGTGCATCGACCAAGTCATCGGCCAAAATGCGACCAACAGGCCTACCTTTATCATCAATAACAACAATTGAGGAACCACGGTTATTTGAAAACTCTTCAATTACCTCTTCTAGTGGTGAATCAATTTGCACAGATGTTGGGTAAGGAGGTCCAATCAGAGTGCTCAAAAGCGCGTTTGATTTAGCGGCCACAAGCTCAATAATCTGAATGTGATCAACTAATTTGCCTTTGCTATCCACGATAACAACACCATCGGAAATATCACGATCGCGATTTTCAACAAGGCGGGCAAGGGCTGCACCGACTGTGTCATTGTCTTGAGCAAAGACCATGTGAGTGGTCATGATTCCGCCAGCTAAAGTCTCATCAAATGCAATGAGCTGGCGCAACTGCCTCGCCATCTTGGTATCCATGGCCTCTAAAATATCTTCACGGTGCTCATCATCTAAATCACGCAATACTTCAGCCGACTCATCTGGCTCCATACGGCTAAGGAGTTCGGCTGCACGTCCTTCACTCAAACCACGAAGTAGACCTTGCAATTCTTCGTCTTCCATTTCTTCCAGAGCATCTGCAGCTAACTCGGGGTCCAACATTTCAATAAGTGCGTTTTGTTCACGGCCAGCAAGATCTTCAATGAGGTCAGCTAAGTCGGCTGGGCGAAGTTGAGAAAGCGCGGTCTTTGAACCTGAGGTCTTAACAACACCTGAAGTGTCGGCAAGAGATGCAACTGTTGCCCAATCCAGAACATGTTGCGGCGTTGCACGGCGACCAAGTGCGCCAGGAAAGATGCGGCGAAGGAAAGTAACGAAAGAAATATCCACTCCCACAACACGGATCTCTTTATCTAAAGGTGCCAAATACAGATCAGATGAGCGCACAACCCGTAAGCCGTTCACATCCACAATCTGGTGATCTAAGACGTCGGCATCTAGTAAAGATTCATCACTGCGGCGCTTATAGTCAGTCAAATTAATTGTCGTTGAAGAGAGCTGGATTTGATGGCGCTCTAGCTTTGCAATACGGGCTCCATCGATGAAAGAACGACGCAGACCAACTTTTACGATTAATCCTGATACTGGGGGATAAGCATCTTGTCCATGCTTAACAACAACATCTACTAAACGTCCGATTTCACGGCCATCTTCATTGGTAACTGGGCAGCCCAATAATCCTGCAAGTGAAACAACAGAATCTCGAACACCTTTGCGCGCCAACACCAGATCACGCCGCCCCACGGCGCGCTCAACGGTATTGACCACACGGTCAATAGGCTTTTTTGTTGGGGCTTTCATGAGTCAAATTGTATCGGCTGACATTGCACGCATTCCGATAGTTTTCTCTACGCCTAGATGAACTTACAGAAGTGGACCGTACTGGGATCGAACCAGTGACCCCCACAATGTCAATGTGGTGCTCTACCGCTGAGCCAACGATCCTTGCTTGAGTGAGAAATGATACCTCACGGGGATATGTAGTGATTAGCGGTTGTAGTCATCCTCAATGCGCTCAATATCATCTTCACCAAAGTATGAGCCGCTCTGAACTTCGATGAAAACTACTGGCTCACTGCCGATGCTTGCTAAACGATGAAGGTCACCTTGGGCGATGTCTATTGAGTCGCCAGCTCCCATAGTGAATTCAACTCCGTTGTGGGTGATTTTTGCCTGCCCGCTGACGATGAACCAATGTTCAGAGCGATGTTGATGGCGTTGATAAGAAAAGCGAGCACCAACATTAACAATGATTCGTTTTACTTTGTGATCTGAACTTTCAGACAAGATTTCATAGCGACCCCACGGTCTGACGTCTTCGCCCATGAACTCTTCCTTTTACTCGTTCTACTAATGGAGGTCGGAACGGGATTTGAACCCGTGTAGAGGGATTTGCAGTCCCTTGCCTCGCCTCTCGGCCATCCGACCAAAAACTAACGCCGTTCATTTTTCACGTGAACGGCGATAAGTTTTGAGAGCGGACGACCGGGTTCGAACCGGCGACCTGAACCTTGGCAAGGTTCCGCGCTACCAACTGCGCTACGTCCGCGAGGTGGCCAAATCTATCGTAGGTGAGGCCATAGCGCCAAAGTGGGAATTCAATGACTACCGTTACCTTGTGACTTCATCGCAGAATGCGCCTATTTTTTGGATGAATGGGCGATTAGCAACTGGCCATTCTCAGAGCTCCAATGATCCTGCATGTTTAGAAGATGGGGGATTCTGGGCCGTCTCAACAACATTTGAAGGTGATTTTCGCGCCGCTAAATTTGATCACGTTATAGAAGCACCGTTTCCACAAGCACCGTGGGAGAAAATAAGTGGAACATGGTCGAGTAGTTTCAATGAAAGCCAATACATCGCGTATGTGAATAAGGTGAAAGAGCATGTTGCTCAAGGGTGGGTTTACCAGGTAAATGCTTGTAGAGAGATCTCAATTGATGTGCAAGTTGAAAATCTTCGTGGGCTATTTTCTCTTATTCTGGAAGGTAATCCTGCGCCATGGGCTTGTTATTTCCAAGCACCTGGAATCGATATTGCTTCAGCATCACCTGAACTCTTTCTTAAGCGAGTGGGAAAGCGAATTCGCACTTCACCCATCAAGGGCACAGCACCGGCTGGCACAGTTGATTTTGGCGTGAAGGACAAAGCCGAGAACGTCATGATTGTTGATCTGATGCGAAATGATTTAGGACAGATTTGCAAGAGTGGAAGCGTGAGCGTGCCACGGTTGTTATCAACTGAAGTTCATCCAGGCCTGGTTCATTTGGTTTCAGATATTGAAGGCGAACTCAAAGATGAAACTTCTTGGGCAGAGATCTTCACTCGCTTGAGTCCACCGGGATCCATTAGCGGTGCTCCTAAATCATCTGCTGTATCTGTCATTGAAGAAAATGAGGGCAAGCGCGGAGCTTATTGCGGCGCACTGGGGTGGGTGCAGGGAGATCAGTGTGAGCTCTCTGTCGCCATTCGAATCTTTTTTAAAGATGACAAATTGCGCTTTGGCACAGGTGCTGGAATTACATGGGCCAGTGTGCCAAGTGATGAGTGGGAAGAAACGCAACTTAAAGCAAGACGTTTAGTCTCACTTGCTGGTGGTGTTTTATGAAAGTGATTTATAACGGCGAATTGAAAAACATCAACGAAGTTCCTGCAACAAATGATGGATGGCTAGAAGGTGAAGGCATATTTGAGACGATTAAGAGCGTTGGGAACCGCCCTTTTTCACTAGGTAGACATATTGTTCGTGCACAAAGAAGTGCACAAGAACTCGGTTTAAGGATTCCAACTCCTGAACAGATTTCACACGGTGTGGCTGAGCTTTTTGCTGCAGTATCACAGGGCCTAGGAATGCTTCGCATATCTTTTGATAATCAAGGCAACTGGTTGGCCGGCCATTTGCCTTATATAGAACAAACAAGGGGCTGTGATGTGCGAGTGCATCCAGAACGAGTACTTGGTGATGTTCATAAAAGATTTCCATATACGAACCGTCTTGCAATTCTTGAGCAAGCCCGCCTTGCTGGCTTTGATGATGCGATCGTTGTCAATGCCAATGGCAACATCTGTGAGGGCTCAGTTACAAATCTGATTGCCCAGATTGATAGTCGATGGATAACACCACCAACTGCTGATGTTCTCTTGCCTGGGATTATTCGCCAGATGCTTATCGAAAATGAGCTTGTTGCTATTGAGAGCATCCCAGTAGATCGGATTTCAGAAATCACTTCAGCCTTTTTTATTAGTAGTTTGCGTTTATCTCACGCTATTTCATCGATTGATTCAAGGCCTTTGCATCTTTCACGCGCCTTCGGTGAAGAAATCCACGTGTTGGCACATAGGTATTCGGTAGGCTAGCCACATGATTCAGGTAAGCGTTGATGGCGCTGCGTGCTCCGTAGAGGCAGATCAACGCCCCACCCATCTTTTTGCAGATAATAAAGATGTAGTCGTTTGCCGTATTAACGGAGTTCTCAAAGATTTATGGACAGACCTGCAGGAAGGTGATGTTATTGAGTCAGTCTCAATCAACTCACCTGATGGTCTCTTTGTTCTTCGTCACTCAACTGCCCACGTAATGGCACAAGCCGTGCAAGAAGTATTTGCTGATACAAAGCTGGGTATCGGGCCACCGATTAAAGATGGCTTCTATTACGACTTTGATCCAAAGACACCCTTTAATCCAGATGATTTAACCAAGGTAGAAAGCGTCATGCGAAAGATTATTAAAGATGGTCAGCGCTTTCGTCGCCGCGTAATTACTGAAAAGGATGCGTTAGCCGAACTTTCACATGAGCCATATAAATCTGAGTTGATTGGCATTAAAGGACCAGCTGGGGAAGAAGCCAGTGTGGAAGTTGGGGGAGCAGAGCTGACCATTTATGACAACTTAGGTCGTGATGGAAATCCGGTGTGGTCAGATTTATGTAGAGGTCCGCATCTACCTTCAACTAAACACATCCCTGCATTTAAATTGATGCGAAGTGCAGCAGCGTATTGGCGGGGATCTGAAAAGAATCCCATGCTCCAGCGAATCTATGGCACAGCATGGCCATCACAAGATGAACTCAATGCTCACTTAGAACTTCTTGCAGAGGCTGAAAAGCGCGATCACCGTCGCCTTGGAACAGAGTTAGATCTCTTTTCATTTCCAGAAGAGATTGGCTCAGGCCTTGCTGTCTTTCATCCCAAGGGCGGAATCATTCGCCGTGCTATGGAGGATTACTCACGCAAGCGCCATGAAGAAGAAGATTATGAGTTTGTCTATTCACCACATTTGACTAAGGCAGCCTTGTTTGAAAAATCTGGCCACTTGGATTGGTACTCCGAGGGAATGTATCCTCCAATGATCATGGATGAAGAACTCCATGCTGATGGAACTATCAAAAAGCCTGGCCAGCAGTACTACATGAAGCCTATGAACTGCCCCTTCCACAACCTTATTTTCCAAGCACGTCAACGCTCTTATCGCGAGCTTCCGCTTCGTTTATTTGAATTCGGAACTGTGTATCGTTATGAAAAATCTGGCGTACTCCATGGCATCACTCGCGCCCGTGGTTTTACCCAAGATGATGCGCATATCTATTGCACAAAAGAGCAGATGGCAGATGAGTTAGATTCATTATTGACTTTCGTACTAAACCTTTTGCGTGATTATGGCCTTAATGATTTCTATTTGGAGCTATCAACTAAGAACCCAGAAAAATTTGTGGGCGAAGATTCAGATTGGAAGGAGGCAACCGAGACATTGCGCAAAGCCGCAGTAGCTCAAAAACTTGAGTTAGTACTAGATGAGGGCGGCGCAGCCTTCTATGGACCAAAGATCTCTGTTCAAGCTAAAGATGCCATTGGTCGCACATGGCAGATGTCAACGATTCAAGTTGATTTTCAACTTCCACTGCGTTTTGAACTTGAGTACTCAGCAGCAGATGGTTCACGCCAGCGTCCGGTAATGATTCATCGCGCTCTCTTTGGTTCCATTGAAAGATTCTTCGGTGTTCTGACAGAGCATTACTCAGGTGCATTCCCTCCATGGCTTGCACCAGTCCAAGCCGTGGGAATTCCAGTTGCCGAAGCTTTTGCTGATTACTTAGCTGATGTTATTGCGCAGATGAAGAAGGCTGGTATTCGTGCAGAGCTAGATGCCTCTGATGATCGCATGCAGAAGAAGGTTCGCAACGCTCAGATGCAAAAGGTGCCATTTATGGTTATTGCAGGTGAGGAAGATATGGCTGCAGGTGCGGTCTCATTCCGCTATCGCAATGGCGAACAGAAAAATGGAATTCCAATCGCCCAAGCAATCGCCGAAATTCAAAAAACTGTAGCTGAGCGCACACAGGTTTAATCATGCATATCGATGGTGCAGGAATGCCTGATGGTTGGCAACGCCTATGGGCTCCCCATCGCCTTGAGTATTTACGTGGTGAAAATCGCCCATTAGAGGGTAATGAAGTGGAGTGCCCCTTCTGCCGCACCCCCACATTAAGTGATGAAGAGGGATTAGTTGTTCACAGAGGTGTCAGCGCTTTTGTTGTGATGAATTTATATCCATACAACCCAGGACATTTGTTGGTCTGTGCTTATAGGCATGTAGCTGATTTAACAGATTTAAGTGATGACGAGCGCAATGAGATCTCTTCTCTGAGCGCTCATGCCATGAAAACTATTCGTAAGGTTTCATCTCCTGCTGGATTTAATTTAGGTATGAATCAAGGCGCAATCTCTGGGGCAGGAGTTGCAGACCATATTCATCAGCATATTGTGCCGCGCTGGAGTGGGGATGCTAACTTCATGCCGATAATAGGTAAAACTAAAGTGCTACCGCAATTACTTCATTTGACGCGCGAAGAGATATCTGCTGCCTGGTAGCACTAAGTAAGTTCGGATAGATATCTTTGTATAACATCTAGTCCGATACCTTTATTAATCACTAAAGGTATAGCTGGGAAGAGAACTCCAGCGGCAAATGCTCCCTGGCCCATGGATGTCACCAATTCTAAATATTCATCGCGAAACTCCTGAACCAAGTTTCATGCTCTGGCTCGCATGGATTGTGAGTGGGGGGAGTAGTTGAATAGTCAGTGATAACCATGTTAGAGAGTGAAATAAGGGCTCTAGGTGAACCATCCTCATCATGGAGAACTAAGTAGGGTGTTGCAACTTGGTCAAAGACTCTTGTGGCCAACATAACTGCATCATCAAAATCTGAACTATTTCCATCTAGCTCAGTCACCACAATCATGCGTGGTGTTAGAAACTCATCAAATGATTGCCAATGATTAATGGTCTCTTGATCGATTCCCGTATTGGGATTAATAACAAAGAGTGCGCAGGTAATGTCTCCGTGTGCCTCTGTGCCAAGTGCGGCCCCTAGGGCTTTGGCAACTTCATCTGGCTGGGCTGAAGGGTGGCCAAAGACGCAGAGATTGAGGGGCGATGTGGGATTCTGCACTGGGTCAGCCTACGATGTGCAGTGATGCTAAGTCGCACATTAAAACCAGCGGTTACGAGATTAATAACACCCGTAGCCTCATTTGCGCTGCGCATTGGAATTACTCCTAATGCTGTTACATGGGTGGGGGCGGTGGGAGTCGTGGCTTCAGCGCTCTATTTCTATCCTCGTGGTGATTTCTTCATCGGAACTACAGTGATTTTCATATTTGCCCTCAGCGATCTCTTTGATGGCACCATGGCGCGCATCTCAAAAGCAGGAGCGAGTAAGTGGGGAAGTTTCCTAGATTCCACAATTGATCGCGTGACTGATTCAGCGATCTTATTGGGTGTGAGTATTTATCTGATTAACAAGCAAGATCCACTGAGCTATGTCGTTATTGCTACTTTGGTGACAGGAATGCTTGTCCCATACATCCGTGCTAAAGCTGAGAGTTATTCAATCACTTGTTCAGGTGGCATCGCAGAGCGCACTGAGCGTTTGATAATGGCGATGTCTGCTATTGCTCTCGATGGTCTTGGGATTCCCTATGTTTTGGCCGGTGGAATGTGGTTACTAGCCGTACTGGGAGTAGTAACAGTAATTCAACGCATGGTGATCGTTCGTAGGGCATTTCATTTATGATACAAAACATCACAGCGTTAGGTTATTTTGCTGCCTGGCGTATTCTGAGATGGTTACCAGAGAGATTTGTATATTCAAACGCTGACCGAGTCGCAGATTATTTAGTGCGCAAAAACGGAAAATTCACCATTCGCTTCCGCTCGAATTTGCAGCGTACGCAGCCAAATATTACGCCTCTTGATTTAGATCTTCTTGTTTACAAAGCCACACGTTCAGCTTTTCGCTATTGGTGTGACACCTTTAGATTTCCTGATTGGTCAAAAGAGCGAATACTGAGCACGGTCACTGTCAATGATGAAAGAATCTTGATGGACGCAGTCGCTGCTGGCAACGGGGCAATTGTGACCTTGCCACACTGCGGTAATTACGACCATGCAGCTGCATATTTCTGTGCTCGCGGAGCAAAGATTGTTACCGTTGCAGAGCATCTAAAGCCAGAGAAGCTTTTTAAGAAGTTCATGCAATACCGCGCTGAATTTGGCATGGAGGCTCTACCGTTAGATGCCCGAGTTCTTCCAACTCTCATGCAGCGCATAAGAAGTGGATGCGTTATTGCCCTTGCTGCCGATCGTGATCTCTCTAAATCTGGAATTGATGTGACTTTCTTTGGAGGACCAGCCAGAATGCCAGCAGGCCCAGCGTTGCTTGCAATACGCACAGGTGCACCGCTTATTAGCGCTTATGTTTCCTATACCCAAAGCGGTATTCATATCGATTTCACACGTATCAATCTTCCTACAGAGGGAAGTGAAAGTGAGCGAGTAGTTGCACTGGTCCAAAAGTGCGCAGATTTATTTGCCGAAGGAATAGCCCAATACCCACAGGATTGGCACATGATGCAACGTATTTGGACTGATGGCGATTTTAAGGATCGCGACTAATGCTGAGGACGAAGCTGCGAATTGGAATTGTGTGTCCGTATGGTTGGGACACACCGGGCGGGGTGCAAAATCATGTCCGCGATTTAGCAGAGTTTCTTATTGCCTCTGGTCACTCTGTCTCTGTTTTAGCACCAGCGATAGATGAGACAAAACTGCCAGATTATGTTGTCAGTGCTGGAAAGCCGATCTCTATTCCTTATAACGGCGCAGTTGCCCGTGTTCTCTTTGGTCCAATCGCTTATGCCAGAGTGCGTCAATGGATTGGTTCTGGAAACTTTGATTTGCTGCACTTGCACGAGCCCGCAATTCCATCCATCTCACTTCTAGCCTGCTGGGCGGCAGAAGGCCCAATGGTTGGAACTTTCCATGCTGCAGCAAAGCGCCAGAAAGTTATTTTTGCTATCGGTCCTATTTTGGAACCTGCAATCGAGAAGTTGTCTGCTCGTATTGCAGTATCTGAAGCTGCACGCCTTACCCTTACAGACCACCTTGAAACTGATGCCGTAGTTGTTCCTAATGGCATTTATGCCAAGCGATATTCAGATGGAACCGCGCAAGGCAAGTGGTCTGGAAATACCATTGGTTTTATAGGCCGATTTGAAGAACCGCGCAAAGGGCTGCAAGTTTTAGTAGATGCCTTGCCTATCATCGCTCGCTTTGCTCCTGATGTGAAAGTCTTTGTTGCAGGACCTGGAGACCCTAAAGATTTTGAGAAAGAGATTGATCCACAGTTGCGTGATCGCTTTGAATTCCTTGGCAAAATCTCTGAGCAAGAAAAGGCGGATTTCATGTCTTCGGTTTCAATCTATGTGGCACCAAATACTGGTGGTGAGTCATTTGGAATTATTCTGGCTGAAGCTCTAGCTGGTGGTGCCTGCGTAGTCGCAAGCGACATCCCGGCTTTCGATTCTCTTTTGGGTGGCGGGGAATATGGAGCCCTCTTTGAATCTGAAAACTCAACTGATTTAGCTAAGGTAATCATCGATCTTTTGCGCGATGAAGAAAAGCGAAAAGAGTTAGCGATTGCTGGTAAGCGTCGGGCGCAGCTCTTTGATTGGGAAGTGGTTGCTCAGCAGATTTTCTCTATTTATGAGATGGCTATGGTTGGCAGCACGGGTGTGACATTGGGCTCTGATCAGCGTTCTTGGAATCGATTCTTATCTCGAGATGAGCAGAAGCGATGAAGACTTCATTCTTCCTTGGCTTTCTGCTTCTACTTGGAATTTGGTACTTAACATTCTCAGCCACACGTCTAGATCGCCTGCATCATCGAGTTGAGACGAGTTGGGCTAACTTGGATGCGTTGTTGCAGAAAAGAGCTGCCATTGCACTTGAGATAGCGCACAGTGATTTAGCTGATCCAGCTTCCTCAATGCTTCTCACAGCTGCTGCATATCAAGCCCGTGATGCTGATATCAAAAACCGTTCAATGGCAGAGAGTGGTTTATCAGGAGCTTTAGGTCTAATCATTTCCGATGGATTGGCACATGCCACAGTTTCCGAGCAAGCTTTATTGCAAGAGCTCTCAGCCTTAACAGCAAAAATACGAGTGGCTATTTCTATTCACACTGATGCCGTTTCATCAACGGTAATGGTGCGCCGAAAGCTTGTTGTTAAAACCTTTAGATTGGCGGGTACTGCGCCTTTGCCTGTTACATATGAGTTCGAATCTGATGTTTTATAGGCGCGCCGTTCTGGCACTTGTTTTGACCTTTCTACTTTCAGGCTGTTCTGCGATTTCGGATTTATTGCCTAAAGCCGCCGAGCGCAATGTTCTTAGTGGTCGAGAAGGTAGCAACGGTCCGGTCCTTGCTGTAAAGATTGATGATACAAACGCTGCGCATCCACAAATTGGTTTAGAAGATGCAGATGTTGTTTATATTGAACAAGTAGAAGGTGGCCTCACGCGACTTGCTGCGATCTTTTCATCGGTAATTCCCGAGCGCGTAGGTCCTATTCGAAGTGCTCGTATCTCCGATATCGAAATGCTGGCGCAGTATGGCCGTGTGGCATTTGCTTATAGCGGTGCACAGAAGAAATTATTGCCAGTTATCGATGCAGCAAATTTACAAAATCTAGGAGCACAGGCACAGCCTCCATCTATCTACACTACTGATCCCAATCGCGTTGCACCAGTTGCAATGGTTTTGCGGGCAGATCTTTTAATGGCCAAGGTGCTTGAGAAGAATTATCAAATCACTACTGCTAACAATGTTGGTTGGAGTTTTGGAGATGCGCCGCAACGCGGCAAACCAACGGAGTCGGTAATCATGCATTGGCCAGCAGCTAGATACAGCGCTGCTTGGTCAGAGTCACAATCTCGTTGGTTACTCTCACATAACTCAGAGAGCAATGTGGCAGAATCTGGAATAGTTCTTGGACCAACAACTTTAGTGATTCAAATGGTCTCGATCACAGATTCGGAATACCGCGACAAAGTGGGAGGCATCACTCCGTTTTCGCAAACCGTTGGCAATGGCCGTGGCTTCATTTTGCGGGACGGTAAAACATTTAACGCCCTTTGGAGTAGAGCATCTGAAGGCGTTGGCACTACATGGACATCGAGTGATGGCAAGGAAATAAAGTTTGCCCCTGGTCAAATATGGGTAGCCCTGACCGATAGGGAGCCTGATTTCACCTATTTAACTGCGAGCGCGAAACCGACAAAGACAAAGTAGGATGTTCCCCTACACAGATGAAGGTGAGCAAAGAGTAAATGTCAGAAGTAAAAGGCACAGGGCGAGTAAAGCGCGGTATGGCAGAGATGCTCAAGGGCGGCGTCATCATGGATGTCGTTAACGCTGAGCAAGCAAAGATTGCCGAAGATGCTGGCGCAGTAGCAGTCATGGCGCTAGAGCGCGTGCCTGCAGATATCCGTGCACAAGGCGGAGTAGCCCGTATGTCTGATCCTGACATGATTGAAAAGATTCAAGCCTCAGTCTCAATCCCTGTTATGGCCAAAGCACGTATTGGCCACTTTGTTGAAGCTCAAGTTTTGCAATCTCTGGGTGTTGATTACATCGATGAGTCAGAAGTTCTTACTCCTGCAGATTATGAAAACCACATTGATAAGTGGGACTTCACAATACCTTTCGTGTGTGGTGCTACAAATCTAGGTGAGGCACTTCGCCGCATTAATGAAGGCGCAGCAATGATTCGCTCTAAGGGTGAAGCTGGCACGGGCGATGTTTCAAATGCTATGCAACATATGCGCAAGATCGGCGGAGAAATTCGTCGCCTTTCTTCAATGCGCGAAGATGAACTCTATGTTGCAGCTAAAGAACTACAAGCTCCTTATGAATTAGTTAAAGAAGTAGCGCAAAGCGGCAAGTTGCCAGTAGTTCTCTTTACTGCCGGTGGAATTGCAACTCCAGCCGATGCTGCGCTCATGATGGCCATGGGCGCCGATGGTGTCTTTATTGGTTCTGGTATTTTCAAATCAGGAAACCCAGCTCAACGGGCAGCGGCGTGCGTGAAGGCAACGACGTTTTGGCAGGATGCAAAAGTTGTTGCTGATGCATCTCGTGGTTTGGGTGAGGCGATGGTAGGTATTAACGTCGCAGATCTTCCAGCTCCACACCGCCTTGCCGATCGCGGCTGGTAGTTCACTTCGCTCATGAAGGTCGGAGTTCTCTCACTCCAGGGTGATGTACGCGAGCATGTGAGTGCATTGATTGCATGCGGCATTGATCCAGTAGAGGTGCGCCGTGCATCTGAGTTAGCAGAAGTAGATGCCCTCGTTTTACCCGGGGGAGAATCAACGACCATTGCTCAACTCTCTGAAATCTTTGGAATCTTTGAACCTATAAAGCAACGCATTGGCGCAGGTATGCCGGTCTATGGATCGTGTGCGGGAATGATTTTGTTAGCGGATTCAATTTTAGATGCCAAGCAAGGTCAGAAAACCTTTGGTGGATTAGATATCACTGTGCGCAGAAATGCATTTGGTCGCCAAGTCGATTCATTTGAAAAAGATCTCTCATTTGATGATGGATCAACAGATTTGATCAGGGCCGTCTTTATCCGTGCACCATGGGTAGAAAAGGTCGGGGCTGGCGTTACGGTTTTAGCATCTGTGGATTCACACCCAGTGGCCGTTCGCTCTGCCACTCTTCTTGCCACATCTTTTCATCCAGAGCTCACAGCAGATCATCGAATTCACCGCTACTTTATAGAGGAAGTGGCAAAGCCTGCATTAGAGAAGGTAAAGTAAGTTTCATAATCAGAGTTAATGAGATTGAAGGTGTAAGCCATGTCCGGCCATTCCAAGTGGGCGACGACCAAGCATAAGAAGGCGATTATCGATAGTCGCCGTGCAAAGGTTTTTGCAAAGCAGATTCGCGCAATTGAAGTAGCAGCACGCAATGGCGGGGCTGACATGGAAGGCAATCCGACTTTATTTGATGCTGTTACTAAGGCTAAGAAATCCTCAATGCCGGCAGATAACATTGATCGTGCAATCAAGCGCGGTGCGGGTTTAGAGGCTGGTGCTAAAGACTGGATCACGATTATGTATGAAGGCTATGGCCCAAACGGTGTGGCAATCATGATTGAATGTTTGTCCGATAACCGCAATCGCTCTGCATCAGAGATCAAAGTTGCAGTCACACGTAACGGTGGTTCAATGGCAGATCTGGGCTCTGTTTCCTACCTTTTCAATCGCAAGGGTGTAATCATCGCTAATAAAGTTGACGGCTTGACCGAAGATCGAGTTCTTGAAGCAGTTCTAGATGCCGGGGCTGAAGAAGTAAATGATTTAGGTGAATCTTTTGAAGTCGTGTGTGAGCCAGTTGATTTGGTGCAAGTGCGAACTGCTTTGCAAAGCGCTGGAATTGACTATGAATCAGCGGATTCATCTTTTCTGCCTTCTATGTCGATACCGCTAGATGCCGATGGGGCCAAGAAGGTATTCGAACTTATCGAAGCGATTGAAGAGCTCGATGATGTGCAGAACGTATATAGCAACTTTGATGTTTCAGATGAGGTTATGGCGAGCCTGGAATAAGTTCGTCATAGGTAAGGCCTAGGCTAGAAACCTTGCAATGAACCTAAGGAAATGGTGGCCGTGATGCGCGTACTAGGGATTGATCCTGGTCTAACGCGCTGCGGTATCGGAATCGTTGAAGGTAGCCCAGGATTAGCGTTAAAGATGGTGGGTGTTGGGGTAATTATGACGCCGACAGACATGGCTCTTGAAAATCGTTTACTTGAAATCGATAAAGGTTTAAATGAATGGATTGCACTATGGAATCCAGATGTGATTGCTGTGGAGCGAGTCTTTGCTCAGCACAATGTGCGCACAGTTATGGGTACTGGACAAGCAGCGGGCATTGCTCTACTCATTGCCGCTAAAGCCGGAATACCGGTCATGATGCACACACCCAGTGAAGTAAAGGCGGCAGTCTCAGGTTCAGGTCGTGCCAATAAAGCACAAGTTGCCCAGATGGTGCAAAAGATTCTCAACCTTGATTCAATTCCAAAACCAGTAGATGCAACTGATGCACTCGCACTTGCTATTTGCAATATTTGGCGAGGCGGAGCAACAGCTAGAATTAATCAAGCTGTGGAAGTTGAAAAAACTCGCCTAAGAAAACTGCGTGGATAAATGATTTCAACTCTTAGCGGAACTATTCGCTCTCTTTCACAAGACAAACTTGTCATTGAAGTAGGGGGAGTGGGTTTAAGTGTTCTTATCAATGCGCCGACAAGTGCTGGGTTAACTCTTGGTTCCCAATCCACTCTCTACACATCCCTTGTTGTGCGTGAAGATTCACTGACTTTGTTTGGGTTTTTAACTGAAGAGGTTCGCAATCTTTTCGAACTTGTCCAGACCGTCTCTGGCGTTGGTCCAAAAGTTGCGCTTTCTATTATGGGTGCACTCACCCCAGAAGATTTAGCACGCGCTATTTCACAGGAAGACACATCGGTAATTGAGCGGGTTCCTGGGATTGGTAAAAAGGGAGCACAGCGCATGATTTTGGAGTTAAAGGGCAAGCTCAGCGACCTTTCATCGGGTGCAACATATAAAGGTCATCAACCACCATGGCGCGAACAACTTCTGAGTGCACTGGTCTCACTTGGGTTTTCTCCCAAGGAGTCAGATTCTGCAATTAGTTATGTGGTTAATGATTTACATGGCAACGACCAAGATCCAGCCAGCATGGAGTTAAGTGAGCTATTGAAGCTAGCGCTAGCCAGTGGAAAGAGTTCACGTGGCTGATAATCAGGAGCGCTTAGTGGGCTCGAATATTAAGGGCGAGGAATCAGCGCTAGAACAAGCGCTGCGCCCCAAGACTCTTAAGGATTTCATTGGACAGCATCGTGTGCGCGAACAGATAGATGTTTTGTTAACGGCTGCGCGCCATAGAAATACACCAGCAGATCACATCTTGCTATCAGGGCCTCCAGGACTCGGAAAAACAACGTTGGCGCTTATTTTGGCAAGTGAGATGCAGGCACCTATACGTATTACAAGTGGACCAGCGATTACACATGCGGGGGATTTAGCTGCAATTCTCTCTTCTCTTGTTGAAGGTGAAATTCTTTTCCTAGATGAGATTCATCGCCTGCCTCGTCCAGCAGAAGAGCTTTTGTATTTAGCGATGGAGGATTTTCGGGTGGATGTTGTTGTGGGCAAGGGTCCTGGGGCAACTGCAATTCCACTGCAACTGCCGCATTTCACATTAGTGGGTGCAACAACTCGAGCAGGTTTGTTGCCAGGACCATTGCGCGATCGCTTTGGTTTCACTGCTCATCTTGATTTCTATGAGGATTCAGAGTTAGCACAAGTCATTTCCAGAAGCGCCCAACTACTCGACATTGATATTCACGCCGATGCAATCACTGAAATATCAGGCAGATCACGTGGCACACCACGTATTGCCAATCGATTACTTCGCCGCGTGCGCGATTACGCGCAGGTCAATGCCAGCACATCCATCTCACTTAAAGATGCCCGTGCAGCGTTAGAAATGTATGAAGTAGATGAGATCGGATTGGATCGTCTCGATCGCGGCGTATTAGTGGCATTAGTTGAGCGCTTTAATGGAGGACCTGTGGGCCTTTCCACATTGGCAATTGCGGTGGGTGAAGAGGTAGAAACCGTTGAAGCAGTTGCTGAGCCTTTCCTAGTTCGAAATGGCCTCATGGCTAGAACAGCCCGTGGAAGAGTTGCAACTGCTGCGGGTTTTGCCCATATAGGACGCACACCACCTGCGCCCATCGCCTCGCTTTTCGACACACCAGCACCTGACGCCTAGACTCTGCACCTATGTCTACAACTACTAAACCAGTAAAGACGACTGCCCGCCCAGCGCGCTCATTGGCAATCCTGGCCCTAGTGCTCATCACACTCACAGGTCTTGCCTTTATTCAAAGCGCTACAGCAGTACGTCTAGGTCTTGATCTTCGAGGCGGAACTTCAGTCACTCTTCAACCGCGAATCGCGCCGGGAGAGAATGGAAAAGTTACCAACGAAGCAATCGATCAAGCAGTCTCCATCATCCGCCAGCGCGTTAACTCACTCGGTGTTGCCGAATCTGAGGTAGCTGCGCAGGGAAGTGGAACTAATCGCCAGATTGTTATCTCTGTTCCTGGAGATACCGGTCGTCGTGTAGTTGAACTTGTAGGACAAACTGCAGAGCTTCGCTTCCGCCAAGTGTTGGCAACTGCTGCATCAACTGGCGCAGCCGATCCTGCTGCAACTCCAGCCACTGGAGTCAGCGCTGAAGTAAATGCAAAGTTTGCAGCACTTGATTGTACAAAGGCTGAAAATCTTCAAGGCTCAGGTGCTGATGCACCAGGAGACACAATCGTTGCTTGCGATCGTTCTGGTGGTGCAAAATATATTTTGGCGCCAGCAGAAGTACTCGGCCGTCAGATTTCAAAGGCATCTGCAGGACTTGATGCTCAAAGCGGTAGTGCTTGGTATGTAAGCCTTACTTTTAATGGTGAAGGCACATCAGCATTTGGTGCAATCACTTCACGTGTGACATCTCTGGCTCCACCACTTAACCAGGTGGCAATTGTGCTCGATGGTTTAGTTGTTTCAGCCCCAAGAATTAATGAAGCGATTCCATCTGGAAATGCTCAAATCACGGGAAGTTTCACACAACTTGAAGCCCAAGATTTAGCCAACGTTCTTAAATACGGTGCGCTGCCACTTGCCTTTGATCGCGGTGAAGTTCAGCAAGTATCACCAACATTAGGTGCTGATCAGCTCAACGCAGGTCTATTAGCAGGAGGACTGGGTCTAGGCCTTGTTCTGCTCTATTCACTCCTCTACTACCGAGGTTTAGGTCTAGTAACTGTTGGTTCATTAGCAATAGCCGGCTCCCTTGTTTATCTACTCTTCTTACTTCTAGGCAAGTGGATCGGATTCACATTAACCCTTGCAGGTATTGCGGGAGCAATTGTGGCTATTGGTGTTACCGCCGACTCATTTATTATCTACTTCGAGCGTATTCGAGACGAGATTCGAGAAGGTCGCTCATTGCGCACTGCGGTTGAGACTGGTTGGAGTCGAGCACGTAGAACTATTCTGGTTGCTGACTTTGTTTCAATAATCGCTGCAGTCCTGCTGTATTTCTTTGCAGTAGGTGGCGTTCGAGGATTCGCATTTACTCTAGGTTTAACAACACTTGTTGACTTAATTGTTGTCTTTGCCTTTACAAAGCCAATCGTCACGATCCTTGCCAAGATGAATTTCTTTGCATCCGGTCATCCTCTATCAGGACTATCAGCCAAGAGCACTGGAACACTGCCAGTAGCAGGGGAGGCATAAGAAATGTCAAAGCGTTCAGGTTTAGGCGGCCGTCTCTATCGTGGTGAAACTTCCATTGAAATCATCGGCCGACGTCGTCGCTGGTATGCAGTCTCTGCTGTTTTTGTTTTGCTTTCTCTCGGTGCACTGAGCATTCAAGGCTTGCACTTGGGTATTGAGTTCAAGGGTGGCTCTTCTTTTACTGTAACTAAGGTTGGTGCATCTGTTGAAGATGCTCGTGCTGCAGTTGCTTCTGCCGGAGTTCCTGGAGAGGCAATAGTTCAGACAGTTGGCAGTGACAAGGTACGAGTTCAAACTGGTGCGCTCAATACCGTGCAAAACAACGCAGTTCAAGATGCCCTCGCTGCTAAATTCTCAGTTCCAGTTGAATCAATCGACACTCAGATTGTTGGGCCTTCCTGGGGTAAGGAAATTACCCGCAAGGCTCTCTATGGTCTTTTCGGTTTTTTGATCTTTGTGATGCTTTATCTGGCTATGGCATTTGAGCCAAAGATGGCTATTGCAGCTATTGCTGCAGTGGTTCACGACGTATTCATCACTGTTGGTATCTACGCACTCGTTGGCTTTGATGTAACACCTGCGACGGTGATCGGGTTCTTAACCATTTTGGGCTATTCGCTCTATGACACTGTTGTTGTGTTCGACAAGATTCGAGAAAACACACGCACAATTACTGCTACCTCGAAGAGCACCTACTCACAGGCTACTAACTTGGCCGTTAATCAGACAATCGTTCGTTCGATTAACACCTCGATTATTGCCTTGTTGCCGGTAGGTTCTATTCTCTTTGTTGGTGCTGGATTACTAGGTGCAGGAACTTTGAAGGATCTCTCTCTTGCACTCTTTATCGGTTTAGCAGTGGGTACATACTCTTCAATCTTTATTGCACCTCCTGTTCTGGCTCAGCTACGTGAGAGGGAGCCTGCGATGAAAGCTCTAGCCAAGCGTGTTAATGGTCGTGGTGCACCAGCTGGTGTAGCAACACCTGCTCCTGCGCATTCAAATGAGCGCCGTGGACCTCGTAATCAACCAAAGCGCAAACATCGCAAATAGCGGTAACTAAATGGATACTTTGATTGCACCAGTTATAAGTGCGCTCAAAGAGCACCATGCAACGAATAACTTTGCAGATGTTGAACGTGCTTTCATTGTTGCTGAAAAGGCCCACGATGGGCAACTTCGTAAATCAGGTGATGCATACATAACTCACCCAGTTGCTGTGGCCAATATCCTGGCCGAACTGGGCTTAACTTCTGAAGCGATCATTGCGGCGCTATTGCATGACACAGTCGAAGACACCCCCTATTCACTCAGAGAGCTGCGTCATGATTTTGGAGATGAGATTGCTGGATTAGTTGATGGTGTGACAAAGCTGGACAAACTCACATATGGACCAACGGCAGAGGCTGAGACTGTGCGCAAGATGGTTGTTGCAATGTCTCGTGATATTCGAGTGCTGGTTATCAAGCTAGCAGATCGCCTTCACAACGCGCGCACATGGAAATATGTTTCCCCAGAGAACGCTGCGCGTAAAGCCCGTGAAACGCTAGATATCTATGCACCCCTTGCACACCGTTTAGGTATGAACGCCATGAAGTGGGAGTTAGAAGATCTCTCCTTTGAAGTGTTAGAGCCTAAAAAATTTGAAGAGATAGCTCGTTTAGTTGCTGAACGATCACCCTCGCGCGATAAGTTAACACATGATGTGATTGAGGTTGTTACACAAGATCTAGATGCAGATGGAATCAAGGCAACTGTCACTGGGCGGCAAAAGCACTTCTTCTCGGTCTATCAAAAGATGGTGGTTCGCGGGCGAGAATTCAATGATATTTATGACTTAGTTGGTATCCGTGTTTTAGTTGAGGATGTTCGTGACTGCTACGCAGTTCTTGGCGCAATCCATGCTAGATGGAGTCCAGTTCCAGGTCGATTTAAAGATTACATCGCTATGCCCAAGTTCAACTTATATCAATCACTTCACACCACCGTCATTGGGCCAACGGGTAAAGCGATTGAGATTCAGATTCGAACATTTGACATGCACTCACGTGCTGAGTTTGGTATTGCGGCTCATTGGAAATATAAGCAAGGCCCTGAAAATAATGAGGCTTCGCCAGAAATGCTATGGCTGCGACAGTTGCATGAATGGCAGAAAGAGACTGAGGATCCATCTGAGTTCTTAGAAGCTCTGCGCTTTGATTTAGGCACACCTGAGGTCTTCGTCTTTACGCCCAAGGGAAGCGTTATTGCTCTTCCAGGAGGTTCTACTCCGGTGGACTTTGCCTTCTCTGTCCATACCGATGTTGGTATTCGTTGCGCCGGTGCAAAAGTAAATGGCCGACTTGTTCCACTGGAATCACGGTTAAATAATGGTGATGTAGTTGAGATTGTTACTAATAAGGGTGAACACGCAGGACCAAGTCGAGACTGGCTTAACTTTGTAAAAAGTCCTCGTGCCCGTTCAAAGATCAAAGCCTGGTTTAGCAAGGAACGGCGCGAAGAAGCAGTTGATGCAGGACGTGAATCTATCGCTCGCCAGATGCGAAAAGCTGGACTTCCCCTGCAAAAGATTTTCGCAGGTCACTCTCTTCTTGAACTAGCACACGAACTTCGCTATCCAGATATTGATGCGTTGTATTGCGCGGTGGGGGATGGCCATGTTTCAGCGGCCTCAATTATTGACAAGCTGGTTGTATCAATGGGGGCTGAGGATTCACATCCAGAACCGACGATGGATACTTTTCCTTCTCGTGCTCCAGCAATAAGACGCTCTAGCAATGCCATCGATGTTGAAGGCACAGATGATGTATTGGTGAAGTTAGCGCGTTGCTGCACCCCTGTTCCGGGTGATGCAATTATTGGATTTATCACTAAGGGCAGTGGAGTCTCTATTCACAGAAATGACTGCATTAATGCAGATGATTTACTGCGAAATCAAAGTGATCGTATTGTGAATGTTTCTTGGCGCTTGGGCACAGCCAGCGTCTTCTTAGTCAATATTCAAGTAGAAGCTCTAGATCGTGAGTCACTGTTGGCAGATGTGACACGCACCCTCTCTGACCAACACGTGAACATTCTCAGCGCTGCGGTGAGTACTTCAAAAGATAGAACAGCAATCTCACGCTTCACATTTGAAATGGCAGATGCAACGCATTTAGATGCGGTGATCGCAGCTGTGAGAAATATTGAAGGTGTGTACGATGTTTATCGCACCACAAACAATTAGTTAAATTCAGCTAAACTCTTTTCAGCCTCTTCTAACCAGACTCTACGAGCTGCAGCAGATTCTTGAGCCTCTGTTGCTTTTTTAGCATTTCCAGCCGCCTCTGATTTAGCAGCAATCTTTTCATAACTCTCAATTGAATCAGTAAGCTGCTTAACAACTTCGGCAGCGCGTGCCTTTGCTGTTGGATCTGTTTTTCGCCAGATTTCAGCTTCAGATTCTTTGATGACGCTCTCCACAGCTTGCACGCGGGCATCAAGGGATGCGCGCTTATCGCGGTGAGTCATACCGATCTTGCTCCAAGCGTTCAAGTGATCGCGTAGAGCCTTCTTGGCTTGATCCACATTAGTGATAGGCAAAAGTGCTTCGATCAGCACAACTAACTCTTCGCGCTTAATAAGGTTGGCAGCCATAGTTGTGTTGCGCTTTTCGAGATCGGCGTTCTTAGCACTGAAGAATTGATCTTGCGCGGCCTTAAATCTCGCCCACATCTTTGCATCATCACTTGGCTTTCCACGTCCAGCAGCTTTCCAAGCATCCATAAGAGCTTTGAAACGCTTAGCAGTTGGAACCCATTCAGTTGATGTTGCCAATTTTTCCGCTTCTTCAATGATGGTCTTTTTGGCATCCACTACAACCTTTTGAACAGATTCAAGGGCCGCAAAGTGGGTGCGACGGCGCTTATCAAATTTGTTTCGAGATGATGAGAAACGCTTCCAAAGATCAGCATCTGCCTTTTTATCTAAGCGGGGTGCAGATTTCCATTCATCAAGAAGAACTTTGAGACGATCACCGGTTACTTTCCAACTCTCAGAGAGTGCAAGGCTTTCAGCTTCTGCAACAATCTTTTCCTTCTCAACAAGAATCTGTTCGCGACGAGCGGCCTTAGCTGCAGTTTCGGCTGCCTTCTTGGCTTCATAGGCTTCGCGATGGCCTTCAATGAGTGGCTCAATCTGTTCAACTGATGCAGCAAGGGCATCGAGATCGCCAACACCGTTTAATTCTTTGACTTGATCACGCAGTTTCTTCACTGCCGTGTATGCATCTGATGGAACTAGTGCGCCACTTTTGATGCGGGCTGCAAGGAGCGCAACTTCTGCTGCAAGGAGTTCGAATTTTCGAACGAAGTAAGCCAGAGCTTCTTCTGAAGTCTTACCAGGATATGAGCCAACTGCTTTTTCACCGGAGGAGGTGCGAACATAGACTGTTCCATCTTCGGCCACTCGGCCAAATTCTGAAGGATCTCCGATTAGTGCTGATGCTGCACTGGCTTGATGTGTTGGATTGAACTCGCTCATGGTGTGTTCCCTTTCAGCGCGTTGTTCTAATGTAGAACGTCGCTATCAGTGTGCGTGCTCACTCAAGGCGCACCTTGGATGAGCGTGAATCGTGCGGAGGTAAAAGGTACCCTGTCCAGGTGTGTGAGCGTCAATCGCTCCTATTTTAAGCGTGGGCGAAGGGGTGAATTCGATGCTAGTCGACTCTTTTGCAGCCCCCTTGTATGCCACTAACTGCTGGGTCATAGCCCCAAAGGCTGGCAGCGAGTGCGTTGTCATCGATCCAGGTATGCCCGATGTTTCAGCGATGTTGGATGAGATTCTAAAGAAACACTCGCTCAAGCCTGTTGCCGTGATTGCCACTCATGGCCATCTTGACCACACCTTTTCTATTCAACCTATCGCAGATGGATATTCCATCCCTGCCTATATTCACTCACTTGATCGCATCGCTCTTTTGCACCCTGAGCGATATTTAAGCCCAGAATTTGCAGCGACATTATCGGCAATGGACTTTGTCGAACCTGGGGATGTAAGAGAATTGCGCAATGAAGAAGTTGTGGAGCTAGTGGGCATGAAATTTAAAGCCATCCACGCCCCTGGTCACACACCAGGCTCTTTGGTTTTTGTAGTCGATGACGAACTATTAGTCAGCGGCGATGTGCTCTTTGCTGGTTCGATAGGTCGCACTGATCTACCCGGCGGATCAGCCGAGGCGATGGAGCAAACTTTGCGCAAAAAAATTATGCCAATGGCAGATCACTTAAGAGTCCTACCTGGGCACTATGGCGATAGCACCTTGGGTGCAGAGAAGAAGAGCAATCCTTACTTAACTGCCCTTAAGGCTCGTTACTAATGGCCGGACAAAAGATACAAGCGCCTAAAGGCGTGAGTGAATATGTTCCACCGCGTTCTGCAGCTTTTGAGTTTGTGCGTGAATGTCTAATTGAGCCAGCACGTAAAGCGGGTTATCAGTTAATTGAACTTCCAGTCTTTGAAGATACAGAACTCTTTACTCGCGGTGTTGGCGAATCAACTGATGTTGTCTCAAAAGAGATGTATACATTTCAAGATCGCGGAGATCGCTCTATCACATTGCGTCCGGAGGGGACTGCGGGGGTGATGCGTGCAGTTATTGAACATGGATTAGATCGCGGTCAACTACCTGCCAAACTTTGGTATTCGGGTCAGTTCTTTCGAGCAGAGCGTCCACAAGCTGGGCGATATCGCCAGTTCTACCAAGTGGGTATTGAAGCAATTGGATTAGATGATGCAGCTATTGATGCTGAAGTAATTGCCATTGCAGATGCTGGTTTCAAAGCTATTGGTCTAAGTAAATATCGTCTTGAAATTACTTCTTTGGGTGATTCTCAATCACGAGCTGCCCACCGAGTTGATTTAGTGAAATTTATCTCCAGCATGAGTTTGGATGAGGCAACCAGTGCACGGGTAGCCCTCAATCCGCTGCGATTATTTGATGACAAGCGTCCTGAGATAAGAGATGCCATGGCCAAAGCACCATTGCTTATTGATTATTTGAATGAGAGTTCGCGCTCACACTTTGAGCAAGTCAAGAGGTATCTTGATGTCTTAGGCATTTCTTACACACTAAATCCACGGATGGTGCGTGGTTTGGATTATTACACCGGCACTACTTTCGAATTTGTCCATGATCTTCTAGGCGCCCAATCTGGAATTGGTGGGGGAGGCCGTTACGACGGTCTTATGGCAGAACTAGGTGGACAAGCCTTATCTGGGATTGGTTTTGGTTTAGGTGTTGATAGAGCCTTGCTTGCTGCAGAGGCTGAAGGGGTAATTAATGAAACCGCTTTTGTTTCAGATCTTTTCATCATTCCACTGGGTGATGCAGCTAAAGAGATGGCAATGAAAATCGCTGGTGAACTACGAAGTGCCGATAAAAGCGTTGAAATTGCTTTCGGAAATCGGGCCTTAAAGGGTGCTATGAAAGGCGCGGACAAAAGCGGTGCGCGCTATGTCATCGTTTTGGGCGATTCAGAGATTTCTAGCGCAACGGTGGAGCTAAAAGAGATGAAAACTGGCGCCACTTCATCGGTTAAGATTGCCTCATTAATCAGTGTAATTTAGTTATAGGGATGTAGAACGCAACTATGTTAAGAACACACGATGCAGGTTCATTGCGCAAATCCCATGCCGGCACGACCGTTACTTTGGCCGGCTGGGTTTCCAGGCGGCGCGATCATGGTGGAGTTGCTTTTATCGATCTGCGCGATGCCTCAGGTTCAGTTCAGGTAGTTATCCGTGATGAAAAGATTGCAAGTTCACTGCGTGCTGAGTGGTGTCTTCTCATTACTGGTGAAGTGTTAGCAAGACCAGCAGGAAATGAAAATTCAAATATTCCGACTGGTGAAATTGAAATTATGGGTGACATCGTTGTTGTTTTGAGTGAATCGGCGGCGCTGCCGTTTCCGGTTGATTCCGGAAATGATTCAGATATCAGCGAAGAAGTGCGCTTGAAGTATCGTTATTTAGATCTACGCCGTGAAAAGCCAGCAGCTAATCTTCGTCTGCGCTCAAAGGTGACTTCAGTAATCCGTCGGGTGATGGAAGATGAAGCTTTTCTTGAGATTGAAACACCATATTTAACCCGCTCAACACCTGAAGGTGCTCGTGACTTTTTAGTTCCAGTTCGTCTGCAACCAGGTAGTTGGTATGCCTTGCCACAATCACCGCAGCTCTTTAAGCAGCTGTTGATGGTGGCTGGAATGGAAAAGTACTACCAAATCGCACGTTGTTTTCGTGATGAGGACTTTAGAGCCGATCGCCAACCAGAGTTCACACAGCTCGATATTGAAATGTCATTTATTGATCAAGAGGATATCTTGGCTGTTGCTGAAAAGATTGTCGCAAAAATTTGGAAAGAGGCAATCGGTCACACAATTCCACTTCCACTACAGCGCATGACTTATGCCGATGCAATGTCTCGATATGGTTCAGATAAGCCAGACCTTCGTTTTGGTTATGAACTTAATGAACACACTGCATATTTCGCACAAACCACTTTTAGAGTTTTCCAAGCACCATATGTTGGAAGCGTTGTTATGCCTGGGGGAGCAGCATCACCTCGCCGTGAATTAGATGCGTGGCAAGACTGGGCTAAGGCGCGCGGTGCTAAGGGTCTTGCATACATCTTGGTAAATGAAGATGGAACGTTAGGTGGACCTGTTGCAAAAAATCTTTCAGAGAAAGAATCTGCAGGGATTGCAACAGCGGCTGGAGCAAAGCTCGGAGATGCAATCTTCTTTGCTGCAGGTGAGCGCACTGCATCCTTGAATTTGCTAGGTGCGGTTCGTTTAGAGATTGGTAAGCGTTGTAATTTAATTCCAGCAGATAAGTGGGAGTTCCTGTGGGTTGTTGATGCACCTATGTTCGAGCCAACTGATAAGGGGGGTTGGACTGCCGTTCACCACCCGTTTACTGGACCAAAGCCAGAGTTTGCCCAAACATTTGCTAAGGATCCAGCTTCAGCTCTTGCCTATGCCTATGACATTGTTTTAAATGGAACTGAACTGGGCGGTGGATCTATTCGTATCCATGATCGTCAAATACAAAAAGATGTTTTCAGCGTTATTGGTTTAAGTGATGAAGAAGCACAAAGCAAGTTTGGTTTCTTATTAGAAGCCTTCAACTACGGACCGCCTCCGCATGGAGGAATTGCATTGGGTCTTGATCGCGTGTGTGCTTTGCTCACCGGTTCAGATTCGATCCGTGAAGTTATTGCTTTCCCAAAGACTGCAAGCGGTGGAGACCCATTAACTGGTGCTCCAACTCCTATTACTACGGCGCAACGCAAGGAGAGCGGTATTGATGGCGCTCCTAAAGCAGGGCCTCAGGTAGGCTAACAACATGGGTCCAGGTGGAATTGCAACAATAATCGCAAGTTGTGCGCTGATGGTTATCGCTATCGCAGTTGCCTACGTTATTATTCGTTTAGGTCGTTTTATCGATGAGGCTAAAGCTTCTCTCAAACTAATCACCGATGAAACTGCACCGTTAATTGATGAAGTTCATACCACTGTAACTCTGGTCAACGGGCCACTTAAAAGTATTAATCGCATTACGAAGAATGCTGAAGATTTATCCGACAAAGTAAATGAAGCCACCACCTCATTCATTAACAAAAATGGCTCAGCAGTTAAAGTCGCTGGAGCTCTACTTTCTGCTGCATCGATGAAGAAGTCTCGATCTAAGAAGAAGGCTGAGTGATCCCCACAAGTGGAATCCGCCGAGATCCGTTCGCGCTGGCTGCGCTTCTTTGAATCAGATAACCGTCAAGGCCTAACCCACACCGTCGTTCCTTCAGCATCTTTGATTGCTGATGATCCCAATCTTTTGCTTGTTAATGCAGGAATGGTTCCTTTTAAGCCATATTTTTTGGGGGAGATAACCCCTCCATATAAACGCGCTACTTCGGTTCAAAAGTGTGTTCGAACATTAGATATAGATGAAGTCGGTAAGACAACTCGTCATGCTTCATTTTTCCAGATGTGCGGAAACTTCTCCTTTGGTGATTACTTCAAGGCGGGTGCGATCGCACTTGCGTGGGAGCTACTGACTCGTCCCATTAATGATGGTGGTTATGGTTTTGCTGAAGATCGTTTATGGGTCACGGTTTATCTAGATGATGACGAAGCTGCAGATATTTGGCATACCAAGGTGGGTGTGCCAAAAGAGCGCATCCAACGGCGTGATATGGAAGATAACTTTTGGTCGATGGGTGTCCCAGGACCATGTGGTCCGTGCTCTGAGATTTATTATGATCGCGGCCCTGCATATGGCGCAGAAGGTGGACCGATCGCAGATGAAAACCGTTATATGGAAGTGTGGAATCTGGTGTTCATGCAAAATGAACGCGGAGTTGGTTCTGGCAAAAACAATTTCCCTATTCTTGGAGAACTTCCAGCAAAGAGTATCGATACTGGTTTAGGACTTGAGCGCATGGCCGCTCTTTTGCAGGGTGTTGAGAACATTTATGAAATTGACACAACAATGCAGATTCTAACTAAGGCATCACAGCTCACTGGTGTTAAATACGGTTCATCTGAAAAATCAGATGTTTCACTGCGCATCATTGCCGATCATGCTCGCACGTCAGCAATGCTTATCGGTGATGGTGTAACACCTGGAAATGAAGGCCGTGGTTATGTTCTGCGTCGCATGATGCGTCGCACCATTCGTAACATGCGCTTACTTGGATCTATGGATCCCATTATGTCTGAGCTCACCGTGGCAGCAATTGGTGCAATGGGGGCCCAGTATCCAGAGCTTGTTAATGATTCAAAGCGCATCCTTTCAGTCAGTGTTTCGGAAGAAGAAAGTTTCTTGCAAACACTCAAGAGTGGAACACAGATTTTCGATGTGGCAAGTGCAGCGTTGAAGAAGAGCAAGAGCGCAGTTCTTCCCGGGGAAGATGCCTTCAAACTCCACGACACATACGGTTTCCCCTTTGATTTAACTCTTGAAATGGCCCGTGAAGAGGGTCTAGAAGTAGATGAAGATGGCTTCCGCCGTTTAATGAAGGAACAAAAGGATCGCGCTAAAGCCGACTCTAAAGCTAAAAAGAGTGGTCATACAGATCTCTCAGTTTATCGCCAAGTGGCAGATAAGAATGGTAAATCAGAGTTCATTGGCTATTCACATCTAACAAGTGAAGCCAGAGTAACTGCTGTTTTAGTTGATGGAAATCTAGTTGGCTCAGCTGGCGCAGATGAGGATGTCGAAATTGTTCTAGATCGAACTCCTTTCTATGCTGAAGGTGGTGGTCAGCTAGCCGATGGCGGAAGGATTACTTTGGCTAACGGCGCCGTCGTTGAGATTGATGATGTGCAAACTCCAGTCCCAGGTGTATTTGTTCACCGTGGTCGAGTTCTCTCTGGATCACTTGAAAGTGGATCCAAGGGACAAGCAGCTATCGATGTTGAACGCCGGGATGCAATTTCTCGTGCTCACACCGCAACACATATGGTTCACAAAGCCTTTCGCGAACTATTAGGAGAAACTGCAACACAGGCAGGCTCTGAGAATTCACCAGGAAGATTCCGTTTTGATTTTCCGGCAACCGGTGCAGTTCCTGCATCAGTATTAAATGATGTTGAGTCACGTGTTAACACTTTGCTACTAGATAACCTTGAAGTAAGCGCAGAAGTGATGTCACAAGAGGCCGCAAAAAAGATTGGCGCAATGGCCCTCTTTGGTGAGAAGTATGGTGATCAAGTACGTGTCGTGAGCGTCGGTGACTGGGCCCGCGAACTCTGCGGTGGAACACACGTATCTCGCTCTGGTCAATTGGGAGTAGTTAAACTTTTGAGTGAATCATCAATTGGTGCCGGAGTCCGCCGCGTTGAAGCTCTTGTGGGTATTGATGCCTATAAGTTTTTGGCTCGCGAACATATTTTACTGAACTCTCTTACAGAGATTATCAAGGGTGCCCGTGTTGAAGAGCTTCCAGAGCGCATAAATGGATTGATTAACTCAATGAAAGAGATTGAAAAAGAGCTCAGTGGTTTGCGATCGGCCCAAGCACTTTCACAAGTGGGAGAGATTGCCAAGAGTGCAAAGGTTATTAATGGAACAACGGTCATTACATCTGTTTTAGGCGATGGTATTTCTGGAGATGATCTAAGAAAGATTGCTTTGGAATTGCGTTCAAAGGCTGCCAACAGCGTTGTTGCACTCATCAGTGTTAACGATTCAAAGCCGGTATTAGTTGTGGCGGCAAGTGACACTGCTCGTGCTGGTGGTATTAAGGCGGGAGCGTTAGTAAAGATTGGTTCAACGGTATTAGGTGGCGGTGGAGGCGGCAAAGATGACTTCGCCCAAGGCGGAGGAATAGATGCGGCTAAATCAGTTGATGCATTAGCTGCAATTTCACAAGCCATCGTTGGATAATTACTCCATGCAAAGAGGTCGCCGAATCGCCTTTGATTATGGCGATGTCAGAATCGGCGTTGCAGTCTGTGATCCAGATGGCATATTAGCTACGCCACTCACAACATTGCAGGCCTCTGATAACAAACTCAAGTCTCAAATTGCTCAGATCTTTTCAGAGTATGAACCTATTCATATCTATGTGGGCAAACCTTCACATATGGATGGGCGGGAGAGTGAGTCGGCGGAGAAAGCTTCCACTTTTGCAAAGATGTTAACTGAACTGACTTCATCTCCCGTAACACTCATTGATGAGCGGTTGAGTACTGTTACTGCCACTCGCGGTATGCGGGATTCAGGTGTTAACAGCAAGGATGCACGCGCTTCGATAGATCAAGCTGCTGCGGTTGAGATTCTTAACTTTGCCCTCGAAATTGAAAAGAACAAAGGATGAAGATATTCAATAACCCTCTTATCCGTGTGGTTGCGGCCTTTCTCTTTGTCGCACTTCTTAGCCTTTCCATCCACACAGTCAGATCCAATGTTTCCTCTGCGCCTGATTTTCCAACAGCTAATTTAGGAGCTAATTCACCGGTTGTAGTTGTTGAAATTCCAGCGGGTGCTAGCGGATCTGCGGTGGCGCAAATACTTTATGAGAACAAGGTAACCAAGTCTGCGCTGGCATACTTTAGAGCAGCAGTTGCGGATCCTCGTTCTGCCAAAGTTGCACCCGGTGCACATGAACTAAATGTGGGAATCTCTGCGCGTCAGGCGTTAGCTCAACTTCTTGACCCTGCACGTATACCGAATTTGATCAAAGTTTTCGAGGGTGGTTGGAAGAGTGAAGTAATTGATTCTTTAGTTAAGTATGGTTTCACAAAGAGAGATATTGATACTGCCTTCAAGAAAGTTGTTTTGCCTGCCGGATTTTCGAATGCTGAAGGTTTACTTTTCCCAGCGCAATATTCATTCCCTGCTGGCACAAGTGCATTAGATGCTGTGCAATCAATGGTTGATCGATTCTCGGATGAAGAAACGGGACAAAGACTTTTGGCTGCAAAAGGAAAATACTCTCCAGCACAGCTGTTGACCATCGCATCATTGATACAAGCTGAGGGGGGCGCAGGGGATTTCTATAAAGTTTCTAGAGTCATCAGAAATCGCCTAGAAATCTCTATGCCTCTGCAGTTAGATGCCACGGTTCACTATGTGAAGAAGCTTCGTGGGGAAATCTTTTTGAGTACCAATTCCACCCTGATCAAGTCTCCCTACAACACCTATAGAAATTATGGTCTTCCACCAACACCTATTGGAAATCCAGGAAATGATGCAATAGCTGCGGCATTAAAGCCTGCCGACGGGGATTGGCTGTATTTCATTACAGTTGCACCTGGGGACACACGTTTCACTCGCTCTCATGATGAATTTCTTACATGGAAAGCCCTCTTTGTGAAAAATAGAAAGGCAGGAGTATTCAAATGATAAAAGCTGCTGTCTTGGGATCACCTATTTCTCACTCGTTGAGTCCATTGCTGCATAACACCGCTTACGAACAGCTTGGTGTAAAAGGCAGTTATGAAGCTATAGAAGTCAATGCCGGCGGATTAGCTAAGTTCATGGATGGCAGAGATAAGAGTTGGACTGGGTTCTCATTAACTATGCCGCTAAAAGAAGAGGCCATTGAGTATGCCGATCACGTTGATGATTTGGCAAAGAGAATTAATAGTGCAAATACTTTGTATAAGGATGGGGGAGCGTGGCGCGCTAGTTCAACAGACGTTATCGGTTTCGCTCACGCACTTAAGTCTCACAAGGTTGAAATCAAGGGCCACGTTGTCATTCTTGGCGCTGGAGCAACAGCGCGTGCTGCTGCTGCAGCTTGCGATGGTGCAGCGGAGCATATAACTGTTATTAACCGTTCTCTTTCAAGAGTTGCAGGGATGTCAGATGCAGTTCTTGAGTCTGAGTTGAGTTTTCTTAATTGGGATGATCTGAGCGTTCTTTCTGATGCTGATTTAGTAATTAGCACAGCACCAGCGGGTGTTACGGATTCAATTGATTTACCTAAAAAAACTTCCTCTCCTTTTTTTGAAGCTCTCTATAAGCCCTGGCCAACACCTGCTTCAGCGCTATGGGCATCACGCGGTGGAACTGTCATTGATGGTTTAGACCTGTTGATTCATCAAGCGATTGCGCAGATATCAATTTTCTCAGGCACAGCCTTTGATACTTCAGCGATGTATACCCAACTGCGCAGCGTGGGGTTAGCCGCGCTTAAGTAATCCACACTCTACATCCGCAGTGATTTCAAAAACTCTACTCTTGATCAGTGCTCTATCTTCTCTTTGCGATTCCGATATCGATAGCGGATCTATCACAGCGTAAGATTCCAAATATCTATCTACAGATCTACGCCTACTACGTTGGAGCCCTCTTCATAGTCAACGGTTTGCCAGGTGCACAATTGATGCTCGTGGTCATCGTTACTCTTGGCATCTTATTCATTTTCGGAGTTGGGATGGGCGACTGTAAGTTATTGGCTTTGATTGTTTTGATGGCAGAGATTTCCTACCTCCAAGAATTTGAGCAGCTTTTAATAGCGATACTTTTAACCTCTCTCATTGACATTATGCTCAGATGGGGATATTCCAAGGTATTCCCGAGAACGATTGCCATGGCTCCAGCGATATTTCTGGGAACAAGCCTTTATTTGGCAACGGGCGGGAGCTAACTTCTGCAAGAATAGGCACATGCGTTGGTTAACTGCGGGTGAATCACATGGTCAAGCACTTACTGCCATCATCGAGGGAATCCCCGCTTCGGTAGAAATCACGACTGCAGATATCGATCGCCATCTTGAGCGACGTCGCCTTGGTTATGGGCGAGGGGCTCGACAAAATTTTGAAGCAGATAAGGTCACGATTCTTGGTGGAATTCGTTTAGGACTTACGCAAGGTGGACCAATCGCAATTCAGGTGGGTAATTCAGAGTGGCCTAAATGGGAAAAAGTTATGTCAGCAGATCCTGTTGCCGAAGATGAGATCAAAGATTTAGCCCGTAATGCACCATTAACTAGACCACGTCCTGGTCATGCAGATTTAGTTGGAATGCAAAAATATGATTTTAGTGATGCTCGACCAATTTTGGAACGGGCAAGTGCCCGAGAAACGGCTTCCCGAGTTGCACTTGGCGCAGTTGCTCGCAGTTTCCTCGAACAGAGTGTTGGAATCACTATTTTGTCTCACGTTTTATCTATTGGAAAAGCGCGTGTGAGCGATGATTATGTGCTGCCTGATGCAAAAGACATGGCAAGAATAGATAAGGATCCAGTTCGTTGCGCTGATGAAGCAACAAGTGCCCAAATGATCAAAGAGATCGAAGCTGCTCACGCAGATGGTGATACTTTAGGCGGAGTAGTAGAAGTTCTAGCATTTAATATGCCACCAGGTTTGGGTTCATATGTTCATTCCGATCGCAGACTGGATGCTCGCTTAGCGGGAGCGCTGATGGGAATTCAAGCCATTAAAGGCGTTGAGGTCGGCGATGGCTTTGAAACTGCAACGCGCCGTGGATCAGTTGCACATGATGAAATTGAAAAGAATAAGCAAGGCAAGATTGTTCGCCGCACAGATCGAGCAGGGGGAACAGAGGGCGGGATGTCTAATGGCGAGGTCCTACGCGTTCGCGCAGCGATGAAGCCAATCTCTACCGTGCCTAAAGCTTTAGATACGATCGACGTTGCTACTGGAGAAAGTGCCAAGGCAATAAATCAACGCTCTGATGTCTGCGCAGTGCCTGCAGCCGGAGTAGTTGCTGAAGCGATGGTGGCACTTGTTTTAGCCGAGGCAGTACTCGAAAAATTCGGTGGTGATTCAGTAACCGAAACACGCCGCAATTTCAATAGCTACATGCAGAACCTGAACTTTTCATAAAGATGCCTCGCCTTATATTGATTGGGCCACCGGGTTGCGGTAAATCCACTGTGGGCGCTGCATTAGCCGACAAACTCTCTATTGAGTTCATCGATACTGATACTGCAATCGAAGCTTCTTACGGTCATAAGATCTCAGATATTTTTGTCGATAAAGGTGAAGAGTTCTTTCGCGATTTAGAGTTCACCACCTTGACCAATTCTTTATCTGTGAGCGATTGCGTTCTCTCTCTCGGTGGAGGCGCACCGATTGCATCGAGATCCCAGGATTTACTTAAAGGCTCACAAACCCCAGTTTTCTTTCTTGATGTTTCATTAGCAGTTGCAGCACCACGAGTGGGCTTTAACCGTGACAGACCTCTTCTATTGGGTAATCCAAGAGCACAATGGCAAGCACTAGCAGAGACACGTAGGCCAATCTATGAATCTTTGGCTAGCTTTGTCATTAAAGTTGATGCCATGTCAGTCAAAGATGTTGTTGACGAGATTGAAGCAAAATTATGATTAACACAATACGGGTTCATGCAGAGCATGAGTATGACGTAGTCATTGGTTGCCAGTGGCAAAAGCATCTAAAGCAATCGCTAGATTCATACACCCGTGTTGCCCTCATCTATTCATCAGCAATGCGTGATCAAATCAAAGGTTTTCAACCAGAGAACACCGAGATCCATTATTTCGAAGTTGCCGATGGTGAAGCAGCAAAGAGCGCTCAATCCCTGCAATCGTTATGGAACTGGTTAGGGGCTGCTGGATTTACTCGATCGGATGCCCTCGTTGGTGTTGGCGGGGGAACCATCACAGATTTAGCAGGTTTTGCCGCAGCATCGTGGCTACGTGGTATCGACTGGATCGCAGTGCCAACAACAGTAGCTGGAATGGTTGATGCAGCAATCGGTGGAAAAACTGGAATAAATAGTGATTACGGCAAGAATCTCATCGGTGCATTTCATTCACCGCAGAAGGTTCTGATTGATACCTCGTGGCTAAAAACATTGAGTGATAGAGATTTTTCGGCAGGACTGGCAGAAGTAGTCAAGTGTGGCTTTATTGTAGATGAACAGATCCTAGAGTTAATGAAAGGTAAGAATCTGTCGCAGATCCGCGGTGATGCCTCACTTGTTCAAGATTTGATTACCCGTTCGGTTGCAGTCAAAGCCCATGTTGTGGCAAGTGATTTCAAGGAGTCGTTTGGGCGAGAAGTTCTCAATTACGGACACACTTTGGGTCACGCCATTGAAACCCATAGCAAATATTCATTGCGCCATGGTGAAGCCGTGGCAATTGGTCTGGTCTTTGCAGCCCAACTCTCTGGTGTAAAAGGCTTGCTGGATTCAAAGAGCATCGCTCTGCACCAACAAATTTTGAATGACATTGGGTTGCCTACTAAATACCCAAGTGATGCTTGGCAACATCTTTATCCACTGCTTGCCTTGGATAAGAAGTCGCGCGGTTATCAACTCCGATTTGTGGGTTTATGCGGCATCGGTAAGACCTTGCGCATAGAGGATGCAAATGAAAGCGAACTTCGCTTAGCGTATGAGAGAATTAGCTCATGAAAATCATGGTTATCAACGGCCCAAATCTGGCCCGGTTAGATATTCGTGACTCTTCAATTTATGGAGATCTCAATTACGCTGAACTAAAATCTTTCATTGAAGCCAGTGCGGCCTCGTCGGGAATGCAGGCTGATGTTCGACAGAGCAATGATGAGGCCATAATTATTGGATGGCTGCATGAAGCCGCTGATGCCAAGTTGCCGGTCATTATCAACCCTGCAGCCTTTACACATTATTCTTATGCAATCCGCGATGCTGCAGAACTTTTGAAAGCACCATTGATTGAAGTGCATTTATCAAATCCAATGGCACGTGAAGAGTTTCGTCACACTTCAGTAATCTCTGGTGTGGCAACGGGGACAATTGCCGGTTTTGGTCCCAATTCCTATGTTTTAGCGATTAGCGCCCTTAAATCCTTGCTTGGCTAAGTTGAAAAATCACCCTGCAAATACGGGTATCCTTGGCCTCTTGTCATTGAGAATCAATGGCCGTAAATAATCACCTACAGATATGAGTGGAGCTTGAACCGTGGCAACAACAGCTGATCTAAAAAATGGAATTACTCTTGAGATTGAAACCCAACTTTGGACAGTCGTTGAGTTCCAGCATGTTAAGCCAGGTAAGGGTCCAGCTTTCGTTCGTACAAAGCTCAAGTCAGTACTTACTGGAAAAGTTATTGATCGAACATTCAACTCTGGCGTGAAGATTGATATAGCCATCTTAGAAAAGCGCGATATGCAGTATTTATACAAAGAAGGCGATGACTTCGTATTTATGGATAGCAAGACCTATGATCAGATGACTATCTCAGCAGCTGTTGTGGGCGATATGGCTAAGTACATGCTAGAAAATACTGATGCAGTAGTTGCAGTCAACGAAGGAAATCCTCTCTATATTGAGTTAGCGGCGTCAGTGCCTTTGCGTATTACATATACAGAGCCGGGTATCCAGGGAGATCGCTCTTCTGGCGGAACTAAGCCAGCAACAGTTGAAACAGGAATTGAAATTCAAGTACCACTCTTTATCAAGCAGGATGAAATCGTCATGGTTGATACACGTGATGGCTCATACCAAGGCCGCGCAAACTAGTGTCTGCTCGCAGTAAGGCAAGAAAGCAAGCGTTAGACCTGCTTTTCGAAGCTGATATTCGGGGGACAAACTCTTTAGAGCTTCTCAATGCTAGAGATATTGTTGAAGAAGGTCCCGATGCCAGACCGATCCGTGAATACACACGCTTACTTGTTGTTGGCGTCAATGAAAACACTCGAAAAATTGACGAACTTATTACAACCTATGCCCAAGGCTGGGATATGGATCGACTTCCACATGTTGATCGCAACATCTTACGTTTAGCCATTTATGAGATCTTGTGGGCAGTAGATATTCCAGACAGTGTTGCTATAGATGAGGCTTTGAGTTTGGCTAAAGAGCTCTCTACCGATGAATCATCTGGCTTTATCCATGGTGTTTTAGGTCGAATCTCTTCACTTAAAGAGAATTTGTCTCTTTAGTTTCAAAGATCAGTTTATTTTGGGCTAGATACAGGCGTAGCTCTTCATGGCTGCAACCTATGGTGATGGTCAGAAAATCAATATCACTTTTTCGCAGAGATAAGAGTTCACCATTGAAGTCCTGCCGTTCCTTAATGATTCCAAAAAGGAATGAGAATAGGATCCTTTGAGTAGATGCGCCATAGCCTTCGGAGTGAGAAAGAGCTCTCACTCTGCGCAGGTCAATCATGATCCTTTTTTCAATGCTGTGTGTTGGTGAATGGCCAGTTAGGAGATATGACAAAGGGACTTCATAAAACTCCGATAATTGGGCTGCTTTCTTCACACTCAATGTTCTATCCCCGCGCTCATAGGAGCCAAGGGCGACTGCTCGTAACTGCTTGTGGCTTTTGCTTTCAACATCGGCCAAAGTCAGATTGCGGGAGATGCGGATTGATCGAAGTCGTGCGGCTATTTCTTCCATTTCTATGTTCATGGGGCAAGGCTATGGATGTGATGCCACACCCTTTTTTGGATATCCACAGAGGCCGGCAGTTGCTGATATAGTCTGCCCCGCATCCTTTAACGACCCATCCTGCGAGGTGGGGAAGGAGATTTAAATGAGCGTAGCCCTGTCCGCACAGGATATTTCACGTGCGTTGACCCGCATTTCCCATGAGATTCTAGAAAAAAATCATGGTTCATCAGATATCACAGTCCTAGGTATTCCGACTCGTGGTGCTCACTTAGCTGCGCGTATTGCAGCGATCATGAAATCGATTGAAGGCAAAGAGATTGCCCATGGAACCTTAGACATCACTTTATATAGAGATGATCTGCGCCTTCGTGCTCCCCGCGCAATCATGCCTACGTCCATTCCTCCGATTGGAATTCAAGGGCGCGATGTCATCTTGATCGATGATGTCTTGTATTCAGGGCGCACAATACGCGCAGCATTAGATGCTCTCGGAGAAGTGGGACGTCCACGCACGGTGCAGTTGGCTGTTCTGGTTGATAGAGGGCATCGCCAGCTGCCTATTCGAGCAGATTTTGTAGGCAAAAACCTTCCAACGTCAGAGAAGCAATCTGTAAAGGTCTCTCTGACTGAAATCGATGGCGTCGATGAAGTCGTTATCGAAGGGGAGGCAAACTAATGCGCCACCTACTCTCCATTAACGATCTGAGTGCGACAGATGCAATTGGAATTCTCGATACTGCAACAGAGCTAGCACGCATCAATGATGGGCAAGTCAAGAAGCTGCCAACGCTACGAGGTCGCACAATAGTTAATCTCTTTGCAGAAGATTCAACGAGAACTAGAATCTCATTTGAAGCTGCAGCAAAGCGTCTCTCAGCCGATGTTATTAACTTCTCAGCTAAAGGTTCGAGTTTGAGCAAGGGTGAATCACTCAAAGACACGGCCCAAACTCTGCAAGCGTTGGGTGCAGATGCTGTGGTAATTCGCCATTCTGCATCAGGTGCAGCGCAGCGTTTGGCTGACCTTGAATGGATGTCAGGAAGTGTTATCAATGCTGGCGATGGTACTCACGAACACCCTAGCCAAGCTCTTCTAGATGCCTTCACGATTCGCAAGCATCTGGGTAAGGGAGCAAGTGATCTGACTGGGTTGCGCATTGCCATCGTTGGTGATGTCCTGCACTCTCGTGTTGCACGCTCAAATGTATTACTACTCTCAATGCTAGGCGCTGATGTTGTTCTAGTAGCGCCACCGACATTGCTTCCAGTGGGTGTTGAAAGTTGGCCAGTAACGATCTCTTATGATTTTGATGCAGTAATTCCAAATGTTGATGCAATCATGATGTTGCGCGTGCAGCAAGAACGAATGAGCGATCTCTTCTTTCCTAATTCACGTGAATATTCACGCTACTTTGGTCTTAATTCAGAGAGAATGTCGGCAATGGCAAAACATGCAATTGTGATGCACCCCGGACCAATGAACCGCGGATTAGAAATAGCTGCAGACGTTGCTGATAGTGCACGTTCAGTCATAGTTGAACAAGTAACTAATGGAGTAAATGTGCGAATGGCAATCTTGTATGTATTACTTGCAGGTGGACCTCTAGAAGTAGGGAGCAACTAATGACTCAACAACGTTTCTTACTTAAGGGTGGAAAAGTACTTGGTGGCAAGGCCTCTGATCTTTTAATTGCTAATGGTCGAATTGAAGCAATGTCAGTATCACTTTCTGATGAAGCAGCTACTGTCATTGATCTCAAAGGCAGCATCGTTCTGCCAGGTCTTGTCGATCTGCACACTCACCTGCGCGAACCGGGAAGAGAAGATAGCGAAACTGTTGCAAGTGCTAGTCGCGCGGGAGCAAGAGGTGGTTTCACCGCACTTTCTGCAATGGCTAATACTTCACCGGTTGCAGATACAGCTGGTGTTGTTGAGCAGGTGTATCGCTTAGGACAAGAAGCTGGATTCTTAGATGTCTTTCCAATCGGCGCCGTCTCACAAGGACTTAAGGGGGAGCAACTCTCTGAAATTGGTGCAATGGCCGATTCGCTGGCACGTGTGCGTGTCTTTAGTGATGATGGTAATTGTGTCTTTGATCCACTTGTTATGCGTAGAGCTTTGGAGTACATCAAGAAATTTGATGGCGTCATTGCACAACATGCCCAAGAGCCTCGCTTAACCGTTGGTTCTCAAATGAATGAAGGCGTTGTCAGCTCAAAGCTGGGTTTAAAGGGCTGGCCAGCTATCGCTGAAGAAGCAATCATCGCAAGAGATGTTTTGCTCGCTGAGCACGTGCAATCGCGACTACACATCTGCCATGTCACAACAGCCGGAGGAGTTGAAATCATTCGCTGGGCTAAGGCACGTGGCATTCGAGTTACTGCTGAAGTTACACCTCACCACTTATTACTAACAGATGATTTAGCAAGCTCCTATGATCCTGTCTTTAAAGTCAATCCTCCACTTCGCACAACAAAAGATGTTATGGCCCTCCGTGAAGCCTTATCCGATGGCACAATCGACATCGTCGCTACGGATCATGCACCGCATACAAGTGAGACTAAGGATTGTGAGTGGGCCGAAGCATCATTTGGAATGATCGGGTTAGAAACAGCCCTCTCAATAGTTAACATGACGATGGTTGAGAGTGGTCTGTTGGATTGGGCAGGAGTCGCAGATCGTATGTCGAGCGCTCCAGCAAAGATTGGACATTATTCAAATCATGGACAAAATCTAACGGTGGGCTCTGTCGCACACATCACTGTGATTAATCCAACCAGTAGTTGGATAGTGGATCGCGATTTGGTTCTCTCAAAGAGTCGAAATACTCCATATCATGGCTTTGAATTACCAGGATTAGTTACTCACACATTCTTTGGTGGTCGAGCAACAGTGATTGATTCGAAAATAGTGGCCAAGGTGGTGCAGTAATGACGCAGGCATATCTTGTTTTAGATGACGGCAGAATCTTTGAAGGTCGCTCATGGGGAGCAACGGGGCGCACCTTTGGTGAAGCGGTGTTCCAAACTGGTATGACTGGTTATCAAGAAACGCTGACTGATCCTTCATACCACAAGCAGGTTGTTGTTATGACTGCGCCACATATCGGTAACACTGGTATGAATAAAGAAGATAATGAATCTGCGAAGATCTGGGTTGCTGGCTATGTAGTTCGTAACCCATCCACGTTGACATCTAATTGGCGCTCAGAAAATGATTTAGAAGCGCAGTTAATAGCTCAAAATATTGTTGGAATCCAAGGTATAGATACGCGTGCAATTACTCGCCATCTGCGTGATCGCGGATCAATGCGCGTTGGAATCTTCTCAAGTTTGGAACTCACACGCGAAGAGATGGTCGTTGAAGTTCGCAAATCTCCTCAAATGGCAGGTGCGTATCTTGTTAAAGATGTTTCAACTCCTCAGACCTATGTTGTTCCATCTATCGGCAAGAAGAAATATGTGGTTGCAGCCTTAGATCTTGGTATAAAGGCTGCTACGCCAAGAATGTTGGCTGAACGTGGCGTAGAAGTTCATGTGATGCCATATGACTCAACTTTTGAAGATATACAAGCGATACATCCAGATGGTGTTTTCTTATCGAATGGTCCTGGAGATCCAGCAACTATGATTGAGACAATCGAGTTAGTTCGAACAGTCTTAGCTGCTCACATTCCTATCTTTGGTATTTGTTTTGGACATCAAATCCTAGGCCGGGCCCTGGGCTTTGAAACCTACAAGTTGCAGTTTGGTCATAGAGGTATTAATCAACCTGTTATTGATAAGAATACGCAAAAGGTTGAAATTACCGCCCACAATCATGGTTTTGCATTGAAAGCTCCCACTGATGCTGCCTTCACAACGGTGTATGGACCTGGAGAGGTAACACATGTGTGTTTGAACGATGGCGTAGTAGAAGGGCTGCAGTTACTTGAAGGTGCTGCCTTTTCTGTTCAGTATCACCCTGAGGCTGCAGCTGGACCACATGATGCGGCATATCTCTTTGATCGCTTTATAGATTTGATGGGTAAGAGAGTGAAGGTCTAATGCCTCTAGATCCTTTGATAAAGAGCGTCTTAGTAATTGGTAGTGGCCCTATTGTTATTGGACAAGCATGTGAATTCGATTATTCAGGAACCCAGGCTTGTCGTGTGCTTCGAGCAGAAGGTATCCGCGTCATTTTGGTTAATTCAAATCCTGCAACCATCATGACAGATCCAGAGTTTGCAGATGCCACGTATATCGAGCCTATTACGCCCGAGATCATTGAGCAGATCATTGCTTTGGAAAAGCCTGACGCTGTTCTTGCCACTTTAGGTGGTCAAACAGCTCTGAATGCAGCGATTGGTTTATTTGAGCGCGGAACTTTAGCAAAGTACGGTGTCAAGCTTATCGGTGCTGATGTAGACGCAATTCAACGTGGTGAGAACCGTGAATTGTTTAGAGGCATAGTTGAGAAAGTTGGGGGAGAGTCAGCCAAATCAATTATTTGCCACACGATGGAAGAGATCTTTGCCGCTGTCATACAACTAAATTACCCAGTCGTTGTACGCCCTTCTTTTACTATGGGTGGCCTTGGTTCAGGTATTGCTTTCAATGAAGAAGAGCTTTCACAAATTGCAGGAGCAGGTTTGCGCCATAGCCCAACTTCTGAGGTGCTACTCGAGGAATCGATTTTGGGTTGGAAAGAATACGAACTTGAAGTAATGCGTGATCATAAAGATAACGTGGTTATTGTGTGCACCATTGAGAATCTTGATCCTATGGGCGTTCACACAGGAGATTCCATCACCGTGGCACCTGCAATGACTTTAACTGACGTTGAGTATCAAAAGCTGCGTGATTTATCTATCGATATCATTCGCGAAGTTGGTGTTGCCACTGGTGGTTGCAATATTCAATTTGCAGTGAATCCTCAAAATGGTCGAATTATTGTCATTGAGATGAACCCTAGAGTTTCTAGGTCGAGTGCTTTAGCCTCAAAAGCCACTGGGTTTCCAATCGCAAAGATCGCAACAAAGCTTGCAATTGGTTATACCCTGGATGAAATCCAAAATGACATCACTAAAACGACCCCAGCCTCCTTTGAGCCGACTCTTGATTACGTCGTAGTCAAAGTTCCTCGCTTTGCTTTTGAGAAATTTAGCGACGCTGATCCTCGTTTAACAACAACAATGAAAAGTGTTGGCGAAGCAATGGCAATCGGTCGTTCCTTCTCAGAAGCGCTGATGAAGGCGCTGCGCTCACTAGAGCGTAAGGAAGCTATCTTTAGTTGGTCGCAGATAAGTGAACAAGAGAAACAGAACCTTTTAGTATCGATGAAGATTCCTACGGAGTATCGTCTGCAGCAAGTGCAAAAAGCAATGTGGGCGGGAGCGTCAATTGAAGATGTCTTTGCTTCTACCAAGATTGATCCGTGGTACTTACGTCAGATTCAGATTATCAACGAACAGGCTTTTGCCCTCACACAGTTGGGGGAGTTGACCGCTGAGAAGCTACGTGAAGCGAAGGGCAATGGATTTTCAGATAATCAAATAGCAACTTTGCGTGGGTTACAGGAAGAGGATGTGCGACGTGAACGCCATCATTTAGGGATTCGTCCGGTCTATAAGACAGTTGACACATGCGCAGCAGAGTTTGAAGCATTCACGCCGTATCACTACTCAAGTTATGAAGAAGAAACCGAAGTGAAGCCTCGCACCACACCGGCAGTCATCATTTTAGGTAGTGGTCCTAATCGAATTGGACAAGGCATTGAGTTCGACTATTCATGTGTGCATGCTTCTTTTGTTTTGCGTGAAGCTGGATATGAAACCATTATGGTAAACTGCAACCCTGAAACTGTTTCAACAGATTATGACACCAGTAATCGTCTCTACTTCGAACCATTGACTCTAGAAGATGTGATTGAAGTCGTACACGCTGAGTCACTTGCGGGTCCGGTTCTTGGTGTTATTACGCAGTTAGGTGGACAGACTCCGCTCGGACTTGCGGCAGGATTAAAAGCGGCTGGAATCACGATTCTTGGAACATCACCAGATGCCATCAACTTGGCTGAAGAGCGTGGTGCATTTGGAAATATCCTTAAACAGCAGGGCCTCACCGCTCCAGATTTCGGCATGGCAGCTTCGCAGTTAGAAGCAATCACCATTGCACAAAGAATTGGCTATCCAGTATTAGTGCGCCCTTCCTTTGTTCTGGGTGGGCGCGGTATGGAAATTGTTTATGATGATGCTGCTTTGGGTGGGTTTATTACGAGAGCGACAGATATAACGCCTGATCATCCGGTCTTAGTAGATCGATTCTTAGATAGCGCCATTGAAATTGATGTTGACGCACTTTTTGATGGAGAAGATCTATTTTTGGGTGGTGTGATGGAACACATCGAAGAGGCAGGAATTCATAGTGGTGACAGTGCTTGCGTGCTGCCATCAATGACAGTGACACAAGCGCAACTGGTAGAAATTCGCCAGGCAACTGAGAAGATTGCTCGTGGTGTTGACGTACGCGGATTAATCAACATTCAGTTCGCTATAGCAGAAAATATTTTATATGTGCTCGAAGCAAATCCTCGAGCCTCTCGCACAGTCCCATTTGTTTCTAAAGCAACAGGGGTCCCGCTTGCTAAAGCAGCAGCGCGTATTGCAGTTGGTTCAACGATCGCCAAGCTACGTGAAGAGAAACTTCTCCCAGCAACAGGCGATGGAATAGCTAAAGGAATCTCAGTAAAGGAAGCAGTACTTCCATGGAATCGATTCCGTAGAAGTGATGGTCGTGGAGTCGATTCTGTACTTGGGCCAGAGATGCGCTCTACTGGAGAAGTAATGGGCATTTCTCCAGCTTTTGGTGAGAGTTATGCCAAGAGTCAGATTGCCGCTTTCGGGCCTCTGCCAAAGTCGGGCACAGTTTTTATCTCCTTGGCCGACAAAGACAAGGAATCTGGTATCCAAGCAGCCCTAGGTTTGCAAGAGTGCGGATTTAGAATTTTAGCCACGGAGGGAACTGCAGCCTTTTTAAATACCCATGGCGTAACCTGCGTGACTGTGCGAAAGAACTCCGAGGGTACTGGTCCAATGGGCGAGAGAACCATTGTTGAAATTATTAACTCTGGAGATATTGATTTAGTAATCAACACGCCTGTCGGTAGAGGAACGCGCCAAGATGGTTGGGCCATTCGTACTGCTTCAGTGCAACGCTCCATTCCGATTATCACCACAACAGCGGGCTTTAGCGCCGCAGTTGAGGGTATTCGCTTCCTGCAAAGCAATAACCTTTCTATCAGATCCTTACAAAAATGGTTGAGTTAAAATGGCAACCATCAATAAGAATGCTGCGCAGATTCGCGCAAATGTCGTCAGCAATAAACGAGTAGGGCAGTACCACCAACTTATTATCAATATTGGTGATCTGGCTCAGGTTTGTAAGCCAGGAAATTTTGCAGCAATAAGTGTCGGTGGCGAGAATTCACGGATGATATTGCGTAGAGCTTTTGCAATTTCTCGAGTTTCAATTAACTCTGTCTCTGGCGGAACAATGGAGTTGATTGTTGCACCTCATGGTCAGGGAAGTAAGTGGTTGTGCGCACAGGGTGAAGGTGCGATTTTAGATATCGTCGTGCCACTTGGAACTGCCTTTGGAATTCCGACTGAACCTGTTCAAGTTTTATTAGTCGGTGGTGGTTATGGATCAGCACCTCTTTTCGGTTTAGCTGAGGTTCTCAACGCCAAGGGTTGTCGGGTAGATATGTTGCTTGGTGCAAGTACTGCATCAAAAATATACGCACCTATGGAGGGCAAGCGCGCAGTCAATTCACTGCGCATCTATACCGAGGATGGTTCTATGGGCCAGAGCGGCCGCGTAACTGAACCTATTGCGGGACTAATCGCAGATCTTAATATTGCAGTTATATATTCGTGTGGTCCAATGGCAATGCTGTCAGCTATCGATGAGATAACACGTGGCACTCATGTAGTCCACCAATGTGCGGTGGAAGAGTCAATGGCCTGCGGTATCGGAATTTGTATGACATGCGTATTACCTGTCGCTGATGAGAATGGAAATATCTCAATGTTGCGCTCATGCGTTGATGGACCAGTTATGGATGGTTCGCTGGTTATATGGGACAAAGTTGGTAAAGCTCTATGACGGCCCTTGATTTCTCAACAACTTTAGCAAACGCCTGGTTTCCAGCCCCAACTTTCACAGCAAGCGGTTGTGCTAGTTCAGGACGCGAGTTATCTCAATTTTTCGATATCACGACAATGGGTGGAGTGGTGACAAAGTCAGTCATGCTCAAAGCACGTAATGGGCGGGCAACACCACGCATGGCTGAAACACCTAGTGGCATGCTCAACTCCATCGGGTTACAGGGCCCTGGAATCGATGCATTCCTAACTAAAGATGTTCCCTATCTTGTTGAACAAAAGGCTCGAATTATTATTTCAATTGCAGGTGAAACTATTGAAGAGTATTCAACTTTGGCGAGGAAATTGCGCTCAGTTTCTGGCATCAGTGCTATAGAAGTCAATATTTCATGTCCCAATGTTGAAAATAGGGGATTGGTCTTTGCCTGTGATCCAGAAGCATCGAGGCGAGTCATCGACGGTGTGCGCAGAACTATTGGGGGCGAGTTACCGATAATTGCGAAGTTATCACCTGATGTGACAGATCTTGTTTCTATCGCTCGCGGTGTGGTTGATGCTGGTGCAGATGGATTGGCGTTAATCAATACAGTTTTGGGAATGGTTATCAATCTAGACACAATGCGTCCGCATCTAGGTGGTAAAACTGGTGGTTTATCAGGCCCAGCTATCAAGCCAATTGCAGTCAGAGCGGTCTATCAAGTACACGCTGAGATGCCACAAGTTCCAATTCTTGGAATGGGTGGTATTTCAACTGGTCGTGATGCGCTCGAAATGATAGCCGCCGGTGCTAGCGGGGTTTCTATAGGAACGGCTAGCTTTGGTAATCCAACAGCAATAATGTCGATTCAAAATGAACTCAAGGATTTGTTGATCGCTAAAGGTTTCTCATCATTGCGCCAAGCGATTGGCTATGCACACCGACCAGAGAATGATTAGACGATGAATAAACCAGCGCCCATTGTTCTAGCTGTTGATACCAATGATTTGGACGTTGCCAAGCAATGGGTAACTGCAACAGATGGGGTCATATCAGTAGTTAAGTTGGGCTTAGAATTTTATACAACTTTCGGTAACGAAGGAATTAGAGCCATCACTGATAATTGCGGTACAGATATTTTCCTTGATTTAAAGTTGCACGATATTCCACACACAGTTGCAGGGGCTGCACGTGCCGTCTCAACCTTGCGACCTAAGTTTCTAACGGTGCATGCAGCAGGTGGAAGTGCAATGGTTCAGGCAGCAGTAGATGCAATGCCTGCAACTCACATTACTGGTGTGACCATTCTGACTTCTCTATCTGAAAAAGATGTCGCGGATATTGGATTTAGATCTCACGCTTTAGATTCTGCTGTTGGTTTGGCAAAGATTGCGATCTCAGGTGGAGCACGGGCAATCGTCTGTTCACCTCTTGAAATCTTGGCGATTCGCCAAAATCTTGGTGCTGACATAACCATCATCACACCAGGCGTTCGTCCAGCCGATTCTGCAGGCGATGATGACCAAGCACGAACAATGACGCCGCGTGAAGCTATCGATCGCGGAGCAAACTATGTCGTTATTGGCCGTCCGATCACGCAAAGTTTTGCAAATGGTGCTCAAGCCATGCGTGAGCGAGCAATAGAGCTTGCTGAGCAGATTCTCAATTAACTTAACATGCAGTTAGGGTTAGTGCATGGGAGCACCTCCGATACTGACCCCGCAGCAACGCGCTGATGCTTTAGCCAAGGCAGCAACTTCCCGAAAGCGACGTGCGGAGGTTAAGTCGAAAATCAAATCGGGTGAGTACACCATTGATACTGTTTTAGAGCTAGCGCAGAAAGATGATGCTGTAGCTAAGATGCGAGTGCGAGAACTATTGGAAGCCCTCTCTGGTGTTGGAAAAGTTCGAGCGCAGAGCCTTATGGAGAGATTAAATATCTCACCCACCCGTAGAATTCAGGGACTTGGTCGTCATCAAATTAAGGAACTGCGTAGCGAATTTATGAAGAGTACACATGCGGTCCGTCCAGGGAAACTTATCGTTCTCTCTGGCCCAGGGGGAGTAGGCAAAAGTACAGTTGCTGCACTTCTGCGCAAGTCTGGAGATTTCTGGGTCAGTGTCTCGGCAACAACGAGACAACCTCGAAACAATGAACTTAACGGAATCGATTATTTCTTTATTTCAAATGAGGAGTTCGATCGCAGAATTAAAGAGGATGGGTTCTTAGAGTGGGCGAAGTTTGCTGGAAATCGTTATGGCACACCTAGTGTTGAAGTGCAGGATGCACTTTTGCGTGGTGAGAATGTATTGCTTGAGATTGAAATCGACGGTGCTAAGCAAGTTAAAGCACATCTGCCACAAGCAATTCTCGTATTTCTAGAGCCGCCATCATGGGAGGAGTTAGTAGCTCGTCTTGAAGGACGGGGAACTGATGATCCAGAGAGAAGGGCTCAGCGGTTGCAGTTGGCCCAAGAAGAGCTTGCTGCAGCCTCATTTTTCGATCATGTCATCGTAAATGACGCCGTAGAGCGGGTCGTTGCACAACTGGTAGCATTGGCCTCTTGAGTCCGCAGACGGATTCTCACAGCGCACTAGATTTGAGCGGGGTATAAATATGGATGGCATTACAAATCCACCTATTGATGAACTTCTAGACAAGAGCGGCTCTAAGTACAGTTTAGTTTTGTATGCAGCTAAGCGCGCTCGTCAGATCAATGCCTATTACTCACAGCTAGGTGAAGGTCTCCTGGAGTATGTCGGACCGCTAGTTGAGACACATGTTCATGAGAAGCCATTATCAATCGCACTTCGCGAGATAAATGAAGGCTTACTCACGATTGAAAATCTAGAACCAACAGCTTAAGTACCAAACCTATGAGCGCCACTAACCGCGAGGTTATCCTCGGTATCGGTGGTGGAATTGCTGCATATAAATCCGCTGATTTATTGCGACGCTTACAAGACAATGGCTTCGCTGTAACTGTTGTTCCCACCCCAAATTCACTTAACTTTGTCGGTGTAGCAACGTGGCAAGCTCTTTCTGGTCGCCCGGTAACAACACAGGTGTGGGAAGACGTAGATCAAGTCCGACATATTTCACTAGCAAAGTTGGCTGATTTTTTCATTATCGCTCCAGCAACTGCAGATTTGATTGCACGATTAGCCATGGGCCGAGCCGATGATTTACTCACCAACCTCGTCTTAGCTAGCGCAGCTCCGAAGTTAGTTGTTCCAGCGATGCATCCGTCAATGTGGCTAGATCCTGCAACGGTTACGAATGTGGCAACATTGCGATCTCGTGGTTTTGTTGTCATGGAACCCGAAGTTGGACGCTTAACTGGATCTGACTCGGGTCAAGGGCGCTTCCCGCAGACTCAAGTGATAATCGATAGATTCTTTGCGATGAGTGGAATCAAACGCGACCTTATTGGCAAGAAAGTGTTAGTTACAGCCGGAGGAACACGTGAAGCTATTGATCCCGTGCGCTACATTGGAAATAGATCTTCGGGAAAGCAAGGGGTTGCCGTAGCCAAAGCTGCGGCAGCACGTGGTGCCACAGTACATCTGATTGCTGCCAATGTTGAAATAGCTGATTGCGATGGCGTGATGACAACACATGTTGAAAGTGCAGAACAGATGCTAGCTGAATTAGAGAAGAGTTTTACTGATGCTGATATCTTGGTGATGAGCGCAGCGGTAGCCGATGCTAAACCTAGGCACAGTTCAATAGAAAAAATCGATAAGAACGATTTTACCTCCATAGATTTACAAGTTAATCCGGATCTTCTAGCAAATTTGTCTGCAAAGAAAACTAAGCAAGTGATGGTTGGATTTGCAGCTCAAACTAGCGAACTCATAGCATCTGCTCAATCTAAACTCATCTCTAAAGGCTTAGACCTCATATATGTCAATGATGTCACTGGAGGAGCTATTTTTGGTAAGGACGAGACTGAGGGTACGATTGTGCTTCGCAATGGGGAATTAATCCCTATCGCACGTCAATCCAAAGACACGCTTGCCCATCATCTACTCGATTATGCTCTTGAGCAGTTAGGTTAGGACAATGTCACAACGTCTATTCACATCAGAGTCAGTAACTGAGGGCCATCCGGACAAGATTGCAGATGCAATCTCCGACGCTGTATTGGATTCTTTACTATCTCAAGATAAGAAATCCCGCGTAGCAGTCGAAACACTCATCACAACTGGACAAGTCCACGTTGCTGGTGAAGTTACAACTGATGGTTATGCCGATGTTATGGGGATTGTTCGCGATACTGTCTTGAATATTGGTTATGACTCATCGGATAAAGGTTTCGACGGCAATAGCTGCGGAGTCTCTATCTCAATTGGTCAGCAATCTCAGGATATTGCGCAAGGTGTTGATGATGCATATGAGCATCGCGTTGGTTCACAAGTAGATCCACTAGATCTACAAGGTGCCGGAGATCAAGGTTTGATGTTTGGTTACGCTTGTGATGATACGAAAGAGTTGATGCCGCTTCCTATTTGGTTGGCACACGCGCTTGCTCAACAGTTAACTAAGGTTCGAAAATCTGGATTATTGCCTTATCTTCGCCCAGATGGAAAGACTCAAGTAACCATTGAATATGATGGTGACCGCGCAGTAGCGCTCAACACTGTCGTTATTTCAAGCCAGCATGCTGAAGAAGTAGATGTTGTAAAGAAACTCACTCCTGAAATTATTGCGCATGTCATCGACCCAATCTTGGCAACAATCGATTTACCTCGTAAAGATTTGCGCACATTAATCAATCCAACTGGTCGCTTCGTCATTGGTGGACCTATGGGCGATGCCGGCTTAACTGGGCGCAAGATTATTGTCGATACTTACGGTGGAATGGCCCGTCACGGTGGAGGAGCATTTAGTGGCAAAGATCCATCTAAGGTGGATCGTTCTGCGGCATATGCAATGCGATGGGTGGCAAAAAACGTAGTTGCAGCTGGCTTGGCCAGGCGCTGTGAAGTACAGGTTGCCTACGCGATTGGTAAGGCGCAACCTGTAGGAGTATTCGTCGAGACTTTTGGTACCGAAACAGTGCCAGTATCTAAGATTCAAAACGCAGTGACAACTGTTTTTGATCTGCGACCAGCAGCCATCATTCGCGATTTAGATCTCCTGCGTCCTATCTATTCACTTACAAGTGCGTACGGACACTTTGGTCGCGAACTTCCAGAGTTTGCTTGGGAACGCACCAATCGCGTTTCAGAGCTGCAAAACGCAATTAAGTAATCACTGTGGCAACGCCACGGCTATTTAGACTCAAATCGCAGGTTGCACCTGCGCCTAGCGGTCCTGTGGCAAATGATTTACCGTATGCACGAGTCTGGGTTGATACAGGTGTCTTTCATTTAGATGCTCCCTATGACTACGAAGTACCAGAAAAGTTTGCAAACGTTGTGACTACTGGGGTGCGCGTACAAGTTCCATTCGGAAGGCGCGAAGTAGAAGGTCTGGTTATCGAACGAGTAGTCGCCCCCAAGGTTACTAGTGGGTTGAAATCGATCACAAAAATCCTTTCTGTGCATCCAGTCGCCACAGCGAAATCTCTTGAACTGATTACCCAATGCGCACAAAGATGGGCTACCAATCCTTGGGATGTCATCAGGAGCGCTATTCCACCCAGAGTGGCATCAGTTGATAAAAGTTATCAGCCCTTTCAACCGCAAACTATCAGGAGGATTAATCAATCAGATGTGTGTTTTCGCGCCTTTGAGCCGCACCTTTCAGCACATGCTCAAGTTGCATCGATTGCACTTGATGCGATTCGAAAAGGATCGGTGTTAATTGTTGTACCGGATGAACGTGACATCCTTGCCATTTGCGCGCAGCTTGAAAGTTGCTCACAACCTGTTTTACGTATAGATAGTTCTCTTTCACGCAATGAAAGATATTCGAATTTTTTGCAGGCTATGGAAGTTCAAGATCAGATTATCATTGGTTCAAGAAGTGCCATCTTTACGCCCTTACCCCCAGGATCCACAGTGATTGTCTTTAAGGAGTCTTCACCAGGTCTCTATGAGGTGCGTTCACCTGCGTGGAATGCACGTGATGTGGCACTGATGCGCAAATCCATAGATTTCGCCCGTGTAATTTTGTGTGGATATGTTCCTTCGCTAGATGTTGCTGCACTTATTGATACAAAGAGAATTGCCTATTTCAATTCAAATGCGAAGGTATTGGTCAAAGCTTTCACTCCAGTAGACTCCACTCTCTTGCCTGGGCGAATCTTTAGTGATATTCGTTCGAATATTTCTCAGGGTGCAGTCTTATTTTTATTACCTCGCAAAGGTTACGCAAATGGAATTCTCTGTGCGCACTGTAAAAATATTGCCTTGTGCATATGTGGCGGTCGACTTCATCTAACTAGCAAGAATGCCGATCCAGCTTGTCGAATCTGCGGAGTAACGACTAAAGAATGGAAATGTAGTTTTTGCACGAGAGATAAGAAATTCGTTGTCTCTCGTGGCATAGAGAGGGCGCAAGAGGAGATTGCTCGAGCATTTCCAAATACCCCCATAGTTCTTTCTTTTGCAGATGTGATTAAGGATCACGTTGAGAGTAAACCCTGCATAGTTCTGGCAACTCCTGGAGCCATACCGCAAGTAGATGGTGGATATAGCGCAGTTGTGATTCTTGAGGGTTTGTCATACTTTAGTCACGATGATTTGCGAGCAAGTGAGCGAGCAAACGAACTTTTCTTTGAAGTAGCAGGATCAGTAAAGAAAGGGGGAGTGGTTCTTTTAGCAATAGATGATTCACATCCCATTGTTTCTAGTTTGATACGTTGGAATCCATCTACAATTTTGAAGCGAGAACTATCGCTGCGCTCTGAAATCTCTTTCCCGCCATCTGTTAATAGTGCTGTGATGATTCTTCCAACTGCGCAAGCTAGCCCATTGGTTACTGGAATTAATAGAGCGATTTCAGATGCGCGTTTGGCGAGTGATACCCGTGTATTGGGCCCAACCAGGATTGATAGTGAATTAAGCAAGGTTGTGGTTCTTTCCTCATCAAATTCAAGGCCGGCTTTGACATCGTTTCTACATGAGTTAATGCGACGCAGAAGTATCGCTAAGAAGAGTGATTGCAGCCTTCGAATAGATCCATATTCACTTTAGTATTTTTGATAGACTTCACCTATGTCGATTCAAGAGATTCGTTTATTTGGTGACCCGGTGTTATTGACCCCGGCCGCACCTGTAGTCGACTTTGATAAAGAGCTGCGAAAATTAGTCGCAGACCTGACTGACACGATGCTTGAGGCTCCCGGGGCCGGTCTCGCTGCGCCTCAAATTGGTGTTCCATTACGAGTATTTACTTGGCACGTTGATGACGTGTTAGGTCATTTGATTAATCCAACGCTAACACTTAGCGATGAAATGCAGGACGGAGAAGAAGGTTGTCTTTCTTTTCCCGAACTTCGATACGACGCTAAGCGAGCGATGAATGCAGTTGCACGAGGTTTCAATATGTTTGGGGAGCCAGTTGTCATCGAAGGTACTGAATTTCTAGCACGCGCGTTACAGCATGAGACCGATCATCTTGATGGAATTCTATTCATTGATCGGCTATCGCCAGAGGATCGCAAAGTGGCCATGCGCGAAATTCGTGAGTCTGAATGGTTCAATGCACAGAGCGAATCCGGTAAGAGACCAACGATTAAGACATCACCGCACTCTGTTCTTGGACGGAATACTTAATGCGTTTAGCGGTAGCCGCTACGCCCGAAGTTGCTGTGCCAACTCTAAATTGGTTACAAACCAGTGAGCACGATTTAGTCCGAATTATTAGCCAACCTGATAAGCCTTCAGGACGTGGACAGGAAGTGCACTCATCTGCTGTTAGTCAATGGGCTAAAGCCAATTCTAAAGATTTGGTGACACCATCGAATGTTCCAGAGATAGATGCAGCTATTGCGGATGTAGATCTACTCATCACGATTGGTTACGGTCGAATTCTGCCCTCTACAACCTTATCGATTCCAAAATTTGGTTGTATCAACCTGCATTTCTCACTTTTGCCGAAGTATCGAGGAGCAGCGCCCGTTCAAAGGGCCATTGAGGCCGGGGAGAGAGAAAGTGGCGTGAGCGTATTTGCACTTGATTCAGGAATGGACACAGGTCCCATATATACATCAATCACAACTCCGATTGAATCGACGATGCGTAGCTTTGAACTACTAGAAAAGCTTTCTTACCTTGGAGTGGATGCAGTCAAGCGGGCCCTTGAAGCTATTGGCAATGGCGTTCTTCCTACTCCGCAAATTGGTCAGGGGAGTCTTGCAGCAAAGATAACTCGCGATGAAGCGCAATTGAAGTGGAGTTCTACAGCTAATTCTTTAGTCAATAAGATTCGAGCTTTCTATCCCCAACCTCAAGCGTGGACTGTTTTTCGCGGACAACCACTCAAGATTTCCTTAGCAAGGCTTTCCAATGAAGCTCCAGTTCTGCAACCAGGGCAATTGCGAGTGATTGGTTCTGATTGCTTCATAGGATGCATGGATAACGCAATTGCGTTGGAGAGAGTTACCCCAGCAGGTAAGAAAGAAATGTCGGCGTTAGATTGGTCACGCGGAGCTCGCTTTGAAAGCACGGAACGCTGTGGTTGAGGCAAGGCGCAACACCTTCAAGGCCCCTAAGCCAGATGCAGTTCGCTTGCTGGCATTTGATCTCATCACTGAAGTAAATCGCAATGAAGGCTACTCAAACCTTCTACTTCCGGCAGCTCTAAGCGCCTCTTCATTGGAAGATCGAGACCGCAATCTAGTCACTGAACTTGTTTATGGAACATTGCGTATGCAGGGAAAGCATGACTGGGTTCTTACCCAGGTCTCAGACAGACCGTGGAATGAAGTTGACTCAGGAATTGTCGATGTTGCGCGCATGGGTGTTCACCAAATTCATGAGCTCCGTATTCCAGATCACGCAGCAGTCTCTGCCACTGTTGAAATTGCCCGTAAGCGTCTAGGAGAGTCTAAGGCAAGCTTTGTTAACGCACTTCTTCGATCTGTTACTCGTAAGAGCTATGAGGAATGGTTTGCACCTCTTGGAGAGATCAGTGATGTAGTCGAAAGGTTATCCATCCAATATTCTCATCCACACTGGATAATCTCTGCCTATTTTGATTTGCTAAAGGATTGGGAGGCAGTTGAAGCAGAACTTGCAACAAACAATGTGCCAGCCCTTCCAACATTAGTTTCTTGGCCTGGTTACTCAACTCAAGCAGAGTTGGTTGCACTTGGGGCAGAGCCAACGATGTATTCGCAGTTGGGTGCACGTTTGAAGGGTAATCCTGGGAATTTGGATGTGATTAAGCATCGCCTGGCTGGCGTGCAAGATGAAGGTTCCCAGCTAGTCGCAACGATTTTTGCTGCAGCTTCTGCTGGAGATTCTTGGCTAGATATGTGTGCGGGCCCTGGTGGTAAAGCTGCACTTCTTTCAAGTATTGCAAAAGAGCGCGCAATAGATTTTACTGCCAATGAATTCTCTGCACCTCGCGCCGAATTAGTGAAAAAGGTGGTGCACGGTGCAACTGTGTGGTGTGGAGATGGTCGAGAGATCGCAAGTCATGGGAAGAGTTTTGATGCAGTAATCATTGATGCTCCCTGCACAGGCCTTGGGGCTCTTCGCCGCAGGCCAGAAGTGCGATGGCGCAGGTCTTTAACTGATCTCCGCGGACTCACTTCTTTGCAACGAGAACTACTTGATAGCGCAGTTTCAGTGATGAACTCTGGTGCCATTCTGGGCTATGCAACGTGCTCTCCGCATCTGGCTGAAACAACAGTACAAGTCATCGATATCTTGAAGAAATATCCCGAGCTAGAACAATTAGACATTCATGAGTACCTACCTGAGAACTTGAAGGATGCAACGCGCGGTAAGTCGATGTCTCTTTGGACCCATAAGCACGGCACGGATGCGATGTTTCTAGCGCTGCTACGAAAGAAGTAGCGGCATGAGAGTTAGGCTAGAGAAATGAACCGTGAGATTCGTATAACACCGAGCATTCTCAACGCCGATTTTAATCATTTAGAGCAGGAGATAGCCAAGATCGCGAGCGTCTCAGACCTTATTCACTTAGATGTTATGGACAATATTTTTGTTCCAAACTTCACCTTCGATTTTGCAAGTGCAAGTGAAATCATTAGGGGTTGTCCTATTGGTGTGGATGCACATTTAATGGTTGCCGACGTTGATCAGATTGCCCCTCTTTATGCTCAAGTGGGATGCGCCAGTGTGACCATTCATGCCGAATCTGCCAAGGACATCGGCCAGACATTGCGTGCGATTAGAAGTGAGGGAGCCCGCTCTGGTTTAGCGCTAAAACCAAATACGCCTCTAACCACCTATGAAGAATTTACTGATCTTGTAGATATGTTTTTGATTATGACTGTTGAACCAGGTTTTGGTGGGCAAAAATTCATGGGTGAGATGATGGACAAAGTCCGAGCAACCCGTAAGGCAATTGGCGATCGTCCAATCTGGCTACAAGTTGATGGAGGCATATCGCTAGAGACGATAGAGATTGCAGTCGCAGCCGGAGCTGACACATTTGTGGCAGGTAGCGCAGTCTTTAAATCTGATGACCCAGCTGCAATGATTCTTGCTTTGCGTAATCTTGCCAAGGGCCTTTGAGAGCGGGCGAGCATCAATTGGGGACGGCGAGCCTTGTCTCTCTAGTAAACTAGCATCATGAAGAATTTCGAATCTCTATGGGCTGAGTTAAGTGAAAAGGCCCTGCTACGCCCAGATGGTTCTGGAACTGTAGCTGCCCTGGATGCCGGAGTGCACGCTATCGGCAAGAAGATTTTGGAAGAAGCTGGTGAAGTCTGGTTAGCAGCTGAACACGAGAGTGATGAAGCTTTAGCTCAAGAGATTAGTCAGTTGATTTATCACGTGCAAACATTGATGTTAGCTCGCGGTTTGACTCTGGATGATGTCTACACCTATTTATAAGTGAATCGAGCAAATATGTTACGTATAGCCGTCCCCAATAAAGGTTCTCTTGCTGAGGAATCTATTGCCATTCTAAAAGAAGCGGGATACCGCCAGCGCACAGATAGCCGTGATTTGGTTCTACTTGATAACGATAACGGCGTGGAGTTCTACTACCTTCGGCCTCGTGATATTGCAATCTATGTTGGTTCGGGGGAGTTAGAGGCTGGAATTACAGGTCGAGATCTCTTGATTGATTCAGCTGCAAGTGCTCAAGAGCTACTTTCACTCAACTTTGGAGCTTCCACATTTAGATTTGCTGGACCAACTGATCGCGAATGGAAGATATCTGACATCGCAGGAAAACGCGTTGCGACGGCATATCCCGGTTTAGTTAATCACCACCTAGCGCAGTTGAAAATCAAAGCTGATGTAGTGCGATTGGATGGCGCAGTCGAGAGCAGTGTCAGATTAGGCGTTGCAGATCTGATAGCCGACGTTGTTAGTACTGGAAATACGCTTCGTCAGGCGGGCTTGAAGATATTTGGTGAGGCGATACTTACCAGCGAAGCTGTAGTTATTTCAAGAAAAGATATTGAAATCCCTCCAGAGCTAGAGATTCTCATACGACGCTTGCAAGGTGTAGTAACAGCTCGTATGTATGTTCTACTGGATTATGACATTCCAAAGTCTTTAGTTGATAAAGCGTGCGCTATTACTCCAGGTCTAGAGTCACCAACTATCTCACCATTACAAAATGCTGATTGGGTCGCTGTTCGCGCGATGGTTAAGCGCAAAGAGACCAATGATGTTATGGATGAACTCTGGGCTCTTGGCGCCCGTGGCATCTTAGTGACCGATATCCACGCTTGTCGTCTTTAAATCTTTTCTGACTCAATCTCTTCTTTAGAAATGCCGAGTAGGTAGAGAACTGAATCTAGGTAAGGCTGCGAGAGTGAACTATCGGCGGCGGCTTTAACGGCAGGTTTAGCATTAAATGCAATTCCTAAGCCAGCCGCGGCGATCATATCTAGATCATTTGCACCATCGCCGATGGCTATTGTCTGTTCCATTGAGATAGATTCAAGAGCTGCAAATTCACGCAAAGCGCCAGCTTTAGCGGCTCGATCAATGACTGGCCCGGTTACTTCTCCCGTTAGAACACCGTTCTCTACTCCTAAGGTGTTTGCTTTGAAGTGCTTAATATTCAACTCTTTAAGCAGCGGTGCGATGACATCGATAAAGCCACCTGAGACGACTGCAACAGTGTGGCCTAGTTTGTGTAGAGTTGAAATAAGAGTACGAGCACCAGGAGTAAGAAGGATTTGTTGTTGAACTTCTGAAATGGCGCTCACCGGTAAACCTTTAAGTAGAGCTACCCTCGCGCGTAGTGATTGTTCAAAGTCTAACTCCCCACGCATTGCCTTATCGGTAATGGCAATAACTTCATCTGCCACCCCTGCCTTAGCAGCTAGTAGTTCAATTACTTCCTGCTGAATGAGAGTGGAATCAACATCTAATTGAACAAGCTTTCGAGCATGACGTTGTAATCCACCGGGTTGTACGGCTATGTCTATGCCATTGCGAGATGCAATCGGTGAGAGAACTTGGCTCAGCTTTTCCTGGTTTGCTCCAGATAGAACAAACTCTATTGCCGTTACGGGTGTGGAAGCCAAGCGGGTAATGCGTTCAATATTTGCTCCGATTTCCCTCATTCCAGTGGCAAGTTCAGAAATCGCTGTGGGATTCATTTTGGTGGACAAAATCACTACATGCACAAGGCCCGCCTTCGTAGAGACTGCCGACTTACCCTCATATGAAAAGAGCGTAGCTATATCCACATCCAAACTGGTTGCACAGTTTTCCAAATCAGCAGCTATCGCACTCTCGTGTGCGGGATTAAGAGCTATTAAAACGGTAAGAATAAGTCGATCTTTAATGACTACCTGTTCGATATCCACCACTGTAATGGCAAAGGCAGAGAGAACCTCAAAAAGGGATGCGGTAATGCCAGGCTTGTCTACGCCGCTCAGAAGGATCAGGCCGGTGAATTGTTCATCATCTGCGCTATTAGTCATGATGAGGGCAAGATTATCTTAAAATCACATCGCACAATCGCCACTATTGAGGCATTTGTTGCTCCCTAACCAGTATCTTTTTGCTCTATGACGACATCACCTGTTCTTGAACTAAGCGATGTTTCAGTACGTCGTGGTGAAAAGATCATTTTGGGGCCTCTCAATTTTCAAATAGCTCAAGGGGAGCGTTGGGTCATTCTCGGTCCTAATGGCGCCGGTAAATCAACCCTGTTGCAGATTCTGGCCACAAAGATTTTCCCTACACATGGAACAGTAAGTGTTCTGGGTAAACAAATGGGTCGAGTTGATCTCTTTGAACTTCGCACGCGTATCGGAATTTGCGGAGCACCAATTGCTGAAGATATTCCAAACGATGAAAAGGTTAAGGATGTCGTTTTAACTGCAGCCTATGCAATTTTGGGTAGATGGAATGAAGATTATGATTTATGGGATGAATCTAGAGCCATTGCACTACTAACTACCTTCGGTGTGCGCGAATTAGGGGAGCGTCTCTATGGTTCGCTCAGCGAAGGTGAGAAGAAGCGAACGCAGATCGCACGAGCACTGATGGCAGATCCCGAGCTACTTCTTCTTGATGAACCCGCAGGCGGATTAGACGTTGGTGGCCGAGAAGATCTTTTGCGTCGCTTTGCCAATTTTGCAGCTGATCCAACGGCTCCGGCAACGATATTAGTTACACACCACATCGAGGAAATCCCTTTGGGAACAACACACGCCCTACTACTCAAAGATGGTCAGATAGCGGTCTCTGGTCCAGTAGAAGCGGTAATTACCTCTGAACATATTTCTGCGATCTTTAATGAAAAGATCTCAGTGACGCAAGATTCTGGTCGTTACTTTGCACGTTCATATCAATAGCTATGGCGCTTTTTGATCAATTGCATGATGAGTGGCAAAAGGTCTTGTCTGACTATCGACCTTTAGTTTCCACAATTGATTCACAGATTGATAAGAGTGAAGTGACCCCGGCCTATGAAAATATTTTTTCCGCATACCAACTACCACCGAACGCTATAAAGGTCGCAATCTTTGGCCAAGATCCATACCCGACACCTGGCTATGCCCATGGTTTAGCTTTTTCTGTTTCAGCAAATACGCAACCACTTCCAGCATCACTGAAAAATATCTTCAAAGAACTAGAGAGTGATTGCGGTGTGAAGGTTGCTAGCAATGGAAATCTGCAGCGCTGGGCTGATCAGGGTGTTTTTTTGCTTAATCAGATTCTTACAACACGCCCCACACAATCTTTAGCCCACGAAGATTTCGGTTGGCAAGAATTCACAGCGGCCACAGCAAGAGTAGTTGGAAAATCAGGAGCTATTGGAATTTTTTGGGGATCGAAGGCACAACACCTAGCTCAATATTTTGATCCCGCGCTCTCAATTGCTTCAGCGCATCCAAGTCCGTTGTCGGCATATAGAGGATTTTTTGGGTCCAAGCCTTTTTCAATGGCGAATGAAATGTTACGCGCACAAGGTAAGAGCGAAATCAGCTGGTAGAAATACTAAAGCCCCGCAGATTTCTCCACGGGGCTTTAGTCTCAAACTTACTGAGGGTTTATCCGACCCAAGCGTTAATTGGTGAGGATAGGAAATAAACCATAAATAGTCCTGATACGAGGAGTAGCAGAGGATGAAGTTCCTTGCCACGGCCCTGAACTACGCGAATAACTACGTGAGTAACAAATCCTGCTCCTATACCTACAGAGATGTTGTAGGTAAATGGCATCAAGATAATTGTGAGGAAAGCTGGGATTCCTATTCCTAAATCATCCCAATCAATCTTCTTGATCTGAGACATCATGAGGAAACCTACGATGATCAGAGCAGGAGTTGCAGCTTCGTAAGGAATTATCGCTACAAGGGGTGCTAAGAATGTTGTGAGTAGGAATGCAATTCCAGTCACAACTGAGGCAAGACCAGTACGAGCACCTTCGCCCACACCAGCTGCTGATTCGATGTAGCTAGTATTTGATGAAATACCTGCTGCTCCGCCTGCGGCTGCTGCCACAGAGTCAACCAAAAGAATCTTCTGGATGTTATCAACGTTGCCATCTTTATCAGCAAGGCCAGCTTCATGACCAATAGCAGTAACTGTTCCAACGGTGTCGAAGAAATCAGATAGCAAGAGGGTGAAGAGAAGGAGAATTGCTGCAATCAATGAAACATTATCGAGGCTAAAGGCGCCTAGGAGATCAAATTGTCCAGTGAAATCAAACTCTGGTACAGCAACAATCTCTTTTGGAACTGAAGGAATATTGAGTCCCCAACCGCCGTCCACGATAGTAGGTGGATTTCCGGCTGTGAATCCTGGTGCGATGTTGTACATCTTCTGGAGAACAACTGCCAAGACTGTAGCTCCACTGATTCCAATAAGTATCGCTCCCTTAACTTTGCGAACCATAAGTCCGATGATCAAAAGTGTTCCGAAAACGAAAACTACTGTAGGCCAACCAACAAGGTTTCCATTCACGCCAAGACCTACTGGAACTGGACCGCTTCCTGTACGGCGAACAAATCCTGCATCAACGAGACCAATGAGGGCGATGAAAAGGCCGATACCTACTGAGATTGCAATCTTGATCTGTGGTGGAACCGCCTTGAATACTGCCACGCGAAATCCGGTGAGAACTAATACAAGGATGATCAGACCTTCAAGAACAACAAGACCCATTGCTGCAGCCCATGTCATCTTTGATGCAATACCAACAGCAACGAAAGTGTTGAGACCAAGGCCAGTAGCAAGAGCTAATGGGTAGTTAGCAATTGATCCCATAAGAATGGTGAGAACACCGGCAACAAGTGCTGTCGTAGCCGCAACCATCGCAGGTGCAGGTGCAGCACCTCCAAAGAGGAACTGACCGTTTGCATCTGGTGAGTACGCCAAGATGATTGGGTTGAGAGCCACGATGTAGGCCATCGTGAAGAAAGTTACGAGTCCGCCTCGAACCTCCTGCGCGATTGATGAGCCACGTTCTGAGATTTTAAAATACGAATCCAGCATAAGTAACACCCTTCTAATTTTGTTGTCGGGGGTGTTTGCGACCCCGTGCGCAGCAAACGGCCTACACATGCCGGGGGAATAGTTTGAGGGTAGTAGTTACCTGCTCGTAACTCGGGAAACGACACCTAGAGCAACGGCTATTGATTGACCGATTAAGCCTGCGAAGAGCAAAGTTCCTAGGCCAACCGTGCCACCAAGCAGCCAACCCAGGCCGAACACCGTACTTTCGATAGCCAAGCGCACGCGGCCAACTCGAACTCGCGTTTTGAAGTGAATGCCTGTCATCAAGCCATCACGGGGTCCAGGTCCCAGGCCGCATGTAATGTAAAGAGCAGATGCTGCTCCAACCATAGCGATACCTAATAATGTGTAAAGAATCCCAACAAAGTAATTTTCTTGCAGCGGAATGTAGGTAACGCCTATTTCAATAGCTAGTGCGATGATGACAATATTGGAAATAGTTCCAAAGCCAGGTTTTTCACGAAGAGGAATCCAACCTAAAAGAACAAGTGCACTGATTCCAAAAGTTGACCAACCCATCGTAATATCTAAATTCCTTGATATTCCCTGCGCCAACACAGACCAAGGGCCATTACCGATATTGCTTTGAATAACGAAGGCATCACCTATCCCGAAAATGAAAAGTCCTACCCACAAAATTAATACACGGGTAAAACCTAGATCCCATTTAGATTGTGCGGTCCAAGGAGTGAGTGGCACTGTGCGGTGCGGACGTAGAAACTCCATGAATGCATTCGATGACATTGGGGGAGTCTAGTGCAACCACTCAAGCCATATCAGGCTATTCTTGAACAATGTTTCCGGGTATTGGCACGCTCATCAACGTATGCGCAATCATTAGCGGAGCAGGTCTCGGTATTTTTGTTGGACATAGATTACGTTCAAAGACAAGAACTCTTCTTACAGATGTATTGGGTCTTGCAACACTTCTAGGAGCTGCATCTGCGTTGATACCTTTGTGGTCATCGCGCTATGTTGATTCATTGCCAGCAGGTTGGCCGTTACTAGTTGTACTTGGCTCGCTCATCTTCGGTGGTTTGATTGGTTCTGCACTCGGATTAGAAGATCGTTTAGATCATTTGGGTGAGAATTTACGGAAAAAGTTCAAAGCATCCAAGGAGAGCCCTTTCGTAGAGGGATTTGTTACAGCATCTCTTCTTTTTGCAATTGGCCCTCTTGCTATTTTGGGAAGCATCAGCGATGGAATGTCGAATGGAATTGATCAACTCCTGCTCAAGAGCACACTCGACTTCTTTGCAGCCATGGCCTTTGCTTCATCCTTAGGTTGGGGAGTGGCTGTTGCTGCAATTCCTGTCGCTTTGTATCAGGGATTCTGGACAGTCATCGGATTAGCTCTGGGAGAAATCCTTGATGGATACCAAGTTGATGCCATGACAATCGTTGGAGGAGTTCTACTCATTGGAATTGGTCTGCGATTGCTTAACATCAAACATGTGGCCGTTGGTAATTTATTACCAGCCTTAGCAATTGCACCGTTACTTGCGATGCTTGTTCATTCTTTTATCTAGAATGTTGCTGCATCAATAACGAAGCGGTATTTCACATCACTTGCAATAGTGCGCTCGTAGGCAATATTTGCATAAGAGGCCTGAATAACTTCAACGTCGCTCACGATTGAATGCTCGCCACAAAAATCCAACATCTCTTGTATCTCTGGAATTCCACCAATCATGGATCCAGCCAGGCGTCTGCGACCATTGAGCAAAGCCCCAGCGTTGACTTCATATGGCTTGCCTGGCAGACCAATAACAACGAGTGTGGCATCGAGTTTGAGTAGATCGAGATACTCATTGATGTCTAAATAGGCACTAACGGTGTTTAGAACTAGATCAAAAGACTTGCTCAGCGGTTTGAGTGCATTGGGTGTACTGGTATCTACAAAGTGCGTAGCTCCCATCGCCAATGCGTCTTCTTTCTTTGAAGGCGAATGAGAAAGCACAGTTACTTCAGCTCCCATAGCAACGGCAAACTTCACGCCCATGTGCCCTAGTCCACCTAGGCCCATGACAGCGACTTTACTTGTGGAAGTAACATTCCATTTGCGTAGTGGTGAATATAGAGTTATTCCAGCACACAGAAGTGGGGCTACTCCATCAAGTGCAAGGTTTGCTGGAATATGAACTGCATAATCTTCGTTGATGACAAAGAGATTTGAGTAACCACCAAGAGCCACAGTCTTACCGTCTCGCTCCATTGTGTTGTAGGTCCCAGTCATGCCTTCCTCGCAATACTGCTGTAATCCAGCAAGACAACTTGCGCACTTCCTGCATGAATCAATAAATACGCCGACACCAATGCGATCACCCACAGCAAACTTTGTAACTGCGTTTCCGATTGCACTCACTGTTCCTGAGATCTCATGGCCTGGAACCATAGGGAAGATGGCTGCACCCCACTCTTCGCGAACTTGATGGATATCTGAGTGGCATATTCCGGCGTAAGCGATATCTAGAGCAACATCGTGGGAGCCAAGCTCACGTCGTTGAAATTCATATGAGGTGAGTTCTGCTTTGGCGGATAGCGCTGCTAAACCACGTGCCTTCATCGGTACTCCTTGAATGAGTTATTGGTTGAACGGTAGAGGTTGCGAAGATACATGACCGGCACGAGATGCGCGCGCTGTAACTTGGCGCATGTGGTGCCTGCGACACAAGACTTCATAACCAACTTCACTGCCAGGTGAGACATCTCCAACAACTACTTGTTCGCCCTCAACAACCATCACACCACCTATCGTTCTGGCGTTATGTGTTGCACGTGATCCGCACCAGCACAGCGCCTCTACCTGCAATGTGTTCACGCGATCTGCCAATTCAACTAATCTGGAAGATCCGGGAAAGAGCTTTGTCCGAAAATCACTCAAGATACCAAAAGCGAAAACATCAATGCCAAGGCCATCAACAATTCGTGCTAGCTGTTCAATTTGTACTGGTTCATAAAACTGGGCCTCATCGCAGATGATGTAATCAATGCGATCGCCGGCAGATAGTGCATCCACGACGAACTTGTGAATATCCAACGTTGGGATGACTTCAATTGCTGGACTAGATAAACCTAAACGTGAAGAGATGATTCCACTACCGGCACGATCCTTATTGGTGAAAATAAGACCAGTACGACCACGACTTTGATGATTGTGGGCGGTCTGCAGGGCAAGAGTGGATTTTCCACTATCCATTGTTCCGCAGTAGTACGTTAGCTCGGCCATAGAATGCATCTTGCCACAGAGTTAGGCAAAGAGCCCCTTTGCGATTAGTGCTTGCTCAAATTTTGGTAACAACCTCAAGGACATGTCAACTGAGATGTGAGATGCGTCGCGGTAGGCCACCAATCCATCAATGATTGCGGGGCAGTATGAGAGCACAACCATGATGTTGGATCAATTACTTCAAAGCCGGCAATAACCGACACGCGGGATCTTTCAGTCGAATCACAGACATTGGAATTGCGTGAGGCTAAGCAATTAGGAATATCACGCAAAGGTCTTGGAGTGTCACTGATATAAATCAAGTGGTCAGATGAACCCTTCAAGTCATTGAGAAGTTTTCTTTGACCGTCTCGCCACCACTGGGCCCGACTCACTCTCTCATTAGCCGGGGTGAAGTATTGAAAGTTACCGGTAATGACCGCCATAGGTTGTATTTTGGCGATTCTGGCAATGGAGTTTTGACGCCATTTGGTGCAGTGCACCATTTTGAAAGCACCTTGGTCTGGTCGCTTGGCGTCGACTGCTGGGCATGCGGACTTAGTCAGTGATATAAGTTTGAAACCGCGTTCAATAGCTAATTTCTCAAGCGTTGGGAACCATTGAGCAGCATGGGAATCTCCGTAGAGAACTATAGTTTTAGAGGAAGTTTTATTGCCGTACGTGCAATATCCAGATTTAGTTTCGCCATAGTTAACATGGCAACCATCATCATATACGGCCGGCTTCTGCATCACCTTGACTAAGTCGAATTGGTAGGAGATCTCGCCTCGAGTAGTGATGATTGAGGATGCGCTCAAAGCTATCACAACCCCTGCAACGAGTGAGACTGCTGTTGTCACTACTGCGCCTTTATAGATGGTTGCCGGCGAAAGCTTCTTATGTCGCAATGGCTCCTCTACATATTTACTTGTGAAGTGGGCCAAAATGATTGTAAGCAGAATGCATAAGAAGCGCTCATAGAAACGTAGTGGTCTTCCAAGAGCGCTGCTAGGCAGCACCAATGCAGGCCAGTGCCAAAGGTATAGAGGGTATGAGATAGCACCTAACCATTGACTCATACGTGAGTTAGATAGGTCATTAAACAGTGGTGGCCAGTATTTGATTGAAGCAATCAATACGACCGTAGCCAATACTGGAATCAACGCATTTTTGCCTGGGAAGGCAGTGTTCTCGTTGAAGTTGAGTGAAGAGAATGCAACTCCAAAGAAACCTAGCCATGGGAGGATTGGAATCTTCTTCTTCGTTTCCGGAACGAAAAGAAGTAGTGCTCCGAAACCTAACTCCCATGCACGTGTTGGCAAAGAGTAGAAAGCCCAGATAGGAGCCACCTGTGTGAGATAGATGGAGAAAAGGAGGGAAGCTAAGGTTGTGATTACGATCCCACCAAGAATAACCTTTTTGCCATAACGTGCCAGGAATAGGATAAAGATCGGCCATATGAGATAGAACTGTTCTTCAACAGCCAGTGACCAATAGTGAATAAATGGTGATGGTGTTGCATTGAGATTCTGGTAATCATTTTGCCACCAGGCAAATAGATAGTTAGAAATATAGGTTGCAGCAGCAAAGAGATCTCTGCCAAGGGCATCTCGTGTAATAGGAGGAAAGAGAATCCAGGCAAATATCGCTGTTACAAAAAGCACGAACACTGATGTTGGTAAGAGGCGCTTGATTCGACGCTGATAAAAACCTCTTAGATTAAGAGTTCCAGTCTTTTCTATCTCCCGCAATATAAGTCCTGTGATTAAGTAGCCTGAGATCACATAGAAGATGTCGACACCAATAAATCCACCAGGGACAAGGCGAGCGTGAAATACGGTGACTAATATTGCTGCAAGGGCGCGAAGGCCTTGAATCTGGGTAATGCGCACTATTAAGAAACTACCAGTGAATGAACCGGAATCTGTGGATATTTAGAAGCTAGGCGGGCACGACCCTCAAGTGCTTGAATCTCCAGTAATGCCAATATTTGATAAACACTTCCACCTGCACGATTAACAAGTTGAATTGCTGCATCTAGTGTTCCGCCAGTTGCCAAGACATCATCAATCAGGAGAACTTCGCCGGCAAATGGAATTGCATCAACATGTATCTCTAAAACATCAGAGCCATATTCAAGGCCATAGCTTTGGGAGAAAACTGTGTGGGGGAGTTTGCCAGCTTTGCGGATTGGAACAAATCCAGTTTTCATTTTATTTGCTAGAGCAGAAGCAAAGATAAAACCTCTGGCTTCAATGCCTGCGATAGAAGTTGCTGGACGGGCAAATTGTGCAAAGTGATCAGTGACGGCCGAGAATGCCGCTCCATCTGCAAGGAGAGGAGTGATATCTTGAAAAAGGATTCCAGGTTTTGGATAGTCAGGGATTGCTCTGATGAGTGAGACAGCCTCATCGATTTTCATATGCCCATCCTAACGAATGTGTCCGAGAGGGGACTTGAACCCCTAATCCCTTACGGGAACTAACACCTCAAGCTAGCGCGTCTGCCAATTCCGCCACCCGGACTAAGTGCTGGGAAAGGATAGCAATTGGGTGAGAGAATGGCGAAATGACTACATCATCACGCACCGAACTTGAAAATGAAGCTATCCGGATTTGCCAGGAATTGATCCGAATTCCTTCTGTCAATTATGGAGATGGCAAAGGCGATGAAAAGGAAGTTGCTGCGCATGTGATGAAGCTGCTCACTGAAGTTGGAATTCAAGCAACAATGTATGAAGCAGCACCAGGACGCTGCAATGTAATTGCGCGGATAAAAGGAACAGATTCCACGCGCCCCGGATTAGTTCTTCATGGTCACATAGATGTTGTGCCTGCAAATGCAGATGATTGGTCGGTTGATCCATTCAGCGGAGAGATTCGTGATGGAATGATCTGGGGCCGCGGGGCAGTAGATATGAAAAATATGGATGCCATGATTTTGGCAACGGTGCGTGATTGGGCGCGAACTGGTTACAAACCAAAGCGTGACATTGTTTTAGCTTTCTTTGCTGATGAAGAAGCGGGAAGCATTTATGGTTCCCATTGGATGGTCGATAAGCATCCAGAAGTATTTGCTGGATGTACGGAAGCTGTATCCGAAGTTGGTGGATTCTCAGTAACTGTTGCTGGTGGCAAGCGTCTTTATTTGATTGAGACTGCAGAAAAAGGCATTCACTGGATGAGGCTTACTGCGCACGGACGCGCAGGACATGGTTCTGTTACAAACAATGAAAACGCTATCACTCGTTTAAGTGAAGCAGTGGCAAAGATTGGTAATCACCAATGGCCGCAACGTTATAGCGCAACAGTGAAGGCGTTTTTCAAGAAGGTAGCTGCAGAGACTGGCAAGGAATACAACGAAAAAGATTTAACACCACTGCTGAGTGAGTTGGGATTTGCTGCTCGCATGGTTGGTGCAACATTGCAAAACACAGCTAACCCAACAATGCTAGAGGCCGGTTATAAAGCAAATGTTATTCCTGGTTCTGCCAGTGCAGTCGTTGATGGTCGTTTCATTCCTGGTTTTGAAAATGAGTTGAATCAAACGATCAAATCCCTCATTGGTCCAGATATCACTGTAGAAACTATTACTACCGATAAAGCTTTAGAGGTACCTTTCGAGGGCGATCTTGTTGATGCGATGTGCGCGGCACTCATGGTTGAAGATTCAGAAGGTGTTCCAGTTCCATATGTCATGAGCGGTGGAACTGATAACAAAGCGCTAGCTGAACTCGGGATTATCGGATATGGATTCTCACCACTCAAACTAGACGCTGACTTTGATTTCATGGCGCTATTTCATGGAGTTGATGAGCGTGTTCCTGTTGAGGGCCTTACTTTTGGTGTTCGAGTATTAAAAGATTTCCTAGAACACGCCTAAGCGCTGACATCATCTAAGGCGTTGCGAACAATGTCTGGGAGAGAGATCTCTTCACTTTGTAATATGCCACGTAGTTGAGCACCGTTTCTAGCACCAATGATTGTGCTGGTCACACCAGGAGCATCTCTTACCCACGCTAGCGCTACCTCAAGAGGCGAATACCCCAACCCGCTTGCAGCAACACACACTGCTTCAACGATGCCACTACTTCGCGAATCAAGATAGAGAGCAATGTCTTTAGCAAAATGTGGTGCAGCGCCCCGCGAATCACTCGGAATTCCATTGCGATACTTGCCGGTGAGCACTCCACGTGCAAGTGGTGCCCACGCAACGAATCCAACACCACAAGCTTGCGCACTATCTAGAATTTCCATCTCAACATCACGGTTGAGTAATGAGTACTCGCTTTGAATAGTTGTTATCGGCGCTTTTGCTGAATTACTAATTTGTTTCGTCGCAGACTGAGCTAGTTGCCATCCTGTGAAATTTGAAATACCGACATAGCGCGCACGTCCGGTGCTATAGGCGTAGTCGAGTGCAGAGAGAGTGTCATCAATAGGTGAGAATGGATCCCACGTGTGAACCTGCCAGATGTCTACGAAATCGCTTCCGATTCTGGCGAGTGAACGGTCCAACTCAGCAATAAGAGCGTGCCGCGTATTATCAACTGTGCGCACACCATCAGGAAAAGTCAGGCCTGCTTTAGTTGCTATGACAACTTCGTCGCGTTGAAAAAGAGTTCCGATAAGCCCACCGATTACACGTTCGCTATCGCCATCTCCATAGGTCGCGGCAGTATCAATGAAGTTTCCACCAGCATCAATAAATGCACGGCATTGATCGGCGGCTTCATGTTCGTCGGTGTCACGACCCCATGTCATAGTTCCTAGCGCTAACCGAGAGAGCATGAGCCCGCTATTGCCCGCTTTTCTCATCTGCATGGAGAGACCCTAGCAAGTCATGAGAGTAAAACCTGCGATAGCCTTTGCGATATGCAGATTGTTTTGATTAGACATGCCCATTCCCAAGCAAATGCTCGAGGGGTCTTATCTGGGCGTCTTCCTAATATCTCACTCTCTGAAAAGGGAATAAAGCAATCCCAGGAACTTGCTTCCAGACTGGGTTCTTTTCCCATCGCGCAAATCCGCATTAGTCCCATGCAAAGATGTCACGAAACAATCGCACCGTGGCTTGGTGCGCTACCAAAAACCACCCAGAAACTTCTAGTTAAGGATGAGAATCTCACTGAAGTTGATTATGGAAGTTGGAGTGGAAAGAAACTATCTGTTCTCTCGCGCAACAAGCTATGGAAGACGGTCCAGGGGAATCCATCTGCGATGTATTTTCCTGAAGGTGAAGGCTTAGCTCACATGCAGCAAAGGGCTATGACAGCAGTCCACGACTCTTTGAATGTCAAAAGGAGTGGAGTTGCTGTATTGGTGAGTCATGGCGATGTCATCAAAGCCATTGTCGCTAGCGCTCTCGGCATGCATCTAGATGACTTCCAGCGCATTGTTATTGATCCAGCTTCTGTCACCATCTTGGATTACTCACATGGAAAAGCTCGTTTAACGCTGATGAATGATTCTCGCTCTGTTCTTCACGATGTTTTAGCAGGACCCAAGCGCAGTAAAAACCTACTTGGCGGTGGAGCAGGAAAATGAGTTACGAGTTTAAGAGAGTAGACCGCTTTATCTGTGGAACCGTTGGAGAACCGGGTGAACGAGAGTTTTATCTTCAAGTTCGCGCTGGGTCAGCCCTTGTCAGTGCGTCCCTTGAAAAGACTCAAGCCTCAACGCTGGCTGCGCGATTAGAGATTTTATGCAAGCAAGTTGCCAAAGAAGATTCCACATTAGTTGTCGATCGAGTCGAGCGCGATGATGCAGCCCTTGAGTCACCAGTGGATAAGGATTTCGTCATAGGCGCAATTTCTATTGCTTGGGATGATGCTTCAAAGAGCGTATGTGTGGAGCTGTTTTCAATAAAGGAGATTGAAGTCGAGGACGAAGTTCCAGATATAACGATGAACTTAACACTTGGACAAGCAAAGGCCTTCATTGCGCGAACGAATGCAGTGGTAAATGCTGGTCGTGTTCCATGTCCATTCTGCTCTCTACCGATTGATCCACGTGGTCATTTATGTCCTAGGGCAAATGGCTACAGACGATAAGCGCTCGATTCTGACTTTCGGAGAAATGTCAGTTACAGGTCGATTAGTTGATGCATCGAATGCAACTCTTTTTGCAACCGTTACACATCAGGACACCGAAATCGCATGCATCTATAAACCAGTTGCGGGGGAGCGCCCGTTATGGGATTTCCAGGATGGAACACTGGCAGATCGCGAATACGCAGCTTTTCGGGTGAGTGAATTTCTTGGTTTGGATCTAGTCCCACTTACTATATTGCGCGAAGGTCCTTATGGAATTGGAATGGTGCAAGAGTGGATAACTATCGATGAATCGATTGACCTTGCCGAATTCTTCTCTCAGGACTTACCGCAACTTCGCTCGATGGCTTTTTTTGATGCAATAATTAACAATACTGATCGCAAGATTGGTCACTTATTGCCAGATGAGAGTGGACATCTCTTTGGATGTGATCATGGGGTTACATTTCACGAAGAGGACAAGCTCCGAACAGTGTTGTGGCAATGGGCCGGGGATGAAATAAGCGCTGATGAATTCAAGGCGTTGAAGTTGATCAAAGATTCTTTGGGTAAAGAATTGGATTTATCGGCGCATTTAACAGAAGTAGAAATCACCGCTTTACTTGCGCGAGTGCTGCGGTTGCTAGATAGTGGTGTGATGCCTATGCCTAATCCGGAGTGGCCAGCTATTCCGTGGCCTGCTTTCTAGCGGCAAAGTTACTAGAATCAACCCATGAAATCTTGGCCTTTAGTTGCAGTTCCACAACTAAACAGATCCTTCAAGTTTCCTCAGATTTCACTCACTAATTCAAAAACACAAAAGAAGGAACTTGTAGCAAGGAAAGATCTCTATCGCATGTATGTCTGTGGCATCACACCATATGACTCCACCCACCTTGGCCACGCAGCTACATATTTAACTTTTGACCTGATCAATCGCTATTTACGTGCAAGTGGCTCAGAAGTTCTTTATGTCCAAAATATTACTGACATTGATGATCCATTACTCGAACGGGCCACTCGAGATAATTTAGATTGGGAAGATTTAGCAACTTCTCAGATTGAGCTTTTCAGAAGTGATATGTTTAATTTGCGGGTTATTCCACCCGCTCACTACATCGGAGCAGTGGAAGCTATAGATCTAGTCACTGAGGCGGTCACAGCTCTACAAGCCACCGGATCGATCTATGCAATTGAACGGGATTTATTTTTTAAGAATTACTCATCGCCTGACTTTGGCTCTCTTTCACATCTAGACAAAGAAAGCATGAAAGAGATCTTTTCCCAACGTGGAGGAGATCCAACTCTGGCGGGAAAGATCGACCCGTTGGATTGTTTAGTGTGGATGGCTAAACGTGAGAATGAACCCGGTTGGCCCTCAATTCATGGAGTAGGACGACCAGGTTGGCACATCGAGTGCACGGCAATCGCCTTGAAATATCTGGCCCCGATTGAATCAGATGCGACTTGCATCGATATTCAAGGTGGTGGAAGTGATTTGATCTTTCCACATCATGAAATGTGCGCCTCACAAGCAAAAGTATTGACGGGTAAAGATCTGGCATCCACCTATGTTCATGCAGCGATGATTGGCCTTGACGGTGAAAAAATGAGCAAGAGTAAGGGAAATCTAGTTTTTGTATCAAAGCTCATTAGCTCTGGCACAGATCCCATGGCTATTCGCTTTGCTCTGATGTCACAGCATTATCGATTAGATCGGATGTGGACCGATGAACTGCTGGAAGCGGCAACGAAGCGTGTTGCGAAGTTACGAGATGCGATTACTTCACCCGATGTTGCACCAACCAAGCCAGTAATCGAGAAGATGATTCTGGCCTTGAGCAATGACTTAGACACACCAACTGCTTTAGTCCACCTTGACAAGTGGGCGCTAGATACAACAAGCGGAGTTAGCGGTGGGGACGTCAAGGAACTAGTTGCAGCGCTAGATGCACTACTAGGTTTATCGCTTTAATCCTTTGTTCTGCGCCTTAAATATCGCTCAAACTCTTTTGCTATTGAATCTCCAGACACATCAGGAAGCTCAGCCGCATCCTTAGAATCCTCTAACGCTTTCACATATTCAGCTACATCATTATCTTCCTTTGCCATTTCAGTAACATCCTTTTCCCATTCATCAGCTGCCTCAGCTAGATCTGCAGGTGGGATAGATATCTCCAAGAAATCTTCAAGAGAGTTGACAAGTGAGAGTGTGGCTTTGGGTGATGGAGAATTTGATGCATAGTGGGGGATAGCCGCCCAAAGTGAGACTGCATCAATTCCCCGACGCATGCATCCATCCCCAATAATTCCCAAATTCCTGTTGGTCCTTCATAGCTAGATACCTCAACGCCAAGTCGCGTCGCTAAATCTGGATGCGCACTACTTCCGCTAACTGAAATGGGACGAGAATGTGGGACATCGGCCAACATTGATCCCAGAGTGACAATCAAAGAGACTTCTAGATCATCGGCCAGATCAAGTAGCTCACGTGTGAAACTCTTCCAACGCATGGAGGGTTCTGTACCTTTAACGACGACTAAATCACGCTCATAATCAGGAAGAACAACTCCAAAAATTTCAGTCGTTGGCCAGGTGATGTTACGTATCTGCGAATCATCTACATAGATATGTGGGCGATTTACTTGAAAGTCGTAGAACTCTTCAGATTCAATATCTGCTATTAACTCTGGGACAACGTCGTTAGGTTCATTTTGCCAAGCAGACAGTAAATGTTCTATCGCACCTGTTGCTGCTTCGCCAGCATCATTCCATCCTGAAAAGGCCATCACCATAATCGGATTACGAAGGGCTGGGATGTGGTGTATCTCCATAGGACTAAACCTTAGGGTAATCTTGCAGGCTTCTGCTAGACATAAATCTTAAAGGAGACATGTGAAGGTTTTTTTCGACGCAGTCTTCTTTGATATGGATGGCTTAATGGTTGATTCTGAACCCGAATGGCTCAAATCCGAGAGTGAAATAACCGCTGCGTATGGGTATCAATGGCAGCCTGAGGATCAGGTGGCATGCTTGGGCGGGCCTCTCTCTCGCGTTGGTCAATACATGCACCAGAAGTGCAAACAGGCTGAAACACCAGATTTTTTTACCAGCAAACTCATAGAGGTTCAGTCCGAAAGGATGCGATTACACACCCCGTTTATGCCAGGGGCTTATGAATTGGTGAAAGATCTTCAACGTAACGGGGTTAAGACTGGATTGGTTTCAGCTAGTCCACGAATCATTGTTGATGCCGTACTGGACAATGTTGGTACAGATCTTTTTCCTTTTTCTATTTCAAGTGATGACGTAGACAATACAAAGCCCCACCCCGATGCTTATCTCAAAGCCGCGAAGTTAGCGAAAAGTGATATTGCTAATTGTTTAATACTCGAAGATTCCCTTACTGGTGTAAATGCCGCTACCAGCAGTGGGGCATGGTTGGTGGCTGTTCCACACTTAGTTCGCGTAGATGAATCTGCACGAGTTCGAGTAATTAGATCCCTTGAGCAGCTCAATTTTACAAAGTTACAGTCTCTGTACAAGGATTTCTCAATAAAGATTTAGCTGGTGTGAGCAGGACAAATAGTTTTGAAAAAGCACCAATCGCAAAGGCGGCTAGGTTTAGGTGGCCAGTAATCCTTTTCAATTGAGGCAAAGATGTCTCTGGCAACGCGTTTTAGTACTTTTTCTGTTGACGCTAGATCAGTTAAGGTTGGTGTGCTCTTAACAACTTTCCCATCACCCAAGTAAATAAGTTGTAGTAGACGCGGTAGTACGTTGTGAGTTTTGAAATAGAGAAGAGCGTAAACGCGCAGTTGGAAGAGGGCTTTCTCTTCCCATCCTGGCTTGGGTGCTTTTCCAGTCTTGTAATCCACAATACGCACTTCACCCGTTGGCGCAACATCTAAACGATCAACGTAACCATGCAGATAGATTTCATCTGAGAAGTCATTTTCTAGGTGCAATTCACGGTGCGTTGCTTCAAAGCTTTGGGGATCTTCTAAGGTGAAGTAGGTGCGCAAAAGAGATTCTGCTCGATCAAACCATTCCTTCTCATTGGTAACCATTTCCATCAGCTCTGGTTTCTCGGCCATCTGCGCTTGCCAACGAGATGGCAAAAGTTCGATTGCACTCTGAGGTGTTCTATCTGTAGGAGCATTTTCAAAAAGGTCATGCAAAACGGTGTGAACTAATGTTCCGCGCTCAGCATCCAGTGAAGGCGGTTGCGGAAGTTGATCGATGACACGGTATTTATAGAGTTGAGGACAGTTCTCAAACTCGCTCACCCGACTAGGGGATAGGCGCAGTGGCAGGTTACTCACGTACGGCAACATACCCGCACTTGCTTCACTTATTTGACCTAAGATGCTCCCGTGTCGAATCAAGGTTTCTTTGCTGCGGGTGATCGCATTCAACTCACCGACCCCAAAGGAAAGCTCTATAGCTTCACGATAGTTCCGGGCAAGGAATGGCACACGCATAAAGGCTGGATCACCCATGATGATCTCATTGGGATGCCTGAGGGCTCAGTTGTGAGCACAATGCCGGCTTAAAATTCACAGCCTTCAAGCCGCTATTGGCTGACTATGTATTAACAATGCCACGCGGTGCAACGATTGTTTATCCAAAAGATGCCGCGATGATTGTCGGTTTGGCAGATGTTTATCCAGGCGCACGAGTGCTCGAAGCGGGAGTTGGTAGCGGTGCTCTTACTATTTCATTGTTAAGAGCTGCTGGTGAAAAGGGATTCGTTCATTCAGTTGAGCGCCGTGCTGATTTTGCAGAGAATGCTCGCTCAAATGTTGATGCCTATTTTGAAGTTGCACCTATTAATTGGAAACTAACTGTGGGGGATTTGCAGGACCAAAGCTTTGATAATGAATTTGATCGTGTTATTTTGGACATGCTGGCACCATGGGAGTGTGTTGATATCGCAGCTAGGGCATTGCGTTCAGGTGGTGTCTTTATGTCATATGTTGCAACCACAACACAACTCTCCGCAACAGCTGAAGCGATAAAGGAGGATGGTCGATTCACTGAGCCTGAGAGCAGTGAAACTCTTGTTCGTGGATGGCATCATGAAGGTCTAGCTGTGCGTCCGCAACAGCGAATGATTGGGCATACGGGATTTTTGATCCAAAGTCGCCGCATGGCCCCTGGCGTTGAAGTATTGGCTCGTCGTCGCAGGCCATCAAAAGGTGCATACGGTGTCGCGGAAGAGTGAGCGTTTAGTAAATCTAACAATCGCCTTGCTTGCCACGAAGAGATATCTGACTAAGACAGAGATTTTCAACTCAGTTGACGGTTATGAGGGTACTCCAGAGACTAAAGAGAGAATGTTTGAACGCGATAAAGATGATCTACGTTCGCTGGGGATTGATATTGAAGTGGGTAGTTTTGATCCATTGTTTAATGATGAAGCCGGCTACAAGATCAAACAAGAGAAGTATCAATTCGAACTAGGTGACATCACATCTATAGAGATTTCGCTTCTTTCGTTAGCAGCCGAAGCTTGGCAAGAAGCATCATTTGGTGATGTAGCGCAAAAAGCACTTTTGAAACTTCGTTCTATTGGTATCCCAGTGATGAGCTATCCATTCCCGGAACTGTTCATAAACTCAATGACAGCGGACAGGATTTGTCTCTGTTAACAAAAGCGATAGCCCAAAGTCAGCGTCTAGCTTTTTCTTATCTAGATTCGAACTTAAGTAGCAAAATGAGAAGCGTTGTTCCAATAGCTCTATCAACTCGCAATGGCTTTTGGTATTTGTCGGGTGTAGATCAAGAAAATCAAGAGATACGAACCTTCCGAGTCGATCGAATAAGGGGCTCAATTACAGCCAGTGAAGGACCACCTGATTTTCAAACTCCGACTGGATTTGATCCAAGCAGAGCTCTCTCAGAGCCTTCTACGAATGACTTTGCTCTGATTGATGTTCGCGTAGGTAAAGCTTCCTCCCTTCGTACTTTGGCGATCTCGACGCAGTCGCTGGGTGAGTGGGATCAAATCACAATTCCAATCTTTAATCTAGATTCACTCTGTTCCATTGTTTTATGGCATGGCCCTGATGCGCTCGTTCAGGAACCAGCAGAGTTAAGAGATCTTGTCGTTGAGCATCTTGAGGCGTTGGTTCGAAATCATGAATAAGAAGATTTCTGCACCGCTTGAACGCACGGCGCGACTTTTAGACCTTGTCCCATATATCAGCTCTCATCAAGGGATCTCTTTAAAAGAGCTTGCAAAGCTCTTTAAAGTGGATGAATCTCAGATGACGAGTGACCTAACAACTTTGTGGATGTGCGGGCTACCTGGTTACACACCTCTGGAACTCATGGATTTGATTTTGAATCTGGTTTTGTAACTATTCACAATGCGGAAACTTTATCGAAGCCTCGCTCCATTACCTTTGATGAAGGGGTCGCTCTCGTTCTTGGTTTGGATTTGCTCCGCTCAGCGATTTCACCCGAGAGAAGGGATCTCTTGGAAAGAATCGACCTCCTGTCGCAACGTCTAGCTGGACTGATAAAACTTCCGTCAGCATTATCTGCAACTTCAGTTGTCAATCAAGAAGTGTCGGGCGCAATTACTGATGCATTGAAATCTAGAAAGGGACTTGAGATCTCTTACCATTCACTTTATCGCGATGAAATCAGTACCAGAACCATTCTTCCAATCGAAATTGTTGAAAGTGAAGGTCAGCTATATCTCAGTTCCTACTGTTATACCGCCTCTGATTTTAGAGAGTTCCGAATAGATCGAATCCAACGCGCAGCGGTTCAAGTAGTTTTACAAGAGATTCCGAAGAGTTCTCTCCATCAATCACGTTATACCTGCACGATCAAGGTCCTAACTCCTACCCGTGCGGTAGCTGAACGGTTCAAACAAAGTGAACTTGAAGTAAACACTGCCTTTGATTTTGAAACTTACTCATTCCAGTGGATAGAACGATCGATTATGGCCTCTGGAAGAGCAGTCTGCTTGCAGTCACCCCCTGATGTTAGGAAATCAATAGCAGTAATGGCTCAAACGATGCTGGATCGTTACAAAGCACGCTGAAATCGCCTACCCATTCAAAGGGATCTGATGTAACCTAGACCTAAATATTAGCCAAGGAGTTAACGTTATGAATTTGGGTCCAAGAGAGATCGTCATCCTTCTCATTGTTGTACTTGTTTTGTTCGGCGCCAAGCGTTTGCCGGATTCAGCCCGCTCACTTGGTCGCTCTATGCGCATTTTCAAGAGCGAAATGAAGGAAATGAAAGCTGATGACGGTGTGATCGAAGAAGACGGCAAAACCGAGAAGTAGATAAATGGCATCTGTTAATGAAGCACGGATGCCCCTTCTAGACCATTTACGCGAATTTCGAAAACGAGTTCTTCGTTCTGCGATTGCAGTGTTGGTTGCATTTATTGGAGGGTGGTATTTCTACGATTCAATCATTGTCACCTTAGCTAAACCAGTGTGCGACTTGAAAGTTGCTCAGCAATCTGGTGCGGCTAGTTGTGGTGCTCTCTATATCAGCGGAGTTCTTGGTCCGCTTGATTTACAGATTAAAGTCGCACTATTGACAGGCATTATTGTCTCAGCACCATTTTGGCTTTACCAACTTTGGGCCTTTATTGCCCCAGCTCTTCATAGAAAAGAAAAACGTACCAGCGTTCTTTTCGTTGCAGCGGCTACCCCGTTTTTTGCGATGGGTGCGACTCTTGGCTATCTCATTCTCCCAGTTGCAATCAAAGCTCTTTTTGGATTTACTCCTAATTCAATTAGTAACTTGGTTAGATTTGACGATTATTTGGATTTCGTTCTCAGAGTGATTCTGTTTGTAGGCCTTGCTTTCGAGCTACCAATCTTCCTCTTGACATTTAATTTGATTGGATTTCTCCGTGGCAAAACAATTTTGAAACCATGGAGAATTTGGATCTTCACAATCTTCTTCTTTGTGGCCGCATTGTCACCGACAGCAGATCCTTTAAGCATGGTTCTCTTATCTGGGCCCTTGATTCTCTTCTACTTTATGGCTGGATTACTAGCGGTGCTGGTCGATCGGCGACGAGATAAGAAAGCTGTGTCCGTCGAAACGGGTAGTTCTGCGATTGAAGCACCAACACCCATTAAGGAATAGCCGATAGGGTCTTCCCATGTGGGCCTTAGTTATCAATCCAGTTTCTGGCCAAGGCAAAGGTGCTCGAATCGGAACCTATGTTGCCGGTTATCTCAATAGCCACGGGATTTACTATGAAATTATCATTGGGCGCAACGGCATAGACCAAGCAGATTTGCTTCAAAGATTCCTCGATCGCAATCCAGATTGCAGTGGTGTTATAGCAGTGGGTGGAGATGGGCTGCTTCATCTAACTCTGCAAAAAATTACTCCAGCACAAGTGCCATTAGCTTTGATTCCTGCAGGTACAGGAAATGATTTCGTTCGAACTTTGGGTTGGTCACCCGATGATGTTGATGCGATTCTTGAAGCGGCCTTGTCTAAGAAACCGAGCTCTGTAGACCTGGGATTAGTGGATGGAGAATGGTTTGGGGCGGTTTTATCGACTGGATTTGATGCGATTGTAAATGAAAGAGCGAACACGATGTCATGGCCAAAGGGGCCCAATAAATACAACGTAGCTATAGCGATAGAGCTACCTAGATTTGCCCCCCGTCATTATGACATTGTGTTAGATGACCGAACCATTTCCACAGAGGCGATGCTTATTGCCGTTGCTAATGGCCGTTCTTATGGGGGAGGGATGTTGGTTTGTCCTCAGTCAGATATAGCTGATGGCTATTTTGATGTCATGGTCTTGCATCCAGTCTCAAAATTGGAGTTTATAAAGGTATTTCCTCGTGTGTTTAAAGGAACTCACATTACCCATCCAGCTGTTGAAATCGTGCGTAGTAAGAGTGTGAAAATCACAGCCAATGCGGTGGCGTATGCCGATGGTGAACGAATAGGGCAACTGCCTATAAGCGCTCAATGTATGCCAGGCGCTCTAATGACGTGGATACCATGACAACCCCAGCAGAGAAATTCGCCGCCGCTAAAGTTCGCAATCAGTATAAAGATACTACGGCTTTTGTTCAGAGTTTTGATTTCGAGTTTGATCCCTTTCAGGTTGCTGCTTGTCACGCAGTTGAAGAGGGGAGTGGTGTTCTAGTTGCCGCACCTACTGGTGCTGGAAAGACTGTTGTCGGTGAATTTGCTGCCCACTTAGCTCTTAAACTCGGTAAGAAGTGTTTCTACACCACCCCGATTAAAGCTCTTTCTAATCAGAAGTACTCAGAGTTTGTTGCGATGTTTGGTGAAGATCGAGTTGGTCTGCTCACTGGGGACACGAGTATTAATGGTGAAGCAGATGTATTAGTTATGACTACTGAGGTTTTGCGCAACATGCTCTATGCCGGCTCCAATACTTTGACAAACTTGGGTTATGTCGTGATGGATGAAGTGCACTATTTGGCTGACAAGTTCCGCGGCGCGGTCTGGGAAGAAGTTCTGATTCACTTGATGGAAAGCGTTCAAGTAATTTCACTATCAGCAACAGTTTCGAATGCAGAAGAGTTTGGTGAATGGTTGGCTGAGGTTCGAGGCAATACCCAAGTCATCGTCAGTGAAATTCGCCCGATACCGCTCTATCAGCATGTCCTCATCGGTAATCGACTTCTGGATCTTTTTGAAAAGCCTGGACAGATAAACCCCGAGATCCTGCAACGAGAGCGTGAAGCCGTGCGCAAAGCATCCTTGAGCAGAAATCGACGGGGAAGATTTAATGAAGCTCAAGATCGTTTATCTCGAGCCGATATCATCGAAAAGCTTGCTAATCAGAATTTGTTGCCAGCCATCACTTTTATCTTCTCCCGAGTGGGCTGTGATGCAGCTGTTAAACAATGCCTGCATGCGGGATTACGTTTAACTTCCACACAAGAGCGTGAAGAGATACGCGCAACAGCTCTCAAATACACTCAACACATTGCAGAAGAAGATTTAGAGGTTTTAGGTTTTGATGATTGGCTCACTGCCCTAGAACGTGGAATTGCAGCTCACCATGCTGGACTCTTACCAAGTTTTAAATCTGCTGTTGAAGAGCTTTTCCAAAAAGGTCTTATCAAAGCAGTCTTTGCAACAGAGACTCTGGCACTTGGAATCAATATGCCCGCTCGAACTGTTGTCTTGGAGAAGTTGATCAAATACAACGGAGAATCTCACGTGCCAATCACCCCAGGGGAGTACACACAGCTCACGGGACGTGCAGGCCGCCGCGGAATTGATATCGAAGGCAATGCTGTTATCCAGTGGTCACCAACTGTTGATTCCGCATCAGCTGCTGGTTTGGCTTCCACGCGTACATACCCTTTGCGTTCTTCTTTTGCACCCACATACAACATGTCGATTAATCTCATTTCGAGATTTGGTCGTGAACGAGCTAGGCGTTCTCTAGAATCTTCTTTTGCACAGTTCCAGGCAGACCGCGCAGTAGTTGGTTTATCAAGGCAGATAGCCAAGAATGAAAGTGCGATTGAAGAACTACTTTCACAAGCTGTATGCCATTTAGGAGATTTTCTAGAATACGCTGGTATTCGTCGTGAAATCAAAGAGGTAGAGACTCTTCTCTCTAAGCGAGATCACAAAAAGAGTTTCGATAACAGACAACGTGCACGTTTAGAGGGTGACCTCTCTGATTTGCGCAAGGGATTACGCAATCACAGCTGCCATGCCTGTGCTCAACGCGAGGATCATTCACGCTTTTCTGAAAAAGCTGGACGACTTAATCGAGAAAATGATGGTCTTCACGCACGTGTTCAAAGTCGTACACACGTAATTGCGAAAACATTTGATCAAATATGCCAGGTTCTCACCCACCTTGACTATATAGAGGGGGAGAAGCCAACTACTCAAGGAAAGATCCTCACAAAGATATATGCTGAATCTGATCTACTTTTGACTGAGGCAATACGTCGTGGAGTCTTAGATGAACTTAATGCTCCTGAACTCCTCTCAGTTGTTTCCACAATGATCTTTGAATCCCGAAATGCCGACACTGTTGCTCCTAAAATGCCGAGTCCACGTGTATCAAACGCCCTTGCAGATGTGATCTCTATATGGGCTGAGTTAGAAGAGCTTGAAACTGAATATGGAGTCAAGACGCAGCGCCAACCAGATGCTGGCTTTTGTTGGGTTTCCTATCGTTGGGCAAATGGCAACTCACTGCAAAACGTTCTTAAAGGAACTGATATGTCAGTTGGCGATTTCGTGCGCTCAACTAAACAGTTATCTGACTTGCTTAATCAAATCGCTGCTGCAAGTGAGAAGCTTCGTCCAGTATGCAAAGATGCCGTCAAGCGCATCGACAGGGGAGTAGTTGCATTCCTTATGGGAGATTTATGACATTAATGCTCCTCGATAGCGCATCACTTTGGTATCGCGCCTACTATGGAATGCCCGACACTCTTACGGCACCTGATGGAACTCCAGTCAATGCCATTCGTGGTTATATCGATATGACTTCACGTTTGTTGTTAGTTTATAAACCCAATCGCTTAGTTGCCTGCCTTGATGGAGATTGGCGACCTAGTTGGAGAGTGGAGCTTTTCCCAGATTACAAAGCTAATAGATTAGAGGAAGAGGGTGATGAGGAAGAGGAGCCAGAGACCCTAACGCCACAAATTCCTATTCTCTTGGAGCTGTTAGATCTCTTTGGGATCCCCGTGGTGGGCGTAGATGACTATGAAGCTGATGACGTTATGGCAACGTATGCAGAAACTGAGAAGGGACCGATTCGAATTGTTACAGGAGATAGAGATCTATTTCAAATGGTTGATGACAAGCGTGATATCAAAGTTGTCTATTTAGCTAAAGGCATTTCACAGCATGATTTAGTTGATTATGCATACGTGGCGAATAAGTATGGGATTCCTGGAAATCGTTACGCACTTTTTGCACTGTTTCGTGGTGATCCTTCAGATGGATTGCCAGGAGTCCGAGGTATTGGCGAAAAAGGAGCAGCATTGATAGCTAACGCTTTTGAGAATATCGATGCCGCACTAGCAGGAGCGCATGCAGCACATGATTCTCTTTCACCAGCTTTAGCTAAAAAAATCATCGCTGGCTCTGATTATCTAAAGATTGCACCAACAGTGGTCCAAGTTGCCCGCAATGCACCTCTACCTCAAATAGATCTATCGATGCCTAAATCTCCAAAAGATCTATCTGAGATCTATCAATTCAAGGAACGCTATGGATTAGGCGCCAGCGTTGATCGTTTGATCAGTGCGCTCGGGTGGTAAACCTTCTTCTATCGGCCCTGAGCGGACTACTTCTTAGCGCAGCTTTTGAACCAATTGCGATGTGGTGGTTAGCACCAATCGCCATTGCATTAGAGATGTATGCGCTATCGAGAAGTGAAGGAAAATTCTTGAACGTCCTGGCATTTGCACTCACATTTAATCTCGTCCTATTGCACTGGACCAGCATTTATGTGGGCTCTCTGCCATGGATCATCCTGGCCACTGGGTTAACTCTTTTCTATCTTCCACTCGTAGCGGTCAAACGCCTAGGAATATCCTTCTTCCCACTTATATTTATTGTTATGGAAGAGATCCGGAACCATTTTCCTTTTCAAGGTTTTGGTTGGGCAAGAATCGCTTACTCTCAAGCCGATGCTCCATATGCCAAGATCGCAGCTCATGGGGGAGCGGTGGCACTTTCTGCCATCACTGTATTAATTGGGCTTTTTATTTTCAATCTTTTAAAAAAAGAGTTAAATTTTCTGATTGTTTTGCCAATCGTATTGGTGTTCATACCTAACAATGTTGCGATAAATGCGACTACTAATGCATTATTGATACAGGGAAATGTTCCCAAATTAGGTTTAGATTTTAATTCCAGGGCGACAGAGGTCTTCAAATATCACGTTGAGGAAACTACATCTGCGTTAAAGAGTGATAAGGAAGTTGACTTTATCCTCTGGCCCGAAAACGCTGTTGATGTAGATCCTTTTCGAAACCCAGAGGTCTTTGAGACGCTTAATACTTTTACAACTCCACTTATACTCGGTGCCATTGTTAACAGAGATAAGGAAGTTCTCAATTCCTCAATATTATGGACAAAAGAGAAGCAAAATGTCTATGTGAAGCAACATCTAACCCCTTTTGGTGAATACATCCCATTACGCGCATTAGCATCGAAAATCTCGCCCTTAGTTGATGATGTGCGAGACTTTAGCGCCGGAAATGAGTCGACAATTTTTAGTATTGGCGCTGCAAAGATTGCACCGATTATCTGTTTCGAATTACTCGATGATCAAATCCTGCACGTTGCGGCAAAATCATCAAATCTTCTTGCCGTGCAAACAAATAGTGCAACCTTTGGAGATTCAGCAGAGAGTGCCCAGCAACTGCAAATAACTCGCATTAGAGCTATAGAGCATTCGCGAAATGTTCTCTCAGTCTCGACAACGGGATATTCAGCAGTTATTGATTCCAACGGCCAGGTTCTGCAAAAGACTGCGATGGGAACTGCAGAACATCTCTATGCGCAGGTTGGGCTAATTTCAAGCACATCGCCAAGGGATAGAATTGGGAACTGGGCCTTAGTAATCACGTTGATCTGGTTGTTGATTGTTGCCCGCCGAGCGTATATATACCGCCGATAAGTTACATTATGTAAAGTTATACGAACTCGGATATGGGTGGACAGGAGCAAATTAGATTCCTATCCCCGTGGGCGCCATCGATACGGCCCACCGTAGGCCAGTACTTGCCCTGCATTCCGATAATTTCACCGCTGACAAGACCATGTCGCACTGATGGAAGCCCACCAGTTTCACGTGAGTACGAGCGCTCCCAATCTCCTGCCAAAACACTTTCTATGGTGTGTGGAGCATGACGCAAAGCTGACTCCTCCACCGAAATCTTGCCATCCATAATCTCCATAATCTCACCGTGAATTGCCGTCATCGCAGCGATAAAGCGATCAATTTCGGCGATGTCTTCACTCTCGGTTGGCTCAATCATGAAAGTTCCAGCGACAGGAAAACTCATTGTTGGGGCATGGAATCCGTAATCCATCAAACGTTTCGCGATGTCATCTACGGTTACGCCACTTACCTTGGTGATCTCTCTCAAATCCAAAATGCATTCATGGGCAACACGTCCCTGTTCACTTGTATAAAGAATTGGGAACATCGAATTCAATTTAGCTGCCATGTAGTTAGCAGACAAGATCGCTGTAGATGTTGCAAGGGTTAGGCCTTCTCCACCCATCATGCGAATGTATGCCCATGAGATAGGCAAAATACTGGCAGAGCCAAATGGCCCACCACTAATTGGTCCAGGACCAGTTGCAGGTCCTGCTAATTCATCCATCGGATGATTCGGTAGAAAAGGCGCTAAGTGAGAACGGCAAATAACCGGTCCAACACCTGGTCCCCCGCCACCATGTGGAATACAAAAAGTTTTATGTAAATTTAAATGCGAAACATCTGCACCGAATTTTCCGGGTTGAGCTAAACCAACCAGAGCGTTCAAATTTGCCCCATCAACATAGACCTGACCACCAGCATCATGGACAAGTCCACATAGCTCGGTAATTGCAGACTCAAAAACGCCATGAGTGGATGGATATGTGACCATGATGGCTGCCAGAGCTGAGGAATATTGCGCGATCTTCGCCTTGATATCCTCAATGCTTACATTTCCATGCTCATCGCACTCAATGACAACGACCTGCATACCAGCCATCACGGCACTGGCAGCGTTAGTGCCATGAGCAGAAGATGGAATCAAGCAAATTGTGCGTCCTTGATCTCCGCGGGAGTCGTGATAATTGCGAATCGCCAATAACCCAGCAAACTCCCCCTGACTTCCTGCATTAGGTTGCAGTGAGACTGCGTCATAGCCAGTGATCTTTACTAACCAATCTGAGAGTTGTGCAATGAGTTCGCGAAATCCTGCGTTTTGCTGTGCTGGGGCAAATGGGTGCAAGGATGAGAATTCAGGCCATGTCACAGCTTCCATCTCAGTTGTGGCATTGAGTTTCATCGTGCAAGAGCCCAGCGGAATCATGGTGCGATCTAGGGCTAAATCGCGATCAGAGAGTGTGCGCAGATAGCGCAACATCGATGTTTCAGAGCGCAAGGTGTTAAAGATTGGGTGGCGCAAATATGTAGATGTACGGGTTGCAAAATCAGGAATCGATTTACCGGCAACCCCTACTGCCCCACTACCGAAAATCTCACACAAATCCTTGAGCATCTTTGCATCTGTAGTTTCATCTAAGGAAACTCCCACGTGTGTTCCATCTACGATTCTCAGATTAATCTTTTTTCCATCTGCCTTCTTGTGAAGTGCCACGGCATCCTTGACTTCGATGAGCAGAGTGTCAAAGTAGTTCGTGTTAACAACTTTATGTCCAGATGCTCTCACCGAGTTTGCTAACTCTTGTGTCTGTCTGTTCACTCGAGATGCAATTATCTTCAATCCCGTTGGTCCATGCCACATCGCATAGAAGGCACTCATGATGGCTAAGAGAACTTGCGCGGTACAAATGTTGCTGGTCGCTTTGTCACGACGGATATGCTGTTCACGAGTTTGTAGAGCCAAGCGAAAAGCTGGATTTCCATGCGAGTCAATACTCTGTCCAACTAAACGTCCTGGCAGTGATCGCTCTAAACCTTCTCGGACCGACATGAAACCAGCATGTGGTCCTCCAAAGCCCATAGGCACTCCAAGGCGTTGGGCTGAACCAACTGCAATATCAGCGCCCCACTCCCCTGGTGCTTTTAAGAGTGTGAGTGCGAGTAAGTCAGTGGCTGCAATGAGTAAACCCTCTTTTGCATGAACCCATGTTGCAAGTTGACTGTAATCAATGATTTCACCATGAGTATGTGGATATTGAACCAGAACTCCGAAGACTTGAGACTGTGTCGGTACCTTGGAAAGATCGACTACTTCAACCTTAATACCTTGTGGCATAGCGCGCGTCTGTACCACTGCAATAGTTTGTGGATGCACATTGATATCGATTAGAAATACCGCATCATCACTGCCCTTATAGACACGGCGGGCTAGCGTCATAGCCTCTGCTGCTGCTGTGCTCTCATCCAGCATTGATGCATTTGAAATGGATAGAGCTGTTAAATCACAGACGACGGTTTGAAAAGCAAATAGAGCCTCTAACCGCCCCTGGGAAATCTCAGCTTGATACGGCGTGTAAGCGGTATACCAAGCTGGGTTTTCCATAACGTTTCGCAGAATTACGGGCGGAGTAATAGTTCCGTAATACCCAGTTCCGATTGCATTGCGATAAACATCATTCTTATCTGCAAGAGTGCGCAGTTCTGCAATAACATCAACTTCATTGAGCGCTGTCGGTAGTGTCTCACTCAATCTCTTTGTCATTGCAATGTTCTCTGGAACAACATCTGCAATAAAATCTGCCAGCGATGAATAGCCGAGTTCCATCAACATGGTTTGTGCTTGATCCTGGGAAGGACCTATGTGTCGACGTGAAAACGCGTCGTAATCAACCATGGACGATCTACCCCTACTCATACAAACGGGCCCTGAGCGGCCCGAACGGGGTAAGAATAAGTCCTTTTAAGCGCCTTTGCTCTTTCGACGTAGCGAGAGCTCGTCGTTAGATGCAACACCTACGCTTTGGCCGGTGATCTCACCCTGCAACAGCGAGAGTGAACCCTCAACCTCATGCCACACCTTTCCCACTGCTATACCAAAGACACCTTGGCCACCAGCTAGCAAGTCAATGATTTCATCAGCACTTGCGCACTCATAGATAGATGCGCCATCACTCATCAATGTCATGCTCTCAAGCTCAGTTACTCCCCTGCTGCGCAAGTGATCAACGGCGGTGCGAATATTTTGCAGCGATACGCCGGCATCTAGTAAACGCTTAACGATTTTTAACACAAGAATGTCTCTAAACCCATACAGGCGTTGAGTTCCTGAACCACTTGCAGTTCTGATGCTTGGTTCAACTAGACCTGTGCGTGCCCAGTAATCTAACTGGCGGTATGTAATACCGGCGGCCGAACATGCAGTAGCGCCACGGTAGCCAATTTCTAGTTCCTGGGAAGTCACGGGGAAACTCGTTTCTCTTGGGGAGTGATGTAAATCTAGGGCAGCCAAGCCCCCCATTCAATGACCGACACGGTCGAAACCTCTACTAGAGATTGAGGGTTTATGGCCCTAGCCTGCAAAATCCTCAGGGTTGATCTGGTCTAAGAACTCTCTAAAGCGCTCAACTTCCTGGTTATCATCCCCTGGCGCTGCCTCGGCTGGGATCTCGATTCCTATCTCATCGAGTAGTTGCGAGCTAGCCAAAATGTTGGCAGAGGCTCGAAGGGCTAGTGCTATGGCATCTGATGGCCTGGCAGAGATGGTGTGGGTATTTTCAAAGCTATCTCTGACAATGAGGTTGGCATAAAAGACGCCCTCATCTATGTGGGTTACGTGGACCGCGGTTAATGTGGCATCGAGTACTTCAACAATGTTTTGAGTTAAATCGTGAGTTAAAGGGCGCGGGGGCTTAACACCTTGCTGAGCAAAAGCGATAGCTGTCGCCTCAACAGCCCCAACCCAGATCGGCAGGAATCGTGTTCCATCTATTTCTTTGAGTAAAACGATGGGTTGGTTTGAAGGCATTTCGACTCTAACGCCGATAACCTCCATAGAGATCATCATTGGTTATGAACGAAGGCGATGAAGTCCGCCGCGAACAAGGGCTGCGTGAAGACGAATTGAAAGAGAGGCAATCTCCTTTTGCACCTCTTGCGCACGGGCCTTTGAATCAGCGCCCTTCTGGCGAGTGAGCGGTGTGATTACCTGTTCAATTAAACCGATCTCACGATCTGCTGCTGATTTAAATGAGCGCAAGTGACGCGCTTCAATTCCAAAGCCAGCCATCTCTGTTACGGCCTTAGCAATTGCTAATGCATCCCCGTCATAGTGACGACCGCGAATAGTGATCAGGCCGTAGCCCTCTAATTCAACGAGTTGATCTTCTTTGAGCCCTGAGTTCTTTAATAGCTCATCTCGAGACAGACGCATCTCTGAGACTTCACCAAAGGTGCTCGGTGCCATCTCGCCATCAATAGTTGCTAGACCCAGAGTTGGACGCGGTGCTGGAACTGACCCAGTGGCCGCCGGAACAAGGCCACGATCAATTGCATCTAAATTATCTTTAATGACTTTGAGAGGTAAGTACTGGTCGCGCTGTGCAAGGAGGACATAGCGCAGACGTTCTAGATCAGAGGTGGTGAATTTGCGATAACCAGATGGTGTCCGCTGCGGCTCAATTAGACCTTCAGATTCAAGGAAGCGAATCTTAGAGATTGTTATATCTGCAAAATCTGGGCGAAGTCTGTTGAGTACTTCGCCAATACTTAGATACGCGCGAGCTGGAACTGCCATTGTGAGTCTCCCCTAATTATTTTCTGCCAGAGACAAATAGCAGATGGAACTTGCCAATTTGAATCTGATCTCCGGAATGTAAAACGAGTTCTGTTACTGAAGAGTTGTTGACGTAAGTGCCATTCAATGAACCACTGTCTTTGAGAGAAAATCCTGAAGAGGTACTTTCAATCTTTGCGTGTGACCTGGAGACTGTTACATCATCTAAGAAAACATCACTGCCAGATGAGCGACCAATGCTTGCGCCTTGAGAGGTAATCAAGAACCTAGAACCAAGATTGGATCCACGGTTAATAATCAACATCGCTTTTTCTGCTGACTGTGCGATTTCTTCAATAATGCTGCGATCTGCTGCTGGCACAGTGGCTAGAAACTCATCGAGAGCTCCAGCTGAGGAATCACTGGTTGTGCGCAAACCTAGGTGCAAAGTGCTGGTGAGTTCGCTGGGCCTTTGTTCTGCCTTCACTTGTCTCTCCTCCGTCACCGTCAACCTGAGGCTGACACTAAAGGGGTGAGAGGTTTTGGTCAAGCGGTAATGTGGCCGTATCCAGCAGCATCGAGGAGCTCGCTTGGCTCACCTGAGACCTCAACCTTGACCAACCAGCCGGCGCCATACGGATCGCTGTTGACTAGCTCTGGAGTTTGGGAAAGTGCGCCGTTAATTTCACTGACAACGCCACTAACGGCTGCGTAAATCTCAGATACTGACTTTGTGGATTCAATTTCACCACAGACTTTGCCCGAAGTGAGGGTTTCGCCAATTTTTGGTAGTTGAACATAGACGATGTCACCGAGTGCTTCTTGTGCAAAGTCAGTAATTCCCATTGTGTAGAGATTTCCAGTTGAACTTACCCACTCATGCTCTTTTGTGTACTGCAAACCTTCAGGGATTAATGACACGTGTTCCTCTTATCTGCGAAAAGCCTTCGCGCCCGTAACTCATACCTGTCGCAATGTAGAGGGCTATCCCCCAAATGGCAAAGCTCCAACCGAAAACAAAGGCGATAGTTCCGAGAGATGTATCACTTTTTGCTAAAAGTAAAAATGGGAAGGCATACATCAGGTTGAAAGTGGCAGCCTTGCCAAGATAGGTAACAGTAAAGGGTGCCAACCCTTTCGATTTCATCATCAGAGTTATCACACCTAGCAATAAGTCGCGGGCGATGAGTAAGATGATAATCCAAGCTGGAACGATGTCTCGAATCAAAAAGACAATCAGAATCGTCACAATGTATAGACGATCAATTGCTGGATCTGCTAACTCCCCAAAGCGAGAAGTTTGATTCCAGGCTCTAGCTAACTTGCCATCGAAGTAATCGGTGGCTCCCCCAATAGCTAAAACTGCGATCGCCCACCCATCTGCCTCGACGGAAAGAGTCAAATAAACAAATAGTGGGATACCTAAAAATCGTAGAGAGGTTAATGCGTTGGGAATGGAAAGAAGCGATGAATTCATTCTTTACTCCCGCTCTTTAACCCTGATTGCCACTTGCACTGGAGTGCCAGGAAATGAGAACTCCTCACGCAATCTGCGTTCAATAAAGCGACGGTATGAAGCCTCAATCCAGCCATTAGAAAAGACTACGAATTTAGGAGGCGCGATGCCAGCTTGGGTGGCGTAGTAGACCTTTGGTTGTTTGCCTCCGCGAACCGGAGGTGGAGTCGCTCCAATAAGGGCTCCCAAGAATGAGTTGAGCTTGGCCGTTGGTACACGCTTTTCCCAACTATCAAGGGCGGTACGAAGCGCCGGGGCCAAGCGATCTCGGTGCCATCCTGTCTTGGCAGCCACGTTGACACGTTGTGCCCACTCCACTTGGTCAAGATGTCTATCTATCTCTCGCTCTAACTGATCGCGGCGATCCTCATCAACTAAATCCCACTTATTCATCACGATGACCATGGCTTTCCCCGCCTCTTCCACCATCGTGATTACGCGCAAGTCCTGCTCAGTGATTGGCTCTGATGCATCTAAAACAACGACTGCTACTTCGCAGCGCTCAAGCGCAGTCTGTGTTCGAAGAGATGCGTAGTAATCAGTGCCAGATGCCTGGTTAGCACGTTTTTTTAATCCCGCAGTGTCGATAAATCTCCAGATCGATCCACCAAATTCAATCAACTCATCAACAGGATCTCTTGTGGTTCCCGCAACATCATCGACGATAGATCTGTTCTCACCAGCTAAGGCATTGAGTAGTGATGACTTACCAACATTTGGTCGACCAATAAGTGCAACCTTGCGATAACCATCTTGTGTTTGTGCTCCCCCGACTTCAGGAAGTTCGGCGACAATGTGATCAAGTAAATCTCCAGAACCACGGCCATGCAACGCTGAAACAAAATATGGTTCACCTAATCCCAACGACCACAGACCATGTGCTTCAGACTCTTCTCGTTCACCATCAACTTTATTACCGATCAAAATCAAAGGCTTCTTTGCTTTGCGCAGATGCTGAACTAATATATCGTCTTCATCTAATGCACCAACTTGAGCGTCAACAACAAATGCCAAAACATCAGCTTCCTGCATTGCAATCTCAGCACCAGCACTTACTTGAACAGAGATGCCATCAGGTTTAGCTTCCCAACCACCTGTGTCCATAATGATGAATCGGCGTCCACCCCATTCACATTCGTATTGGATACGATCACGTGTAACACCAGGTGTGTCTTCAACAATTGCTTCTCTACGTCCTAAGAAGCGGTTGATCAAAGTTGATTTACCCACGTTAGGTCGCCCCAATATTGCAACAATAGGTAAACCTAGAAGTGAGCGTTGACGAAGTAGTTCCCAAATTCGCTCAACTGTTTCATCAAGATCTAGATTAGTTGAATCAACTTCCACAGCATCAAATGCCATGGCTAGAGGGGAAACTGTGCGAGTAGAGTCAATAGAATCGCGGTTTTCTAGTGAGGTTTTAACATCGAGGCTTTTATCATCTGTCTCATTTTCGCGACGAAGTGCACGAGCGTCTAAATCAGCGGTTAAATAGATCTTTAAGGCGGCATCTGGAACTACTACCGTTCCAATGTCACGTCCCTCCACAACAATCCCGCGAGGTGCTTGCGAGATTATTCTGCGTTGAATACCCAGAAGTTCTTCACGAATTTGTGGCATGGCACTGATACGACTCACATTCTCAGTGACTGATGTCCCACGGATTGCGTGAGTAATTTGTGTGTCACCCGCAAATACATCTGGAGAATTTGGATCTGATACAAATCTTATCGGTGCACTCTTAAGCGCCTTAAGAATTTCTGCTGCTTCGATGCAATTGTTTTCTAACGCAATCCATGTAACTGCGCGATAGAGCGCACCAGTATCTAAATAATTCCAACCAGCACGAATTGCAATTGCTTTAGATGTGCTCGATTTTCCTGCGCCACTCGGGCCGTCTATTGCTACCACTATGCCCATATGATGAGCCTACTTCTATTTACGGATCGGATGAACGTTCCATCCGATTGATGAGAGATGATTTGATAATTTAACGGCATCATCTGCAGAAAGTGCCAATGTGATTAAGGCATTGAGTTGTCCTGGTGAGTGTTCAATTACTAAATCTTCAACGTTTACTAACATTGCGGCGCACTCATTAAAGATTGCTCCTAATTGACCGGGTTTGTCGTCAATAACGATAGGAACATATGTGTATTCACGCGCTTTTCCGCCATGTTTACCTGGAATGAGATTTCTTCCATCATTTCCTTTACGCATGATTGCAGCAATCTTTTCTTGATCATCAACCGCATCAATCATTGCGCCGATCTCATTGTGCAATTTCGTCAGTAATCCTTTGATTTCGTGGGAATTCGAATTAATGATCTCTTTCCATAAATTCTCATCCGATGCAGCAATGCGCGTGGTGTCGCGAAGACCAGCTCCGGCTAAATCCAGCCATTCTGGGGCAACGCCATGAAGTGAACCCGCCAAAAGAGTTGCCGTGATTTGAGGTAGGTGTGAAACCCGTGCCACGGCTGCGTCATGTGAAGCCGCATCTAATTCAACGCAGGTGGCTCCAAGGAGTTCGATTAACGACTTAACTTTTGATATTGACTCAGGATCGCTTTGAGAATCCGGTGTGATGATCCAGCTTCTAGAGAGAAACAGGTCGGCTCGAGCAGACTCTGCTCCCCCGACTTCTCGCCCAGCCATTGGGTGAGTCCCGACGAATTGCCTCAAAGGTAGAGCAGATGCCTTAACCTTTTGTAAAGGTTCTACTTTTACACTACAAACATCCATAAACGTCGAGTTAGGGTTTAGGCGATACTGCTCATTTATGACCTGGGATAGGGCTCTAAGAGGAGTTGCCAGAATAATTAACTCTGGATCAGATAAAGAGGTCGACCCCGTCAAATCCTTTGCTAGGCCCTGATTTCGACTATCCACATCGACCATCTCAACAGGGACATTTCTGGCTGCTAGCGCCAAACCAATTGAGGTACCAATCAGGCCAGCCCCCACAATTCGAACTGAGCGCACCATCACTGAGCTATATCTCGACGCAGGGCTACTGCCCCGTGTAAATAGATATGAGCGATCTCTTTATGGCTCTTTGCGCTCTCTACATGCAGCATTGTGCGAATAACCATCGCTAAGGCCCCTGGAACATCAACCTCGACTGAGCCAATAAGTGGCACTGAGGCAAAGCCAATTTCACGACACGCAGCTGCCGGGAAGGCTGCCGTTAAATCTGGAGTCGATGTGAAAAAGACGGAAATGACATCGCTAGGCGTCAGTGAATTGGCATCCAAAATCGCCTGAATCAGTTCCTTAACCCCAGTGGTGATGGCTTCTGGGGTATTAGCGCTCACTTGAGTGGCGCCACGTATAGCTCTGATCGACATGGGATAAGGGTACCTTTCTCGGTCACTTTTTCGCTCGATTTTGAATGCTTCTAAGATAGTAAAAGTATTTATCGATAAAACCTTTTTACGATATTTCTCCCACTTGGCCTGCTGATCTACTCCCTCGCAACTCAAATTATTGTTATCGATTTGTCGCTACTTAGGAGCACTCTTGGCCTACTAAATATCGACATATTGCTATTCGTCTGAAGGATTATCGATAAACTGATATAACGGTATTTGATAGATTATCGATTTAGCGTAAAGACGTTAAAGTTTTAAAACGTTACGTAGATTTGTTAACTCCCCCTCATTGAGGTTTCGCCAGCGCCCCTCTGGGGTGTCTCCCAAGGAGATCGGACCGAAGTGAGTTCGGATCAGTCGAAGGACCTCAACATCAACTGCCTCCATGAGTCGGCGAATAATGTGATAGCGACCCTCATGAATAGAGACTTCGAGCCAGGTTGGAGAGAGCTCTTTATAGGTCAAAACTCGGCCCATTCCATCCTCTAATTCGATGCCTTTGAGCAGAATTTTATCGATTCCGGTGGGCAGCTTTCCCTCGTGTTCGATGATGTAGGTCTTTTCCAAGCCAAAAGATGGGTGTGTCGCGCGGAAAGTGAGATCCCCATCATTGGTCAAAAGGATCAATCCCTCGGAGTCTTTATCCAACCGTCCGACGTGGAAAAGCCGCTCTTTTCTAAGGTCGATGAAATCACTCAGTGATGGTCTGCCATCTGGGTCATACATGGTTGACAAAACACCTTTAGGTTTATGAAGTACTAAATAAGACTTAGACAAAGAGCGTGTTATTGTCTCACCATCTACCATGACTTGAACTAATTCAGGGTCAAATTTGGAGCCCATTTCACGAATCGTGAGGCCATCGACCGAAACTCGGCCAGATTCAATGAGCTCATCTGCACCACGGCGGCTTGTGATACCCGCATCCGCAATTATCTTATTAAGGCGCATCTGCCCCATGGCTATCCTCCCGACAGTCAGGGGTCAAGGATAGCGCGAATGCTAGTCAGTTAGCGAATCAAGGATTTCATCTAGGCCATCCAGGTTAGGAAGGTATGGGGCCAAGGCTGGCAGATCTTCGAGGGAGTTAAGTCCTAAACGCTCGAGAAAATAGCTAGTCGTCTTGTAGAGGATCGCTCCACTCTCATGTTCAATCCCCGACTCCTCCACCAAACCTCGAGTCACCAAGGTTTTCATAACAGCCTCGACATTAACCCCGCGAATAGCTGAAACACGGGCCCGAGAGACTGGTTGACGATAAGCAATAACAGAGAGAGTCTCAAGGGCCGCTTGGGTTAAACGAGATTGTTGGCCATCTAGAACGAATTTTTCAACGGCTAGGTTGTAGTCAGGGTTGCTATAAAAGCGCCACCCCCCGTTGATTTTACGAAGGGAGAAACCTCGATCATCATAGGTGGTGACCAGGTGGGCCAGAGCGGCTTCAACCTCATCAACGCTCTTCTCTAGAACCTGGGCCAAAATGATCTCTGAAACAGGCTCGTCTACGACCATCAGGATCGCTTCGATAGAACGCTCAACTTCTACATTAGACATTCGTGCTACCTTCTGTTGATTCGTCATCCTCTAAAACCACGGGTATATCAAACTCATCAGTGACTTCTACTTCCCCAGATGCTGAACCGGTCCAGGAGATCTGAAGCTCTCCCAAGGCAATCACCTGGTCAAAGCGTAAAACCCCCTGGCGATAGAGATCGAGCAGGGCAAGGAATCGAGCCACAACCACCAAAACGTTGTCAGTATCTGATACTAAATTTCTAAAACTCATCGACTTAGATCTGCGCAAAGCCTCAATCACAACTCGAGACTCTTCGGCCACACTGACCATTTGCTGATAGAGATGCTCCGTGCTCACGATCGGTGAAACTTTAGGAGTCAGGACGCGTTCGGCGATGGCGGCAAAGCGTTGTGGCCCCACTCCGATGAGTACTTCGGGAAGCAGAGCGCTAAGCGTTGGATCCAGAGCGACAACTCGTGGAAAGAACTTATCGGCCATGGTGATGCGCTCGCTAAAGGTTGCGGCAATCTCCTTGAAAGCTCGGTACTGAAGGAGGCGGGCGAAGAGGATGTCGCGGGCTTCTAGCAGGGCGAGATCTTCCTCATCATCTACCTCACCAGTTGGCAATAGCCGTGCCGCTTTCAAATCTAACAAGGTTGCAGCCACAACTAGGAATTCAGTTGCCTGATCTAAGCGCCAACCCTCTCCTGAGGCCTCCAAGGCCCTAATAAAGGCTATGAATTCATCGGTTACCAAGCTCAAAGAGATCTCAGTGATATCCATCTTGTGACGAGAGATAAGTTGGAGAAGCAGGTCAAAAGGACCATCGAAGTTATTGAGGTGGACGGAGAACGCGCCTGCTACGGCGTTCACATCCTTTGATTCCTCCAGTGATAAATCCATGGCGCCACCCTACTTCACAGTTGCTCCAGTTCTAGGTAGCGCGTAGGCTCGCGCTCAATTCACTGAAAAGAGGTTTGACGCTTGAACGCTAAATCGACAAAGCAAGAAGATGTAGCAACTACTGCCACTCTTCTAGGTAAAAAAGCCTCAAGTATCCCCACACCTGCTCCCATCACAGAGCATGGAAATGCAAAAGTTGTTGCGATCTTCAACCAAAAAGGTGGAGTCGGTAAAACCACTACAACAATTAATCTTGGCGCATCCCTTGCCGAAATGGGTCGTCGTGTTCTGCTGGTGGATTTTGACCCTCAAGGTGGCCTCTCACTTGGTTTAGGTGTTAATGCCCATTCACTTCCACTGGAGCAAACTGTTTATTACGCACTGATGACTCCCACTGCAAATGTCGATTCGATAGTTCTTAAATCTGCAGTACCGGGCCTTGATTTCTTACCTGCTAACCGCGACCTTGGAACAGCTGAAACAACACTGGGCGCCGAAATTGGCGGCCAGCAATATCTCAAGCGCGCTTTGGGCTCTGTGCGCGATTACTACGATGTTATTTTGATTGATTGCCAGCCAACAATGGGACAGTTAACAATTAACGCACTGGTTGCAGCCGATGAAGTTATCGTTCCTTTGCAATGTGAGTATTTCGCACTTCATGGCTTTATTGAACTTAAGGGAAACTTGGATAAAGTCAAGACTTTTCTAAATCCAAATCTACGTCTTGTTGGTATTTTGGCAACGATGTATGACAAGAAAACTTCACATAACCGTCAAGTTCTTGAGCGTATTTTGGAGCAGTTCCCACAAGACGTATTTGAAACAATCATTGCCAAGACAATCCGTTTCCCTGAAACAACAGTTGTTGGGGAACCAATCACGACATATGCAACCAGCTCTGGTGGCGCGGCTTCATACCGTCGCCTAGCTAAAGAACTTATTGCCCGAGGAGGCGCACGATGACACGCAGAGCAAATCTTCCAGGCGCTGATGAACTATTTCGTTCAACTACCCCAGCGTTAAGTGCAGTCCCTGCACAGAGTGAAACACCTGAACCACTTGTTCCACCAGCTATTGCAACTCCCAAGGCACCATCGAGCAAGAAAGGTGTTCGAACAATTGCACGTCGTCGTGTGACAACTGTTGATCGCTCACCTTCTGGTCGTGAGCGCCATGACGAAAAGATCACTGTCTACCTATCTCCTGATGAACTCTTTGAATTAGATCAAGCACGACTACAACTTCGTGGTGATCTTGGACTTGCAGTTGATCGCGGTCGCATTGTTCGCGAATCAATCGCTGTCATTATCGCAGATCTTGAAGCTAAGGGTGATCAAAGTATTCTTGCCCGCCGTTTACGCGGCCTATAAGAACTACTAACCGCGTGCTCGCGGATGAGCTAGTGAATAACTCTCTCGCACTTTATCGATAGTTATAAGCGTATATATCTGCGTTGTAGTCACTGAGGCATGCCCTAGTAGTTCTTGGACGACGCGAATGTCTGCCCCACCATCTAATAAATGTGTTGCATAGGAATGTCTAAAGACGTGGGGTGAAACATGGGCTTCAATTCCTGCATCTTTTGCGGCTCTAATCACCATATTCCAGGCACTTTGGCGAGTAAGCCGCACTCCCCTGGAGTTAAGAAAGAGTGCGGTATTGGTTTTAGAACTCTTAGCTGCAAGCAACGGACGTATGCGAACCAAGTAATCAGTAATGGCCTTTGTTGCAAAAGATCCGAGTGGAACTATTCGCTCCTTGGAACCCTTACCGCGCAGCTTTAATGTGGTGATTTCGCCGTCAACGCTTTGGGCACTCGCGATATCAGCGATATTAATTCCCACTAATTCCGATACTCGAGCACCGCTGCTATAGAGCAGCTCAATCATTGCTTGATCTCGAAGAGTTATGGGTTCACTTTCCCTATACGCAGCATTAATCAAAGACATAATCTGCTCAACCGTTAACGCTTTTGGTAGTCGACGCTTCGATTGACTTGGAGACATCTCGAAAGTTGGATTAGCTATCCCAAACTCACTCATAGCATGCTTGAAAAATGAACGAAGTGTTGAATTGATTCGACTGATGCTGGCAGGTGATGCTTGATCACTCTTAAGGGATACTTCAAAATCTGCGATGATTTGCGGATCCACATCCGCCAATGCTTTCCCGTTTAGGAAGTTCTCAAACTTCAATAAATCCCTGCGATAAGCAGCGATTGTGTGCACAGATAAACCACGTTCAATTGTTAAGTGATTTAGAAATGAAGTAGAAACTAAATCAAAGTTCAACGCTTGCATATCCATGCACTGTGTCTACGGTTTTCGTGATAGCTACCCGTGATTCGTGGACCTTAATCTCTTTAGGTACTCCAACGATCATTCACTTACCTTTCGCGTCTACCGCCGCTTTAATCAGTCCAACAAAGAGTGGGTGTGGCTTCGTTGGACGTGAACGTAGCTCTGGGTGAGCCTGTGTTCCTACGTAGTAAGGATGCACCTCTCGAGGCAGTTCCACAAACTCCACCAAATCACGCTGCGTGAACATGCCGGAAAAAACTAAACCAGCCTTTGAAATCTGATCACGATACTTATTGTTGACTTCATAGCGATGACGGTGTCGCTCTGATATTTCAAGTGAACCATAAGTATCAGCTACTACTGATCCTTTGAGTAGATCTGCTTTATAGAGACCAAGGCGCATTGTGCCGCCCATGTCACCTTCTCCTGCAACAACATGTTTTTGATCATCCATCGTTGCAATCACTGGTGTTCCAGAATCAGAGAACTCAGCAGAAATAGCATCCTTTATGCCAGCTAGGTTTCTAGCAGCTTCAATGACCATGCACTGCAAACCTAAACACAATCCCAGCGTTGGAATCTTGTTTTCACGAGCAAATTTAAGCGCACCAACTTTTCCTTCAATGCCTCGAATTCCAAAACCTCCAGGAACGACAATGGCATCCAAGCCACTCAGATGCTTCTTGGCACCTTCTGCACTTTCGCACTCATCACTTGGAATCCAAACAATTTCAATCTTTGCCTCATTTGCAAAACCACCGGCGCGCAGAGCTTCAGAAACTGAAAGGTAGGCATCTGGCAGATCAATGTATTTTCCGACAAGGCCGACGCGAACATGGTGCTTCGGATGATGGACTTTCTGGAGCAAAGCATCCCATTCACCCCACACCACTTCATGGCCACCTAAATCAAGGCGCTTAACAACATAGGCGTCTAAACCTTCTGAATGCAACACCTTAGGAATGTCATATATCGAAGGTGCATCCATAGCAGCAACAACTGCCTCAAGATCAACGTCACACATCAGTGAAATCTTCTTCTTCACAGCCAGAGGAATCTCTCGATCTGAACGCAAAACAATTGCATCCGGAGCAATACCAATACTGCGAAGTGCAACGACAGAGTGTTGCGTCGGCTTGGTCTTTAATTCACCTGATGGGCCGATGTATGGAACCAAAGAAACGTGTAAATAGAAAACATTATCGCGACCCACTTCTTGGCGAATTTGGCGAATAGATTCTAGGAATGGCTGAGATTCAATATCGCCAACTGTTCCGCCAACTTCAGTGATAACTAAATCGATATCTGGCGCGGTCATGGCGCGGATGCGCTCTTTAATTTCATTGGTGATGTGCGGGATCACCTGAACAGTTTCGCCTAAATACTCACCGCGACGCTCTCTTGCGATAACGCGCGAATACACTTGACCTGTGGTGACGTTAGCGGACCCATGTAAATTGGTATCGAGAAATCTTTCGTAGTGACCGATATCTAAATCTGTTTCTGCGCCATCGTCGGTAACAAAAACCTCACCATGTTGGAAGGGATTCATGGTGCCAGGATCAACATTGAGATACGGATCAAGCTTTTGCATCGTCACGCGGATGCCACGGGCTACTAATAACCTGCCAAGTGATGAGGCGGTGAGTCCTTTGCCAAGTGATGAGGCGACTCCGCCAGTTACGAACAAGTGTTTAGTCACATGAGGTTGGCCCATGGGAGACCAACCTATCATCGGATTGCCTATCGCCTCGACATGGGCAGTTCCAGGAGTTCGGTGGCGTGCTCGCGCGCGCTTGTTGAGCTCTCCATCCCCGCCAACATGCGGGCTATCTCCTCAACGCGATCCTCTTTGACCACTTTTCGCACATTGCTTTCGGTAACTGAACCATCAGAGTTCTTCGTCACTACAAAATGAGAATCAGCCCAAGCGGCTACTTGAGGCAGGTGAGTCACAACAATGACTTGTGCATGTTGAGAAAGTGCATGTAATCGCCGCCCAACTTCGATGGCTGCTTTTCCGCCAACTCCAGCATCTACCTCGTCAAAGACATATGTTCCAACTGGGTGAGTTGCTGCCAATACCACTTCTAGTCCCAACATCACTCGTGACATCTCACCACCACTTGCCCCTTTAGCAAGTGGAACAAGTGGCCCATCCTTGTGTCCTTGAATGAGCATTGCAATCTCATCACAACCAAGGGCCGTGAAATCAGATTCTTTCAATGCGTTGTAGTCAGCACTGTTGACTTGGCAATGAAATGAAGTGTGTGGCATAGAAAGCTGCTGAATCTCTGCGGTAACTTCTTTCGATAACTTTGTAGCCTTTTCACTTCGAATACTTGTAAGTGATTTCGCAGCCAGTACAAGATTTTTCTTGATTCCAACTAATTCACTCTCTAACTCCTTTAACCGCTCATCTCCGCCTTCAAGATCTGCGATTGAATTCTTTGAACTCTCGAAGCGCTCGATTAGTGCAACGAGTTCATCATCGGCAGATTGCGAACTGCCATATTTTTTAATGAGTGCATTGATCTCAGCTTTTCGGCTATTTAAGTAATCCAAGCGAACAGGATCGGCCTCTAAATTAGATATATATGAGGCTAAAACTGCTTTTGCATCTGCAACTAAGAAAAATGCTTCACTCAGCTTTTGATAGAGCTCTTCGATTTGTGGATCTTTGGCTCGAACCGAATCCAGCGATTTCCTAATAATTCCAAGTGTTGTCAGCGATCCTGACTCCTCCTCTTCAATAACTGAAGAGGCGCTTTGTGCAGCCAATCGCAGATCCTCAACGCTAGATAAGCGCCCAATCTCAGTAGTGATTTCTTGTAGCTCACCGCGCTCCAACTTCAACTTCCCCATTACATTTGCGAACTCACGCAACTCAACTAACTGTGCATCCCTTGAATCAATGCTCTTCTTCATGGCAGATATTCGAGATTTCAGGTCGTGATAGTTGGCTAGCTCGCTCTGATAATGCTCCAACGCATTATTTAACTCTTTGCCACCAAATCGATCCAGCAAATCTCTTTGCTTGGCAGACTTAGTCATATTCAAATTCGCTGCTTGGGCATGTACCTCTACAAGGTTCTCACTCGCAGCAGCCAACACACTAGATGGCACAGCAATAGCATTACTTGTCGCCTTACTTTTGCCATCAGCATTTACAGTTCTGGTAAGAATTAACTGTCCGTCTTCAATTTGCAAACCACTTTCCTCAAAAGAATCCTGTAAAGACTTTGGGACGCTAAAGCTGCCACTGGCAACTAACCTTTCGCTTCCCTTTCGAACAAGTGAGCTATCACTTTTCCCACCCAATATGAGGTTAAGCGCGGTAAGAATCATTGTTTTACCTGCGCCTGTTTCACCCGTTAAGACAGTTAAGCCCGGGGATATTTCAAGTGTGGAGTGCTCAATGACTCCTATAGAGCGAATAGATATTTCTTCTAAAAATGTGCGATCACTCACCGCGCCAACCCTCAACGGGAAGTTTGAATTTGGCCACCAACCGATCACTAAAGACGGTGTTAGCTAAATGCGCCAGTTTAACAACATAAGAATCCTTAGTAATAACAACACGATCACCTGACTGCAATACAAACTTTCTCAAGGAATCAGCTGATAAAACTGATTCTTTGGATTCCACATTAACAACAATTTCAGATTGTGGAGAAATCACAAGTGGACGTGAGAAAAGGGCATGAGCTGAGATTGGCAAGACAACAAGTGCATCAACCTGAGGCCATACCACTGGGCCTCCAGCAGAAAAAGCGTATGCAGTTGAACCAGTTGGTGTGGAGCAGATCAAGCCATCACAACCCCAACGTGAAATAGGTCGACCATCAATTTCAAGCAAGAGTTCCACCATCGATGATCGCTCGCGCTCAACCGTTACTTCATTAAGTGCCCAGCCCTCGGCAACAGTTTCGCCCTTTCGTTTGACTGCATATTGCAAAACCATTCGTGAATCCAATACATATTCACGTTTTGTGATTGCTGAAACGATTGTCGCAAGAGGTGGCTTCTCAACTTCGGCCAAAAATCCAACATGTCCTAAATTCACACCCAGCAATGGAATTTCCTGCACGCGAGCAACTTCTGCTGCACGCAACATTGTGCCATCCCCGCCCAACACGACGGCAACCTCAAGTTGTGGTAAAGATTTGATATCACACTTAGCAACTCCTGGAATTGCTACATCAGAGATTGTGAAGAGTGAAAATCCTTCAGCTGCAAAATCTTTTGCAAGAACCGTCGCCGCATCTACTGCTTCCTTACGTGAAGGGTTGCAGACAAGTAAAATATTGCGCTCACTCATTTATTGCGGTCCAATCGCTATCGCTTGATCTAACGCCTCATGATTAATCTCTGGGGCTCCTCGACGTAGCCACAAGAAATATTCAACATTTCCAGCTGGTCCTGGTAGTGGACTAGCTGCAATGCCTAAGGTTCCAAGACCGACATCATAAGCAGAATCTGCGACTTCGATAACAGCAGATTTTCTAAGGGCTGGATCACGCACAACTCCACCGGCTCCCAGCTTTTCCCGCCCCACTTCAAACTGTGGCTTCACCATCACCACAAAATCCGCTTCAGGCTTTGAGACCGCAGCTAACGCAGGTAGTACAAGAGTTAACGAAATGAAGGAGAGATCAGCAACAACTAGATCAATAGGATCCCCAATTACCTCACCCGTCAAGTGGCGAATATTGGTGCGATCATGAACAGTTACACGTGGATCTTGGCGAAGCTCCCACGCTAGTTGCCCATAACCAACATCTACTGCAACAACCTTCTCGGCTCCCCTGCGCAGTAGCACATCGGTAAATCCCCGGTTGATGCCCCAGCATCTAAACACCTTTTGCCCTCAACTACTACACCAGAAAATGCATCGAGTGCCCCAGCTAATTTGTGGCCACCTCTGGAAACAAAATCATCTCGCTTACCATGCAGTTTTATAGAGGTTTCAGCGTCGACCATTGTTGCTGGCTTTGTTGCTGGAATTCCATTGACTAAAACTGATCTGGCTTCAATTAAATCCGATGCCTGTTCGCGCGAACGGGCTAACTCCCGGCGCACCAACTCAGCATCAAGACGAATTTTCACGCGCTCTACTTACAACCCATCGATAGATGAAAGTGCAGTAGATAGTTTCTGATGCAATTGTTCATAGCGATCTCCATGATCGTTAATCTGCATTGAATCGATTTCCACCAATTCACTTCGAATCTCTTCTACTAAATTCTCACCGTGTGTATGTTCAGAGGCAGTTGTCATTTCTTGCTCGCCTTCTTTGTCGCAGCTTTTTTGACAGTTTTCTTCCTAGGTGTAGCGGCTTTTTTCACGGGCTTGCTCATCTTCAAACGAGCGACTTCCTCTTTCAAAGCTTCGAACTCTCCGCGCTTAACAAAACCCATTTCGAAACTGAGCGTTCCACCTCATCTTCAACTTTAATTTTTAGAGCTTCACCGCCTTCGCGCAGCCATTGATTGACCGTTGAAGCTACTTCTGAAGCGTTCTTGTCTCCGTCACTTACTTTATTGAGATATGTGCGCAGAGTTGAAAATATGTCATTGGCCATAGCGCCAAGCCTACCTAAATTCGAGATATCTCAACGGCTTCAACCTGCCAACGGCTTGCAAGTCCGCCATCACCGGTCCAAAATCGCCTGTGAATAGCACCTGACACTTCAACCCATTCATCGGGCTTTAACGTCAGCGCGATACGACGTGATTTAGCGCTCCACGCACCGATATCTAAGGTGTCAACACCATCGCGGCGCTGCCTGGAAACGATGAGTCGAAACTCAACGACCTTATCCCCTGACGGCAGTTCTTTCTCAAGAGCCGAAGCCGAAATACGACCCCGCAAGAGAAGATCATTAAGAGAGAAATCCTCTTCCTTTACTTCAACTGCCACACTCTTTTCTTCGCCTTTTTCTCACTCATGGCATAACTCATCTCTTCTTTTGTTGGAAGCATGATGATTACAGAACAACTGACAAAGAAGGTGAAAAGAATTTAGGTGATGTGGATAATTATTACAAGCAACGCTCAGCGGCATCAGTTGCCTCTTCGGCATCGATCTCTGCGCACTTTGAAAACCACTCTTGTGACTCTTCTTTACGCCCAGCAGCCTCGAGAGCATCGGCATAGGCATAGCGCAATCGCACTGCCCACTCCTCTTGTTCGTTCTTGAGCTCTTTGCAAGTAAGTGTGACAACAGCTGCATCAAATTCGCCAAGATCACGGCGTGCACCAGATGCAACGATGCGCATTTCAATTCTTCTGGTTTAGCTAATCGCTTGACCTCATCAGAGCCAGCCAAATTCATGCTTCAGAGGGTTTCCAAGACCAACGTTCGCAATCTGCCATTACCGGCCACATCGAAACATCACCTGAGATTCGATGGGATGCACGCAGCTCCTTTAGCGCAATTTCATAATGGCCTGCGCGATATGCGGC
>BGON01000002.1 GCA_003569265.1 Actinomycetota bacterium
AGCGTTAGCAACAATAGTTGCACCAACGAAGTGAAATCCTGATCTGTGATCGCAGAGCCAATCCTGCGCCAGTTTCTATAATTACTTTGATGGCCGGCAGCTATAAACTCTGAAACTCCTTCGGGCGTGATTGCTACTCGTGACTCGTGGACCATTTATCTCTTTAGGCACTCCAACGATCATTTTACTTACCTTTCGCGTCTACCGCCCGCTTTAATCAATCCGACAAAGAGTGGGTGTGGCTTAGTAGGACGTGAACGTAGCTCTGGGTAGCCTGTGTTCTACGTAAGTAAGGATGCACCTCTTGCGGCAGTTTCCACAAACTCCACCAAGTCGCGCTCGGTAAAACATGCCTGAGAAAAGTAAACCAGCCTTTGAAATCTGATCACGATAGAGATTGTTGACTTCATATCGGTGCCGGTGCCGCTCTGATATTTCTAGTGAACCATAAGTATCAGCAACGACTGAGCCTTTAAGCGATCTGCTTATAGAGACCTAGACGCATAGTGCCACCATGTCACCTTCTCCTGCCACTACATGCTTTTGGATCATCCATAGTTGCAATCAACATGGAGTTCCAAGAATCTGAAAACTCTGCTGAAATTGCATCCTTCATACGGCTAAGTTTCTAGCAGCTTCAATGACCATGCATTGCAATCCCAAAACCAACCCAGTGTTGGAATCTTATTCTCCTCGTTCAAATTTAAGTGCTCCAACTTTTCCTTCAATCCCACGAATACCAAACCTCCGGGAACACCAATGGCATCAAGTCCACTTAGGTGCTTTTGGCGCCTTCTGCACTTTCGCACTCATCACTTGGAATCCAAGCATTTCAATCTTTGCCTCATTCGCAAAGCCTTCCAGCGCGTAATGCCTCTGAGACTGAAAGATAGGCATCAGGAGATCAATGTATTTTCCAACAAGGCCGACTCGCACAAGATGCTTAGGGTGATGAAACTTTCTGCAGAGAGAGTGGTCCCACTCTCCCCACACAACTTCATGACCTTCCTAAGTCAAGGCGCTTCACAAACGTAGGTATCTAAACCTTCAGAGTGCAACACCTTTGGAATGTCATGATTGACGGTGCATCCACCGCAGCTACTACCGCTTCTATATCAAAGTCACACATCAGTGAAATCTTTTTCTTAACTCCTAATGGAATTTCGCGATCTGAGCGAAGCACAATGGCATCTGGCGGCAATACCGATACTACGAAGGGCAGCAACTGAGTGCTGTGTAGGCTTTGTTTTCAACTCTCCCGATGGACCAATGTTATGGAACAAGAGAGATGTGTAAATAGAAAACATTATCTCGACCAACTTCTTGGCGAATCTGTCGAATAGACTCAAGAAATGTTGAGACTCAATATCACCAAACGGTTCCACCAACCTCTGTGATACTAAATCAATGTCTGGTGCTGCCATGGCGCGAATGCGCTCTTTAATCTCATTGGTGATCGTGTGGAATAACTTGAACAGTTCACCTAAATACTCACCACGACGCTCACGAGCAATCACTCGTGAATACACCTGACCTGTAGTTACATGTGCAGATCGTGCAAATTAGTGTCCAGAATCTTTCCATAGTGACCAATATCTAATCTGTCTCAGCCCCATCATCGGTAACAAAAAACTTCACCGTGCTGGAATGGATTCATCGTACCTGGATCGACATTGAGATAGGGATCGAGCTTTTGCATCGTTACGCGAATGCAACGAGCCACTAACCACCTACCTAGTGATGAGGCAGTGAGTCCTTTGCCAAGTGATGAGGCGACTCCGCCAGTTACAAATAAGTGTTTAGTCACATGAGGTTGGCCCATGGGAGACCAACCTATCATTGAATTTCCTATCGCTTCGACAGGGGCAGTTCTAGGAGTTCGGTGGCGTGCTCACGCGCGCTTGTCGAGCTCTCCATTCCCGCCAACATGCGGGCAATCTCCTCAACGCGATCCTCTTTAACCACTTTTCGCACATTGCTTTCAGTAACTGAGCCATCAGAGTTCTTTGTCACAACAAGTGTAAATCAGCCCAGGCCGCGACTTGAGGAGGTGCGTCACCACAATGACTTGTGCGTGTTGAGAAAGCGCATGCAATCGCCGACCCACTTCAATTGCTGCTTTGCCGCCAACTCCAGCATCTACCTCATCAAAAACATATGTTCCAACTGGATGCGTTGCGGCTAGAACAACTTCTAGCGCTAAACATCACTCGAGACATTTCACCACCACTTGCACCTTTAGCAAGTGGAACAAGTGGTCCATCTTTGTGTCCTTGAATAAGCATTGCAATCTCATCACAACCAAGGGGGCCGTGAAATCAGATTCTTTCAAGAGTTGTAGTCAGCGCTATGAACCTGGCAGTGGAAAGAAGTGTGTGGCATAGATACTTGCTGAATCTCTTAGTGACTTCTTTAGATAACTTCGCAGCGCTTTCACTTCGAATACTTGTGAGAGATTTCGCAGCTATTACAAGTTTTTTCTTGATTGCAACCAGCTCAGTTCTACACTCCTTTAACCGCTCCATCCCCACCTTCAAGGTCTGCAATGGCATTCTTTCGAACTTTCAAAGCGTTCGATAAGAGAACTAGTTCATCGTCGGCAGATTGTGAACCACCATATTCTTAATCAGTGCATTAATCTCCGCTTTTCTAGAGTTTAAATAATCTAAGCGAGCAGGATCGGCCTCTAGATTGGCTATATATGAGGCAAGAACTCCCTTTGCATCATCTACTAAGAAAAACGCCTCACTAACCTTTGATAGAGCTCCTCAATCTGTGGATCTTTGCCCGAACCGAATCCAAAGATTCCTAGTAATTCCAAGGGTTGTAAGCGAACCTGATTCTTCTTCTTCAATCACAGATGAGGCGTTTTGGGCAGCCAATCGCAGATCCTCAACGCTAGATAGGCGCCCTATCTCGGTAGTGATCTCCTGTAGCTCACCGCGCTCTAACTTCAGTTTGCCCATAACAGCTGCAAACTCACGCAATTCAACTAATTGAGCATCTTTTGAATCAATGCTTTTCTTCATGGCAGAAATGCGCGACTTAAGCTCATGATAGTTAGCTAACTCGCCTTGATAACTCACTAATGCGCCATGTAACTCTTTGCCACCAAAACGATCCAGCAAATCTCTTTGCTTGGAAGCCTTGCTCATATTCAAATTAGCGGCTTGCGCGTGCACTTCCACCAAGTTCTCACTTGCCGCAACTAACGTACTTGAGGGCACAGAAATAGCATTACTTGTTGCTTTGCTTTTCCCATCTGCATTAACCGTTCTTGTGAGAATTAACTGCCCATCTTCAACTTGCAAACCGTTTTCTTCAAAAGAATCCTTTAAAGAGTTTGGAACGCTAAAGATGCCACTAGCAACTAATCGCTCACTTCCCTTGCGCACGAGCGAACTATCACTCTTTCCACCCAGGATTAGATTCAAGGCCGTCAAAATCATTGTCTTTCCCGCGCCGGTTTCACCCGTTAAAACAGTTAAACCCGGAGATATTTCAAGGGTGGAGTGTTCAATAACTCCTATAGAGCGAATAGATATTTCTTCTAGAAATGTGCGATCACTCACCGCGCCAGCCTTCAACTGGAAGTTTGAACTTGGCCACTAATCGATCACTAAATACTGTGTTAGTCAGATGCGCCAACTTAACAACGTGGGAATCTTTAGTGATAACTACGCGATCTCCAGCCAGTAAATCAAATTTGCGCAGTGAATCAGCAGATAAGACCGCCTCTTTGGACTCAACTTTCACAACAATTTCAGATTGAGGAGAAATAACAAGTGGACGTGAGAACAACGCATGTGCCGAGATTGGCAACACAACGAGTGCATCTACTTCAGGCCACACAACTGGACCCCCGGCAGAGAATGCATAGGCAGTTGAGCCAGTTGGTGTGGAGCAGATCAAACCATCACAGCCCCAGCGAGAAATTGGGCGACCATCAATTTCAAGAAAAAGCTCGACCATCGTTGAACGCTCTCGTTCAACCGTTACTTCATTTAGCGCCCAACCTTGCGACACAGTTTTGCCATCCCTCTTAACGGCATACTGCAACACCATTCGTGAATCCAAGACATACTCGCGTTTTGATATTGCCGAAACAATTGCAGATAGTGGTGGTTTTTCAACCTCTGCTAAAAATCCGACATGGCCCAAATTCACGCCTAGCAATGGAATTTGCTGCTTCCGAGTAACTTCTGCAGCTCGCAACATTGTGCCATCCCCGCCCAACACAACGGCAACTTCTAACGCTGGCATCGAAGCGACTTCACATTTCGTTACTCCAACAATTTCAACGTCAGAGATTGTGTAGAGTGAAAAGCCTCCAGTAGTAAAATCCTTTGCAAGGGCTGTCGCAGCATCAACTGCTTCCTTACGCGAAGGATTACAGACAAGTAATAAATTACGCTCACTCATTTATTGTGGTCCAATCGCTATCGCTTGATCTAACGTCTCATGATTAATCTCTGGAGCTCCTCGACGTAGCCACAAGAAATATTCAACATTTCCAGCAGGTCCTGGCAGTGGACTTGCTGCAATACCCAAGGTTCCAAGACCGACATCATAAGCAGAATCTGCCACATCAATGACTGCTGCTTTTCTTAGGGCCGGATCGCGTACAACTCCGCCAGCTCCCAGCTTCTCACGCCCCACTTCAAACTGAGGTTTAACCATCACAACAAAATCGGCATCTGGCTTTGAAACCGCAGCTAAAGCAGGTAGAACCAGAGTCAATGAAATGAAGGAGAGATCCGCAACTACTAAATCAATCGGATCCCCAATTACTTCACCAGTTAGATGGCGAATATTGGTGCGATCATGCACCGTTACTCGTGGATCTTGGCGAAGCTCCCACGCCAACTGCCCATAGCCAACATCAACGGCAATAACGCGATCGGCTCCCCTGCGCAATAAAACATCAGTAAATCCACCAGTTGAAGCACCGGCATCTAGACAGCGTTTTCCTTCAACAACAACCCCACTAAATGCATCAAGTGCCCCTGCTAATTTATGGCCACCGCGAGAGACAAAATCATCGCGCTTGCCGTGGAGTTTTATCGAAGTTTCCGCATCGACCATAGTTGCCGGCTTTGATGCTGGAATCCCATTTACTAAAACAGATCGGGCCTCAATCAAATCCGATGCATGCTCACGCGAACGGGCTAACTCCCGGCGCACTAACTCTGCATCAAGACGGATCTTCACGGGTCCTACTTACAACCCATCAATGGATGAAAGTGCAGTAGATAGTTTTTGGTGCAACTGTTCATAGCGATCACCATGATCATTAATCTGCATGGTATCAATTTCAATTAATTCACTGCGAACTTCTTCTACTAAATTCTCACCCTGGGTCTGTTCTGAACTACTTGTCATTTTTTGCTCACTTTCTTAGGCGCAGTTTTCTTGACAGGCTTCTTGGCTGGCGCAGCTTTCTTGACGGGCTTGTTCATTTTTAGGCGCGCAACTTCTTCTTTCAGGGCTTCGAACTCACCCCGTTTAACAAAACCCATTTTGGAAACGGAGCGTTCAACTTCATCTTCAATCTTAATTTTTAGGGCCTCACCACCTTCACGCAGCCATTGATTAACCGTAGAGGCTACCTCTGATGCATTTTTATCCCCATCAGTTATTTTATTTAGGTAGGTGCGAAGTGTTGAGAAAATGTCGTTGGCCATAGCCAGAAGCCTATCTAAATTCGAGAAATCTCAACGGCTTCAACCTGCCAACGGCTTGCAAGTCCAGCAGCACCGGTCCAAAAACGTCTGTGAATAGCACCTGAAACTTCAACCCATTCATCGGGCTTTAACGTCAGCGCTATTCGCCGCGATTTAGCGTTCCAGGCGCCGATATCTAGGGTGTCAACACCATCGCGCCGCTCCCTAGAAACAATGAGGCGAAACTCTACAACCTTATCCCCCGACGGCAGTTCTTTCTCAAGTGCGCAAGCGGAAATGCGGCCTCTCAAAAGAAGATCATTAAGAGAAAAATCCTCTTCCTCTACTGCAAGTACTACATTCTTTGTTTTGACTTTCTTCTCACTCATGCATTTACTCATCTCTTCAATTAATCAGAAAGAATGATAATTACCAGAGGGAGCGACAAAAAGTAGAAACCTAGGCTTTTTGATGTGGGTAACTAACTACAAACAACGTTCAGCAGCGTCGGTTACCTCTTCTGTATCAATTTCTGCACACTTAGCAAACCACTCTTGTGACTCTTCCTTACGTCCTGCAGCCTCGAGAGCATCTGCATAGGCATAGCGCAAACGCACTGCCCACTCCTCTTGCTCATTCTTGAGCTCTTTACATGTAAGTGTGACAACCGCTGCATCAAATTCACCAAGATCACGACGAGCACCAGAGGCAACAATTCGCATTTCAATCTCTTCAGGTTTTGCCAATCGCTTGACCTCATCAGAACCAGCCAAATTCAATGCTTTTAGAGGGTTTCCAAGACCACGTTCACAATCAGCCATTACCGGCCACATTGAAACATCACCAGAAATTCGATGCGAAGCACGTAATTCTTTTAGCGCAATTTCATAGTGGCCAGCGCGATATGCAGCATAGCCAGCAGATTCTCGGACAACAGCTAAGCGACCTGCGTGGTGAGCAGCTGCAACACCATGCTTGTGTGCGCGCTGTGGGTCATCTTCTGCATACAAATTTACACACGCTAAATGTCTTGCAACTACTTTTGCATTTTCAGCAGAAAGAGAAAGAAGTTCTGCACGCAAAGATTTATCTAACTCTTCACCAGTAATCTCATCTGGAATATCTGGTTCAAAAATTCTTGGACGAAGACGAGATTGTTCGCGATCCATAGGTGCAGAACGCACACCACGTGGATCTGAACCATCACGAGTTTGCCGCGGAGCTCCGGCACGATTAGAAGAGCCTGCGCGAGCAGGCAAATCTTCACGCCGGCGTGCATTATTTGGCCCTGATGGGCGCGATGAAGCAGGACGTGATGGAGGCTTGTTTTTATCTTCCATTGTCATACTCCAATCTTTGTTTACTAAATAAATGATAGAGAAATAAAAAAGGGGCGCTCGTTAAAGCGCCCCTTTTTATAAAAGAAGTCCGGCGACGTTCTACTCTCCCACAAGGTCACCCTTGCAGTACCATCGACGCTGAGAGGCTTAACTTCCGGGTTCGGAATGGGACCGGGTGTTTCCCTCTCGCTATGGTCGCCGAAACGCTATTGAGTTTTCGGTCTAAAATGAAAAGGGGTCAAAGCCTTTTCATTTGATCGTGGATCTCGAGACCGTATCTCGAGAGCCACACAGTGGACGCGTAGCAACTTTGTAGTTAAATCCTCGGCCTATTAGTACCGGTCAGCTCCAAGTCTTGCGACTCTTCCACTTCCGGCCTATCAACCCAGTCGTCTAGCTGGGGGCCTTACCCGGTAAACCGGTGGGAAACCTAATCTTGAAGCGAGCTTCCCGCTTAGATGCTTTCAGCGGTTATCCCTTCCGAACGTAGCTAATCGGCGGTGCTTTTGGCAAAACAACCGACACACCAGAGGTTCGTCCAACCCGGTCCTCTCGTACTAGGGTTAGGCCTTCTCAAGTTTCCTGCGCGCACAGAAGATAGGGACCGAACTGTCTCACGACGTTCTGAACCCAGCTCGCGTGCCTCTTTAATGGGCGAACAGCCCAACCCTTGGGACCTACTCCAGCCCCAGGATGAGACGAGCCGACATCGAGGTGCCAAACCTTGCCGTCGATATGGACTCTTGGGCAAGATCAGCCTGTTATCCCCGGGGTACCTTTTATCCGTTGAGCGACGGCGCTTCCACAAGCCACCGCCGGATCACTAGTTCCTGCTTTCGCACCTGCTCGACATGTCTGTCTCACAGTTAAGCTCCCTTGTGCACTTACACTCGACACCTGATTACCAACCAGGTTGAGGGAACCTTTGAGCGCCTCCGTTACTTTTTAGGAGGCGACCGCCCCAGTCAAACTACCCACCAGACACTGTCCCTGATCCGGATTACGGACCGAGGTTAGAAGTTCAAAACGATCAGAGTGGTATTTCAACGATGACTCCACAAACACTGGCGTGCCCGCTTCAAAGTCTCCCACCTATGCTACACAAACCGTTCCGAACACCAATATCAAGATATAGTAAAGGTCCCGGGGTCTTTCCGTCTTTCTGCGCGTAACGAGCATCTTTACTCGTAATGCAATTTCGCCGAGTTCACGGATGAGACAGCGCTCAAGTCGTTACGCCATTCGTGCAGGTCGGAACTTACCCGACAAGGAATTTCGCTACCTTAGGATGGTTATAGTTACCACCGCCGTTTACTGGGGCTTAAGTTCTCAGCTTCGCCTTGCGGCTAACCAGTCCCCTTAACCTTCCAGCACCGGGCAGGCGTCAGTCCGTATACATCGTATTGCTACTTCGCACGGACCTGTGTTTTTGGTAAACAGTCGCTTGAGCCTGGTCTCTGCGGCCTTCCAACGCTTCGGAAGTAAATTCCTACACGTCGAAGGGCCCCCCTTCTCCCGAAGTTACGGGGGCATTTTGCCGAGTTCCTTATCCATGATTCTCTCGATCGCCTTGGTATTCTCTACCTGACCACCTGTGTCGGTTTCGGGTACGGGCCGCAATAATTCTCGCTAGATGCTTTTCTTGACAGCATAGGATCATCCACTTCGCCTTACGGCTCGGCATCAGCTCTCAGGATATATGTGATGCGGATTTACCTACATCACTCCCTACCACCTTACCCCGGGACAACCATCGCCCGGGTTGGACTGCCTTCCTGTGTCACACCATTGCTTAACTACTACCACACCGGTTCGAGCCATCCACCCACGCGGCTTACGCCGAATGAGATTCAGACTCTTAGCATTAGTGGATTCGTTATGGGCGAATTAAAGCGGGTACTGGAATATCAACCAGTTGTCCATCGACTACGCCTGACGGCCTCGCCTTAGGTCCCGACTTACCCTGGGCGGATTAGCCTGGCCCAGGAACCCTTGGTCTTTCGGCGGAAATGTTTCTCACACTTCTCTCGCTACTCATGTCTACATTCTCACTTGTGTAGCTTCCACGGCTGGGTTCCCCCGCCGCTTCACCAGCTACACAACGCTCTCCTACCCATCCACACTCCTGGATCTTGCGACCGGGATAATGTGTGAATGATAGAACTTCGGTGCTGTGCTTGAGCCCCGTTACATTGTCGGCGCGGAATCACTTGACCAGTGAGCTATTACGCACTCTTTTAATGGTGGCTGCTTCTAAGCCAACATCCTGGTTGTCTATGCGACTCCACATCCTTTTCCACTTAGCACAGGCTTTGGGACCTTAGTTGCTATTCTGGGTTGTTTCCCTCTCGACTATGAAGCTTATCCCCCACAGTCTCACTGCCACGCTCTCACTTACCGGCATTCGGAGTTTGGCTGATGTTGGTAAGCTTGTAGGCCCCCTCGACCATCCAGTAGCTCTACCTCCGGTAAGAAACACGTGACGCTGCACCTAAATGCATTTCGGAGAGAACCAGCTATCACGAAGTTTGATTGGCCTTTCACCCCTACACACAGTTCATCCCCTAATTTTTCAACATTAGTGGGTTCGGTCCTCCACGCGGTCTTACCCGCGCTTCAACCTGACCATGCGTAGATCACCTCGCTTCGGGTCTAGATCGTGCGACTCTGACGCCCTATTCAGACTCGCTTTCGCTACGGCTTCCCCTCGACGGGTTAACCTTGCCACACGACACTAACTCGTAGACTCATTCTTCAAAAGGCACGCTGTCACAACTTACGTCGCTCCAACGGCTTGTACGCACACGGTTTCAGATTCTATTTCACTCCCCTTACGGGGTTCTTTTCACCTTTCCCTCACGGTACTAGTCCGCTATCGGTCATCAGAGAGTATTTAGGCTTAGCGGGTGGTCCCGCCAGATTCATACCGGATTCCTCGAGTCCGGTATTACTTGGGATACCAATAAAGAGTTAATCACGTTTCAGCTACGGGGGTCTCACCCTCTGTGCCTGGCTTTCCCACGCCATTCACTTACGCAATTAATTTTTTACTCTTTGAACTAACGGCAGTCAGTTCTAACTGGTCCCTCAACCCCGATACTGCAACGCCTGCCGGCTTGGCACAGTATTGGTTTGGCCTCTTCCGCGTTCGCTCGCCACTACTAACGGAATCACGGTTGTTTTCTCTTCCTGTGGGTACTGAGATGTTTCACTTCCCCACGTTCCCTTTATCTGCCCTATATATTCAGGCAGAAATAACCAGACATTACTCTGGCTGGGTTTCCCCCATTCGGAAATCCTCGGATCAAAGCTCGTTTGACAGCTCCCCGAGGCTTATCGCAGCCTACTACGTCCTTCATCGGCTTCTGATGCCAAGGCATCCGCCATGTGCGCTTAATAATTTGACCACAAAGATGCTCGCGTCCACTGTGTAGTTCTCAAAATACGGGCGGTACTCAATAAAGCCTTGAAGACCTTACTCTTAACCCTAATTAAAAGGTAGAGAGTTGGTTTCTTCGCCTTATTAAGTCCAGAGGTTTGGCCTTTTCAGCCGTCCCCTCAGGACCCAACAACGTGCCGAGTTGATTTCTTAAACAGAGCCAAGTTTCCACTGTCAGCAATAAAGATGACTTGTACTAATGGATGAAAAATATAAAAACCTAAGTCAATGCTCCACTTATGAGCTCACCTGCTTAGTGCTGAAACCTTTGTCCAGCGCATGTGATTGCTCCTTAGAAAGGAGGTGATCCAGCCGCACCTTCCGGTACGGCTACCTTGTTACGACTTCGTCCCAATCACCGATCCCACCTTCGGCAGCTCCCCCCTTACGGTTGGGCCACTGACTTCGGGTGTTACCGACTTTCGTGACGTGACGGGCGGTGTGTACAAGCCCCGGGAACGTATTCACCGTAGCGTTGCTGATCTACGATTACTAGCAACTCCGACTTCATGGGGTCGAGTTGCAGACCCCAATCCGAACTGAGACTGGCTTTATCGGATTCGCTCCACCTTGCGGTATCGCAGCCGTTTGTACCAGCCATTGTAGCATGCGTGCAGCCCAAGACATAAGGGGCATGATGATTTGACGTCATCCCCACCTTCCTCCGAGTTAACCCCGGCAGTCTCCTGTGAGTCCCCAACTAAATGCTGGCAACACAGAACGAGGGTTGCGCTCGTTGCGGGACTTAACCCAACATCTCACGACACGAGCTGACGACAACCATGCACCACCTGTATACAGACCTTGCGGCTATGGAATTTCTGCCATATTCCTGTATATGTCAAGCCTTGGTAAGGTTCTTCGCGTTGCGTCGAATTAAGCCGCATGCTCCGCTGCTTGTGCGGGGCCCCGTCAATTCCTTTGAGTTTTAATCTTGCGATCGTACTCCCCAGGCGGGGCACTTAATGCGTTAGCTGCGTCGCAGAAACCGTGGAAGGTTCCCACAACTAGTGCCCACCGTTTACGGCGTGGACTACCAGGGTATCTAATCCTGTTCGCTCCCCACGCTTTCGCTCCTCAGTGTCAGTAATGGCCCAGAGACCTGCCTTCGCCATTGGTGTTCCTCCTGATATCTGCGCATTCCACCGCTACACCAGGAATTCCAGTCTCCCCTACCACACTCTAGCTCGCCCGTATCGAATGCAGGTCTGGGGTTAAGCCCCAGATTTTCACATCCGACGTGACGAACCACCTACGAGCTCTTTACGCCCAATAATTCCGGACAACGCTTGCACCCTATGTATTACCGCGGCTGCTGGCACATAGTTAGCCGGTGCTTCTTCTGCAAGTACCGTCACTTTCGCTTCTTCCTTGCTGAAAGCGGTTTACAACCCGAAGGCCTTCATCCCGCACGCGGCGTCGCTGGGTCAGAGTTCCCTCCATTGCCCAATATTCCCCACTGCTGCCTCCCGTAGGAGTCTGGGCCGTGTCTCAGTCCCAGTGTGGCCGGTCGCCCTCTCAGGCCGGCTACCCGTCGTCGCCTTGGTGAGCCATTACCTCACCAACAAGCTGATAGGCCGCGAGGTCATCTTCAACCGAAAAACTTTCCAGACCCGCAGATGCCTGCAGGTCTCGTATCCGGTATTAGCCCCGGTTTCCCGGAGTTATCCCAGTGTTGAAGGCAGATTCCTCACGTGTTCCTCACCCGTTCGCCGCTAATCCTTCCCCGAAGGGATCTCATCGCTCGACTTGCATGTGTAAAGCACGCCGCCAGCGTTCGTCCTGAGCCAGGATCAAACTCTCCATAGAAAGTTTTATCTGGCGTACAGACAAACAAACTAACGTTTATTTTGTCTTATTACCAAAGGAAATCAACGGGTATAACTTTTAACGGTCATACCTCATTGAAGTATTTATTTGCCGTGGATATCTATCAAAGCAGTGTAAAACACTGGTTTTTTGCTATTAAAAGCATGACAAATAGAGCCACATATTGGCATTGACTTATTAGCACGCTGTTGAGTTCTCAAGGTACGGATGCGCACTGAATCCTAGGATCTCTCCTTTTTTTCAGGGCAGACCGCCAAACCTAGTGCATACACGCGAGCACGGTCAAACCGTGCTCGTATGAGCTCTAGATCGGGGAGTCGATGCTGTCCGGCCTCAATCGTCCGTTTCACAGCAAGAGGCAAACTATAACCCCCTAGCCCAGGGGGGTCAAATCGGGTCTTTGGGAGCTTTTTGACCACTTCTGACACTCCAAAAAACCTTGGCCCGCTAGCGTTTTGGGCCTAAAGGGGCGTCTTTTAGATCAGCTCTACGGCGGCTAAATCTCGCTTGCCTTTTCGCAAAACCGCATATTTACCGCATAAAAAGTCAGATTTTGAGGTGCAAAATCTTCTCCGGAGATCTTTTCATTATTGAGATATGCGCCACCCTCTTTAACAATGCGCCGCGCAGCAGATTTCGAGTCAACAACCCCTGTTGCTGCCAGCAGATCTACCCAGGTTGGAATTGCATCATTTTTCGACACTGTTGTCCTAGGTAGTTCAGCTAATGCACCAGCCAACGTTTCTTCATCAAGTTCTGTGAGATCTCCTTGACCAAAAAGTGCCTTTGCAGCTGCTTCTACTCGATCAGTTGTTGCTTGTGAGTGCACAAGTGCAGTTAATTCACGGGCAAGGGCGCGATGTGCCTCGCGCACACCAGGATTTTCCTGATGTGCCTTTTCCAGCGCAGTTATTTCATCATGTGATTTGAAAGAAAAGACCTTAAGAAAATTAATGACATCTTTATCATCGGTGTTTAACCAGTACTGGAAGAAAGCATAAGGAGTAGTCATGGACGGATCTAGCCAGACTGATCCACTGGCTGTTTTGCCAAACTTAGTTCCATCGGCTTTAGTTAAAAGTGGCACGGTGAGTGCATGACCACTCCCCTGCTCAACACGGCGAATCAAATCTAAACCAGCAACAATGTTGCCCCACTGATCTGAACCACCTAACTGCAATGTGCAGTTATTGCGGCGAAAGAGTTCTAGGAAATCATAGGACTGCAAGACCTGGTAAGAAAATTCTGTATATGAAATTCCGCCTGCTTCTAATCTGGCAGAGACTGACTCCTTAGAGAGCATCTGGTTGACGCTAAAATGCTTTCCGATATCGCGCAAGAATTCAATTGCACTCAATGGTGAAGTCCAATCAAGATTGTTCACAACTATGGCCTTGTTTTTGGCTTCACCAAAATCTAGAAACGCTGAAACTTGTGTTCGGATCCGGTTTACCCACCCTTCAACGGTTTCGGTGCTGTTGAGCGTGCGCTCTTCATTCTTACCGCTGGGATCTCCCACTAATCCTGTTGCACCGCCCACTAGGGCAATAGGTGTGTGACCAGCTAATTGAAAGCGACGAAGAACAAGTAGAACTACTAGGTTGCCAACGTGTAGTGATGGCGCAGTTGGATCAAAGCCCACATACAAAGTGATGGGTTTCTTGAGCGATTCAAGCAGAGCGGCCTCATCGGTGGACTGGGCTAAAAGCCCGCGCCAGCGCAAATCTTCTAGAAGGTTCATGCACCCATCATCTCTGAAAAGGCCTTGGCTTTGGCGGCTATTTTCTTAGATTGCGCCTGATTTTCATTTAGTGCGCTCTTAATTTGCTCGGCCACTAACGCCGGCGCAGTTCCTCCTGCTGTGGTTCGTGAATTCAAAGCCCCAGCAACGTTAAGTACGTCTCTGACTCCCCCATCTAGCGATGGATGAATTGCTTTGAACTCATCATCGCTGAGTTCATGTAATTGTCGAGAACTCTTTTCACACAGCGCGACACACTTTCCTGCAGATTCATGGGCAGATGCAAAGGGAACATTCTTTCGAACCAAGTAATCGGCGATCTCAGTTGCTAAAGAGAAACCAGCTGGAGCTGCTGCTGCCATTTTTTCTCGATCAAAATTCGTAGTTGCAACCATGCCGGTAATTGCCGGCAGCGTTAAGAGCAAAGTATCGATACTGTCAAAGAGCGGTTCTTTGTCTTCTTGCAAATCGCGGTTATATGCAAATGGCAATCCCTTAAGCATTGTCATCACTGAAACAAGATTGCCAATCAAACGACCTGACTTACCTCTAGCTAGTTCTGCCATGTCTGGATTTTTCTTCTGGGGCATGATTGATGAACCAGTTGAGTACTCGTCTGCCACCTTGGCCCACGCAAACTCTGTCGATGCCCATAGCGTCCACTCTTCACCAATGCGAGATAAGTGCAAACCGATCGTTGCGCAGATGAATAGCGCTTCGGCAACATAATCACGATCACTGACGGCATCAATGCTGTTAGCAAAGCTAGAATCAAAACCAAGCTCCTTGCAGTGCGTGCTGGATCTAATGGAAGTGATGAACCTGCAAGTGCTCCTGCCCCAAGAGAGCTCACTGATGTGCGCTTAAGCCAGTCGTTAATGCGATCAAGATCTCTTCCAAATGCATGTGCGTGCTTAGCTAATTCATGGCCAAATGAAACGGGCTGTGCATGTTGAATGTGAGTAAAACCCGGAGCACTGTCGTTGACATACTCACTGGCCTTGTTCAAAATTGCTGTATTCAACAAAGTAATCAATGCAGCCACTTCCAACATGTGATCAATAGCAAAGAGACGAAGATCAGTTGTGACTTGATCATTGCGAGAGCGTCCAGCACGAAGTGCTCCCCCAACAGCGCCCAGCTTGGCAGTTAGCCCGCGCTCCAAAGCGCTATGAACATCTTCATCGTCAGCCTGCGCCACAAATGAGCCCTTTGATACCTCAACTGCTAATTCTTTGAGAGCACCGCGAATAGCTGCTGCGTCTTGCTTTGCTACTAACTTGCTGGATTCCAAAACAGATAAGTGAGCCAGGGATGAGCGAATGTCATAAGGAGCTAAACGCCAATCAAAGTGGGCACTGCGAGAGAGTGCAAAGACAGCATCAGTTGGGCCACCACTAAAGCGTGCACCCCAGAGCACCATTTACTTTCTCCCATTCTTAGTTGCTGCGTAAGCCAGTAATTCTTTCGCTAATTGCGCTCCACCTGATGCTTTCTTGGACACAAGGATAATCGTGTCGTCACCTGCAATCGTGCCAATAACACCTGTGAGATTGGCGTGGTCGAGTGAACTGGCAACGAACTGAGCCGCTCCTGGTGGTGTGTGAATCACGGCCAAGTTGGCGCTGTGATCAACTGAGAGAATTAACTTTGATGGGACAGGATTGATGCGAGAGAGAGCATCATCAGAGGACTCTCTAATTTGGTAGACAGATTCACCATCTCGACCTCGACCACGAACTGCGCCAATTTCTTCGAGATCTCTACTAGCAGTTGCCTGAGTAACTCGATATCCACTTTTCTTGAGTGCCACGACTAAATCAGACTGCGAATGAATGACTCCAGATTGAATCAGCGCGATGGCCTTGGCTCTTCGCGCAGAAAGATTGGTTGCATTACTTGCCATCACTGATTACCTTTCTAAAGATGGAGACAAACTTGACTAGCTGTGCCTGAGTAACAATGAGGGCAGGTGCAATACGAATCGTTGACTCATTGGCAGCATTGACCAAAACTCCAGCCTTAGCCATCTTGGCCGCAAACTCTTTTGCAGTAGGTGAATCCAACTCAATGCCAATCAGCAAACCAGCTCCGCGCACTTCCTTCACACCCTTAACCATCGCTAACTCTGTCAAAAGATATTCATGATGCAGAACACTCTTTTCAATCAGCTTCTCTTTTTCAATGACTGCAATGGCTGCAAGACCTGCAGCGGTAGTTACTGGGTTGCCACCAAATGTTGTGCCGTGATCTCCTGCTTCAAACAGTGATGCCGCTTTCCCGAGTGCAATCATCGCCCCTAATGGCAATCCGCCACCTAATCCTTTAGCCAAAGTAATCACATCAGGCTTTATTCCTGAGTACTCATACCCAAACCAATCACCTGTGCGACCCATACCTGTTTGCACAGCATCAATAACCAATAGAGCACCATATGAATCGCAGAGTGCTCTCACCTGTGACAAGTAATCAACTGGTGGAATTATCACTCCGGCTTCACCCATGATTGGCTCCAAGATCACCATTGCAGTCTTTCTTGAGATTGCACGACGCATCGCTTCGATATCACCAAAGGCAACATGCTTAACACCTTTGACCAACGGCAAGAATGGTTCTCTCTTTGCCGGCTGTCCGGTCAATGAAAGTGCGCCCATCGTTCTACCGTGGAAGGCACCTTGCGCAGCAATTATTCGACTACGTCCTGTGCGACGAGAAAGCTTTAGCGCTGCCTCATTGGCTTCAGCACCAGATTGGCAAAAGAAAACGCGTGCGCTCTTATCGCCCGTCATTTCAATGAGTTTTGCAGCTAACGCTAGGGCGTTGGGATGTGCATAGAAATTGCTCACATGACTTAACTGTGCAATCTGTTTGCTAACAGCCTTCACAATAGCTGGATGTGCATGCCCCAAAATACTAGTGGCAATTCCACCTAAGAAATCTAAATACTGCTTACCATCGGCATCAGTAACGACTATGCCCTTGCCCTTCACAAGAGCAAGGGATGGCACACCGTAATTGTTTTGCGTTGTGCTCTTCCACTGCTTTATAAGATCTGTGTTTTTCATGCGATCACCAGCGTTCCACCCTTACTCAGTAGTGCATCTGCAAAACTATGTGGATCGGTGCCATCAATAATTCTCACGGCCTTAGCGCCACCTGCGACGGCATCCAGTGCAGCTTGAACTTTAGGTGCCATACCTTCAGCAAATCCTGCCTTTATGGCGTTGAGCTCTTCTGATGAAATGGATTCAATTAAAGATGAAGTATCTGGCCAACTACGAAAGATCCCAGCAACATCAGTCATAACGATTAATGCAGAAGCATCTAGTGCTCCAGCAATAGCTGCGGCAGCTAAATCCGCATTCACATTTAATCCGCCAGTACCACCTTCATCGCTACTAATGGGTGCAACGACTGGAACAATGCCTTTACTGACTAATTCTTTTAGCGCCGAAACATCGACCCTGACAACATCACCCACGAGCCCAAGATCGGCAGTACTTCCATCTACCAATGTGGTTTTCCTTCTCGCAATCAGAGTGGGCAGTGTTCGACCCGATAGGGCTTGCGCCTTAATTCCTCCTTTCACAAGAGATTGTGCAACCTTAGGACCGACTTCATTAGCCAGAACTGTCTCAACAACTTCAAAAATCTCTGGTGTTGTGTAGCGAAAGCCACCAATGAATGAACTCTCAATTCCTTTAGCTTTCAACGCCGTATCAATTTGAGGTCCGCCACCGTGAACCACAACAACGGATTCCCCTGTTGCTTGAGCAGCTGCAATTGCCTGGGCAAAAGCACCATTTTCATCCTTCATGGCATGGCCACCGAATTTAACGACGATCATGTTGAATACGCCGAATTCTCATGCACATAGTCATGTGAGAGATCATTAGTCATCACAGTTGCACTGGCATTGCCAACCTTTAGATCTATGACTATTTCTACCAAACGGTTACTAAAATCGACTTTGCTCTTATCAGAATCCGGTGCGCTGTTTGTGCACACTTGAACACCATTGAGAGCGACATCTATTGTTAAGGGATCCATATTCGCATCTGCTGTACCAACGGCAGCTAGCACTCTGCCCCAGTTTGGATCTCCACCAAAAATTGCTGCCTTGAGTAAGTTGTTTCGAGCACACGCTCTGCCTACTTCAACAGCATCTGTCTCACTCACTGCATTGTTGACCGTAATCGCAACTGACTTGGTAGAGCCTTCTGCATCTTCAATGAGTTGCGCCGCAAGTGAACCACAGACTTTCATCAACAGATCTTCTAACTCTAAATCAGAGAGAGTTTGTCCTGATGCACCTGATGCCATAAAGAGCACTGTGTCATTGGTTGATGTACAACCATCTGAATCAATACGGTTATAAGTTCGATCCGCTACTTGTGCAAATATCTTGGCAGCATTTGAACTGACAAGCCCATCTGTCATGACAACCGAAAGCATGGTCGCTAGGGCTGGAGCCAACATTCCAGCACCCTTGGCAATACCGGCCACTTGGACATTGCCTAGGCTGGTTTGTGCAACCTTTGGTACAGAATCAGTTGTCATGATGGCTTGTGCGCACTCCTGCAGTGATTCAGATTTGAGCTCTGATGCAATTGATCTAATTCCATTTTCAATTTTTGTCATAGGTAGTAATTCACCTATGAGTCCAGTTGAACAAACAACCACTTCACCCGATGAAACGTCTAGTAATTGCCCTACTAACTCGGCAGTTGCATGAGTGTCAGCAAATCCTTGAGGTCCAGTGCAGGCATTGGCCCCTCCAGAGTTGAGCACAACTGCTCTAACAATCTGGCCTTTAACTACTTGCTTGCTCCAAATGACCGGTGCTGCGACAACTTTGTTTGATGTAAAAACCGCTGTGCCGAAAAAGGAAGGTCCTGTGTTTTCAATCAAGGTTAAATCAAGTGCCCCCGTGCTCTTTAAACCAGCAGCACAAGCAGCTCCAACAAAGCCTTCAGGTAGTTTCATGCGCCTAGGCCATCAGTAGATAGACCAGAACCTTCATGAAAACCAGTAATGATGTTAGCGTTTTGAATTGCTTGGCTAGCTGCGCCTTTTCCTAAATTATCCAGAGCAACACTGATAACTAAACGGCTTGTGTGCTCATCAACAGCTACCTGAATTTGAACTTTGTTGGAACCTGTAACTGAGCCTGTCTTAGGCATCTGACCAATAGGCAACACATCTACGAAATACTCTCCTGCATAGTGCTTTGCAAAAACCTCATGAGCCTCTTTTGAACTCATGGGGTTGTTCAATTTGGCGGTAATGGTTGCCAGGATGCCACGAGGCATCGGGGCAAGAATTGGCGTGAAAGAGATCTTTACTGGCTTTTGCGCAACAGAAGACACAGCCTGCTCTATCTCTGGTGTGTGTTGGTGTACTCCGCCAAACTTATATGAGGTGAGAGAGCCCATCACTTCACTTGCAATCAAATTAATCTTGGCGCTTCTACCCGCCCCAGTTGTTCCAGATGCCGCAACGACAACTACGTCGCTGACATCAACATGCTTAACAGCAGGTGCAATACCTAAAGTAATTGCCGTTGCATAGCAACCGGGATTGGCGACTTTGCTCTCCTTCGCTATGGCTTGACGTTGTCCCGCGCTCAGTTCAGGTAGGCCATATACCCAAACTCCGGCATGGGCTCCTCCATAGTATTTTTCCCACGCAGAGGCATTTTCTAATCTGTAATCCGCACCTAAATCCACGATCTTTGCTGTAACTGGAATCTTTGCAATCAGTGATGCTGATTCTCCATGAGGCAAGGCAATAAAAACCAGTTCGATATCTGAAAAATCAATCTCTGAAACAGCCAAAAACTTCTCACTGTTGTGAGTTGTTAGGTGTGGGTGAACGGATGTGACTAGCTCGCCTGCATTCGAATGAGCGCTAATAGCCGTGACTTGGAAATGGGGATGAACTGCTAGTAAACGAAGGAGTTCTCCCCCGGCATAGCCGCTTCCACCGATGACCGCTGTTTTCATGGCCCTAGGATATCTGCTAGTTGATATTTATGCAAATACCTGCATATTTATGCGGTGCGAACTACTGCTCCGCACTTCTTGGCCGCCACAGCTGTAGCTGCCTCGCGCATGGCTGAGACCTCATCGCCAGTTAGCGTGCGATCAGGTGCTCTAAAGACCAGAGTGAAAGCTAGGGAAATCTTGCCGTCACCGATCTTGTCGTATCGATCAAAGAGAGAGATGGATTCAAGTAAATCTCCAGCTCCCTCGGTTAACGCTGATTGAACTTCAGCTGCCGTTACCTTCTCATCAACAATTAACGCCACATCTTGCAACGCTGCAGGCATTGTTCCCACACGAGTAGGACGCACGAGAGGTGAATCTGGAAGAGCGCTTAGTCCAACTGCAAATGCCACACTTCGCTCAGGTAATCCGTATTTGGCAATAATTCGTGGGTGAAGCTCTCCGGCGTGTGCCACCGCTTTGCCATCAACAATTAATTCTGCGCATCGTCCTGGATGCCACGGCGCAAAATCAGAGCGCTTGATACTCCACTCAAGATTACACAACGCAAGAATGTCTTGGGCATATTCAATTGCATCGTGCCAGGTGTATGCACGAGCTTTTCCTTGCCAATTCTCATTCTCTACTTTGCCTACGAGCAAACCAGCCACGTGGTAAGCCTGCGGTGGAACGGAAGCAAAAATCTCTTCAATAACCTTTTGGCTTGGTCGCTTGGACAAGTCAGGTGAAATTGCAGGTACTAATTTCTGAGCACTTCGGAAAATGGATCCCATTTCAAAGATTGCAAAATCTTTTGCCCCACGGCTGATATTTCGCTGTGCAACCTCAATCAACCCCGGAACTAGATGTACTCGCATCAATGGAAACTCTTCAGACATTGGATTAGCTATCGCATAAGTAGATGCACGTTCGCCAACAAAGCCCATTGCATCAATTGTCTCTTGGTTTGTGAATGGGAAAGTCTGAACTTCAGCTAAACCTCGACTTGCAAGCATTGTCGCAACGGCTCTGCGACGCTTTTGAGTTGGGGTTAGCGATGCGTGCAAAGGACGTGGTGGCAAGATGGATGGAATCTTGTCGTAACCGATCATGCGCGCTACTTCTTCAGCGAAATCTGAAACGCCAACTAAATCCGCACGCCATGATGGTGGATCAACGGTCCAGCTCTTCTCATCCACATCACAACCAATAAGGCGAAGGGTGCGCGCTGCATCAGCACTTGAAACCTCAAAGCCCAGAATCTTAGATATGTATGTGGGATCAATTTTCACAACAGCTGGGTAAATCGGCTCGCCCGCCACAACAGTTGCCACATGCACGGCAGAACTGTGTTCGGTGAGAAGCTGAACGAATCTGGCAGATGCGAACTGCGCCAAAGATGGATCAACACTTCGCTCTAAACGCCTTGATGCCTCTGATGAGAGTTTGTGCCTGCGCGAATTCTTTGCAATACATACTGGATCAAATCGAACAGCTTCCAAAGCAATTTCTGTGGTTGTTTGCGTGATTTCAGATGAAAGACCACCCATAGTTCCAGCCAATGCCAACGGTTGATCATCATCACAGACCATCAAATCATCTGGATCCAATGTGCGCTCTTGTCCATCTAAGGTAAGAAATTTCTGTGCCTTGCCTGCGCGTTTAACAGTGAGCCCACCCTTGATTTTTGATTTATCAAAGGCGTGTAATGGTTGACCAAGTTCTAACATGACGTAGTTCGTAACATCTACAACGAGTGAAATTGAGCGCATACCCATCTTTTCAATACGTCTGCGCATCCATAGGGGCGTTGTGGCCTTTGGATCAAAATTAGACATTGTTCGAAGATAGAAAACTGAGGCTGAAGATTTATCCTCAATCTTTGCACTCACGCCTTTGCCGGTTTCTGAGAATTTTAGCGAACGCAGCGCATCGACTGGATCTGTGAATTTAAGTCCGAGTGAGCCCGCGACCTCGCGCGCTATTCCTCGAATACTCAAGGCATAACCGCGATCTGGATTAACTGCCACATCAAAGACCACATCGTTAATCTGCAAGCCTTCGATTACATCGGCACCAATTTTCACATCGGCCTCAGAGAAAACCATGATGCCAGCATGCTCATCACTAATGCCTAGTTCGCGAGCAGAGCAGATCATTCCATTGGAAGTTTTGCCATAAGTCTCACGGGCACTGATTGCGAAATCGCCTGGCAACACGGCTCCTGGAAGAGCTGCAATAATCATGTCTCCCACTGCAAAATTGGTGGCACCACAAATGACATAGCGTGTTTGTTTTTCGCCACAATCAATGCCCACATAGCGGATTGGCTTCTTATGTTCAGTTAACTCTTCAATTGAAAGCACCTTGGCAAACTTAAGTGGACCAGTTAAATCAGCGCCCTGGTAGATGATTTCTTCAACTTCAAAGCCAACACGAATGAGGCCATCAGAGATCTCATCTGCACTTACTTTTGCAGGGATGTCCACAAACTCTCTAATCCACGATAACGGTGCGCGCATTAGAGTCCCACCCCGAACTGGCGCGTGAAGCGCAGATCTCCCTCAACAATGTCATGCATGTCGGTTATGCCATGTCGCACCATCAAGGTTCGCTCTAATCCCATTCCAAAAGCAAAGCCGCTATAAACATCAGTATCTATCCCGCAGCTTTGTAGAACCTTTGGATTGACCATTCCACAACCGCCCCATTCAATCCAGCGATTGTTAAAAAATATGTCGACTTCAGCACTTGGCTCAGTGAATGGGAAAAATGAAGGGCGAAGACGAGTTGTCACATCTGGACCAAACATATGACGGGCAAAGTTATCCAGCGTTCCTTTAAGGTGGGCCATCGTTATGCCTTTATTAACAACTAGGCCTTCTACCTGGTGAAAAACTGGGCTATGCGTTGCATCTAATTCATCTGCTCTAAATGTTCGGCCAGGACAGATGACATAAATTGGTGGTGTTTGAGTCAGCATCGTGCGGATCTGCACAGGTGATGTGTGAGTACGAAGCACCATTCCTGATTCAACAGGCTCAACAAAGAATGTGTCCTGCATTGTGCGAGCTGGATGATCTGCAGGGATATTGAGTGCATCAAAGTTCAACCAACCTGATTCAAGCTCTGGGCCTTCAGCCACTGCATAACCCTGCTCAATGAAAAAGTCAGAAACTTCATTTTTGATGATCGAAATCGGATGTAGACCACCGCGGTGTCTGCGATTAACGGGCAAAGTAATATCAACAACTTCTTCTAGCAAAACTTTCTTATCGCGCTCTGCCTCTAGCTTCTCTGTTGCTTGAGATAAGGCCTGTGCAATGGCAGCTTTGCCATCTCCAATGATTTTTCCAAAACTAGCTTTTTCATCCGGTGTTAGAGAACCAAGAGTTCTGGAGGCAAGTGAAATCGGTGCCTTATCCCCAGCATGGGCTAAACGAGCAGCCTTAAGAGAATCTAAATCTGTGGCGGCGCCAAAGGCTACTTGGGCATCTTTGACCCATTGTGAGACATCTTCTTGGCGCATAGAGCCAACTCTATCCTGTGAGAGTTTAGGAAGATGGGATATTTGCTAGGTGATACATAACAATGGTTGCCGCCGCTGAGAGATTCAGGCTTTCGGCATTACCAGGCATCGATATTTTGACTTGCTCAATAGAAGATACGCCTTGGGCAGTTGATAATCCCCTGGCCTCATTGCCAAAAATTGCGACACAATCTTTAGTGATCTTCAGGTCCTTCAATGATTTTTGACCTTCTGCAGCCAAAGTGAAAGCTTGAACATCAAGAGCCAGAACTGTTGCTAACTCTATGTTTGCAAACACGGGTGTGTGCCAGAGTGAACCAGCGGTACTACGCACAACTTTTGGTGAATATAGATCCACGCTTCCAGGTGATGTAATAACGGCATCTATCCCAAAGGCATCGGCTGAGCGGATAATCGTTCCCGCATTACCCGGATCTTGAATCTCTGAAAGATAGACAAATTTACGGGTTCCGTTGAGAGCAATTGAATCTAGGGAACTAGAAGGGATAGAACACACCGCCAGAATTCCTTGCGGTGTAATTGTCTCTGACATCGCCTTCATGACCTCATCGCTAACTTCAACAACATTAAACGCTGATAAATCAGATATCTGCTCTAATTTTGCTCGCCCACTTGGTGTCACATACAAAGTTTCAATACGTGGACCAGTAGTTGCAACTATTGCCTCACGAGCACATTGCAAACCTTCTGCAACGAAATGTCCTGACGATTTACGCTCTTTTGTACCCCTAGAACCAATAAGAGCCTTAACTCGCGCTATATGTGGCGAGTTAAGGCTCTCAATCATTGGGATCTATTACGCAGATACAAGGCTCTTGCGAGCAACATCAACAAGTGTCTTGAATGTAGCTGGGTCATTTGTCGCAAGATCTGAAAGAACACGACGATCTACTTCCACTCCAGCAGCCTTAAGGCCTTGGATGAAACGGTTATATGTAAGACCATGTTCGCGGCATCCAGCGTTGATACGCTGAATCCATAGGCGACGGAAATCGCCCTTCTTGTCTTTACGGTCATTGAATGCATAAACCATTGAGTGCGTAACTTGCTCCTTGGCCTTTGTGAAAAGACGGGAACGTTGTCCGCGATAACCACTGGCACGTTCTAAAGTTGTGCGACGCTTCTTAGCAGCGTGAACTCCGCGTTTTACTCTCATTTAATTCACACGTTCCTTACTTCAAGCCAAGCATGCGCTTGGCTGTCATTGTGACGGTTGGCTTTGCTGACTTCTCAGTTGAGAGACGGCGGGTGACTCGTGAAGATTTGTGCTCGAGTAAGTGGCGCTTTCCAGCACGCTCGTGCATAACCTTTCCAGTACCTGTGATGCGGAAAGTCTTCTTCGCACCACTATGTGTTTTCATCTTTGGCATTTCTTACGCTCCATCCGTTGTCTCTGCTGCGGCATCGGCTTTTGCCTTACGCGCTGCTTTTGCTTCAGCTACTGCTTCTGTCTTCTTCTTTGTTGGGCCTAACACCATTGTCATATTTCGTCCCTCTTGTTTAGGGGCGAACTCAACAAAGGCAAACTCTGCGACATCTTCTGCAAGACGCTGCAATAGCTTGTAGCCCATCTCAGGTCGCGTTTGTTCGCGGCCGCGGAACTTCATCGTCACCTTCACCTTGTCGCCACCCTTGAGAAATTTCTCAACTTGATTACGTTTGGTTTCATAATCATGAGTTTCGATCTTTGGTGTTAACCGCACTTCCTTCACCACAATGTGGGTCTGGTTCTGTCGCGCTTCCCGTGCCTTCTGTGCTACTTCGTACTTATATTTTCCGAAGTCCATGATCTTGCAAACGGGTGGATTGGCTTCTGGTGCGATTTCGACTAAGTCGAGACCAACTTCATCTGCCATCTTTAACGCTGTATCGATATCGACGACTCCAACTTGCTCACCGGTGTAACCGATAAGACGAATTTCGGGTGTGCGAATTCGATCATTAATGCGCGGGTCAGTTGTGATTTGTGCTCCTTCGGCTTCGTTGAACGCTTTGGTCTAACAGCGCTGCATGAGAAAACCGCAAGGAAAGAGAAGTAAATCTCTCATCCGACAAACCAGCTCGCACTAGTGGCGAAGAAGGTGGGAGCGGTAACTCCTCTTGCAGTGATTATTAGGCCACTGGTCTGGGGCAAAGATTACCTGCTGGAGGCTAAAAGATGAAATTGGCCCCTATTTCAGGCTTAAGCACCCATGGCATGGACGCCGCCATCAACATGGATGATTTCGCCCGTAGTTTTTGGAAACCAATCCGAAAGCAGGGCAACAACGGCCCGTGCAGCTGGAACTGGATCCGTCACATCCCATGCAAGTGGTGCTCGTTCATTCCATACTTTTTCAAACTCATCAAAGCCTGGAATAGATTTTGCTGCCATGGTGCGAATAGGACCTGCTGCTACTAAATTCACTCGAATATTTTCAGCACCTAAATCCCGTGCTAAATAGCGCGATGTTGATTCCAACGCTGCTTTTGCAACACCCATCCAGTCATATTTAGGCCAAGCAACAGTTGCATCAAAATCAAGGCCAACAACTGATCCACCCCCAGTAAAGAGTGGCCTTGCAGCCATCGTCAAAGACTTCAAAGAATAAGCAGAAACATGCATTGCTGTTGAAACATCTTCCCAAGAAGTGTTGAGGAAATTGCCACCAAGGGCTGCCTCTGGAGCAAAGCCAATGGAGTGAACAACGCCATCGAGACCATCTGGAAAATGCGCACGGACTCGTGATTCAAGAGCAGCGAGATCTGCCTCATTTGTAACATCTAGTTCAATAATTGGAGCGGGTTGTGGCAAGCGTCCTGCAATACGAGTTGTTAAAGAGAGAACACGACCGTAGGAAGAGAGAACAACTTGTGCCCCTTGTTCTTGTGCAAGACGGGCGATGTGAAAAGCAATAGAACTATCTGTCAGTACTCCCGTTACGAGAATCTTCTTGCCATCAAGTAATCCCATGTCAGTGACCCATTCCTAATCCGCCATCTACTGGAATCAAGGCCCCAGTGATATAGCTGGCTTGTGGTGAAGCGATAAAGGTGACGACATCTGCGATCTCTTGCGCAGAACAAAAGCGACCTAGAGGAATAGACCCAGCAATTTCATTTCTGCGCTTTTCATCCAAAGTTGATGTCATATCTGTCTCCACAAAACCTGGCGCAACAACATTTGCCGTAATACCGCGACTTCCAATTTCGCGTGCGAAAGACCTGGCCATTCCAACAAGGCCGGATTTAGAGGATGAATAGTTCACTTGTCCTGCAGAGCCCAATGCACCGACAACAGAGCCAACAAATATCAAGCGACCCTTCTTTAATTTCAAAAGACCTTTTGTTGCACGGCGTGCCACACGGAATGCTCCAGTTAGGTTCGCATCAATGACAGACTCAAAATCCTCATCGCTCATCCGCATAACAAGACCATCTTTAGTAATTCCTGCATTTGCGACAATAATCTCTGGGATTCCCCATTGGGCTTCAATCTCATCGAACGCTTTATCAACACTCTCTGTGCTAGTCACATCCATGATCACGGACTTAAAACCTGTTGGTGCCTTTCCACTGCGGTAGGTAACAACAACATCATGGCCTGCGGCAGCAAGTGAGTGCGCCACTGCCAAACCGATACCACGATTTCCACCTGTTACCAAGGCCACTGAACTCATAGCCAAAACTTACTGGTTACCGCTAGGTATTCAAAAGAAGCGCATCCGTGCGCCTAGCACTACTCTTAATACATGGCTAAGAAGAAGAAAGTATTCGAGATAACCAACGCACCTTTAGCCCTGACCCAAGATCAAGCCGCTCGTCAAAAAAGGTATTTCATTTCTATGATGATAAGAACGGCTTGCTTTATTCTCACTGTCATCTTGCCAAGTCCATATCGCTGGATTGCTTTGGCTGGTGCGGCAGGATTACCATATTTCGCAGTCGTAATCGCAAATGCTGGACGGGAAACAATTACTCGTAAGACTCAGATTATCGAAGAGAAACCTCTATCACTCGAATAATCATGGCAAAAGTTCGCGAACCACTTGCATTTTTTAAATCTTTAGTCGCTCTAGTCCTCATTGTTCTCTGTCTCATAGCAGCTCAGTGGCAATATCATCGCGGGTTTGATAGACATGCACGAAATGCGATTATTGAAAAGCATATATCGCTTCCAACAACATCTCTGGACTCAGTGAAAGATTCACCTCTAGCTGCTGAATGGCAGACCGTCACCACGCAAGGCGTCTTTGATTCAACAAAGCAGATACTTCTGAAAAATCGCTACAGCGAAGGTTTCTACGGCTTTGAAGTTCTCACATTGTTTACAACCCCCAACAATGAAAAATTTTGGGTGGATCGTGGATGGGTAAAGGCCGGAGCAGCAGCCACAATTGCCCCAACCATTACGCCTCCACCAACAACTCCTGTTTCAATCACAGGTAGGTTGCGATTAGATTCTTCACTTCCTCGAGGATCATTTTTTGCACTACCAACTGATGGAAGCGGCCTGATTTCAAAGCTCGATGCACAATCTCAGCTTGATACCGAGAATTACTACATTGATCTCTTAAGTGGATCGCAAAGCTCACTCACACCAAAAGTTGCTGCCCAACTCCCCGAACTTAGCGATGGCCCTCATATGGCATATGCATTGCAGTGGCTCTTCTTCGCTGGGCTAGTAATTTATGGGCGGATATTAATTCGCCGCACCCGTTAAGTCTTGGCGGTTATAGAGATCTGCATATAGACCACCGAATGCAACAAGTTCATCGTGTTTTCCGCGCTCTACTATTTGGCCTTTTTCAAGAACGAGAATCTGATCAGCATCTCGCACAGTACTCAATCGGTGGGCAATAACAATGCTGGTGCGGCCCTTGAGTGCGCTCTGCAACGCAGCCTGAACTAATGCCTCATTCTCTGAATCCAAATGCGCAGTTGCCTCATCAAGAATGACAACCGAAGGAGACTTCAGAAGTAAGCGAGCAATAGCCAAGCGCTGCTTTTCTCCACCAGATAGACGGTGTCCTCGCTCTCCCACCATCGTGTCTAGCCCATTAGGCAAAGACTTAATCAACTCCCAAATCTGTGCTGACTCACAAGCAACCCGCATTTCATCCTCTGTTGCATCGTTTTTCGCATAGCGTAAGTTTTCAGCAATAGTCTCGTGGAATAAGTGTGCATCCTGCATAACAACACCAATTGCACCACGCAAAGACTGAAGAGTCAGATCACGTATGTCATGACCATCAATCTCAATTGCACCTGCTGTAACGTCATAGAGTCGTGGTAACAAAGCGCTAATAGTTGTCTTACCGGCACCTGAGGGTCCAACTAATGCAGTTAAAGTTCCCGGTGCTGCAGTAAATGAAAGGCCGCGAAGTACTTCCCCACTTTGAATCGTTTCAGGCTTAGCTGCAGATTCAAGGGATGCCAGTGAGATCTCTTCAGCTCGAGGATATGAAAAACTCACATCCTTGAACTCAATCTTTGGGTGAGTTGGTTTCAACTCAATCGCATTCTCACGATTCTTAACCATTGGTTCTAGGTCTAATACTTCAAAAACACGTTCAAATGAAACAAGTGATGTCATAACATCGATTCGTACATTTGATAATGCAGTGAGCGGACCATAAAGTCTTGCTAGCAGGGCAGTAATCGCTAGCAATGTTCCAACGGTTACTCCACCGTTAATAGCTAAATGTCCACCAATACCGTAGGCGAAAGCTGTTGCAATAGCGGCAACACTTGTGAGTGCAATAAAGAATAGGCGATTGAGCATTGCCATCTTGATACCAATATCGGCCACCTTGCGCGCTCTGGATCGAAAGTATTCGCGCTCTCTATCCGGCTCACCATAGAGTGAAACGAGCATTGCGCCAGAAACATTAAAGCGCTCAGTCATCGTGCTCGACATCTCAGCATTGGTATTAAAGGAATCACGAGTTAACTCTTGAAGTTTGCGGCCAACCCATTTAGTCGGGATGAGAAATGCTGGCAGTAGGAGAAGTGAAAAAATCGTAATCTGCCAAGATAAAATCATCATGGTCACACCCACGAGAACTAAGCTCACAACATTGCTAACAAGGCCTGACAATGTGGCAGTAAAGGCTTGTTGAGCTCCCATGACATCGGAATTGATTCTAGAAATAAGGGCACCAGTTTGTGTGCGAGTGAAGAAAGCTATTGATTGTTTTTGCACATGTCCGAACACTAAAGAGCGAAGATCATAGATAAGACCTTCACCGATTCGCGAAGAGAAATAACGTCCCAGCATGCTCATCGCCGCATCAGCAACAGCAAGTAATCCAACATAGATAGCTAGCCGAGTAACTAATTCACTATCTTTAGGAATCACGCCTTCATCGATGAGTTGGCGCAAAAGTAAAGGTGTGGCAACAATTAACGCGGCATCGATAACTACAGTGAAGAGAAAGATCCAAATACTAAGGCGATATGGTTTTGCGAAAGTAAAGATTCGCTTTACCGTTCCGGCCTTGAGTTTTTGCTGCTTGACTGATGGATCTGCGGTCATAGACCTGTGGGTCATCCAAGCCGCATGCATTGACATGTGACTACCTTATTGAGTTATACCTCAGACAGTAAAACCGAGAGCGCGAAGCTGATCTCTTCCGTCATCAGAAATCTTGTCTGGACCCCAGGGTGGCATCCAAACCCAGTTAATCTTCACATCAGTAGTCATACCCGCTAACGCTGAACGGGTCTGATCCTCAATAACATCTTGTAGTGGACATGCAGCTGAAGTAAGTGTCATATTCAATATTGCAATATTGGCTTCATCAACCATAACGTCATAAATTAAACCTAAGTCAACAACGTTAATTCCCAATTCTGGGTCGACAACATCCTTCATTGCCTCTGTTACATCTTCAACACTCGTTGTCATTTGCTCTCTCCCTGTGACTGAATCGCTGCATCTTTAAAGGCCATCCAACCAAGCAGTGCACACTTTACACGACCTGGAAACTTTGAAACTCCAGCAAATACCACTGCATCCTCAAGGACTTCTGGGTCTCCTGTTGCAGTTCCCTTACTAGCCATGAGTTCTGAGAAAGCGTTCACAACTACCTCTGCCTGTGAAAATGTCTTGCCTGTTAACAATTCGCTCAGCATTGAAACGCTGGCCTGTGAAATTGAACAGCCCTGGCCATCCCATGAAATCCCTGAAACCAAACCATCTGAGACCGTCAAGTTGAGAGTGATTTCATCTCCACAACTGGGATTAACGTGATGAACTTGGGCTGAATAATCGCTGCGCAGACCTTTGTGTTGTGGATGCTTGTAGTGATCCAGAATCACTTCTTGATATAAAGAGTCCAGCTCCATCAGAATTTACCAAAGTACTTCTGTGCTCCCAACAAGGAATCGACTAACGCGTCAACGTCACGCTCGTCGTTGTAGAGATAGAACGAAGCACGTGTTGTCGCTGGAACATTCATAACTTTGGCTAATGGCCAAGCACAATGATGACCTGTGCGAACTGCAATCCCCTGGCTATCTACATACTGACCAACATCGTGCGGATGAATATCGTTTATAGTGAAAGAGAGAGCCGCCCCACGTTCAACATTATCTTGTGGGCCAACTAATCGAAGGCCAGGAATTTGTAGAAGTTTTTCGAGCGCATATCCCGTTAAAGATCGCTCATGCTGGGCAATTGCATCCATACCAATGTTGGAAAGGTATTTCAGCGCAGCACCCAACCCAACAGCTTGGGCCATGTTCGGAACACCTGCTTCAAACTTTTGTGGTGCTTGTGTCCATGTAGCGCTCTCCATTGTCACAGCTGTCACCATTGAGCCACCTGTTAAAAACGGCGGCAACTCTCTGAGTAATTCAGATTTGCCCCAGAGAACTCCAACCCCCGTTGGGCCTACTGCTTTATGACCTGAAAAGGCTAAAAAGTCCACGTCTAGTTCGGCAACGTTCACACTCATATGGGGAACTGATTGACAGGCATCAAGTACCACTACTGCACCAACCTTATGTGCACGCTTAACAATTGCTTCTAATGGAATAATAGTTCCTAAAACATTTGATTGGTGTGTAATCGCAACGACTTTTGTATTCGCCGTAATGATCTGATCAATGTTTGAGAGATCTAACCTTGAATCTTGATTGACTTTAAACCACTTGAGCTGAGCCCCGGTGCGCTTGGCTAACTGCTGCCAAGGAATCAGGTTTGCGTGGTGCTCCATCTCAGAGACAACGATGGAATCAGATGCAGTTAATGCAAAGCGATTTCCTGCCTCGGCATTACCCATTGCATATGCAACTAGATTGAGTGACTCCGTGGCGTTTTTGGTAAAGATAATCTCATTATCTTTTGCACCTAAAAACTCGGCAACAATAGCTCGAGCTCCTTCGTAGGCATCTGTCGCCTCTTCAGCTAGTTGGTGCGCCCCGCGGTGAACAGCAGCATTGTGCTTTGAGTAGAACTCACTTTCAGCGTTAATTACCACCCACGGTTTTTGGGAAGTAGCACCGCTATCTAAGTAGACAAGCCTTTTTCCATCGCGAATAGTACGTTCAAAGATTGGGAAATCTTTACGTACATCGGCAACAGAAAAACTCATTAGATCCTTACTTGCTCACGTAATCTGCGTAGCCATTGGCCTCTAGCTTGTCTGCTAGATCTGGTCCACCCTCTTCAACGATTTTGCCGTTAGCAAAAACATGAACAAAGTCAGGCTTGATGTACTTCAAGATACGTGTGTAGTGAGTAATCAATAGAACGCCTAAATCATTATTGGCCTTTGCGCGGTTAACACCTTCAGAAACGATACGAAGAGCATCAACATCTAACCCTGAATCTGTCTCGTCAAGGATTGCCATCTTTGGCTTCAAGAGCTCAAGCTGCATGATTTCATGGCGCTTCTTTTCTCCGCCAGAAAATCCTTCATTAACATTTCGAGTAGCAAATGCTGGATCCATATTCAACGCTTCCATTGCACCCTTAACTTCAGCAACCCATGTACGAAGCTTTGGAGCTTCACCACGAAGTGCTGTTGCTGCTGTGCGAAGGAAGTTAGAGACTGAAACACCTGGAACTTCCACTGGATACTGCATCGCTAGGAACAAGCCCGCCTTAGCGCGCTCATCAACTGTCATATCCAAAACATCTGCGCCGTCCAGTGTTACAGAACCATCTGTGATTGTGTACTTAGGGTGGCCTGCAATTGAGTAAGCAAGAGTTGATTTACCAGATCCGTTAGGGCCCATGATTGCATGTGTTTCACCAGACTTAATAGTTAGGTCAACACCCTTAAGAATTTCAACACTACCATTTTCAGTATTAACTGATACGTGTAGTCCGCGAATTTCTAGAACGCTCATTATTTTCTCTCTTCTACTCGTGTACTAAATTTCAACCGTGACGGAATTTCCGTCGATCTTCACTGCATATGTTTGAAGGCTTATATTTGCCGGTAAAGTCAAGGCCACACCGGTACGTAAATCAAACTCAGCACCATGTAGCCAGCATTCAATTTTGAAATCTGTTATTTCACCCTCTGATAAAGATGCCTCAGAGTGAGAGCACGTATCATCAATAGCAAATACCTCATCGCCAACTCTGGCAACGCAGATGGTTTTGCCATCTTTTTCAATCTTGACCGGCTTGCCGACCTCTAATTGATCCAACATCATGTCGGCCATTTACGCACCAGCTCTTTCAAGTTCGCCATCAATGCGCTCCATAAGGCGCTCTTGTACTTCTTCATCTCCGATTTCGGTGATGATCTCATTAAAGAAACCACGAACAACTAGGCGGCGGGCGTTTTCTAGCGTGATTCCTCGTGACATCAAGTAGAACAACTGCTCATCATCAAAGCGGCCGGTGGTACTTGCGTGTCCGGCACCAACGATTTCACCAGTTTCAATCTCTAGGTTTGGAACAGAATCAGCGCGTGCTCCATCTGTCAGCAAAAGATTTCTATTGAGCTCATAGGTGTCAGTACCCTCAGCAACTGCGCGGATCAAAACATCACCAATCCACACTGTGTGAGCATCTTTTCCAGCAAGTGCGCCTTTGAAGTTCACTCGTGATTTTGCGTTTGGTACAGCGTGATCAACGTGCATACGATGCTCAAAGAACTGCCCAGTCGTTGCGAAATACACACCAAGAAGTTCTGCTGATGCACCAGGTGCAGTGAATTCTACAGTTGGAAGGATACGTACGACATCTCCCCCAACGGTTACTGTGATTGATTTGAATGTTGCATCTTTATCAACCACAGCATGGTGACGGGCTGTGTAGACACTCTTTGAATCAAACTCTTGTAGTGAGACGAAAGTCAGCGATGAGCCAGGAGCCAATGAAATCTCTAGATCTTCTGCAAGCAATGTATCGCCAATGTTTTCAACGATTATTGTTGCGACAGCATGAGTGCCTAGTGAAATACGCACTCTTGAAAGTTCAGCTGAATCAAGGGCGCCTGCTGAGCGAGTCAAAAAAATTGGCTCTTTAATTTCAGCATTCGCATCAATAGAAAGATGTGCAACATCAGAGACTTCTCCGCGGATGCGCTCAATGATGACATCATCGCTCACAGCAAGAGGTGCCAAAGATTCGCGAGTAAAGCTGGCACCCTTAGGTAATCCCGCTTTGGTTACAAGGGAGTTACGCTCTGTAACGACAGCCGAACCATCATGTAAACCGCGCAAGCGCTTTAGCGGTGTAAATCGCCAAGCCTCTTCGCGCCCCGTTGGGGTTAAGTAATTAGTTGCTAAAACAGACATTAACCAACGGCGCCTTCCATTTGAAGTTCAATGAGGCGATTGAGCTCAAGGGCATATTCCATAGGTAGCTCACGTGCAATTGGCTCAATGAATCCACGGACAATCATGGCCATAGCTTCATCTTCGGTTAAGCCGCGAGACATCAAATAGAAGAGCTGATCATCAGAGATTTTTGAAACAGTTGCTTCATGGCCCATTGAGACATCATCTTCACGGATATCAACATATGGATATGTGTCAGATCGAGAGATTGTGTCAACTAGAAGGGCGTCGCACTTCACAGTGCTCTTAGAGTGATGTGCACCCTCTTGAACTTGAACAAGTCCACGATATGAAGTACGTCCACCATTTCTTGCAACAGATTTAGAGATAACAGATGATGATGTGTATGGCGCAGCGTGAACCATCTTTGCACCAGAATCTTGGTGTTGACCTTCTCCGGCAAAAGCAAGAGATAAAGTCTCACCCTTTGCATGTGGACCCATCAAAAAGATTGCTGGGTACTTCATGGTGACCTTAGAGCCGATGTTTCCATCAACCCATTCCATAGTTGCACCCTCAGCACATGTTGCGCGCTTGGTAACCAAGTTGTAAACGTTATTCGACCAGTTTTGAATTGTTGTGTAACGTACGCGCGCACCCTTTTTCACAATGATCTCGACTACAGCTGAGTGAAGTGAATCTGACTTGTAAATAGGAGCAGTACAGCCCTCTACATAGTGAATGTATGAATCCTCATCAGCGATGATCAATGTGCGCTCAAACTGGCCCATGTTCTCAGTGTTAATGCGGAAATATGCCTGCAAAGGAATATCTACGTGAACGCCCTTTGGAACATAGATAAATGAACCACCAGACCACACAGATGTATTAAGAGCTGCGAACTTGTTATCTCCCACTGGGATAACTGTGCCGAAGTACTCTTTAAATAGCTCTGGATGCTGCTTGAGCGCGCTATCTGTATCAAGGAAAATTACGCCTTGCTTCTCTAGATCCTCACGGATTGAGTGATAGACGACCTCTGATTCGTATTGAGCCGCAACACCAGAAACTAAGCGCTGTTTTTCAGCTTCAGGGATACCTAGACGATCGTATGTGTTCTTAATTTCATCTGGCAGGTCATCCCACGTTGCAGCCTGCTTTTCGGTGGAGCGCACAAAGTATTTGATCGTGTCGAAGAAAATTCCAGAGAGATCTGAACCCCAGTTTGGCATTGGCTTTTTCTCAAATAAAGCAAGGCCCTTTAAGCGAAGGTCTAGCATCCACTGAGGCTCGGATTTCTTAGAGGAGATGTCGCGCACGACATCCTCACTCAGGCCGCGCTTAGCATTAGTGCCTACATCGCTTTTATCGGACCAACCGTATTCATAGTTGCCGATACCTTCTAGTTCTGGATGTGCAATAGTCATGCGCGTACCTTTCGCTTCGTTGCTGTTGTTGTTGTGGGTATAAAAGTTGTGCACACTCCATCACCGTGGGCAATTGTTGCAAGACGTTGAACGTGAGTGCCTAAAATACGTGAGAGTGCTTCAGTCTCAGCCTCACATAGTTGAGGAAATTCTGAAGCAACGTGTGCAATGGGACAGTGATGTTGACAGAGCTCTTCACCCATTGGCTTTTTAGCAATACTGGCGGCATAGCCCTGTTCAGTTAGAAATTGGGCAAGGGCTTCGCTCTTATTACTTTTCTTTTCCAGAGCAAGCATTGCTTTTCTTTCGATATCGTCAGCGCGCAATTGCGCAAAACCTGAAACCAAGTGTGCGCCAGATTGCGCCGACATAAATTTCAAAGCCGCTACCGCTAAATCATCATAGGAATGTTCAAACTGTTCACGGCCTTTATCGCTCATAACAAATACTTTTGAAGGTCGACCTCTGCCACGATTAATCGCAGAGTGCGGTTCGCGTGCCTGCAGAACACCGTCTGCAACAAGTAGATCAAGGTGGCGACGAATACCAGCTGGAGTTAGACCTAAACGCTGTCCAAGAACTGCAGCCGTTGATGGGCCATTTTCTAAAATGGAGCGCGCGACCAGGTCCCGGGTGCGAAGATCATCACCTGGAACTGGGCTTGTTTGGCCACTCATTTTCACAACACTATTGTGTCGTAATTCGACACCTTCGGCCACTCGGCCCGCCTGAGCGCCCGGTAGCCATAGGGTTGAGCCATGGCATCCATGCGCGCGGCTCGGGCACTTTCTCCTCTTTCCCTGGCCCTGCTGATCTCCCAGGCTGCGATCGTTGTAACCGGAGGCGCTGTCCGACTAACAGGCTCAGGCCTTGGCTGCCCAACCTGGCCTGAGTGCACACCGGGTTCCTATTTTCCGGTTGAGAATCAAGTTGAAGGCGTATTTCATTCATGGATTGAATTTGGTAATCGACTACTTACTTTTGTTCTCGTTCTCTTTGCATTAGCTACTTTGATCGCAGTGGTGCGTTCAGGGAGAAAAGATCTGCGCATACTTTCAGCTGGGCAGTTTTTAGGAATATTTGGTCAAGGAGTTCTAGGCGGAATCACAGTATTGACTAATCTCAATCCACTCACAGTTGCCGCCCATTTCCTACTATCGATAATTTTGATTGCTGGAGCCACTTCTCTTCATTCACGACGCAAAAGGGCTGCGGTAAAAACTCAAGTTAGCGCAGGATTAAATCGCTATTCAAAATTTCACATCCTGTGGGCTGCTCTTGTCATTGCCTTAGGTACAATTGTTACTGCAGTAGGTCCTCATGCTGGAGATAGAGATGTACCCCGCCTGGATCTAAAAATCCAAGAGATAACACGCATGCACTCTATCTCTGTATATGTTCTAATTTTATTTTCGATTGCTTATTACATGCGCAAAGATATGTCTAGGCTTACAAAAAGACGTCTCCGTATTTTTTTCGGTATTTCACTTGCTCAAGGAATCCTCGGCTACATCCAATACTTCCTTGGTGTACCAGAGTTATTGGTTGCACTTCATATCTTAGGTTCTACTTTAGTTTGGATTGCGGCGTGGCAAATCTGGTTATCCGTTCAATTTAAAGACAAGGAAATAGCTCAATGAGTTCAATGTCTGGTTGGTCAGAGATGGATGATCGCGTAGTTGCGCATGCTCGAGCCTTAGCAGCCGATGCGGTTCAAAAAGTTGGTAATGGTCACCCAGGTACCGCTATGTCATTGGCCCCGGTCGCTTATACGCTCTTTCAGCGCCACCTAATTCATGATCCTTCAGATCCACAGTGGATAGGTCGCGATCGATTCATACTCTCGTGCGGCCACTCATCATTGACTCTTTACACTCAACTTTTTTTAAGTGGTTATGGTCTTGAGTTAAAAGATCTTCAGGATTTTCGCACATGGGGTTCGCTCACTCCGGGTCACCCAGAGTTTGGGCATACTGCCGGCGTAGAAATGACTACCGGTCCCCTTGGTCAAGGTCTTGCAACTGCTGTTGGCATGGCTATGGCAGCTCGGTTTGAGCGCGGACTACTCGATCCGCAGGCATCTGCTGGAACATCTGTTTTTGATCACTCTATTTGGGTTATCTGCTCTGATGGCGATCTTCAAGAAGGCGTAAGCGCCGAAGCATCTTCATTAGCTGGAACACAAGAGCTTGGCGCTTTAAATGTTATTTATGATGACAACCGCATTTCTATCGAGGGTGATACACACACTGCATTTACTGAAGATGTCTCTGCTCGCTACCGCGCCTATGGCTGGCATGTCATAGATGTAGCAGCCTCTGCAAATGGGAATGTAGATATCGCAGCCATTGATGCTGCGATGGTTGCAGCAAAGAGAGAAACTTCAAAACCATCATTAATCCGCATGAAATCAGTTATCGCTTGGCCAGCACCTAAAGCCCAAGGAACAGCTAGTTCTCATGGCTCTGCACTTGGTGATGAGGAAGTTGCTGCAACTAAGGTGGCTCTAGGTTTAAATCCGGAAGAGAAATTTGCAGTGCCTGCAGATGTCCTTGCTCATGCTCGTTTAGTAAAAAATCGTGCTGCACAGGTGCGTAAGGTATGGGATACAAAGTTTGCAGCTTGGCAATCTAGTAATCCAGAGCAATCAAAACTACTAGCGCGTTTGCGCACTCGAGCCTTGCCCGCTGGCTGGGATAAAGACATTCCGATATTTGCTCCAGGAAAAGATGTCGCAACTCGCGCGGCCTCGGGCCAAGTCATTAATGCAATTGCAAAGCATCTGCCTGAGTTCTGGGGTGGCTCCTCTGATTTAGCGGGATCTAACAACACCAGCATTGATGGTGGCGGCTCGTTCTTGCCCGCAACTAGTGCCATGAAAGGTGCTCATCCTTACGGTCGAATAATTCACTTTGGAATTCGCGAACATGCCATGGGCTCAATTCTCAATGGAATTGCACTCCATGGATTAACTCGCGCATTTGGTGGAACCTTTGCAGTATTTAGCGATTACATGCGCCCAGCCGTTCGCCTTGCAGCATTGATGAACATTCCTTCCACATTTGTCTGGACGCATGATTCAATCGGTGTGGGCGAAGATGGACCAACTCACCAACCTATTGAACATTTTGCGGCTCTGCGCGCAATTCCGGGTTTAGATGTCATCCGTCCTGGTGATGCCAATGAAGTTGCTGAAAGTTGGAAGAAGATTCTTACTCGAGACCGCGCTGCAGGAATCCTCTTATCGCGCCAAAACCTGCCTGTTTTGGATCGAACTAATTGCGCTCCTGCCTCTGGCACTGCCAAGGGTGCCTATATTCTTAAAGATGCTGCTAATCCAAAGGCGATTCTGATTGCAACGGGCTCTGAAGTATCACTGGCTATTGATGTGCAGAGCGCGCTAGCGAGTGAAGGAATCGCTGTTCGCGTTGTAAGCGCCCCATGTCTTGAATGGTTTAGCGAACAAGATCAAAGCTATAAGGATGCCGTGCTTCCTCCTTCAATCAAGTTGAAGGTGAGCATTGAAGTAGGAATTGCTCAAGGCTGGCACCAGTTAATCGGTGATAATGGAATTGCAATTTCCCTTGAACACTATGGGGCTTCAGCCGATGCTAAACGCTTGTTTAAAGAGTTCGGTTTCTCTGTGGAAGCAATCGTTAGCAAGATTAAGGCAGCTCTCTAAATGTCTGTAGCCGATATAGCTAAAGGCGGGACCTCAATCTGGCTCGATGATTTATCCAGGGCGAAGATTTCAGGCACCGATGCGCATTCACTGCCCTCACGCATCGCTAACTCTGGCGTAGTAGGAGTCACAACTAATCCTTCTATTTTTGGCGCAGCCATAGCTGGGGCCGATGAATACGCCGCTGATATTGCAGCGATGAAATCCGCATCCGTTGATGACGTTGTCAAGAAGCTAACTACCGATGATGTGCGATCTGCGTGTGATCTCTTCAAAGAGATCTACTCATCAACTAAGGGTGTTGATGGACGAGTGAGTATTGAGGTTGACCCACGTCTTGCCCACGATACCCAAGCCACAATCGCCCAAGGCAAAGAGCTCTGGTCAATTATTGATCGACCTAATTTGATGATCAAAGTACCAGCAACTATTGAGGGCCTACCGGCAATCACCACACTCATTGCCGCCGGTATTAGCGTCAATGTCACTTTGATCTTCTCAGTCAAGCGGTATGGGGCTGTTATAGATGCTTACATAGCCGGAATAGAGGCTGCGACAAATCCAACACATGTACATTCAGTTGCATCGTTTTTTGTTAGCCGCATCGATTCATCTGTTGACGCACTTCTTAAAAAAGATGGCTCAGAGGCTGCCACTTCCCTACTAGGAAAAGCGGCAATCGCTAATGCCCATCTTGCTTACCAACTCTTTGAAGAGAAGTTCTCTTCTTCTAGATGGCAAACACAACTTGCCCGCGGTGCACATAAGCAACGTCCGCTTTGGGCTTCAACTGGCGTCAAAGATCCCACATACGATGACACTCGCTACGTTGTTGAACTTATTGCCCCCGACACCGTGAACACCATGCCTCAATCAACATTAGACGCCGTTATTAATCACGGCAAAGTGCGAGGCAACACCATTACTTCAAACTATGTGGCAGCTGTGGAAGTGCTCAAGGGTCTCTCAGCTCTTAACATCTCACTCGATGCAGTAACAACTGAACTCGAGGTAGATGGTGTGAAGAAGTTTGCCCAAGCTTGGGATGATCTACTAGTCAATGTGAAAGCAGCTCAACAGGGATGATAAAGATTTCAGGAGATGCGATCAAACACATTGACCGCAGCGATGTGCGTTATGTGGCTCTGACTCAGTTTCATTCACGATTGGCTAAGAAGGACTCAACAATTTGGGGCCCAGCCGCCCAAGCTGAAGCCTCTGTGCGCTTGAATTGGATAGATCTTCCTGAAAGTTCTAGAGATCTCTTGCCCGCACTTGATGCCCTCTATGCAAAGCATCGCGACAAAAGCAATATTGTTTTGTGTGGCATGGGTGGTTCTTCCCTTGGCCCTGAAGTTATCGCACAGAGTTTTAAGAAGAAGCTGTTTATTCTTGATTCAACTGATCCAGACTATGTAGCCCATGCACTTAAGGGTGATTTAGCAAAAACTGTTGTAGTCGTCAGTTCTAAATCTGGTTCAACAATTGAAACCGCTTCACAGCGCGCACTCTTTGAAGATGCATTCACCCAAGCAGGCCTTGCACCACGCAACCATATGGTCATCGTCACTGATCCAGATTCGCCATTGGATAAGCAAAGCCGCGCAGCCGGATACACCGTCATCAATGCCGATCCAAATGTTGGCGGACGCTTCAGTGTTCTAAGTGCTTTTGGCTTAGTTCCATCAGCTCTTATTGGTGTGGATGTTTCAGTCCTTCTTGATAACGCCAGCGATGCAAAGAACGCATTCCTTAAAGACTCAACGTTGGTCGTAGATATTGCATACCTACTTGCCTATCACGCTGGTCAATACCTTTCCTATACCGATGATGGCTCTGCAATGCCCGGCTTAAGTGATTGGGCTGAGCAGTTGGTGGCCGAATCAACTGGTAAGAATCAAGTGGGACGACTTCCTGTAGTAATTGAAAAAGCTGCAACAAATCCAAATGTATTTTCCATTGCATATGTCGGTTCTGCTGATTTAGTTGTAGAGGCAGACCTTGCTGCTCAATTCATTATTTGGGAGTGGATCACCGCACTCGTTGGAGCAGCGTTACAAATAGATCCTTTCAATCAACCCAATGTCACTGAAGCAAAAGAACAGACATCGGCATTGCTTAAAGAATGGGGCGGCGTACTTCCTGTCTTTACCGCCCCGCATACTGATGGTGCTGTAGAGATATTTGGAGACGGCGTTGATCTTGCCAACTCACTAAAGCTGTTTACTCAAGGCATCCACAAAGATGGTTATGTAGCGATCATGGCTTATCTGGATCGCAAAGATGAAGCAAAAATTTCACAGATCAGATCAATACTTTCAGAAAAAATCGGCAAGCCAGTTACCTTTGGTTGGGGACCGCGTTTTCTTCACTCCACCGGCCAGTTCCACAAAGGTGGTCAGCAAAACGGTTCTTTCTTACAAATTACTGGAACGCCATCAACAGATATTGCAATTCCAGGACAGGTCTATGGTTTCAAGACTTTAGTTGCAGCTCAAGCGCTGGGTGATGGAAAAGCCCTTGCTTCAAGAAAATACCCACTCCTTCGATTTAATCTAACAAATCGCAGTGCGGGTATCGACCAACTTCTTGAAGCAGTCAAAAAGATTTAGTCTTCGTCATCTCCACGAAGTTTGCGCAAAGCCTCTTCTAGAATTTTTTCGCCTTCAGCATCGGTACGACGCTCTTTAACGTAGGCAAGGTGAGTCTTATATGGCTCATTTTTTACTGGGCTTGGTGGATTGTTGCGATCGCGACCTGCTGGGTAACCACACTTTGGGCAATCCCATTCAGCTGGAATAACTACAGTCTCTTCAACAGCAAAAGATGGACGAACTTCATGTCCATTTGCACAAAAGTATGAAACATATGCGCGAGCAATCGAATCACCGCGCTCTGCCTCGCCCATTGGGCCGGCGCCGACTCGGCTTCCACGAATTGCACTTGCCATGTATTACTCCTTTTTAAAATATGTAATTAAAAGATTTACTTAAGAACAAGACTTAAGGCAACAACGAGTGCAAACCAAAGGCCACCAGCAACGATTGTGATGCGATCGAGGTTGCGCTCTACTACTGATGACCCACCGTAGTTAGTTGAGATTCCGCCGCCAAAGAGGTCGGATAGTCCGCTGCCCTTGCCCTTATGCAAAAGGACGAGCAGGATCATGATGACACTTGTAATGACGAGCAAGATTGATAGTGCTAATTTCACGTTGTCGAACTCCTTGTTTCGTAGAGGGTAAGGATACCTGCAAAAACCGGCTAAGCCTTACTCGGATTGCGCGTAGAACTTCACAATCTTGGCTAATTCCTCAGGGTCTAGGCTCGCTCCCCCGATAAGGGCGCCATCCACATCGCCCTTTTTCATGATCTCTGCGATGTTAGAAGATTTCACTGAACCGCCATAGAGGATGCGCATATTTGAAGCGATTTCAGCAGAACCGATATTTTCAATCTCTTCACGAATTGCAGCACAGACTTCTTGAGCATCTTCTGGTGTAGCAACTTTGCCAGTACCAATTGCCCACACTGGCTCATATGCAATAACAATCTTCTTTAGCTCTGGCTTCGTAAAACCTTCAAGACCTGCGCGAACTTGGCGAATCACATGACTGACATGGGCCCCAGATTCACGAATCGCTAATTCTTCACCAACACAAAAGATTGGAATAATCTCATTAGCAAGAGCGGCCTTAATCTTGCGATTAATAAGTGCATCAGATTCACCGTGAATAGCACGGCGCTCAGAGTGACCAATAAGAACGAATGTGCAACCGAGTTTGTGCAACATTGAGCCGGCGATATCGCCAGTAAATGCTCCACTCGCTTCTGGTGAGAGATCTTGAGCACCATAAGTAAGGCGCAAGCGATCTCCATCAATCAAAGTTTGAATGGAGCGAATATCAGTAAAAGGAGGAATGATCGCAACATCAACGGCGTCATAGTCCTTGTCATCAAGTGAGTAAACCAACTTCTGGGCAACTGCAATCGCCTCAAGGTGATTGAGGTTCATCTTCCAGTTTCCAGCCATCAATGGTTTACGCATGAGTGCTCCTTATAAGCCAAGTGCTTGAAGACCAGGAAGTTCCTTGCCCTCTAAATATTCTAACGATGCCCCGCCGCCAGTTGAAATATAACCGAACTCTGCGTCTGCAAATCCCAAGGCACGCACCGCTGCAGCCGAGTCGCCCCCACCAACAACTGAAATACCTGAAACCTTGGTCAGCGCCGTTGCAACGGTTTTTGTTCCTGCAGCAAAGTTAGCGAATTCAAATACACCCATGGGTCCATTCCAAAATACTGTCTTACATTTCTCGATTTCAATGGCAAAAGCTTTAGCGGACTCAGGACCAATATCTAGACCCATTTGATCTGCTGGAATCGCATCGGCTGAAACAAGGGAAGGTGTGGCATCGGCTGAAAAGCTAGGTGCAACAACAATGTCAGTTGGAAGAACCAATTTCACACCATTCTTCTTCGCGCTCTCAATGAGGCCTTTAACAACATCGAGCATCTCTATTTCAACAAGTGATGTGCCGATTTCCTTGCCTTGCGCTTTAAGGAATGTGAAAACCATTCCTCCGCCAATAGCTAAGACATCGACCTTTCCCAGTAGATTTTCAATCACACCTAACTTGTCTGAAACCTTTGCCCCACCAAGAACAACTCCATAAGGACGCTCTGGATTTTGTGTAAGTTTCTTTAATACCTCAACCTCTGCAGCAACTAATGTGCCAGCAACATGAGGTAATAGATTTGGAAGATCAAAAACTGATGCGTGCTTGCGGTGCACGGCGCCAAAGCCATCACCAACGTAAACATCGGCTAACTTTGCTAACTCTGCTGCAAAATCTGCGCGCTCTGATTCCTCTTTGCTTGTCTCTGCGCCGCTAAAGCGAATGTTTTCAAGAAGAAGTATCTGACCTGGCTTTAACGCCGCAGCCGCGCTGGAAACAACATCGCCAACTACTGCACCTGGAAAAATGATTTCTTTGCCCAATAACTCACCTAAACGTTTTGCCACTGGAGCAAGTGAGAGTTCAGGTTTTGCTTCACCCTTTGGACGGCCTAAGTGCGCGGCGATAACAAGTGATGCACCATTTGCAAGCAAAGCTTGAATAGTAGGAAGCGAGGCCTTAATACGACCATCATCTTTAATGATTCCACTTTTTAATGGAACATTGAGATCACAGCGTAGAAAAACCCGCTTTCCCGCTACATCAAAGTGTGCAAGATCTGACATTAAAGAGTTTTGCCAACGTGTGAAATCAAGTCCACAAGGCGGTTTGAATAACCCCATTCATTGTCATACCAACCAACAACCTTGACCTGATTTCCAATTACCTTGGTCAAACCTGAGTCAAAGACACATGAAGAAGGATCAGTGACGATATCTGAAGACACGATTGGGTCCTCAGTGTATGAAAGGTATCCCTTGAGCGCACCCTGTGAAGCGGCCTTCATCGCAGCGTTAATCTCTGCAGCTGTTGCTTCCTTAGAAAGTTCAACAGTTAAATCTGTCGCTGAACCAGTTGGAACCGGCACACGCATTGCATAACCATCTAGCTTGCCCTTGAGCTCTGGAAGTACCAAAGAGATCGCCTTTGCCGCACCAGTTGATGTTGGAATCATGTTCGTTGCTGCTGCGCGAGCACGGCGTAGATCTTTGTGTGGGAAATCTAGAATGACCTGGTCATTTGTGTACGCGTGAATTGTTGTCATTAAACCCTTAACAATGCCCCAGTTATCGTTGAGAACCTTAGCCATTGGTGCCAGGCAGTTAGTTGTGCAAGATGCGTTAGAGATGATGTTGTGCTTTGAGCCATCATATTTTTCATGGTTGACGCCCATGACAATGGTAATATCCTCATCAGTTGCTGGCGCAGAGATGATTACCTTCTTAGCACCTGCGCTGATGTGCTTTTGAGCATCGGCAGCTTTAGTGAAAATACCTGTTGATTCAACAACAACATCAGCCTTAACTGAGGCCCAAGGCAAGTTAGCAGGATCGCGCTCTGAGAAAACCTTAATTGTCTTGCCACCAACAGTGATTGAATCATCTGTGAATGTAACGTCAAGACCCAAGCGACCCAAGATTGAGTCATACTTGAGCAAGTGCGCCAAAGTCTCATTAGGTGTGAGGTCGTTGATTCCAACGATATTGATATTTGGGTTTGTGAGAGAGGCACGAAAGAAGTTACGTCCGATGCGTCCGAAGCCATTAATTCCGACATTAATCACAGTCTGTTTCCTTGCTACTCATGGGGCTTTAAATGAAAAAGCCCAAACGTTGAAATATGCATTTAATCTGCCACAACGTTGGGGTCTTAGGGGTAATCATATCAGTGACCATTGTGTGAACTCTTCAGTAATAAAGGCCTTAATTCAACAAATCAGGGGAAAGTCCGCTTTCGGTATCGGGAATTCCGAGCTCTCCCGCTCGTTTATCGGCCATAGCCAATAAACGACGAATTCGACCGGCTATCGCATCTTTAGTCATTGGAGGTGTAGCAAGTGAGCCCAACTCTTCCAGTGATGCTTGGCCATGATTAATGCGAAGCTCGCCTGCTTCCTTCAAATGATCAGGAATTGTCGGACCAAGAATTTCCATTGCTCGCTGCACGCGCGCTGCAGCAGCAACTGCTGCTCGCGCAGAACGACGCAGATTTGCATCATCAAAATTTGCTAAGCGATTAGCTGTTGCGCGAACTTCACGGCGCATACGGCGCTCTTCCCATGCAAGTACTGATTCATGTGCGCCAAGACGTGTGAGCAGAACTCCGATTGCATCACCATCGCGAATCACAACGCGATCAACGCCACGCACTTCCCTAGCTTTTGCCACAATTCCCATTCGACGCGCCGCACCCACTAATGCCAGCGCCGCTTCTGGGCCTGGGCATGTAATTTCCAATGAAGAGGAGCGTCCAGGTTCAGTGAGTGAACCATGTGCAATAAAAGCACCGCGCCAAGCTGCCTCTGAATCACAGATGGCAGCAGAGACTACTTGTGGAGGTAAGCCTCGTACTGGGCGACCGTTGGCATCTACTAAACCTGTTTGCCTAGCTAGTGCATCTCCGGCTTCGATAACACGAACAACATAACGTGAACCTTTTCTAAGGCCACTAGATGAGAGCACTGCTAAATCAGATCCATGACCATAAATATCAGCGATATCTTTTCGAAGCCTGCGCGCACTTTGAGAAGTGTCTAACTCAACTTCAATCAAAATCTTGCCTGCAGCAATATGTAAACCGCCAGCAAAGCGAAGCAGTGAGGAAACCTCGGCTTTGCGACAGCATGGCTTAGTCACAGAAACACGACTGAGTTCGTCCTTGACTGATGCTGTCATTGCCATGGGGTTATCCAACCAGTTTTGGGCCCATGATGTGGCCCAAATGAAGAGTCAATTTCGCAACATCATGATGAACACTGCCCGGTGCCTTGCGAATATCGGCAGCAATTACTCGTCCGTCCATTTTCGCTGCCGCTTCATCAAGGGCAACAGAATTTCGAACCACAGATGAGTCCACAAGGCAATAATCAATCTTCAATTCAGGGGCATAGGAGTGGAAAAACTCTAAATGTTCCTCTGGTGTTGAGCCGGCAAACTCTTCCCCAGTTGATGTATTTGTCGCATCAAGATTGAGAATCAAAATCTTTTTAGCTTTTGTGCGAAGTAGGGCATCTTGCTGCATTGGCACCATCAGATGTGGCATGACCGATGAAAACCAAGAACCCGGACCCATAGTTATCCAGTCGGCCACACGAATAGCAGTAAGTGCTTCTAATCTCGCTTGTGGATTTTCAGGAATTACTCGAAGTGATTCAATGCGACCCTTTGCTGTAGCAACTTCTTTTTGCCCTCTCACAACTATTCGCCCAGTTGATGTATTAAAAGTTCCCTCAATATCTAATGCAGTTTCAGCCATCGGTAGAACTCGCCCAATAACTTTTAACAACTGACCCACTCGATCTAAGCCAATAACTGGATCTTCGTTCTCATTCCATAAAGATGCCAGTAAGAGATTGCCCATTGCATGGCCATTAAGTGGTCCATCACTTTCAAAGCGATGTTGCATGATGTGGGCCCATGTACGGCCCCATTCATCATCAGCACATAATGCAGCTAACGCCATGCGCAGATCACCCGGAGGCAATATCGGAAACTCTTCGCGCAAGCGACCACTAGATCCACCATTATCTGCAACGGTAACAACTGCAGTTATCTCATTGGTAAGTTGGCGAAGCGCCGATAACGTTGCGGCAAGGCCATGGCCTCCCCCGAGCGCAACAACTTTTTGCACTATTTATTCTCGCCCGACATCTCGATGCGTTGCATAAGCAGAGCGATCACTAGAACTGAGCTGGCGAGCAATCTCTTGGGCAATGGCAACACTTCGGTGCTTTCCACCAGTGCAACCAACAGAGATAGTCACATACTTCTTACCTTCATTCATATATCCAGGAACCATAGAATTAATAAGGGCGACATAATCCTTCACAAACTCACTCACACCTTCGCTACCCAAAACCTTTTCACTCACCGCAGCCGTTAATCCTGTCAGAGGTCTAAGTTCAGGAATCCAATGGGGATTTGGAATAAAGCGGCAATCCAAAACTAAGTCTGAATCAACTGGGATTCCATACTTATAACCAAAGGAGAGAACATTGATGCGAATCCCCTGAATTTTTCCACCACCAAAAATCTCACCAATTCTCTTTTCAAGTTGGTGCACATTTAGATTTGTCGTATCAATTACGATATCGCACTCAGCACGAACTTCTTCAAGCTTGGCCCGCTCTCGTGCAATTCCATCCACAATGCGATCTCCACCTTGTAATGGATGAGGTCTTCGAGTGGATTCAAAGCGTTGAACTAAAGCTTGATCTGTAGCATCTAAGAAAACTAGGCGGTATGCCGATCCATTCTTCTTTAGTTCTGCTAACGCTGCAGTTAACTCATCAAAGAAATGTCCTCCGCGAACATCCACCACAACTGCATACTCTTTGCCTTGAGAGCCTGTGCCTTTGCCAACTAGAGCTGGAAGCAATGCTGGCGGCAAGTTATCAACTACATACCAACCTAAATCTTCTAGAGCATGCGCAACCGTTGAACGTCCGGCTCCAGACATCCCCGTCAGGACTAAGGTCTCATTGCTCGTCATGGCTTTATCCTCTTACACCTGTCAAGAACCCGCCAACACGCTCTTCTATATCCACTATAGGCTCTCAGAAATCTCCCCGGTTTGGGTATTTACCTTGCTCGAACTCAAAGTCAAAAGCTGTTCACTAATCACTGCTGCAATCTTGCTGCCAATACCTGGAGTTGCAGCGATATCTTCCACCGTTGCTTTACGGATTGCCGCTACTGAACCAAATCGTTCCAGCAATGCCTTTCTGCGTGCCTGACCAAGTTGTGGAATCTCATCAAGAATAGATTCCAACATAACCTTCGAGCGTCTTGAGCGGTGGAAAGTAATTGCAAATCTATGTGCCTCATCGCGAATGCGCTGTAAGAGATAGAGACCCTCACTAGTGCGAGGAAGGATGAGTGGATCAGATGAACCCGGAACCCATACTTCTTCTAATCTTTTAGCCAACCCACACAGTGCGATATCAGTAACACCTAACTCAGCTAATGCACGGGCAGCTGCATTTACTTGAGGCTGACCGCCATCAACAACAATGAGTTGTGGTGGATAAGAGAACTTGCTCAACTTGCCACCCAACTCAGCCACTTCAGCTTCATCTACTGATCTATCATCGAGTAATCGTTTCAGTCGACGAGTTATCACTTGATGCATCGCCCTTGTGTCATCGAAGCCCTCATCAGTATTAATGATGAATCTGCGGTATTCACTCTTCTTAGCTAATCCATCCTCAAAAACGACCATTGATGCAACAACGGATGTGCCCGAGATATTTGAGATATCAAAGCATTCAATGCGAAGTGGTGTGCGGCTTAGATCTAGTGCCTCTTCGATTTCAAGCAGAGCCTTACCGCTAACCGCTGCATCATTGGCGCGCTTACTTAAGAACTGAATCAGTGAATACTGGGCATTTCGTTTAACCGTGGCCAGAATCTCAACCTTCTCCCCGCGCTGGGGAACTTTCAATGAAACCGGTGCACCGCGCAAACCACTCAGCCATGTCTCAAGAGCAGTCGCATCTAGTGGGAGTTCATTAATAAGGATCTCTGCAGGAATATCACCAGGCGCACTCTGACTATAGATTGAATAGAAAAGTGCCCCCATCTCATCATCGCCTTCGAGGGATTTACTTTGATCCACAATCCATGATCGAGACCCCTTGATGGCACCGCCTCTCACAATAAATATCGATCCGGCAGCATGTGCTCCGTCATGGTGAATGGCGACAATGTCAGCAGTTAAGTTTTCAGGCAGGGCAGCTTCTGCAGATTCCTGCGCCCGCTCAATGGCATCAATAGAATCTCGAATTTTGCTAGCCCGCTCAAACTCTTCTCGACTAGAAGCTAGCTCCATTTCAGCGCGAAGTGTTGGAACAATGTCAGTATTTCCATTGGACATAAAGTTAACTAAGCGATCAGAGAGTGCTTTATGATCTTCTTTGCTAATCCACTCGACACAAGGTGCAGCACACTTTCCAATATCTCCCAGTAAGCATTGCCGTTTAGTTCGCTTAGCCCGTTCAAAGTTGCTGGTCGTACATGAGCGGATAGGAAAAGTCTTCAGAACAACATCGAATGTGCTGCGAAGCGCCCATGTATGAGTAAAGGGTCCAAAGTATGAAATTCCAGGTCGCTTGGATTTACGAGTGATGAAAACCCGAGGGAACTCTTCTTTGTTTGTAATTGCTAGATATGGATAAGACTTGTCATCTCTAAACTGCACGTTGTATTGCGGTGCATATTGTTTAATCCAAGAAAACTCTAACTGCAGAGCTTCAACTTCAGTATCAACTATCGTCCAATCAACCCGCACAGCTTGATGCACCATACGATACGTCTTCTCAGCTAAGTTGCCCTGAAAGTAATTGCTTAAACGATTCTTTAAGTTAACAGCTTTGCCAACATAAATGACCGTATCCGTAGCGTCATAGAATCGATAGACCCCAGGGAGCTTAGGAATATCCGATGGCCGATAACTTTGGGGATCTGCCATGGCGCTTACTTCTTAGTCGCTACTTTGCGATTACTTGCCAGAATTTCACTTAGGAACTGTCCGGTGTAACTGGCCTTAACTTTAGCAACATCTTCAGGAGTTCCTTGGGCAACAACTAATCCCCCACGGAATCCGCCCTCTGGTCCCATATCAATAACCCAGTCAGAGGATTTAATGACATCTAAGTTGTGTTCGATGACGACAACAGTATTTCCTGTATCAACTAAGCGATTGAGCACACCAAGTAACTTACTTACATCTTCAAAGTGCAGGCCTGTTGTTGGTTCGTCTAGGACATAAATAGTGCGGCCAGTTGATCGTCGCTGCAACTCAGTCGATAGCTTCACGCGTTGAGCTTCACCACCGGAAAGCGTTGGTGCTGACTGACCCAAGCGCACATATCCCAAACCAACATCATTGAGTGTCTTGAGGTAGCGAGCAATCGCTGGCACTGACTCAAAGAAATCTGCCGCCTGCTCTATTGGCATATCTAAAACATCGGCAATTGTTTTGCCTTTGTAATGCACGTCAAGAGTTTCGCGGTTATAACGAGCTCCATGACAGACCTCGCAAGGAACATACACGTCAGGTAAGAAGTTCATCTCAATTGTGATGGTGCCATCTCCCGAACAGTTCTCACAGCGTCCGCCCTTGACGTTAAATGAAAAGCGCCCCTGTTGATAACCACGAATCTTGGCCTCTGAAGTTTCGGCAAATAACGCACGTACCTTGTCGAATACGCCGGTGTAGGTAGCAGGGTTAGAACGAGGAGTACGACCAATGGGTGATTGATCAACGTGAACAACCTTGTCGAGTAAATCAATGCCTGAGACTGTGCGATGTCGCCCGGGAACTAAACGCGCCCCATTGAGTTTATTTGCAAGGGTCGTATACAAAATGTCATTGACTAGAGTTGATTTTCCTGAACCGCTCACACCAGTAACCGAAACAAATACACCTAATGGAACTTCCACATCAATATTCTGAAGATTATTCTCTTTCGCACCTTTCACTACTAGCTGGCGCTTTGGATCGACTTTGCGTCGCTTGCTAGGGATGGCAATAGATTTACGCCCTGATAGATAGGCACCTGTTATTGATTCCTTGGAAGCAATCAGATCGTCATAGCTACCTGAAACAACAACTTTGCCACCATGTTCACCAGCACCAGGCCCGATGTCCACAACCCAATCAGCAGTTCTAATCGTCTCTTCATCATGTTCAACAACTATTAATGTGTTTCCTAAATTACGCAGACGCGTCAATGTATCAATCAAGCGGCGGTTATCACGTTGATGTAAACCAATGCTTGGTTCATCCAAAACATAGAGCACACCAACTAACCCACTACCAATCTGTGTAGCTAGGCGAATTCTCTGTGCTTCACCACCAGATAAAGTCCCTGCTGGGCGAGCGAGAGATAAATAGTCCAAACCAACATCGAGTAAGAAGCCAAGACGCGCATGTACTTCTTTCATCACTCGTTCAGCGATTTGAGCTTCGCGCTTATTGAGTTTAATAGCCTTAAGGAATTCTGCACACTCCATAATGGAAAGCTCAGTAATTTCACTAATGTTCTTGCCGCCCAGAGTCACAGCCAAGACTTCTGGCTTTAGGCGAGCTCCCTTACAAACATCACAAGGTGTCTCGCGCATATAAGCCTCGTACTTATCGCGGCTGTAGTCACTATCTGTCTCACTGTGGCGGCGATGAATAAATGGAACAACACCCTCAAAACCAGTTGTGTAGTTCTTAGTTCCATAACGTCCCTTGTACTTCATCTTTATTTCATACTCATAGCCATTAATAATGGCATCACGCGCTTTGACGGAAATCTTCTTCCATGGTGTATCTAGAGAGAAGGAAACATCCTTTGCTAACGCCTCTAGCAATCGAAGGAAGTAATCCGAAGATTGCCCACCTGACCACGGTGCAATGGCTCCTTCATTAATTGAGATTGAGTCATCAGGAATGATCAAATCATTATCAACTTCTAACTTGGTTCCAATTCCAGAACACTCAGGGCATGCACCAAATGGAGAGTTGAATGAGAAAGAACGTGGCTCTAACTCCTCAAAGGAAAGGTTGCAATCATGGCAGGCCAAGTGCTCGCTGTATGTGCGCTCTTTCTCAGCACCCTTTGCATCTACAAAATCTAGAAGAACAATTCCAGATGCAAGACGTAGCGCGGTTTCAATGGAGTCTGTCAGGCGAGTCTTTGACTCTTCTTTTGCAGTCAGACGATCCACAACAACTTCAATCGTGTGCTTCTCCTGCTTCTTTAGCTTTGGAACATCGGTGAGCTGAATAACCTCACCATCCACGCGAGCACGAGAAAAACCCTGAGTAATCAGGTCAGCAAACAGCTCAACAAACTCACCTTTTCGTGCACGAACTATGGGTGCTAATACTTGAAACTTTGTTGTCGGCGGCATAGTCAGAATCTGATCAACAATCTGTTGCGGAGATTGTCTGGTAACTGCGTGACCACAGGTTGGGCAGTGAGGGCGACCCGCGCGTGCAAACAATAAACGTAAGTAGTCATAAACCTCAGTAATTGTTCCCACAGTAGAGCGAGGATTTCGGTTCGTTGATTTCTGATCAATAGAAACCGCCGGTGATAAGCCTTCAATGAAATCAACATCAGGCTTATCCATCTGTCCCAAAAATTGACGGGCATATGCTGATAGAGATTCAACATATCGACGCTGGCCTTCAGCAAATATGGTGTCAAAAGCCAATGATGATTTACCAGAGCCAGATAGACCTGTAAAAACAATGAGTGCATTGCGTGGTAGCTCAATGGAGACATTTTTAAGGTTATGTTCGCGAGCACCGCGAACAATGAGTTTGTCGATAGTCACTAAACCCCAGCCTCTTCCATTGAACGTAGTTCCTTCTTTAAAATCTTTATCTCATCACGCAAACGTGCGGCAACTTCAAATTGAAGGTCCCCCGCAGCTGCGCGCATTTGATCAGTGAGCGAGCCTATCAACGCCATTAAATCCTGGCGCGGCAACGAAGCCAGAGATTTCACGTAGAGTCCTGCCGTTGCTGCGCTCTTTTGATTTGCTCGCTTATTTGATGCCATCAGCTCATCAGTGTCCTCAGATTCTCGATTAATAAGATCGGTGATATCAGCAATCTTCTTGCGCAACGGCTGTGGGTCCACACCCTTTTCTAGATTGTATGCAACTTGCTTGGCACGACGGCGATTAGTCTCATCAATAGCCTTTTCCATAGAAGCCGTCATGTTGTCGGCATACATATGAACCTCACCTGAAACATTTCGAGCCGCACGGCCAATAGTTTGAATGAGTGAGGTGGCAGAGCGAAGGAAGCCTTCTTTGTCAGCATCTAGAATTGCCACTAAGGAAACTTCAGGAAGATCGAGACCCTCACGAAGCAAGTTAATACCGATAAGAACGTCGTATTCACCGGTGCGAAGTTCGCGCAATAGTTCGACGCGGCGCAGAGTGTCTACCTCAGAGTGAAGATAGCGAACTCTCACTCCCTTTTCCTGTAAGTAATCAGTTAAATCTTCACTCATCTTTTTCGTTAGTGTTGTGACTAGAACACGTTCGTTCTTCTCAGCTCTTACTGTAATTTCATTGAGCAAATCATCGATCTGACCCTTTATAGGCTTGATCACAATCTGTGGATCCACTAAACCAGTAGGGCGAATTACTTGCTCCACTACATCGCCATCCACCTTTGCCATCTCGTACTTTCCTGGCGTCGCAGAGAGATAAAGCTTTTGTCCTGTGCGCTCTATAAATTCAGGAAACTTCAAAGGGCGATTATCCAACGCGCTGGGCAATCTAAATCCGTGTTCGACCAATGTGCGCTTGCGTGATGCATCACCTTCAAACATTGCACCTAACTGGGGTACAGTCACATGGCTTTCATCAATAACAACAAGAAAATCCTCTGGGAAATAATCCAGTAAGCAGTTGGGCGCAGATCCAGCTGCGCGATCATCTAAGTGCCGTGAGTAGTTTTCAATTCCACTACAAAAACCAATCTGCTCCATCATCTCAATATCAAAAGTTGTTCTCATTCGCAGGCGCTGTGCCTCAAGGAGTTTGCCCTGCTTTTCAAAGAGATTGAGCTGTACTTGTAGTTCATCCTGAATATCACCGATTGCTCGCTTCATCGTTTCAGGTCCAGCTGCGTAGTGAGTGGCTGGGAAGATATACATCTCAGTTTCATCACGCATGATTTCACCCGTAAGAGGGTGCAGTGTTGTGATCTTTTCGATTTCATCCCCGAACATCTCGATTCGAATAGCTAACTCTTCATACATAGGGATGATTTCGATGGTGTCTCCCCGAACGCGAAAAGTTCCACGCTCAAAGGCAACATCATTACGCTTGTATTGCACATCGACGAATTTGCGCAATAGCGCATTGCGTTCAATCTCATCCCCTACTCGAAGTTTGATCATGCGATCCACATACTCTTGTGGCGTGCCAAGTCCATAAATACAAGAGACAGTCGCAACCACAATCACATCACGGCGAGTCAAAAGTGAGTTTGTAGCCGAGTGACGCAAGCGCTCTACCTCATCATTGACACTTGAATCCTTCTCAATAAAGGTATCTGTCTGTGGAACGTATGCTTCTGGTTGGTAATAGTCGTAGTAAGAGACAAAGTACTCGACGGCATTATTTGGAAGTAGCTCTCGAAATTCATTTGCCAACTGCGCAGCCAGCGTTTTATTGGGAGCTAAGACCAAAGTCGGGCGTTGGAGTTTTTCAATCAACCAGGCAGTTGTAGCTGATTTTCCTGTACCAGTTGCACCTAGTAAAACCACATCTTGTTCACCAGCATTGATGCGTCGGGCAATCTCTTCAATGGCCTCAGGCTGATCTCCGGCTGGAACATAGTCACTAATTACCTGAAATGGCTCGACTCGACGTTGGAGTTCTGAGACCGGGCGCATTTGCCAAGCCTACTTTTTTACATCCTTATCCGCGAGTTCATCCCATATATTTTCCACTTTACGCAGTAATTCATCTTCACTGCCATCATTTTCGATCAAGAAATCAGCTATCGATTCGCGTTGTTCGCGAGTTGCCTGGGCAGCAATGCGTGCTTCTATTTCAGAGATATGTAAGCCCCTGGCACGTAATCGTGAAACTCTATTCTCCATCAATGATTCAACGGTAATGACAATGTCAAAGCGGTCTTGACCTCCAGTCTCAAACAAAAGAGGGATTTCATAGACAAGAGTTTGATCAGCCTTGAGTGATGCAACAGCTTCTTCAAACTTATGACGCACCCAAGGATGAATTACATTTTCTAACTTATTCTTCAATGTGGAATCCTTAAATATCAACTCCCCCAAAGCACGTCTATCTATGTCCCCATTTTTCAATATTGAATCACCAAAAATGCTCACCACTTGATCAAAGCCAGTTGAACCTCGCTCTATTGCCGCACGCGCCAACTGATCTGCATCAATAACGATTGCACCCAGGTCAGCAAAATACTCGGCAGCAAGTGATTTGCCACAGCCAATGCCACCAGTTAAAGCGATTACGCGCATGGAATAAGGATAACCCGATTAGAAAAGAAAAAGGACCCGACGATTAAGTCGAGTCCTTCAATCCTAATTATTACTACTCAGCAGCAGGAGTATCTTCGGCTGGAGTTGCAGCAGCATCGGCAACTTTTGCTTCCGCCTTCTGCTTCTTGTGTGCCATGAAACGCTCTTGCGCCTGGGCGTACTGCTTTTCCCACTCTTCGCGCTGTGTTTCATATCCTGGCTTCCACTCTTGTGAATCTGAATCGAAACCTTCTGGATAGATAAAGTTTCCTGCAGCATCGTAACGGGCAGCCATTCCGTATTGAGATGGATCGAATGCTTCGATCTCAATCTCATGTCCTTCATTGGCTTGCTTCAAAGATAGTGAAATGCGACGACGTTCAAGGTCGATGTCAATGATCTTTACAAATAGCTCATCATCAACTTGAACAACCTGCTCTGGGATTTCAACGTGGCGTTCTGCCAACTCTGAAATGTGAACAAGGCCTTCAATGCCTTCGTGAACACGAATGAATGCTCCGAATGGAACAAGCTTTGTAACCACACCAGGAACAACCTGATTGATTGTGTGAGTGCGAGCAAAGGCCTGCCATGGATCTTCTTGTGTTGCCTTAAGTGAAAGTGAGACACGCTCACGCTCGAAATCAACTTCAAGAACTTCAACAGTTACCTCATCGCCAACTTCAACAACTTCACCTGGATGATCAATGTGCTTCCATGAAAGCTCTGACACGTGAACAAGTCCATCTACGCCACCAAGGTCAACGAATGCACCGAAGTTAACGATTGATGAAACCACACCCGTACGAACTTGACCCTTTTGTAGCTGGTTAAGGAAAGTTGTACGTGATTCAGATTGTGTCTGCTCTAGGAATGCACGACGTGAAAGAACAACATTGTTACGGTTCTTATCTAGTTCGATGATTCGAGCTTCAACCTGCTTACCAATGTAAGGAGTGAGATCGCGAACACGGCGCATTTCAACAAGAGATGCTGGCAAGAAGCCACGTAGTCCGATGTCGACGATGAGTCCGCCCTTAACAACTTCAATAACTGTTCCAATAACAACTTCGTCGCGCTCTTTCTTGCCTTCGATGTCTCCCCAGGCACGCTCGTACTGTGCGCGCTTCTTAGAAAGAATCAAACGACCTTCTTTATCTTCTTTTTGAAGAACAAGAGCTTCAATAGTCTCGCCAACCTTGACGAGTGAGTTTGGATCTACATCGTGGCGAATTGAAAGCTCGCGTGAAGGAATAACACCTTCAGTTTTGTATCCGATGTCGACAAGAACTTCTTCGCGTCCAACCTGGACGATTGTTCCTGTTACTAGATCTCCGTCATTAAAATTTCTGATTGTGCCTTCGATTGCTGCTAGAAAGTCGGCAGCTGATCCAATGTCATTTACTGCAATTACAGGTGCTGTAGTCAAGTTGCTCCGTAGGGATAGATGAGTAGTAGTTTCCGCTTTTGCGGCTGGAGGGTAAGGGTACGGTTTGTACATCTATTTGAGCAAATCCATGCGGGGATTTCACGCTCGCAGATAGGATTGGCATAACGATGAGACGATATAAAGAACTTCTAGCCTTTCCGCATGTTGTTACTTTGGCAATAGCGGCATTTCCGGCTCGACTTGCCTATTCGATGATTGGTCTAGGAATCTTTTTTAAGGCAGAACAAGAAACAGGATCTGTGGCCGTTGCCGGTTTGGCTATTGGCCTGAACTCTCTTGCCGGCTCTTTCACCGCTGGAATTCGTGGTTCTTTGATGGATAAATGGGGTCAAAAGTGGCCACTACGTATATTTGTCCCTTGTTATACATCTTTGATTTTGGCCCTGAACTCAATGCATTCCAAAGAATCGATTTTGATTACCGCATTCATCTTAGGAATCTCTGCTCCTCCAATAAATTTATCTGTTCGGCCATTGTGGAAAGACATCGTTCCTGAAAATTTCCTACGCACTGCATATGCACTCGATTCTTCAATGATGAACTCAACAACAATTTTTGGTCCAGTAGTAGTAACTTCACTTGCCCTCTCATCACATCCGGCAATGGCATTAAATGTCACCTCAGCACTCATGATTATTGGTGGCACAGCACTAGCCCTCACTTCAGTCTCACGTAATTGGGTGCCTGAAAAGAAAGCTAAGGGACAGCAAAAACTTTGGAGAGATAGAGCTATTCAACTTCTTATGTTTGAAGGCTGCTTCATTGGATTTGGTTGGGGTGTTTTTGATGTAGCCGTTCCAGCATTTGCAACACAAGAAGGAGTTCCACAACGTGTTGCTTGGATCTTTGCCGCCTTCGGTGTCGCGACAGTTATTGGTGGCCTTTTGGGCGGTTTAGTTTCTAAGAAATTAGCACCACTATCAGCGTTGAGAAACGCTTATCTCGTTTGGTTTATTACTTGTATTCCAATCGCCTTTACTTATCCAGATTGGACCATGGCATTGGTAGGAACATTCATTGGACTCATGGGTGGAGCCGTTCAAGTCTTCTACTTTGAAGTTCTTGAAGCCGTTCGACCACAGGGCTCTCAAACTTCTTCCCTCGGGTGGATCTGGAGTGTTGAAGGATCTTTCATGGCAGTTGGCGCAGCAGCTGGTGGATGGATTTCAGAGAACTACTCCCCACAAGTGGGATTGACGTTGCTTCCCATAATGCTTTTTTGTGGCCTAATGATTCTCACAGTTGGAAAGAAGCGTCTTCACGCCGCTAATGATGAGCCGACTGAAGAAGAAGATCTGCAAGCTATAAAAAATATATCTAACGAAGTTAAATAGTTAGTGGGCAGCCTCATGCCATGTAAGACCCAAGCCAGCACTGACATCTAGTGGAGCCCGCAGCGGATACGCCGCACCCATCTCCCGCTTTACTAGCCCACTTATCTGCTCTTCTTCGCCTTTAACAACTTCAACGATTAACTCATCATGAATCTGCAGCAATAACCGTGAAGCAAGTTTTTCCTTTTCTATTGCAGTCTGAACTTTGAGCATTGCCAACTTAATAATGTCAGCAGCAGAACCCTGAATAGGGGCATTAAGTGCCATGCGCTCTGCCACTTCACGGCGTTGGCGATTATCATGCATCAAATCAGGTAGATACCTGCGGCGTCCCATGATTGTTTCGGTGTAACCAACTTTGCGAGCATCTTCGACAACAACTTTTAGATAGTCACGAATTCCACCAAAGCGCTCAAAGTATTTATCCATCAAATCTTGCGCCGCAGGTGGAGAGATATCTAACTGTGCAGAGAGTCCGTAAGAAGAGAGTCCATAAGCCAACCCATATGACATTGCCTTGATCTGCCTGCGCATTTCAGGGTCAACATCATTGGCTTTGACTCCAAATATCTCTCCGGCAATCCTTGCATGTAGATCCTCCCCCGACTCAAAGGCTTTGAGCAGCTTCTCATCATGAGATAAGTGAGCCATAATGCGCATTTCAATTTGGCTGTAGTCAGCAGTTAAGAGGCCAACATAACCTTTACCGGCAATAAAGCAGTTGCGAATCGTGCGACCTTCTTCTGTGCGCACAGGAATATTTTGCAGATTAGGTCCAGTTGAAGACAAACGCCCAGTAGCTGCAACAGTCTGTTGGAAATGTGTGTGAATACGACCATCTTTGGCAATCTCTGCAATCAATCCTTCAACAGTTGTTCCGAGTTTCTTTGTTTCACGAATGCGCAAAAGTGAAGTCAATACCGGGTGACCGCTCTTCTGGTGCAGCCAATCTAAACTTTCAGCATCGGTTGTATATCCAGTCTTAATCTTCTTTGTTTTAGGAAGCTTAAGCTCATCAAAGAGAACAACTTGTAGCTGCTTGGGTGATGCCACATTAAATTCATGTCCCACGGCATCATGAGCCGCTTTTGTCTCTCTGCTTACTTCACTCTCAAAGTATGCAGCGAGTTTGTCTAACTCCTTTTTATCAACAGCGATTCCAAGGGCCTCCATCTTGGCTAAGAGGGCAGCGATAGGTAGTTCCATGTCCACAAACAAATTCCACAGTCCACGCTCTTTTAGTTCACGCGTCAAGGAATCTCGCAGTGTAAAGAGTGCGCGAGCCGAAGTCAGTAGCTCTTGTTCAGGCGATGAAAAGTTGATTGCACTGCCATCTCCCCATCGCTCTTGGAGATCTTTGAGCTCTTGGGCTCGAACACCTGGATTAACTAAATAGGCTGCAAGTGAAGTATCAAATGCAATACCAGCCAGACCATTCATACGAGCTAGCGACTTAGCATCATGTGCAATCTTTGGAATAGAGACATCAGTTGCCCAATTCCCCATTGCTGATGAATGAACCAGGAAGATATCTTCTTTAGAAAATGCCACGGCATAGCGGTTTAATTTCTCATCATCGAGGGAGAAGGTAATTGCAATCTCACCTTTGTGCTGAGCGATCTTTGCATCCAACTCAGCTGGAGTTAAGACACCCTCACTCATCTCCTCTGCAAAGAGAGCAAACTCTGGTTCGACAGATTTAGTACTGCCTTTGAGAAGTATTGGCTTCATGCGATCTTTGAGTGTTTTAAATTCAAGGCGATCAAATAGTGGATTAGTCAATGTCTCATCCACACCAGACCAAGCAAGTGCATCAATGCTCAAATCCATGGGAACTTCTGCAACTAGTTGAGTCAGCTCTCGGTTACGAATGACGTTATCAATTGAATCTCGCAGTGCTTGCCCGACTTTGCCACCAACTTTATCTACATTCGACAACAGTTCTTGTAGTGATCCATATTCAACAACCCACTTGGCTGCCGTCTTTTCACCAACTCCTGGAATTGATGGCAAATTATCGCTGGGGTCTCCGCGAAGAGCTGCAAAATCTGGATATTGCGAAGGTGACATTCCATATTTTTCTTGCACAGCATCTGGTGTCATTCGAGCTAAATCACTCACGCCGCGCTTGGGATAGAGCACTGTCGTCTTATCATTTACTAACTGAAATGAATCTCGATCTCCCGTGCAGATGAATACTTCTGCGCCTTCCTTTTCCGCTCGCTTGCTTATCGTGGCCAAGATGTCATCGGCCTCATATCCCTCAACCTCAAACTGCGTGATACCAAAAGCACTCACTAATTCATGTAGATAGGACATCTGGGAGCGAAACTCATCCGGAGTTTTTGCCCGATTAGCTTTGTACTCTGGAAAGATCTCAGAGCGAAATGTCTTACGGGAAACATCAAAAGCCACGGCAACGTGAGTGGGCTTCTCGCTGCTCAGCAGTGAGAGCAACATCGTGGCAAAGCCATAAATTGCATTGGTGTGCTGGCCTGATGCCGTAGTGAAGTTCTCCGCAGGAAGGGCATAAAAAGCGCGATATGCCATGGAGTGCCCATCGATAAGTAATAGGCGTTTGCTCATGGGCACATCTTAGGTTGCGCACTAGAATACGCCTCATGATCAACGAAGAGTTTGTAGAGTTTTACAAAGAACGCGGCAGCGGCGCACTAGATCAAAAGATGGGCATCAAGATTCTTGAAGCTGAGCAAGGCCGCATCGTTGGAACAATGCCTGTTGAAGGTAACACCCAACCCATGGGCCTTTTACATGGTGGAGCAAGTGTTGTTTTGGCTGAAAGCCTCGGCTCAATCGGAACGTCGCTGCATGCCGGTCCTCATCGCAAAATCGTTGGCGTTGACATCAATGCAACGCACCACAAATCTGCAACAAGCGGATTGGTTACTGGTGTTGCAACAGCGATCTCTTTAGGTAAGACGTTGTGCAGTTGGGAAATCGTTATTACAAATGAAGCAGGCGAACGTACTTGTACGGCGCGTATTACCTGCTTAATCCTGGCAGAACGTTAAGAATGCGCCCCAGTGCCCAGATATGCCTCGCGCACTGCAGGATCATTGAGTAGATCAGCAGCCTTTGCCTCTTTGACCACATTTCCAGTCTCGAGAATATAAGCACGGTGTGCTCGTTGCAGGGCCTGCTGTGCATTTTGCTCAACGAGCAAGATTGTCACACCCTGCTTATTGATCTCAGTAATAATACGAAAGATATTGGCAATCATCTGAGGTGCAAGTCCCATCGATGGTTCATCAAGAAGTAAGACCTTAGGACGAGACATGAGAGCACGGCCAATAGCCAACATCTGCTGTTCTCCGCCAGAGAGCGTTCCGCCAGCTTGTGAAACGCGCTCTTTCAAACGTGGGAAGAGTGTGTAGATCTTATCGAGATCCTCATCCATCTCAGCTTTGCGGTTTTTTCGGTGAAACTTTCCCATCTCTAAATTCTCAAGAACTGTCATACCAGGAAAGATTCCGCGCCCTTCAGGTGCTTGTGAGATGCCAAGGTCGACGCGCTCGTGTGCGGCAACATTTGAAATATCTTGGCCATCAAAGATGATGGCACCCGATGAGACTTTGCGAAGACCTGAGATTGTCTTGAGCGTTGTTGTCTTTCCGGCGCCGTTAGCACCGATTAAGGTAACGATTTCACCTTCATTGACAACGACTGAGATTCCCTTGATCGCTTCGATCTTGCCGTAGTGAACATGGAGATCTTTAATTTCAAGACGCATCAGCTGGCACTCCTAAATAGGCCTCAATCACCTTGGGATCCTTTTGAACTTTACTTGGTAGGTCATCTGCGATTTTGACACCGAAATCAAGGACAGCAACGCGATCAGAGATCCCCATAATCAAAGACATATCATGTTCGATAAGAAGAACGGTGTAACCGGCATCGCGAATGCGCTTGATCAATGCAGCAAGTTCAACTTTTTCTGCAGGGTTAAAACCAGCAGCTGGTTCATCTAGAAGTAGTAGCTGTGGGCTTGTTCCCATTGCACGTGCGATTTCAAGACGGCGCTGATCTCCGTAAGGAAGGTTTTTACCTAACTGATCAGAACGATGCCCGATACCCATGAAATCGAGGAGCTCTTGTGCCCTCACGCGATCTCGCTTTTCCTCTTTGCGAGAGCGCGGAAGACCAAAGAGAGAGCCTATTAAACCTGAACGCTTATGAACATCGGTTGCGGTAATCACGTTCTCTAGCGCCGTCATCTCCCCCCATAAACGAACATTCTGAAAAGTTCGAGCCATGCCTGCTCTTGCTATGTTGTGGCGCTTCATACCAAGGATGCTCTTGCCTTCAAAGATAATCTCACCGGCCGTTGCCTGATAGACACCGGTAATGACGTTAAAGACAGTTGTCTTACCAGCGCCGTTAGGGCCGATAAGGGCGCAGATTTCTCCCTTAAAGACATCTAAGTCCACGTTATCTAGTGCAGTAACCCCACCAAAGCGCATTGTCAGATTTTTGAGTTCAAGAATCTTCTCTCTCATTTATTTGACCGCCTTCTGTAGAATTTTTTCCCGTTTCTTACGGGGCAATAGACCATCTGGGCGAACGTTCATGATAACCAAAAGTACAAGCCCAAAGACGAGTTGGCGTGCATTACTAATGAAGCGGATGCGCTCTGGAAGATAGGCAAGAATGGATGCGCCGAGAATTACTCCCCAAATATTGCCTAGTCCACCAAAGACTATGCAGGCTAAAACAAGAATTGAGGTATTAAATGTAAACATATCAGGAGCAATAAACATCGTTTTGGATGCATAGATCACTCCTCCAGCACCACCGACTGCAGCCCCGATTGTAAAGGACCAGAGTTTGTAAATGAGTAAGTTGACGCCCATAAGAGCTGCAACATCCTCATCTTGGCGAATTGCCTCCCATGCACGTCCCGGACGGCGCACAGTAAAGCGGCGCACCATCCAAATCACGAGCAAAATCATTATCAAAATAACCCAGAAGTAGGCTTTGTGATCATCTAACTCAAACTTCTGTCCCAGTATCGGTGGAGGTGTTGGAACACCAACAACTCCATTAGGGCCCCCGGTTACTGCGAGGTTAAGTGCGATGATGCGAACTATCTCGCCAAAGCCAAGTGTCACAATAGCTAAGTAATCACCGCGTAGACGCAAAGCAGGTAAGCCAAGTAGCAAACCTGCAAGCATTGCAAAAAAGATTCCAAAGGGAAGAATTTCCCATGTGTTCAGAGATGTCATCGTGCCCATGATGCCCATGGTGTAAGCACCGATTGCGAAAAAGGCAACGTAGCCAAGATCTAAGAGTCCCGACTTTCCGACCACGATATTGAGTCCAAGACCCATTAAAACAAATAATGCCATGGGATAGACAAGGACTGCCTGATAGGAGGAGATAGGAGTATTAAGAAATGAGGTAGGACCAAAATCACCGGCATAAGGAAGTAGTGCGACGAGTGTAATTACGATGAGAACGAAACTAGATCGAGCGGGCGGGCTCCAGTTCTCCCAGATAGAAGCACCCTTATCACGCAGATTTATCATCAGGTCCTCGTTTGCTGGACGGCTTCACCGAAGATGCCATTGGGTTTTAGGAGTAAGACAAGTACAAGCACTGTAAAGACTGTTACAGATTTCCACTGCGAGCCAAGAATAGCCGATGCGAATTGTTCAAGAACGCCCAGGAACAGGCCCCCATAGAAAGCACCACGCAGATTTCCGATTCCACCTAGAACTGCCGTAGTAAAAGCAGCAAGACCTAGGTTAAAGCCAACATTGAACTGGGTTGTCTCATAGACAGTGGTGTAGAAAAACGCAGCTGCACCTGTTGTTAGGCCTCCTATAAAGAAGGTCAGTGAGACCACGCGATTGAGATTGATTCCCATGAGTTTGGAGATCTCCTCACTCATAGAGACAGCTCGAATCGCCTTTCCTAGTCGAGTTTTGGTCACAAAGCGATCGAGAGTAACAAAAATGAGAATTCCAGAGATGATTACCATCACTGTATCAATTCTAAAATTAGCACCAGCAAACTCTCCAAATGACCACTTGTCTAAAAGACGAGGAGATGTCTGGGGACGAGAAAAAGTCACAATACGTGTCGTCTCAAGAAGAACTATGGATGTTGCGATCGCAGAGATTAAAAAGCCTAAGGGTTTGGCACCGAGGGCTCGCAGCCGTCGGTAAGCCACCAGCTCGACCAAAATACCCAAAAATCCACAAATGAGCATGGAGAAGACAAGAGCAAAGGTAAGTGTATAAATCAATCTAAAGCCATGGAGTGGCTGTGCATCAGTCTGGTTTTGTAAAATACCAACCTGTGCGACCACGGTTGCAAATGTTCCAACCATGAAGACTTCAGAGTTTGCAAAGTTAATAAGGCGTAGTACGCCATACACCATGGTGTAGCCAAGTGAGATTAAAACATAGATGAAGCCCAGCGCTATTCCCTGAAGACAGAGAGACCAGAATTGGCTTTCCAGAACCTGTAAATTCATAATATCCACTTCATTGTAGTAATCGTAGCCGCCTCTAAATTTAACAAGAGACGGCTACGATTATTTGATACGTATTTATCTGTTATGCAACTGCTACGTACACAATCTTTCCAGCCTTGATTGTGAAGGCACCAACTGCTGCTCCACCGATGATGTCGCCATATCGATCGAACTTAATTGTGTCTCCAGCAATACCCTTAAAGCTTCCTGCTGTGAGGCAGTTCTGCATTCCAGGGCGGGTTGTAACACCCTGCTTGATGCATGTAAGGAAGATATTTGTTGCATTGTAAGTCGATGTGACATAAGTACCTGGCTTTGAAATACCAGTCAACTTTGTATATGCAACCATCTGTGCTGCTGTTGCTACGTCCTCAAAAGGAACATCTGCAGCTGTTAGGCGTGCACCCTCTGCAGCTGTGTTACCAGCATTGTTAGGGAATGTAGCCTTGAGTACTCCATCACCTGCTGCGAAGATACCTGTGTATCCACCATCGCGAAGTGCTTTTACAAACTTTGCAGCATCTGGTGCATAGCCACAGTAGATAACAACGTTAGCTCCTGATGCCTTCACCTTTGCTACTACTGATGTGTAATCACTTGTATTTTCAGGAACGCTATCGCTTCCTGCAATCTTGGCATCTCTAACAATGCTTGGCTTTGTGTAATCTGCTAGACCTTTTCCGTAAGCAGTCTTGTCATCAACGAGATAGACGCTAGGTGAAGAAACGCCCTTGATCGCATAACGAGCAAGTGCTGGACCTTGGAATTTATCGTTAGCCACAACACGCTTGAAGATTGGGAAGCCGTTAACTGGGGCTTTCTTGTCTGTGAGTGACACACGTGTTGCAGACATAGAGATCATTGGAAGTCCTGTTGCCTTATATGCCGGCAAAGAAGCTTGAGTTGCACCAGAAAAAGCTGGTCCAATCAAACCGATGACCTTCTTATTAGCAGCGATACCAGGGGCCACTACTGCAGCAACCTCTGCTAATCCCTGATCATCTGCGATTACAAGTTCAACCTTAACTGTTGGATTGGTTGCGTTGTACTCAGAGAGTGCAAACTTTGCCGCCGTTAACTCATCTTGACCAGTGAGAGCATTAGCTCCTGTTAGTGGTGCCTGAAATGCTAAGTAAACTGTCTTTTGTGCAGCACCTGCTGATGAAACTGCTGAAACGCCGAAAAGCAACGTAGCGGCAGAAACAACGGCGAGGGACCGTTGGATCTTCTTATTCATGTAAAGCCTTCCATTAGATGTATCTGTCCCGGGATGGGGAAGGCACAAGGGTAGGGCAAACACGCTCATTAGACTAGAGAATGAGCTCTGCAGGGAGTAACTTTTTGGTTAAGAATGCGCCCCAGTGCCCAGGTATGCCTCGCGCACTGCAGGATCATTGAGTAGATCAGCAGCCTTTGCCTCTTTGACCACATTTCCAGTCTCGAGAATATAAGCACGGTGTGCTCGTTGCAGGGCCTGCTGTGCATTTTGCTCAACGAGCAAGATTGTCACACCCTGCTTATTGATCTCAGTAATAATACGAAAGATATTGGCAATCATCTGAGGTGCAAGTCCCATCGATGGTTCATCAAGAAGTAAGACCTTAGGACGAGACATGAGAGCACGGCCAATAGCCAACATCTGCTGCTCTCCCCCAGAGAGCGTTCCGCCAGCTTGTGAAACGCGCTCTTTCAAACGTGGGAAGAGTGTGTAGATCTTATCGAGATCCTCATCCATCTCAGCTTTGCGGTTTTTGCGGTGAAACTTTCCCATCTCTAAATTCTCAAGAACTGTCATGCCAGGAAAGATTCCGCGCCCTTCTGGTGCTTGTGAGATGCCAAGGTCGACGCGCTCGTGTGCGGCAACATTTGAAATATCTTGGCCATCAAAGATGATGGCACCCGATGAGACTTTGCGAAGACCTGAGATTGTCTTGAGCGTTGTTGTCTTTCCGGCGCCGTTAGCACCGATTAAGGTAACGATTTCACCTTCATTGACAACGACTGAGATTCCCTTGATCGCTTCGATCTTGCCGTAGTGAACATGGAGATCTTTAATTTCAAGACGCATCAGCTGGCACTCCTAAATAGGCCTCAATCACCTTGGGATCCTTTTGAACTTTACTTGGTAGGTCATCTGCGATTTTGACACCGAAATCAAGGACAGCAACGCGATCAGAGATCCCCATAATCAAAGACATATCATGTTCGATAAGAAGAACGGTGTAACCGGCATCGCGGATTCGCTTGATCAATGCAGCAAGTTCAACTTTTTCTGCAGGGTTAAAACCAGCAGCTGGTTCATCTAGAAGTAGTAGCTGTGGGCTTGTTCCCATTGCACGTGCGATTTCAAGACGGCGCTGAACACCATAAGGAAGATTCTTTGCCAAGCGATCTGAATACTCATCGATTCCGATGAACTTTAAGATTTCAAGTGCGCGTTCGCGGTTCTCGCGCTCTTCACGGCGAGCACGCGGCATGCCAAATAAAGCACCAATTAACCCACTCTTTTTATGCGCATCCGTTGCAGTTATAACGTTTTCAAGAGTTGTCATATCTCCCCATAAACGAATGTTTTGGAAAGTACGAGCAATTCCCATCTGGGTAATTTCAAAGCGCTTTTGCTTATTGATTACTGTTCCAGCAAAAGTGATGGTTCCACTAGTTGGCTTATAAACACCGGTAACAACATTAAAGACTGTGGTCTTACCGGCACCATTTGGACCAATTAAAGCGAGAATCTCACCTTTTTTTACTTCAAGGTTCACCTCGCCAAGTGCTGTGACTCCACCGAATTTCATTGTAATGTTTTCAAGGGAAAGAAGTGTCTCAGCCATTATGCATTTACCTCTTTCTTAAGAATAGCCTTTTCGCGCTTTTTACGTGGCAACAATCCATCTGGACGGAAGTTCATAACAACTACAAGAACTGTTCCAAATACAAGTAGACGAGCATCTGAGATAAATCGGATGCGGTCAGGTAGATAACCAAGAATTGTGGCTCCCACTACAACACCCCAGATATTTCCAATTCCACCAAACACAACACAAGAAAGGATCAAAATCGAAACATTTAGCGTAAACATTTCAGGTGCGATAAATAAGTTCTTAGATGCATAAAGAACACCAGCAGCACCACCTACAGCTGCACCTAATGTAAATGACCAGATCTTGTACTTAAGAGTTGGTACACCCATGAGCTCGGCGGCATCTTCATCCTGACGAATAGCCTCCCAAGCACGACCCGGACGGCGCACGCTCAGGCGACGAATCATCCAGATAGTTAACATAATCATTATGACAACAACCCAGAAAAAGACTTTTTGATCATCTAACTTAAACTTCAAAGGCCCAATATCTGGAGGCATCGGAACATTTGCAATTCCATTTGGTCCCTTACTCCAGGATGAGTTAAGTAATACCAAGCGAACGATTTCACCAAAACCTAAAGTAACGATGGCAAGGTAATCACCGCGCAAGCGAAGCGTTGGAAGACCGAGAATCACACCGGCCAACATTGCAAAGCCGATGCCAAATGGCATGATTTCCCACGTGTTTAATCCTGTGTGCGTTCCCATTAATGCCATTGTGTAGGCACCAATTGCAAAGAAAGCCACATAACCTAAATCGAGCATTCCTGATTTACCGACAACAATATTGAGACCTAAGGCCATCAAAACGAAAACACCTACTGGGTATACCAAGACGGCATCGTATGCAGCGATTGGAGTTGCTAAGAAAGAAGCTCCCGCAAATGGGAGAAGTCCAACAAGAATGACTGAGCCAACTGCAATTGCAATTCGCTTGGGGCGATTAGCTCGCTCCCAAATATCTGCGCCCCAGTCGCGAAGATTCCAATAGTTTCTAACTTTCATGAGTTATGCCCTCGTTGTCTGGACGGCTTCGCCAAATAGGCCATTTGGCTTAAAGAGAAGAACAAGAACTAAGACGATGAAGACAGTTACTGCCTTCCACTGGGTGCCAAGGACTGCAGAGGCATAAACCTCAAGAAGACCTAATGTGAGTCCACCGAAGAAAGCACCGCGGATATTTCCAATTCCACCTAGTACAGCTGCAGTAAAAGCTGCCATACCCATTGTGAAACCAATATTAAATTTAGTGTATTCAAAGACTGTGATGTAGAAAAAGCCTGCAGCACCTGTAGCTAATCCGCCCACAAGAAATGTTGTGGTGATAACGCGGTTCAGGTTTACACCCATAAGTTTGGCTGCATCTTCATTTTGGGATACCGCACGAATTGCCTTACCCATACGTGAGAGCTTAATAAATCGCTCAAGAACAAAGAAAATACCTGCAGCAGCGATAATTGTAATTACGGTATCAAGGCGAATGTTTGCGCCCCACACTTCAGTCAAAATAATCTTTTCAAGAACGCGGGGAGCTCCCACTGGTCGCGAGCTTGTCAAAAGACGCATCACTTCTTGCAAAGCAATTGAAATACCGATTGCAGAAATCAGAGTTGCTAGTCGGTTAGTGCCCTTTATGCGGAGACGACGGTAAGCAACAAATTCAACAAAGACTGCAGTGAGTCCGGCAACTAGCATGGACATAAATAAACTTGTAATGAGTACCAAAGCCAGCTTTGCACCCGTGGCTGGTTCAGAAGTCTGCGTGTAATGGAAAATATCGCGAGAGGTTATAACTGTTCCAAATGTTCCCCACATAAAGATCTCGGAGTTCGCAAAGTTAATCATGCGTAGCACTCCATAAACCATGGTGTATCCAAGGGAGATCAAAACGTAGATAAATCCAAGGGCGATTCCTGCAATTGTCAGCGACCAGAACTGATCAATTAGTACTGCAAACATTGTTCTCCTTCGCTGATGTCTCTGCGCGAGTATAAACGTACATGTTACGCAAGAGGTGGGTGTCTTGGCCTCTTTTTCAAGAGATTTCCAAAACACCCACCAACTTGTTAAGCGTCAGTCCTAGTTAATTACTTAATGATTCCTGTGTTAACTAGAACACCATTCTTTGTTGTGAAACCAGCAAATAGTCCGTATGAAATGTCGCCATTTGCATCGAACTTAATTGTGTTTCCAGAGATGCTCTTACCGCTGTATGCGTTAACGAAAGCAAGCATCTTTGTGCGTGTTGTCTTTCCAGCCTTGATTCCAGCTAGCAAGATGTTTGCAGCATCGAATGACTCAACTGAGTAAACACCAGATGAAACGCCCATCTTCTTTACGAAGTCAGCTTCCATCTTCTTATCGATTCCAGCAAGTCCGCCTACGCCAGTTACCTTTGAACCTTCAGCTGCAGCTCCTGCAAGCTTTGGGAACTCCTGGTTGAATACTCCGTCGCCGCCAGCAAATACTGCCTTTGAACCTGAGTCACGAAGCTGCTTGATGAACACAGCAGCTTGGCTGTAGTAACCAGTGTAGATAACAACAGTTGCGCCAGATGTCTTGATCTTTGCAATTGTTGGGCTGAAATCTGTTGTTGTGTTTGGAACTGAGTCTCCGCCAACAACTGATGCTCCAGCAACCTTCTTCAAACCAGCTTCAACGAAGCCACGAAGAGGTACTGCGTATGCTGATTGGTCATCGAAAACAAAGACCTTTGCAGCTGAAACGCCTGCTGTTGCGTACTTAGCCAAAGCTGGACCCTGAAGGTCATCTTTACCTACGACGCGGTGGAAAATTGGTCCACCAAAGTCAGGAGATGTTGGGTCAGTTAGTGACACGCGTGTTGCTGATGGTGAAATCAACGCCATGCTTACTGACTTGTAATATGGAAGTGAAGCAATTGTTGCACCTGAGTAAGCAGGTCCTACAACTCCAAGAACGTTCTTGTTTGAAGCAACACCTGGAGCAACTGTTCCAGCTACTGCTGGGTCTCCCTGGTCATCGATTGAAACTAGCTTGATCTTGAAGCCTGGATTCTTTGCTTCGAATAGTTTGATTGCATACTTGACTGCGTTTTGCTCATCGATACCAGTTGATGCTTCTCCACCTGAAAGTGGGCCTTGGTAACCGATTGTGTAAGTCTTAGCAGCTGCACTAGCTGTTGGAACTGATGCAATGCCAAAAGCTAGGGCTGCAGCAGATACAACGGCAAGTGAACTCTTGATCTTCTTGTTCATTTAGTGCCTTTCCTGTTCTTGTGTCCCGGGACAGGGAGGCGATTAGGTTAATGGCTGGGGCAGCGTATTAACAAGCCCGATTGAGCATGAAAAGGCCGGCTTTGATTGCAGTTATGTAACGTTTTGGCAGATCTGCAGAAGTTAGCTCTCGGGTACGGCCTGCGGGCTAATGACGGCCTCGGCCACCTGTTTCATAGTTAATCGGCGATCCATGGCCGCTCTTTGAATCCAAGAAAAGGCCTCTGGTTCTGAGAGATTAAGCGCCTTCATCAAAATACCTTTTGCCCGATCAATAATCTTTCGTGTTTCAAGACGATCATGTAAATCTGCAACTTCTGCGGCAAGTGAGCGCATTTGTGTGTGACGACTAATTGCAATTTCAATTGCAGGGATTAAATCTCCAACAGTAAAAGGCTTCACAACATATGCCATGACTCCGGCATCGCGCGCTCTATCTACTAATTCTTTTTGAGAAAAAGCTGTCAGCATCAATACAGGTGCAAGATCAATAATTTTCTCAGCTGCCGAGATTCCATCTAATACCGGCATCTTCACATCAAGAATAGCTAAATCTGGTTTGTGTTCATTTGCTAAATCAATTGCCTCTTGGCCATTTGTTGCCTCTGCAACAACCTCATAGCCAGCGACTTGCAACATCTCAACTAGGTCCATGCGGATAAGTGCTTCATCTTCGGCAACGAGGATGCGAACCTTTTGTATCATGTGCCCCGAGTCGGATTTGAACCGACACTGTGCAGTGTTTGAGACTGCCCTCTCTACCGTTGGAGTACCGAGGCGTTAAGTGATATCCGAACGGGCCTAATCTTAGCGGTAAGCCGCAGCTACCCCACCAACAGCATCTCCCACGCGGTGAACGCGCATCGCGTTCGTTCCTCCTGGAATTCCAGGAGGAGATCCAGCAACAATCATCACTTGATCACCTAATTGAGCGCGACCTGAATCAATTAGAACAGTGTCAACCAACTTCACCATTTGATCAGTTGCACCAACGATAGGAGTGAGCATTGATTCAACACCCCACGAAAGTGCAAGACGGTTATATGTTCCAACCTCTGGAGTCATAGCAAGAATTGGAATAGGTGAGCGCAAACGTGACATACGACGCGCTGAATCTCCGCTTTGTGTAAATGCCACTAAATACTTTGCCCCAACAATTGCCCCAACTTCAGTTGCAGCCTTTGTAATTGCTCCACCTTTAGTACGTGGGGCTGTCTTTATTGGGCGAATACGCTCTAAGCCGCCTTCTTCAGTTTTTTGAATAATGCGCGCCATTGTTTGAACGGCCTCAATTGCGAAATCTCCCACACTTGTTTCACCTGAGAGCATCAGAGCGTCTGCACCATCTAGAACTGCGTTTGCACAATCTGTAGCTTCCGCACGCGTTGGGCGTGAATTTGTAATCATGGAGTCAAGCATCTGCGTTGCAACAATTACTGGCTTTGCCATATCTCGGGCTAGCTCAATGCACTGCTTTTGTACCAATGGCACATCTTCGATGGGAAGCTCCACGCCTAGATCGCCACGAGCGACCATAATGCCATCAAAGGCTTCAACGATCTCAACTAGGTTTTCCACGGCCTGTGGCTTTTCGATCTTGGCAATAACTGGAACTCGAATACCTTCTTCATCCATAATCTTATGGACATCTTTAATATCATCGGCGCTTCTAACAAATGAGAGCGCAATAAAATCAGCACCGGCACGCAATCCCCAACGAAGATCATCTCTATCTTTTTCAGATAGTGCTGGGACTGAAACTGCCACACCAGGCAAGTTAATTCCTTTGTTGTTACTCACCGCGCCAGGTTCAATAACCTTAGTAACAACATCATTTGCCTTAACTTCAACAACTTCAACTGTTACTTTTCCATCATCAATCAGTATTCGATCCCCAACTTTGCAATCCCCTGGTAAACCTTTATAAGTTGTTCCCACGCGCTCTTTTGTTCCCTCAACCTCATCAGTTGTAATAACAAATATGTCACCACGTGCTAAATCATGTGGCCCTGCTTTAAAGCGAGCAAGGCGAATCTTCGGACCCTGAAGGTCAACAAGAATGGCAACTGAGCGCCCAGCAGCTTTTGCCGCCTTGCGAACAGAATCAAGACGCTCCTGATGCTCTTCATATGAACCGTGAGAGAGATTCAACCGTGCCATATTCATTCCAGCGGCAATGAGCTCCTTCACCTTTTTAGGAGAATCAACGGCTGGACCCATGGTGCACACAATCTTTGCTCTACGCATGTGGCTACCTTAAACCATGAGTTGACGGGTTGTGGGTTCAATGGGTGAGGGAAGTTGAGTCTCTCCAGTGAGATATTTGTCAACGGCTGCTGCCGCACTTCGACCTTCTGCAATTGCCCAGACAATTAGTGATTGTCCACGCCCTGCATCTCCTGCAACGAAAATACCTTCTTCACTTGTTTCAAAATCAGCATTACGGGCAATCATTCCACGATCATCTAACTTTACTTCTAGCTGCGAAATGAGATCTGACTGCTCAGGGCCCGTGAAACCCAATGCAAGAAATACGAAATCTGCGCGAATCTCTTTATGTGATTTCTCTACTGGCTCAAACTTTCCATTTTCAAACTTTGTTTCAACAATACGAATTGCCCGCAAATTTCCATCGGCATCACCCAGAAACTCTTCCGTACTCACTGAGAACATGCGGTTATCTGTTTCCTCATGCGCACTTGAAACACGATAAATCATAGGATACGTAGGCCATGGCTGTGAATCTGGTCGTTCATCACTTGGTCGCGGCATAATTTCTAGTTGAGTAATTGATGCCGCGCCTTGGCGAATTGATGTTCCTAGGCAATCTGCTCCGGTGTCACCACCGCCCAGAATCACTACATGCTTACCTGCAACATTAATGGGTGAAACTTCTATCTCACCCAGCGCCTGCTTATTACCCCAAGGCAAAAACTCCATGGCTTGGTACACACCCTTAAATTCACGGCCCGGAATTGGTAAGTCACGCCATTTAGTTGCACCGACTGCTAGAACAATTGCATCGTATTTCTTGCGAAGGTCGGCTCCTGTTAATTCAACTCCGACATCAACACCGGCACGAAAACGTGTTCCCTCTTTTTCCATCTGCACTAAACGGCGATCAAGGATGTGTTTTTCCATTTTAAACTCTGGAATTCCATAGCGAAGAAGTCCACCAATTTTATCGGCTCTCTCATAGACGGCCACGGTGTGACCAGCGCGTGTGAGTTGTTGGGCCGCAGCTAATCCCGCCGGTCCTGAACCAATAACAGCAACAGTCTTACCGGTGATGCGATCTGGTGCTAGTGGCTTAACTTGACCATTATCGAAAGCTTCTTCAATGGTGCGCAGCTCTACTTGCTTAATTGTCACGGCATCGCGATTAATCGCAACCACACATGCAGTCTCACATGGGGCTGGACACAAACGTCCAGTGAACTCAGGAAAGTTATTTGTGGCATGCAAGCGATTAATCGCCTCGGTCTTATCTCCGCGCCAAATCAAATCATTCCACTCAGGGATCAAATTTCCGAGTGGGCAACCTGAGTGACAGAAAGGAATACCGCAATCCATGCAGCGCCCTGCTTGCTTTTGTAAGTGTTCAAAGCTTTGTGGTTCATATACTTCGCGCCAATCTTGAATTCGAACATCTACTGGACGGCGTGTTGGAGTTTCGCGCTCAGTTGTCATAAAACCTTTTGGATCAGCCATGTGCAGCAACCTCCATCACCAATGCATCTACTGGTAAACCTTCACGTGTTGCCCGTGCCATTGCATCGAGTACGCGCGCATAATCGCGTGGCATAACTAGAGAAATTCTCTTGATTGCACTGTCCCAATCCTTAATGAGATCACTAGCAACAACAGAACCAGTCTCTTCGGCAAAATCAGAAATCAAAGATCGCAGAATCTCTTTTTGTTCTTCTGGAACAGCCAGAATGTCCACCATATCTGTATTCACATTTGCTGAATCAAGATCTAGAACAAAAGCTCGTCCTCCAGACATACCGGCAGCAAAGTTACGTCCTGTACGCCCAAGGACAACAACGCTTCCCCCGGTCATGTATTCACAACCATGATCACCGATACCTTCAACAATTGCAGTAGCTCCTGAGTTTCTAACACAGAAGCGCTCACCGACAACACCGCGAATCATGATCTGACCAGATGTTGCACCGTAACCAATAACATTTCCGGCAATAACATTTTCGTGTGAGCTGAAAGTAGATTTCTCATCTGGTCGAACAATGATGCGACCGCCTGAAATTCCCTTACCCACGTAGTCATTAGAATCACCATAAAGACGAATTGTTAAACCTCGTGGAATAAATGCGCCGAGTGATTGCCCAGCCGAACCATGCAAAGTCACATCGATTGTGTCATCAGGTAGTCCTACTCCCCCATGCTTGCGCGTGATTTCAGCGCCCAACATCGTTCCAACAGTTCTATTCACGTTTCGAACAGGAAGATCAATGCGTACTAATTCTTTGTTCGCTAGTGCAGCTTGTGAGAGTGAAATAAGTTGGTTATCTAGCGCAGCATCAAGTCCATGATCTTGCACTGAAGTGTTGTGTAGCGGGCTGATGACATCTGGACGTGTTAGCAGTGGTGAAAGATCAAGGCCGCTGGCCTTCCAGTGATCAACTGCGCGCTTTGTATCTAAATACTCAACATGGCCAACTGCTTCAAGCAGAGTCTTAAAGCCAAGGCTGGCCAAAATCTCTCTGACCTCTTCTGCAATATATTCAAAGAAAGTCTCAACGAATTCAGGCTTACCAGTAAAGCGCTTGCGCAGTTCAGGGTTCTGGGTCGCAACACCAACCGGGCATGTGTCCAAATGACACACACGCATCATGATGCAACCAGAAACAACAAGTGGCGCGGTAGCAAAACCAAACTCTTCTGCGCCAAGGAGCGCAGCAATAACAACATCGCGACCTGTCTTTAATTGACCATCAGTTTGAACAACGATGCGATCACGTAAATTGTTAAGCAATAGTGTCTGCTGGGTTTCAGCTAAGCCAAGCTCCCATGGAGCACCTGCATGCTTGAGTGAAGTCAGCGGTGATGCACCAGTTCCACCATCATGGCCAGAGATCAGAACAACATCGGCATGTGCCTTACTCACACCAGCTGCAACTGTTCCGACACCCACTTCAGCCACAAGTTTGACGTGAACACGTGCATTCTTATTAGCATTCTTTAAATCATGAATGAGCTGTGCAAGATCTTCAATTGAATAAATATCGTGGTGAGGAGGAGGTGAAATAAGACCTACGCCAGGGGTTGAATAGCGGACCTTTGCCACCCATGGATACACCTTGTTACCAGGAAGTTGTCCACCTTCACCTGGCTTTGCACCTTGTGCAATTTTAATTTGAATGTCATCTGAATTAACCAGATAATCACTAGTAACACCAAAGCGGCCCGATGCAACCTGCTTGATCGCAGAACGCTTTGAATCTCCATTGGCCATCTTTAGATAGCGCTCTGGATCTTCGCCACCTTCACCCGTATTTGATTTACCACCTAAACGGTTCATAGCAATTGCCAAAGTTTCATGGGCCTCTTGAGAAATCGAACCATATGACATCGCACCAGTTGAAAAGCGCTTAATAATCTCTGATGCAGATTCCACTTCATCTATTGAAATGGCAGCACGCACACCCTCATTGAAACCAAAGAGTCCGCGCAATGTCATCAAGCGTGTGCTCTGATCATTGACTCGGTCGGTATATCGCTTGAAGATGTCATAGCGCTTATTGCGAGTGGAGTGCTGCAATGTAAAGACTGTCTCTGGATCAAATAAATGCGGTTCACCTTCACGGCGCCACTGATATTCCCCACCGATAGGCAATCTCTTCGTTCCAGGAATTGCTCCTCCTGGCGGATATGCAATGTGGTGACGCGCAATAGTCTCTTGGGCAATGACATCTAAATTGACTCCACCTAAGCGAGATGTTGTGCCGACAAAATACTCATCTACTAACTCTTGACTCAAACCAATAGCTTCAAATACTTGAGCTCCTGTGTATGAAGCAATGGTGCTAATGCCCATCTTGGACATCACTTTGAGAACGCCTTTACCTAAAGACTTAATTAAGTTGCGCACAGCCTTCTCGGGTGTAATTCCTGTAATTACTCCCTGCAGAACTAAATCTTCAGCTGTCTCCATAGCTAAATATGGATTAACAGCTGCTGCTCCATATCCGATTAAGAGAGCAACGTGGTGCACTTCTCTCACATCTCCAGCTTCAATAACGAGTCCCACCTTGGTACGTGTTTTTTCGCGAATCAAATGGTGGTGCACAGTAGAAGTTAATAAAAGAGATGGAATGGGTGCTTCTTCAGCATCTGCATCACGATCTGACAAAACGATGATGTGCGCACCATCATTAATGGCCTGTGAAACCTCAGCTTTTATCTCTTCAAGGCGCTCACGAAGTGAGTCACCACCATCTGCAACAAAGAACAAACCACGAATCACATGGGCACTTAAGCCCGGGTATTCACCATCAGCGTTAACGTGAATAATCTTTGCTAACTCATCATTATCAATAACAGGAAAAGCCAATGAGATTTGGCGACAGCTACTTGGGCCGGGATCCAATAAATTGTGCTCTGGCCCCATTGAAGTTCCAAGGCTTGTAACCAACTCTTCGCGAATGGCATCTAGAGGCGGATTAGTAACCTGTGCAAAAAGTTGAGAGAAATAGTCAAAGATTAAACGTGGCTTATCGGAAAGGGCTGCAATAGGAGTGTCTGTTCCCATTGAACCTAGAGCTTCTAATCCATTTTTTGCCATTGGTGTAATAAGAATGCGAACTTCTTCTTCGGTGTAACCAAATGCGCGCTGACGGCGCAACACTGATGAGTGAGGGTAAATAATATGTTCGCGCGAAGGTAGATCACTTAACTTGACCATTCCGTCTTGGATCCATTCTCCGTAAGGAGAAGAGTCAGCTAATTGATCTTTGATTTCAGAATCTTCAATAATTCGTCCAGCTTCAATGTCTACTAAGAACATCTTGCCAGGCTGCAAACGTCCCTTTCTGACAATGTTTTGCGCAGGAATGTCCAGAACGCCAACTTCAGATGAGAGCACAACAAGTCCATCATTTGTTACCCAAAAACGTGACGGACGTAAACCATTTCGATCAAGAACTGCGCCAACTTGATGTCCATCGGTAAATGTCACACATGCAGGACCATCCCATGGCTCCATCAATGATGCATGGAATGCATAAAAATCACGGCGATTCTGCGGCATCGTTTCATGATTTTCCCACGCTTCAGGAATCATCATTAAGATTGCATGGGGCAAAGAGCGACCACCCAAATAGAGCAGCTCTAGAACTTCGTCAAAGGAAGCCGAGTCACTACCTGACATTTCAACAATCGGGAATAAACGCTTGAGATCTCCTGGAATTAAATCACTTTCAAGTAAAGACTCACGTGCACGCATCCAATTTCGGTTTCCCTTAACAGTATTGATTTCACCGTTGTGGGCAATAAAGCGATAAGGGTGCGCCAGTGGCCAAGAAGGAAAAGTGTTAGTTGAAAAGCGTGAGTGGACAAGTGCAAGTGGTGAAACAACTCGCTCATCAGAGAGATCTGGGAAAAACTCTTCTAGTTGTCCTGTTGTAAGCATGCCCTTGTAAACAATTGTTTGGGATGAAAGAGAAGGGAAATACACTTTCAAACCATGTTCGGCGCGTTTGCGTAAACAGAATGCTATTCGATCAAGAGCTAAGCCTGATTCCCCATTTGCTCCTGAAAGAAAAATCTGTTGAAAATTCGGCATTACTGAAAGTGCAGTTTTTCCAAGAGATGTTGAGTTGATTGGTAGTTCACGCCATCCTAGGACTTTCAATCCTTCTTCTTCTGCAATCTTCTCTATTGCGGCTTTGACATCGACACCCTTTTCAACAAATGCAATGCCAGATGCATAGGAGCCAGCTGACGGTAAATCAAAAGTAGTTACTTCTTGATAAAACTTATCTGGAATACGAATAAGAATTCCTGCACCATCACCACTATCTGGTTCTGCTCCAGATGCACCGCGGTGTTCTAAGTTGCGAAGTGCGGTGAGAGCTTTTTCAACAATCTCATGTGTTGCTACTTTATTGAGCGTTGCCACCATCGCCACACCGCAGGCATCATGTTCTTGCGCAGGGTCATAGAGACCTTGTGCATGCGGGTAATTGGAAGACAAAGCCACGGCGTCAGAGCTCCTGTTGTCGAAAATGATATGAGGGACAACCTTGGCCCTGTGTTACTGGTAAAGGGTAGCAAGAAATGCGCTAATTTCCACAGCAGCTAAATTCCAGAGATATTGGCAACCATTCCTATTGCTGCGGTGATGAGCATGCCCAAACAGCCTCCGATGATCACTCGGATCGTTGGGACCAAGAGCTTTGAGCCCGCGGTCCTGGCGCTGAGTATTCCGGTGAGAAATAAGCCAACTACTGTGAAGGCAACAATGCTCGATGCTTTAGCACCGATAGTTGGTGCAAAGGCTCCCAAGAATGGGATGAATCCTCCTGCTGTAAAACTTAGCGCTGAGGCAACTGCTGCCTGAATTGGGCGGGCCTTTGTGTGGGGATACTGACCCAACTCATCACGCAAGTGCGCAGCAAGTGGATCTTTCTTATGCATCTCTTGTGCCACAGTTAACGCAAGTTCAGGTGAAAGACCTCGAGCGATATAAATGTGTTGGAGCTCTAAAAGTTCTCCTTCAGGATCTACAGCAAGATGTTCAATTTCTAATTGGCGATCTGATTCTTCAATATCGTTTTGAGAACGAACAGAAACATATTCTCCTACTGCCATAGACATTGCACCTGCAGAAATTCCCGCAAGCCCTACCGTCAAAAGGAGATCAGTTTTACCGGCCGCAGCAACACCAATCATCAAAGATGCTGTTGAGACTAAGCCATCATTTGCACCAAGAACTGCAGCACGCAACCAACCTGCACGATGAGTGCGGTGGTGAAGATTGCGTTGGTATACCTCTTCTAGTGCCATATCGATAAGCCTACCTGAAAGCTAGTGGGCTTTGCGCGATTGTGTGCGAAATGTCACTGCGCTGGCCACAATGACAATCAAACTGACCCAGATATTTAGGCGCAATCCAGCAATAGTGTTAGCAAAGTCAATTCGAATGGATTCAATTGCTAAGCGTCCTATGGAGTACACCATTACATAGAGTGAAAAGATCTGCCCCGGTACAAGGCGATTACCCAATCTGATAAGTACAAAAGCCAAACCTGCACACCATATCGATTCATAGAGAAATGTTGGGTGAAAGGTTTCAAATGCAGAGTAGCCCGTTGGTCGAAACTGTGCGGGAACTTCTAACGCCCACGGCGCATTTAATGGTCGCCCGAATAGTTCAATATTGAACCAATTGCCAAATCTGCCAATTGCTTGGGCAAATAAAATCCCAGGAGCTAGCGCATCCAAAAAGTGAGCAAAATTTGGCAATTGCGTGCGCTTAGCTAATTGGCGATACCTCCACCATGCACCAATAACACCGAGTGAAATTGCCCCCCAAATACCCAAACCGCCTTCCCAGATTTTGAAAACATCAACTGGGTTTCCGCCAGAACCAAAATATGCATCTGGTGAGGTGATCACGTGATACATGCGCCCACCAATTATTCCTACAGGAACGGCAGTGATGGCAACCTCTGAAACAACTGACTTAGCTTCCGGTGCGTGAGCACGAAAGCGCTTATCCCCCAACCAGATGGCAATGGCAATACCAGTAATTATGCATAAGGCGTAGAGATGAAAAGTAAATGGGCCCAACTCCAACGATGAAACTGTTGGTGATGGAATTGAGCGAATCAAGGTTTAGCTTGCTTCGAACGCTGCAGCGAACTCTTCAAGAAGGAATGCGTTGTTCTTGCGCTCCCACAACTTACCGTTGAAGAACACGGTTGGAGTTCCTTGAACCTTGTATTTTGCCATTGAATCATAAGCTGCTTTCACTTTATCTAGCTTTGAACCTTTGGTCACACAATCAATGAAACTCTGTGAAGTAAGACCTGCATAACTACCAATTTTGATTAAATTTTCTGTCGAATAGAAGCCTGAATTTTCAAGTACTGGCTGCACCAAATACATAGCCTTATGAAAATCAAGATAACGGCCTTCATCGGCAGCGCAGTAAGCAGCATTTGCGGCTGAGACTGATTCATTGCCCAAGAATGAGAGAACGTGATAAACAACATTGGCTTTTTTAGCGCGCACTAAATCATCAATAAACTCACCATTGGCCTGTTCAAAGGTATTACAGACTGGACACTGTGGGTCTTCCCAAATATCTACAGTTTTTGCTGCACCGTTATTAAATGTAATGCCAGAACCATTAGCATCATCAACTGTTGAAGTAACTGTAGGTCCAACTTTAAAATCCTTCAAGATCGTAAATGACTCATTGGCTTTACTCTTTTCACCAACAACGCTGAAAATAGCGCCTGATGCAACAACCAGGGTGACCATTCCTATTACTAACCATCGTGTGAAGTTATCTCCGCCAGATGCTTTAGTTGCCTTCGCCTGCTTTGCCATTTACTGCTCCTCGATATTGTGAAGTGGTTTTTCAATGCTCAAACGACCGTAGGGGAAAAAGTATAGATAGATACCGCATAAAGCCAAACCTAAATCGCGCAGAATCTCCTTGAGATAGGCGCTATGTGCCTCGGCAGCTTTACTTGGATCAACTTCGCCTCCCCCGCCAAAGCATCCGCAATCAATGAGGATGCCACGGGCCCACACCGAGATAATTGCAGCGATAAAAACAATCATTATGGCAATACCAATTACTGCAGCCAATCGTGTGGTGAGACCAATAATAAGAAGAATTCCAAGAGCTATCTCGAGCCACGGTAATGCGTAGCCTATTAGGTGCGCCAGATTTGTTGGCAAGATTTTATAGGCAGCAACTGCGCTGGCTGATTCAGAGGGTTTGAAAGCTTTTAAACCCCCTGCTACTAACAACACTCCGCCAAGAAGAATGCGACAGAGCAGCGTGATAAAGGATTGGTATTTCATATTGAATTTATTCACGGCCTTCACGCACTCCTAACGCCAACTCTTTTGCTAATGCTGAAATCGAATCTAGGCCTTCTTGCTCAGATTTGGCATTTAAAAGCAGTTTAATAAAAGCAGAACCAACAATGACACCATCAGCATAGGCTGCAACTTGCTTTGCCTGTTCACGTGTTGAAACACCCAAACCAACTGAGACTGGCAGCGCAGTTGTCTTTTTCACCCTTGCAACTAAGGCACTAGCATCAACTGAAACATTCGTTCTTGCTCCCGTTACTCCCATGACAGATGCTGCATAAACAAAGCCACCTGTTTTAGAGGTTACTTGAGTCAAGCGAGCATCTGAAGTACTTGGTGCAACAACATAAATCGGATTGATTCCGGAGTTTCCGACTGCCTCTAACCAGCGTCCAGATTCTTCGATTGTGAGATCTGGGGTAATAACCCCAGAGCCACCATTGTCTGCAATGGATTGTGCAAACTCTTTCACGCCATATTTTTCAATCGGATTCCAATAAGTCATAACAACTGCTGCAACACCAGTAGAACTTGCCACCTTTAGCGCGGAAAAAACATCTGCAGCAATTGTCCCACCTTTGATGGAAATCTCTGCTGCTTCTTGAATAGTTGGGCCATCCATAATGGGATCGCTGTAGGGATATCCAATTTCAATTGCGTCAACGCCAGCGTCAGCCAAGGCTTTGATTGCTTTTTCACAACCTGACTTGGAAGGAAATCCTGCTGGAATATATGCAATAAGTGCGGCTCTATTTTCTGCACGAACTTTTTCAAAAACTAAATCTAAAGCCGTGCTCACAACGGAATTCCGAAATAATCTGCAGCTGTCTGAACATCCTTATCCCCACGGCCAGATAGGTTAATGAGCAGAGTCGCATCAGGACCTAACTCATTTCCAATCACTAATGCACCAGCTAATGCATGAGCAGTTTCAATCGCTGGAATTATTCCTTCAGTCCGAGAAAAGAGAGAGAAAGCGGCCATGGCAGCATCATCATTAACTGCGCGATATTCGGCACGACCAATGTCATGCAAGTATGCATGCTCTGGACCTACGCCTGGATAATCTAAACCGGCAGAGATTGAATGAGATTCAACGGTTTGTCCATTTTCATCTTGCAAAACGTAAGAGCGAGTCCCGTGCAAAACACCCTCTGAACCACCGCTAATTGTTGCTGCATGGCGACCAGTTTCAATTCCATCGCCTCCTGCTTCTAATCCAATCAAGCGCACACCAGCATCTGGAATGAATGCATGGAAAATTCCTATTGCATTGGACCCTCCCCCAACGCATGCAAGAACAGCATCAGGTAATTTCCCGGTTAATGCTAGAACTTGTTCACGAGATTCTTCACCAATTATTTTATGGAAATCGCGCACCATCGTTGGAAATGGGTGTGGTCCCGCAACGGTGCCCAACATGTAATGTGTTGTTGCAACATTTGTTACCCAATCGCGCATTGCTTCATTGATGGCATCTTTTAACGTGCGAGAACCTGAAGTCACTGGAAATACTTCAGCACCTAACAATTTCATTCGGGCAACATTGAGTGCTTGACGGCGGGTGTCTTCTTCGCCCATGTAAACAACACACTCAAGTCCCATTAACGCTGCAGCCGTTGCCGCAGCAACACCATGTTGACCTGCACCTGTTTCAGCGATGATGCGCTTCTTGCCCATTTTCTTTGTAAGTAAAGCTTGACCTAAAACATTATTAATCTTGTGACTACCAGTGTGGTTAAGATCCTCGCGCTTGAGCAAAATTCTTGCTCCGCCAGCATGTTCAGAAAATCTCTTAGCTTCTGTGATGATGCTTGGACGTCCTGTATATGTGCGGTGAAGTTCGGCAAGCTCTGCTTGAAAAACTGGATCGGTCTTTGCAGCATTGTGGGCTGCTTCTAACTCATCCAAAGCTCCAATAAGTGCTTCAGGCACAAAGCGTCCACCGTATTGACCAAAATGGCCAAGAACATCACTCAACTGGTTTGTCATGAGCCAATCCTATCCTCGCCTAGAAGTTCACGCATCGCCAACTCTGGATTGGAAGATTTAACCAAGGCCTCACCCACCAAAATTGCGCTAGCGCCATTACTTTGTGCAAACTCCACCTCGGCCCGTGTAGAGATTCCAGATTCTGCCACCCGTACCACATCCTTTGGAATGAGTGGTAACAGTTCGGCAAATGCGCCAGTATCAACATCTAATGTTTTTAGATTACGAGAGTTAACACCAACAATACGTGGTGAAATATCTAACGCTCTTTCAAGTTCATCATGGGTATGCACTTCGACAAGTGAGCGCATGCCTAAGCCTTCAGCCAGTTGATGAAAATCAATAAGCTGTGACTTACTTAATGCTGCAACTATCAGAAGGACAACATCGGCACCATGAGCACGTGCTTCAAAGAATTGATACTCGTCAACCATAAAATCTTTACGCAAAATTGGAATATTCACTCGTGAACGAACGGCATCTAAATCAGCAAGTGATCCACCAAAGCGACGTCTTTCAGTTAAAACACTGATGACACTGGCTCCAGCGCTTTCATACTGCTCGGCTAAACTTGCTGGATCTGCAATTGTGGCAAGTGCTCCCTTACTAGGGGAAGAGCGCTTAACTTCAGCAATCACTGAGAGCTCATTCCTCAGCAATGTATCTAAAGGATCTCGCACCGGCGCCGCTTTATCCATCGCCTCTTGCAGTTGAGCTAATGGTTTTCTGCGAGCTACTAAATCCTCACGTACCCCTTCAATGATTGAATCGAGAACGCTCATTTTTTATCCTGCTCAGTTGGATCAATACCTTCATCAAGTGCGCTCCACGTATTTAGCACACGAGGTTTTCTCTCATAGCGTGAAGAAAGCTTGAACTTCTTACCAATAAGTAGAACTAAGGAATAAACAACAAGGATACTCACGCCAATTGCTATTGATTGCTCCATTAGTTCTTTCGCAATCTATTTGCCGAATCAACTGCCATTAAGACCGCCGCTGCCTTATTTCTGCACTCTTGATTTTCTGACTCTGCATCAGAATCTGCGACGATTCCGGCCCCGGCTTGCACATATGCAACGCCAGCATGAATTAGGGCGGTTCTAATCGCTATACATGTGTCGATGTTTCCTGTGAAATCTAGATAGCCAACAATGCCTCCATAGACTCCGCGGCGCGTTGGTTCGAGTTTTTCAATAATCTCCATGGCCCGAGGCTTAGGTGCTCCAGATAAAGTCCCAGCAGGAAAGACTGCAAAGAGTGCATCTACTGGAGTTGAGTTGGCTCCTAATGTTCCAGTAACCGTTGAAACGATATGCATCACATGTGAATATCTTTCAATGTGCATGAAATCGATAACTTCCACTGATCCTGGAGCACACACCCGTCCAAGATCATTTCTGCCTAAATCAACCAGCATTAAATGCTCTGCACGCTCTTTTGGATCTGCCAAGAGTTCTTCACCTAGTCGGTGATCCTCTTCTGGCGATGCAGAACGTTTTCTAGTGCCGGCGATTGGATGAATCATCACTTCACGTTGATTAACTTTCACTAACGCTTCAGGACTTGATCCCACAACTGTGATTCCCTCATTGAAACGGAAGAGATACATATACGGACTTGGATTATTAAGACGCAGCATGCGATAAACATCGATTGCATCGGCAGAACATGGCATTGAAAAACGTTGGGAAAGAACTATCTGGAAAGCTTCTCCAGCCAGTATCTCCTCTTTTGCAATAGCAATCTTTGCTTTGAACTCATCCGGACTCATGTTGGCATTAAAGGCTGGTGAAGCATGTGAATCAATCTGGACAATATCTCCATCAAGAGGCACAGCTAAGTCTGCCTGCATGCGATCTAATCGCTCATTACATGCACTGAAAGCTTCATCAATTCGATCATCGCTACCATCCCAGTTGATGGCATTGGCAATTAAAGTAATAGTTCCATCACTGTGATCTAGGACAGCTAAATCACTGGTCAACATAAAACTTAACTCTGGAAGTGGCAAATCTTTTTTTGAAAGGCTCGGGAGTTTTTCCAAACGACGCACAACGTCATAACCCATAAAACCAACTAAGCCACCCGTTAGAGGAGGCAATCCTGCAATGGTCGGTGATTTCAAATGTGCTGCCGAAAGGCGCAACGCTTCAAGTGGGTCGATGCCTGTTGGTGCACCAGCCGGCGCTGTGCCCTGCCAGTAAGCCTTTCCATCTTTTTCACTCAGCGTTGCTTCACTTCGTACACCAATAAATGAATACCGCGACCATGCACCGCCATGTTCAGCAGATTCCAACAAAAAGGTATTGGCGGCGTTCTTGGCTAATTTTCTATAGACGCCCAAGGGTGTTTCACCATCTGCAAGTAGGCGTCTTGAAACTGGTATTACATTTGAAATCTTGGCATAACCACGAAATTCTTCAAGGTTCATTCTTACTTTCCTAGCGCTAACGGGGTATGAAAACAGGTTTTTTTCCCCGTATGGCAGGCAACACCAGTTTGTTGCACGCTGATAAGTAATGCATCGCCATCGCAATCCAAAGCAACAGAGATTACTTTTTGGAAGTGACCAGAAGTCGCACCTTTCACCCACAGCTCATTTCGAGAGCGTGACCAGTAGGTAGCTTTGCCGGTGCTAAGAGTGAGCGCTAATGACTCAGAGTTCATATAAGCAAGCATCAAAACTTCATGGGAAGTTGAGTCTTGAACTACGGCAGGAATGAGCGTTGTCGAATCTTTAAGCATCGCCGTAATTGCTGGATCAAGAGCGCTCATAGGTTAATTCTGCCTTACCTAACGGCCACGGCGCGCACGGGATAATTGTGCGAATCAAGGTATGACTTCACATCCCCAATACGGTGAATCCCGAAGTGGAACACGCTGGCTGCGAGTAGTGCGTCTGCGCCAGCATCCAGGGCTGCACTAAAATCTGCCAAAGTTCCAGCGCCTCCACTGGCAATCAATGGCACCTTTGAAACTGAACGCATAGCTGTAATCATCCCGATGTCATAACCAGCACGGGTTCCATCTGCATCCATTGAGTTAAGAAGAATTTCGCCCACACCCAGTGCGCATGCTTTCTCAACCCACTCAATTGCATCGATACCTGTGCCCTCTCGGCCACCATGAGTTGTTACTTCAAAACCAGAATCTGTCCGAGCACGACGAGCATCTACTGAGAGAACAAGTACTTGGGAACCAAAGCGATCTGCAATTTCAGCAATCAACTCTGGGCGTGCAATGGCGGCAGTATTGATTGAAATTTTGTCAGCACCAGCCCGAAGTAAGCGATCGACATCGGCAACATTTCTAATTCCTCCACCAACGGTGAGTGGAATAAATACTTGCTCAGCCGTGCGGCGCACAACATCTAGAGTTGTCTCACGCCCATCAACACTTGCTGAAATATCAAGAAAAGTTAACTCATCGGCGCCTTCTGCTCCATAAAGAGCAGCCATTTCAACTGGATCCCCTGCATCAACTAGATTTGTAAAGTTAACACCCTTAACCACGCGTCCATCAGTGACATCTAGGCAGGGAATGATGCGAACTGAAAGTGTCATCGCCCTGTAATCCTCAGCGCTTCTTGCAAGGTAAAGGCACCGGCGTATAAAGCTTTACCGACGATTGCCCCTTCAACACCTGTTGCATTGAGATCACACAAAGCTTGAATATCGAGCAAAGAAGAGATCCCACCACTAGCCACTACTGGTTTAGAAGTTGCTGCACACACAGATTTGAGTAGTTCTAAATTCGGTCCAGCAAGCGTGCCATCTTTTGTCACATCAGTGACTACATAGCGAAAACAACCATCTTTATCTAACCTTGAAAGCGTTTCAAAGAGATCTCCGCCCTCTTTGGTCCACCCACGTGCAGCAAGAACGTGGCCGCGCACATCAAGTCCAACAGCAATGCGATCTCCGAATTCACCAATGACTCGCGCAGTCCATTCAGGATCCTCTAGCGCTGCAGTTCCAAGATTTACTCGTGCACACCCTGTTGCAAGTGCTCTGCGCAAAGATTCATCATCTCTTATGCCACCGGAGAGCTCAACTTTGATATCGAGTGCACCAACAACCTCTGCCAACAACATAGCGTTGCTGCCACGACCAAAAGCAGCATCTAGATCAACTAAGTGCAACCATTCAGCGCCAGCTGCTTGAAACTCAAGTGCAACTTCTAACGGCGCTCCATAAATACTCTCTTTAGCAAGTTCTCCTTGCACTAAGCGCACAGCACGCCCATCTTTCACATCAACTGCAGGTAGAAGTTCTAGGTAACTCATAGCGCCTTCACCCAATTCTTTATTAACGCTAATCCAGCATCCCCTGATTTCTCTGGATGAAATTGTGTTGCCGAAACATAGCCATCTTCAACTGCGGCTAAAAACTTTTCACCATGAACACTCCACCCCTGCATTTTCCCCACCGATTTCTTGGCTGCATATGAGTGAACAAAATAAAATGATTCCCCTGCAACACCTTTAAATAGCGTGGAGTTAGGATCACTCTCAACGCTATTCCAGCCCATGTGAGGAAGTATCGGTGCATTAAGGCGAGAAACTTCACCTTCCCACACTCCAACTCCAGCATGATTCCCATTTTCACCATGCTCACTGCCCTCTTGAAAAAGAATCTGCATACCAATGCAAATTCCTAAGATTGGTCTTTCATTAGAAATTCGTTCACGGATAATGGCCGCACCATCAACAGTTCGTAATCCCCGCATACAAGCAGCAAAAGCACCAACACCTGGAACAACTAGGCCATCAGCTTCAAGTGCTACGGCGCGATCTGCCGTGACAACGACATCGACACCAGAGGTAGCAAATGCTCTTTGCGCCGAACGTAAGTTGCCTGAACCATAATCAAGAATTGCGATCAAAGAGAGCCTTTAGTCGACGGGATACCTGCAACTCTTCCATCAAGTGAAACTGCATCGCGCAGTGCACGGGCAACTGCTTTGAATTGTGCTTCGAAAACATGGTGTGCATTTCTTCCTTCAAGCACCCGAATATGCAATGCAATATGAGCTTCAGCAACAATTGATTCCCAAATATGTTTTCCAAGTGTTGTATCAAAGGTTCCGATGAGTTCAACAATCTCTGGCTGACGGTGAACTAAATAAGGACGACCAGAAAGGTCAACAGCTGCTTGAACTAAAACCTCATCAAGTGGAACCATGGAATCACCGAAACGGCGAATGCCAGCCTTATCCCCTAAAGCCTCACGTAGGGCTTGGCCAAATGCGAGTGATGTGTCTTCAACGCTATGGTGAGAATCAACCTCAACATCACCTGTTGTCTTGATCGTGAGATTAAAGCCAGAGTGCTTACCTAGCTGGGACATCATGTGATCAAAAAATGGCACACCTGTTGAAACGTCGATCACGCCCTGTCCATCTAAATTAAGTTCAACTAAAACATGTGACTCTTTAGTTTCTCTTTCGACTCGTGCTGTTCTCATGGTGGCCTCTCCTTAGATGAGTTCTTTTAATGCAGATATAAATAATGTGTTTTCGGCTTCATTGCCAACAGTTACGCGCAAATACCCTGGTAGGCCGACATCTCGAATTAGGACGCCTTTACCTAGTAGTTCATGCCAAAGTTTAGGGGCATCGACGCTAAATCCTGTAAAGAGGATGAAGTTTGCGCTGCTGGGCACAGTCGCAAGGCCCAATGCATGTAGTTGCGCAGTCAATGACTCCCGAGCTTGTATTAGCTCAGAGACATATCCCAGTAGTTCATCTTTAAAATCAATAGCAACTGATGCCGCTGCTTGAGTCAATGCACTGAGGTGATACGGCAATCTCACAAGCATCATGGCATCTTTTACCGAGCTATCACAGACCATATAACCCACTCGCGCCCCTGCAAATGCAAATGCCTTGCTCATTGTCCGAATCACAACAACATGAGGATTATTAGCAATAAGTGTTACTGCAGATTGCTCTGAAGAGAACTCAGCGTAAGCCTCATCAACGATAAGTAGTCCCCCTACTTGGGCCACAGTGTTAGCAAGTAACTTAATTTCAGAGATCGAAACTGAGCCACCAGTTGGATTATTTGGTGTGGTAATAAAAGTGAGTACTGGTTTTGTTTCCGCAATCTGCTTAGTTGCCATTTCAACATTGAGGGAGAAATCAGCATTTCGTCTTCCATCAATCCAATTAGTTCCACACACCTTTGCAATCAGTGGGTGCATTGAATATGAGGGTGTAAAGCCAAGTGCATTGTCCTGCCCAAAAGCTAAAAAGATGGATTGAATAATTTCATTACTGCCATTAGCTGCCCAGATATTATCGAGCGTGATCTTCACTTGAGAAGTTGAATTGATATACCCAGCCAACTTGCTGCGAAGCTCGTTGGCATCACGATCGGGGTAACGATTCAGCTTGGCTGCAACACCCAACACGGCATCAGCAATCGCTTTCTGCAAAGCAGGTGAAGGTGAATATGGATTTTCATTAGTGTTAAGTGATGCCTGTGCAGGAATTTGCGGGGCTCCATATGGCGCAAGCGGAGTTAACTCCTTACGCAGTGGCAACCAAGTTGGCCAACTCATTTATGAATTTTCCAATCTGATAGTCATAGCTTGTCCGTGGGCAGGTAGGTCCTCAGAATTAGCTAATGTCACAACGGTTGGAACTAAGTCAGTAAATGCTTTTTCGCTATATTCAATAAAGTGCAGACCACGCAGAAATGTCTGAACTGATAAACCACTTGAGTGGCAAGCACATCCACCAGTAGGCAATACGTGATTAGAGCCGGCTGAATAATCTCCTAGGGAGACTGGTGAAAAGCGACCGATAAATACTGCTCCAGCATTTCTAATCTGTGAAGCATCTTCTCGTGCATTCTTGGTCTGGATTTCTAAATGTTCTGCAGCATAGGCATTAACAACATCAATCCCCTGCTTCGTGTCATCAACTAAGACAATTGCTGACTGAACTCCAGACAAGGCTGAAGTAATACGATCTTTGTGCTTGGTCTTACTTACTTGTATTTTCAATTCGGCCTCAACGTCTTTGGCTAACTCAATTGAATCTGTTACCAAAATAGCTGCAGCAATAACATCGTGCTCTGCTTGGCTAATTAAATCTGCAGCAACATCTGTTGCTCGCGCGGAGGAATCTGCAAGAATTGCTATCTCGGTTGGTCCAGCCTCTGAGTCAATTCCAATTACCCCCCGTAGGGCTCGCTTAGCTGCAGCAACATAGATATTGCCCGGTCCCGTAACAAGATCACTCTTCTCACACAACCCTTCAACACCATAAGCAAACATTGCAATCGCCTGGGCTCCCCCAACGGCATATACCTCAGTAATACCAAGAAGTGCGCACGTGGCCAAAATAGTTGGGTGAGGTAATCCTGCAAACTCTTTTTGAGGCGGTGAGGCAACAGCTATTGATGAAACTTTTGCGATTTGAGCGGGCACAACATTCATCACAACGCTGCTTGGATAAACCGCACGACCGCCTGGTACGTAAAGGCCAACACGATCAACTGGAATCCACTTCTCAGTAACACTTCCTCCATCAACTACAGTTGTGGTTTTATCCGCTCTCACCTGATCATTGTGAACTTTTCGCACTTGCTTAATAGAAATCTCTAGCGCAGTTCGAATTGCAGGATCTAATGATGCTAACGCAGAATCTAAAGCCTTCTGTGGGACTCGAATGGAGACTGGAGTAACCCCATCAAATTCTTGGGCTAACTTAATAAGTTCGCTTTCACCACCGGTTTTTACGCGGTGTAAAATTGGCTCAACCAAGGCCATAGCTTGGGCAACATCTAAAAGCGCACGCGGAAGTTCGGCGTTGTATCCAGCCTTATTGAGGGCTTTGCCACGAAGATCAACTGTGCGAATCACATGCCAATTGTAACGGCTGTGCTCTGCACGATGGACTTGGATTTAAACCAGGCAGTTAGGCCCAAGAATTGATTTCAAATCTGCGCTCAATGATGGAGAAGCTGTGACCGATGCATCAATCTTCATAACGGTGCTGCTTCCATTTTCGCCCAAGGAAAGATGAACTTCTCGCTTTCCAGGATGTGAACGCAGGATTTCCTTAATGCGATCAACCACAGGTGGTGTGCATTGAGACATTGGAATTGAAATTACTAAAGGACCAGTTGGGCCTGCTGAAATATCTGGCATCGACATCTCAAGAGCTGTAAATCGCAGATTCTCTTCACGGCGATCAACGCGGCCACGAACGGTCACTATTCGATCCTCAGTTAATGACATTGAATATTGATTGTAGGTATTTGAGAAGAAGAGAACTTCAAGGGATCCTTCAAGATCTTCAATCGTCACAACGGCCCAAGAAGCACCTTGCCTTGAAACTTTTCGAGTAACGCTTGTAATTAAGCCCCCGATAGTGACAACGGATTCATGTTGAGCGCCTTCATCAACTAGTTCGCTGATAGACATGTCTGTGTTTGCTCGAAGCACATGTTCAACCCCTAAGAGTGGATGATCAGAAACATATAGTCCCAACATCTCACGCTCATAACTGAGCAACATCGCCTTATCCCACTCACCTGTTGGAATCTCTAAATCCAAACCTGAAACTTCTGTAATAGCTTCCCCGCCAAATAAATCAAACTGACCAATAGCCTCGGCTCGCTTGCTCTCAATTACTGAATCAATTGCTTCAAGGTGAACAGCAATCAAACCTTTACGAGTTGATCCTAGAGAGCCAAATGCTCCAGCTTTAATCAAAGATTCAATCGTTTTCTTATTACACACTTGTGCATCAACTTTTGCCAAGAAATCACCAAATGAAGCGAACCGCCCTTTACTCTCACGCGCTCCTTTAATGGATGCAACTACACCTTCACCAACATTTCTAATCGCTGCAAGACCAAAGCGAATATCTTTCCCACGCGGGGTGTATTCACCATTTGATTCATTGACATCAGGTGGCAACACATTGATACCCATGCGACGGCACTCACTCAAATACAGAGCTGATTTATCTTTATCGTCTCTAACACTGGTTAAAAGCGCAGCCATATATTCAGTGGGATAATTAGTTTTTAGATAAGCGGTCCAATATGAAACGACGCCATAGCCTGCAGAGTGAGCGCGGTTGAAAGCGTAATCAGAGAATGGAATAAGAACGTCCCACAGGCGTTTGATTGCCGTAGTTGAAAAACCATTAGCCTTCATCCCCGCTTCAAAAGGAATGTATTCCTTATCCAAAATATCTTTGTTCTTCTTACCCATCGCCTTACGCAAAAGATCTGCGCGCCCAAGAGAGAAACCAGCAACCTTTTGGGCAATTGCCATTACTTGTTCCTGGTAAACAATCAGACCATATGTGTCACCAAGAATTTCTTGCAATGGTTGTGAAAGTTCTTGGTGAATAGGTTCAACTGGCTTGCGCTTGTTTTTGCGATCGGCGTAGTTGTTATGTGCATTTTCACCCATAGGACCTGGACGATAGAGAGCGATAACAGCTGAGATATCTTCAAATGAATCTGGGGACATTGATTTAAGCAAAGCTCGCATTGGTCCACCATCGAGTTGGAAGACGCCGAGCGTGTCACCTCGAGAGAGCAGCTCATAAGTCTTTTTATCATCAAGAGTTAAATCCTCTAAAACCACATCAATATTTTGGTTCTCTTTTATATTTAATAAGGCATCATCTAAAACAGAGAGATTTCGAAGCCCCAAGAAGTCCATCTTGAGTAAGCCAATAGATTCACATGCACCCATATCGAACTGCGTGATGATTGCCCCATCTGCTTCACGGCGATGGATAGGAATAATATCGAGCAATGGTTCGCGAGAGAGAATTACTCCAGCTGCGTGAACACCCCACTGGCGCTTTAATCCCTCAAGACCACGGGCCGTATCAACAACTCGCTTTGAATCTGGATCTGATTCGTAAAGGGAGCGGAACTCCCCCGCTTCACCGTAGCGATCATCTTTAGAATCAAATATCCCGGCAAGAGAAATATCTTTTCCCATCACAGATGGGGGTAGAGCCTTTGTTAGTTTCTCACCAATGACATATGGATAACCAAGCACGCGTGTTGAGTCCTTAATTGCTTGCTTGGATTTAATAGTTCCATAGGTGATGATCTGAGCAACTCGATCTTCACCATATTTATTGGTTGCATAACGAATCATTTCGCTGCGACGACGCTCATCAAAGTCCAAGTCGATATCAGGCATAGAAATACGTTCTGGATTAAGAAAGCGCTCGAACAAAAGCCCATGCTCAAGTGGATCTAAGCCAGTGATACCAAGTGAATAGGCAACTAAAGAGCCAGGTGCAGAACCTCTACCTGGGCCAACGCGAATACCAACTTTCTTGGCATGTCCGACTAAGTCAGCAACAACAAGGAAGTAACCCGGAAAGCCCATCTTCTCCATCACGCCAAGTTCATAATCAAGACGAGATTCATGGGCTGGCGTAAGCTTTGCGCCTAAACGCTCTTTCATCCCGCGCACAGATTCTTTCTTAAGCCATGAATCCTCTGTCTCTCCAGCTGGAACATTAAATTGTGGAAGGAGGTTTTCATTTTCTCGCATCGTCACATCACAGCGCTCGGCAATAAGTAGTGTGTTATCGCAACTCAATGGAATGTCTTTAAAGAGCTCTCGCATCTGCGCCGGAGTTTTGACATAGAAAGAGTCGTTATCGAATTTAAAGCGCTTGGGATCTGCCAATGTGGAACCCGATTGAACACAGAGCAAGGCCTCATGTGCTCCAGAATCTGCTTGCAGTGTGTAGTGCAGATCATTGGTTGCAAGAAGTGGAAGGCCTAGCTCCTTACCAAGTTTGAGTAGGTCATCCTTGACACGGCTTTCAATTTCAATACCGTGATCCATCACCTCTAAAAAGAAATTGCCTTCACCAAAAATATCTCGATAATCACTAGCGGCCTTGATTGCCTCTTTATATGCACCCATGCGCAAGCGCGTTTGAATCTCTCCACCTGGGCAACCAGTTGTTGCAATAAGTCCTTTTGAATACTGAGCAAGGAGTTCGCGATCCATGCGGGGCTTGTAGTAATAGCCTTCAAGGGATGCAAGAGATGACAAACGAAAGAGATTTCCTAGACCAACATTATCCTCAGCCAAAATCGTCATGTGCGTATAAGCACCACCACCTGAAACATCATCTTCACCGCCGCTAGCCCACTGCACTCTCTTTTTATCAAAGCGAGATTCAGGGGCAACGTAGGCTTCAATTCCAATAATTGGCTTAACGCCTATTTTTTTCGCTTGCTTATAAAACTCATAAGCACCAAAAACATTTCCATGATCTGTCATTGCAATTGCAGGCATGCCCTGTCTGGCAACTTCTTGCATTAAATCGGGAACACGTGCTGCACCATCGAGCATTGAATACTCGGTATGGACGTGCAGATGTACGAAATTCTCGGAAGTCATGGTGGTCGTAGATTATTGCTTACGGAAGAACTGCATCAGATAGCAACGCCAATGAGCGTGTGAGATCGGCTGGGTATGGCGCGCTAAAACTCAGGTGCTCGCCAGTAATAGGGTGGTCAAACATGAGCTCTTTGGCGTGTAGCCAGGGCCGTCTCATCTCTAGAGATTTAGCCAATACCGGATCTGCCCCATAGGTAGTGTCTCCAACAAGTGGATGGTTAAGTGCAGAGAAGTGAACACGGATTTGGTGTGTGCGCCCAGTTTCTAACTCAACTTTTGCTAAAGAAACGCCGCGATAGAACTCAATGACTTCATAGTGTGTAATGGAGTCTTTCCCTGTTGCCACCACAGCAAAACGATGATCCTCTTTTGGATGCCGATCAATCGGTGCGTCAATTGTTCCAGTGGTGGGATCCATATGTCCTTGAATCAGCGCATGATAAATCTTCTCCACAGTGCGATTTCTAAAGGCATCCTTTAATACTGTAAATGCACGATCACTCTTTGCGACAATCATTAAGCCACTAGTGCCAACATCTAGGCGATGGACAATGCCTTGTCGCTCTGCAGCCCCACTTGTTGAAATTGAATACCCGGCTGCCATCAATGCACCAACAACAGTTGGACCCATCCAGCCTGGACTTGGATGGGCAGCACATCCCACCGGCTTGTCGATAACAACAATGGCATCATCGTCATAAACAATTGAAAGACCTTCAAGAGGTGTGAGCGGAATTGGATCTTGGTTAATTGGAGCCGGCATCAACACATCAATTACTTGGTTTGCGCTGACTCGATCAGATTTAGCCATAGCTTTTCCCGATGTAGTGATATCGCCATCTTCTAATAGTTTGACGACGGCTGTGCGAGAAAGACCCAGCACGCGAGTGAGAGCACTATCGATTCGCTCACCGGCCACGCCTTCTGGCACTGACAGTGTGCGCTGTTCTCGAGTGCTCATATCAACTCTTCTTTTTTAATAGGCGGGATATTGCGCGCAGTTAAAACAATGGAAATAAAGGCTGCGACCACGATTGCAGTATCTGCAATATTGAATATAGGCCAATGTGGCAGTTGCATCCAATCGATAACATGGCCCCGCAGCAATCCTGGCTCTCTAAAAATGCGATCTGTCAGATTTCCTAAAACCCCACCCATAACTAAGCCTAAAACAACTGCCCATCCCTTTGAGGTCAGTGAAGGTGCGTAATAAGCAATTGCGATTAATACGGCGATTCCAAAAAGAGAGAGAAACAAGGTTGCCCCTGTAGCAAATGAAAAGGCAGCGCCAGAGTTTCTGATGAAGTTGAGTTGGAAGAGTGAGCCGATAATTTTTACTGGACCACGATTAGCCAAATACTCCACTGCCCAGATTTTGGTAGCTAAATCTGCAAGCCAGATCAGCCAGGCAACACCTAAGAGTGTGCGCCACACGCGCACTGTTAGCGCCGTTCTTCCTTCTGCTTACAGATCATGCACAAAGTGGCCCGTGGGAATACTTGTAAACGGGCCTTACCAATTGCACTTCCGCATTCTTCGCAGTTTCCATAGCTCTTAGAGTCGATTCGATCCAAGGCACGCTCTGTTTGCAAAACCATGTCACGGGCATTAATCACTAGTGACATCTCATGTTCGCGTTCAAAAGTTTTCGTTCCAGCATCTGCTTGATCATCTCCGGCGCCTTCACCAGATTCTTGAATAAGAGAGTCCATCTCTAACTCAACCTTAGCTAGTTCAACACGAAGGCGAGCCAACTCTTTAGAAATCTCAGTACGAATGCTCTTTAGCTCTGCTGCAGTCCATGGTGATTCACTATCACTAACAACGATGGGTGTTGGAGCGACTTTGATTGGCTTAAGTGGCGCAGATTTCTTTCCACTTTTAACTGGGCGTGGTGGTGGTGGCATTACCAATCGACGCTCTTCAACTACTGGCGCAGCAACTGGCGCAGAAATTGTCGAGACTGAAACTGTTTGAGATTTCTCATCAACAGTCAAAGTTGTCTTAGATGGAAATGGCTTACCCGGAGCTTTTTTAACTGGAATTCTCTTTACCGATGCTTTTTTAGCTGAGGACTTCTTTGCAGGAGCCTTTTTGGCTGCTGGTTTCTTAGCTGAAGCCTTTTTGGAGGGAGCTTTTTTAGCTACCTTTTTCTTTGCAAGAGCCTTTTTAGCTACCTTTTTCTTTGCAGGAGCCTTTTTGGCAGCAGCCTTCTTGGCAGATGCTTTCTTGATCGGCTTCTTAGGCATGTCGCGAACCTTAATGCCCTTAAGGGGCTGTTACCAATTAGCCACGGGCATAATTTGGCTTAAGTAGGCGATAGTATTGAGCCACTACCGCATATGAGCATTGACGGGGCCATCACCTCACGAGTTTGCTAGAAGAAATGGTGAAAACCATCTAGAACTAGCTGTGGATAGAAAATCTAAGTGGCGTGAATTTCACGCAAGGCGGGTGGTACCGCGAGATCTGCGCCAGCAGGTCACGTCCCTCCAGAGTTGTTTTCCTACTCGTGGAGGATTTTTTATGTCGTTTCGCGCAATCCCAGCAGCTGTTGATCTGCCTGCCGTCGAACATGCGATATTAAAGTTCTGGCGCGATAACGAGATTTTCGAAAAAACTGTTTCTGCCCGTGAAGGCGCACCTGCATGGATGTTTTATGAAGGTCCCCCAACTGCAAATGGAATGCCAGGAACTCACCACATTGAAGCACGTGTTTTTAAAGATGTCTTTCCGCGCTTTCACACAATGAAGGGAAAGCATGTAATCCGCAAAGCTGGTTGGGATTGTCATGGTTTGCCAGTTGAAATCGCTGTTGAAAAAGAGTTGGGCTTTGCCGGTAAAGGCGATATCGAAAAATATGGAATTGCAGCATTTAACGAAAAGTGCCGTGAATCAGTACAACGACATGTTGGTGCATTTACAGACATGACACATCGCATGGGCTTCTGGGTTGATTTTGATGAAGCGTATTGGACCATGTCACCTGAATATGTTGAGAGTGTGTGGTGGTCTCTTAAAGAAATCTGGAAAAAGGGATTACTCGTTCAAGATCATCGCGTTGCGCCATATTGCCCGCGCTGTGGAACTGGACTCTCAGACCATGAGTTAGCACAAGGCTATGACACAGTTACAGATCCCTCGGTTTATGTTCGCTTCCCCATTACTTCTGGAGACTTAGTTGCACTCAAGGCCAGTTTCCTTGTCTGGACAACGACTCCATGGACCTTGGTATCAAATACTGCAATTGCAGTTCATCCAGAAGTGGATTATGTGGCTGTTGAAGTAACTGTAGATGAAGTCAGTGAAGTACTAGTTGTTGCTGAGGCGTTATTAGAGAGCGTTAAGGGTGAGAAGAAGATTGTGAAGAAAATGCTCGGAAAAGAACTGGAGCGCACAACATATAAGCGTCCCTTTGATTTTGTAGAGATTCCAGATGCGCATTACGTTGTTCTTGCAACCTATGTAACAACAGAAGATGGAACTGGACTAGTCCATCAATCACCAGCATTTGGTGCTGATGACTTGGCGGTGTGCCGTGCATATGGTTTGCCCGTAGTAAATCCCATTGCACCAGATGGACACTTCTTAAAAGAGGTTGATGTTGTTGGTGGGATCTTCTTTAAAGAAGCTGACAAACTCTTGGTTAAAGAATTAAAGGCCCGTGGAGCTCTCTACAAGCACCAACCATATGAACACACATATCCTCATTGCTGGCGCTGTCACACACCCTTGATGTATTACGCGCAACCATCCTGGTATATCCGCACCACTTCAATTAAAGATGCCCTGCTTCGCGAAAATGCGGCTACTGATTGGCATCCAGAGACGATTAAAGAAGGCCGATACGGTGATTGGCTCAACAACAATATTGACTGGGCCCTTTCCCGTAATCGTTTTTGGGGTACTCCCCTACCTATCTGGCGCTGTGAAAACACGCATGAGATCTGTGTTGATTCGCTAGCTGAGTTAGGCGCACTTGCTGGACAAGAGCTCTCAAATTTAGATCCACACCGCCCATTTGTTGATGACATTACTTTTGCATGCGCGCAGTGTGATTCCACGATGGTGCGCGTGCCTGAGGTAATTGACTGTTGGTATGACTCTGGAGCAATGCCATTTGCGCAATGGGGATACCCGCACAAGCAAGGCTCTGCTGAAAAGTTTAAAGAGTCCTACCCTGCCGACTTTATTTGCGAAGCTATCGATCAAACACGTGGCTGGTTTTACACTCTCATGACAATTGGAACCCTGGTCTTTGATAAATCCTCTTATAAGAGTGTTCTTTGCCTTGGACATATCTTGGATAAAGATGGCCGCAAAATGAGTAAGCACGTGGGCAATGTTTTAGAGCCAATCGCACTGATGGATCAACATGGCGCAGATGCTGTTCGTTGGTACATGTTGGCCGCAGGTTCGCCATGGGCGGCACGTCGTGTTGGCCATGATGCAATCAATGAAGTCGTTCGGAAGACTCTTCTAACTTATTGGAACACCGTCTCTTTCCACGCTCTCTATGCCAATGCATCAGCGTTTGATTTAAGTCAGGGCACAAAGGTCGCAGATCGACCACTCATGGATCGCTGGATTATCTCTGAACTCAATCTTTTGATTGAGGAAGTTGACGCAGCTCTCACTGATTTTGATTCACAGGTTGCAGGGCGCGCACTAGCTAGATTCATCGATGATCTTTCTAACTGGTATGTGCGCCGATCACGTCGCAGGTTCTGGGATGGAGATACCAGCGCCCTTTCCACTTTGCATGAGTGTTTAGTAACTCTGACTCAACTTCTCTCTCCAATGGTGCCATTTATTACTGAGCAAGTCTGGCAAGAGTTAGTTATCCCAGCAGATTCATCGGCAGTTGCTTCAGTGCATCTCTCTGATTTTCCAGTTGCAGATTCAGCAGTGATTGATCGCGAATTGGGAAACCAAGTGGCATTGACTAGACGCATTGTTGAACTTGGCCGTGCATCACGTGCAGAATCTGGCATAAAGATTCGACAGCCATTGGGCCGTGCACTTATTGCAGCAAGTGGATGGGCAGCATTGCCAGAACAGATGCGTGAGCAGATTGCAGATGAGCTCAACGTGATTGATTTGCAAGACATCGCTCATGCCGATGGAGATTTAGTCGATATCTCTATTAAAGCTAACTTCAAATCACTGGGTGCCAAATATGGTGGCGCGGTCCAAGAGATTGCTAAGGCCATTGCGGCAAGTGATGCAACTGCCCTTGTGAAAACACTTCGCGCCTCTGGAACAACCCAGCTAGGAATCTGGGAAATTGCTTTGGATGACCTCGTTGTAACAGAGGTGCCAAAGACTGGTTGGATGGTTGCCTCACATGAAGGTGAGAGCGTGGCACTTGATCTAGAGCTCACCCCAGCACTTATTGCTGCGGGGCATGTTCGTGAAGTGATTCGATTTATTCAAGAGCGTAGAAAGAGCGATGGTTTTGAAATCTCAGATCGCATCGATGTGAAATGGAATGCAACAGCACAAATAGCTAGCGCAATTGCCAGCGATGAAGCTCATATTAAGGATGAAGTGCTAGCACTATCTATGGTTCAAGACTCAACACTTGCAATTGAAGATAATGAACTTGGAATTGCTATCAAACTTACTAAAGCTGGCTAACTAACCCCATAAGTAATTGAACTCCAAAAAAGAGAACAATGAAACTTAAATCTAGGCTGACCGCGCCTAGGCGAAGTGGCGGGATGAAGCGTCCAACAAATGCCATTGGCTTATCGGTGATGCTGTACACGAGTTCAACAAGCATCAGGCCAATACCTTTTGGTCGCCAATTTCGTGCAAACATACGAACATAATCAAGGATTAATCGTGCGAGTAGTGCAAAAAGAAATAATTGCAGGACGTTAGCTAGTAACGCTCCGATGTTCACTGAGATCAGCTCTGGTTAAAGAAACTTGCTTGTGCTGCAGCTGACTTATCTTCAACATCGATTGAAACATTAGCAGGAGACAACAGGAAGACCTTCTTTGTCACTCGCTCAATTGTTCCGTGCAAACCAAATGCAAGGCCACTTGCAAAGTCAACTAAGCGCTTGTGCTCTGACTCATCCATATCAGTCAAATTAATAATGACTGGATTGCCTAAACGAAAGTGCTCACCGATTGTGCGGGCCTCGTTATAAAAACGTGGGTGCAATGTGACGATGCGATCTAGAACAGGTAAATCTAATTGCGGTGCTGCATCTACTGAAGAAACTTGACGAGGTAAGCGCGGTTTGATTCGCACTTCACTTGATGTCGTTGCAGAGGAAGTTGTAGAGGCAATTGGTGTATCGAATTCTGGGTCGTCCATCAAACCTAAGTAGTTCGCGACGCGCTTGAGTGCATTAGCCATATGACAACGGTACCTGCAGCCCTAGCGCGAACCCAGGATTTGGCTACCTATGCGAATATGTGTCGCACCATAGGCAATCGCCTCTTTAAAGTCCCCACTCATGCCAGCTGATAACTTATCTGCCTTTGGAAAATCGGCCATAAAAGCCTTATGTATTGCTGATAATTTGGAAAAGGCAACTGTGGGATCAACGCCTAAAGGGGCAACTGCCATGAGCCCTTGAAGTCTGTGGGTCGCAGATTTTTCAATCGCCTGGGCCAATTCATAGAGCTTTTGCTCACTGACTCCCCCGCGCCCCACTGAATCATCAAGTGAAACCTGACAGAAAATATCCAATGGATACAGGGCGTTTTTCTCAATCACTTCAAAATGTCGAATCTCATCCAATGAATGAATCACATTGGCCCAAGAGGTAATTGATTTCAACTTATTACTTTGAATCTGACCTTGAAAATGCCAAGTTCCGACCACAGCTGCAGCCTTTGGCGCGGCATCTGAATCTCTGTTCTCGCCAAAGTGAGTAATTCCAAGATCACGCAAAATCTCAACATCACTGGCTGGAAAAGTCTTAGTTACAGCAATCAGGGTTATCTCATCGAGGGATCTACCAGCACTTAACGCAGCCTTTGATATCTGATCACGAACGGCCTCTAAATTTGAAGTGATCTCACTTCTGCGATCTATAGCCACACCACACCCGCATTTCTACCTGTGATGTTATGGCGACGATAAGAGAAATACTCATTATCTTCCAGGGTGCATCTTGATGTTGCTTCATATGTCACACCATGGGCCACTAAGTCAGCTATCAAAGCTCTAGGAAGATCTAGCGCTGGCGTTAAGTTATTGGTCAATGACGTCGCGGCCGGATGCTTAGCAGTTACTTCATCTGCTAAATCCTGTGGAACTTCATAACAGCGCCCACAAATAGATGCACCCAACTGGGCATGAATCTGACCAGCACCCAGCTTTCTCATTGCATCCAGCGCTTTAATTGCAACCGAGTTCATAAGCCCTCGCCGACCAACATGCACCGCACCAACAACAGTTGATGATGAGAGCAACAGTGGAATGCAGTCTGCAACCATCACAGCTAATGCAATTCCTGGCAGGGTAGTAATGAGTGCATCACATGTCGGATCATCACCTAGTGTTTTTATTTCTACAACTTCATCCCCATGCACCTGATTCATAAACTGAACCGGCCCAGTAATTTTTGCTAAGAGTTGACGATTGGTTGCAACGCTCTCTGGGTCATCACCAACGTGTTGGGCCAAGTTCAATGACTCATAGGGCGCAAGGCTTGCGCCATTGCGCCTAGTAGTAAAAACGCTAGGCAATGTCCCTTACTTCATAAAGTCAGGAACGTCGATCTCATCCTCGGCTACGAGTTCTTCGAAAGTAACTCGGCGGCGTGGCGTTGAATCAGAGTCTAAATCCAGTGCAACTGAGATTGGGTCGTTGCTTGGAATTGGATTAGCAACCCCACCCAAAGTGGCAGCATCAATAACTGGTGTAACAACCTTGCGGGGCTCCCCACCTTCAAAGCCAGCTGCAACTACGGTGATACGAACTTCATCACCTAAAGCATCATCAATAGTTGTCCCAAAGATAAACTTGGCATTTGGATGCACTGCTGATTGAACTAACTCGCACGCCTCATTAACTTCAAACAAACCAAGATCTGATCCACCTGAAATTGAAAGCAAGACACCCATAGCACCATCAATGGATGCCTCAAGTAGTGGAGAAGAGATAGCTAACTCTGCAGCGCGCAGTGCGCGATTTTCTCCACGCGCAGAACCGATACCCATCAACGCAGAACCCGCCCCTGACATCACTGCCTTCACATCTGCAAAGTCTAGATTGATTAAACCTGGCTGCGTAATGATCTCAGTAATTCCTTGAACACCAGAGAGCAGAACTTGATCGGCGCTCTTGAAAGCATCAGCCAATGTAATGGTGCGATCTGAAATTGCTAGAAGGCGATCATTTGGAATAACAATTAATGTATCCACTTCTGCTCTGAGCGCTTCAATCCCAACGTCAGCTTGTGCTGAGCGAAGCTTTGCTTCAAAGGAAAATGGACGAGTAACAACACCGATAGTTAATGCGCCAATATCTTGAGCAATCTTTGCAACAATTGGCGCCGCACCTGTTCCAGTTCCGCCACCTTCACCTGCGGTAACAAAAACCATATCTGCACCACGCAAGATTTCTTCGATGTCATCTGCGTGATCAAGTGCTGCTTCGCGACCCTTTTCTGGATCCATGCCAGCACCAAGACCACGTGTTGTTTTTCTACCAATATCTAATTTCACATCTGCATCACTCATTAACAAATGTTGCGCATCTGTATTAATTGCAATGAACTCAACACCTTTGAGTCCAACATCAATCATGCGATTGATCGCATTTACTCCACCGCCACCAATGCCAACAACTTTGATGACTGCTAAATAATTCTGCGGTGAAGCCACTTGTATCCTCCTTGAGAACCATAAACCTCTACTTGAGCCTTATAATTCAACGTTTTCTATAAGGCGAACGTAAAGTGCGCAAGGCTCTTAATCAAACACCGACATGATTTATTTATTGTGTCGTTAAAAACTTTATTTAACGATAGGCGCATGTGGTGCAGAGAGATCCATCCGCTTTAACTTTGCATTTTCTGGTTGTGTCAATAAAGCCTTATAAACCTTGGCTTTTAACTCATTATCTGTTGCTAATCCCCAACGAACTTCAACGTTGCGACCCTCAACATCAACCTCCAAGACATAGGCCCCGGTACTGCGGACCTTAAGAATCTTTAGAGCTGACCTCATCTCATCTGGCAATGAGGTCAAAAACTTCACGGCCGTGACAGCAATTTCAAGGTTGCCAGCCTGAATCTGCGGCAATGTGTCAGGCAGATTGCCCTTGACCACAAATGCTTTTCCTGATTCATCTATCCCTTGATTATTAAAGATAGCAACAGGTGTTCTAGTTGTAATCGAAATCGTAACTTTGCCTGAAATCCAATTTCTGCTCACTTGTGCATCGTGCACAAAGGCGAATTTTTCATAGCTCGCAGCAACTGCGCGAGGTTCTACTCGTGCAAGCTTTTCGCCTATCTTGACATTTTGCGGCAAGAATTGATCTGTGCCTTTGACTTCAACTGAGCTCACGGTAAAGAGGGTCGACCAACCTAGGCCATATGAGGCAAGGCCTAAAATGATTACAGCAGCAAGTGCAATAAGGCGTTTGTTTTTCATTTATCCGAAACGACGGCTGAGTCCGTCAACGATAATGGGTGCAAGAGAGCTGACATCTCCAGCTCCCAGAGTGATGATGACATCTTGAGGTTGCGCAGAACCTATGACTGAATCAGTTACTTCAATGAAATTAGGGATGTATTCGCCATGGCTCATTGCATCGGTGATTAAGCGTGATGTGACACCTGTGATTGGTTTTTCACTGGCCGAGTAGACCTCTAGAACTATTGCGCGATCTGCCATATCTAACGCCTTGGCGAACTGGGCAGAAAAAGCTTTGGTTCGTGAATAGCGATGTGGTTGGAAAATAACAATGAGTCGGCCATCTCCTGCATAGCGACGTGCAGCCTTTAATGTGACATCGATTTCTGTGGGGTGATGTCCATAATCATCAATCACTCTAATTCCATGCACAGTGCCTTTAAGTTCAAAGCGACGGCCGGTGCCTCTAAAAACAGCTAATCCCGTTAATAATTCAGGGGCAGGAAAGCCAAGATTTAACCCTGTAGCCAAGACCGCTGCAGCGTTAAGTAAGTTGTGATGGCCTGGTACTTGAAGTTCGATGAAACCTACAACTTTACCCCGCCAAATTGCACGAGCACGTGAGCCCATCGCCTCCAAATCAATGGAATCTAGACGTAAATCGCAGCTTTCATCGACTCCATAGGAGATCAATGTGCACGTTTTCACAGTTGAGGCTAAAGCTTTAGCACCTTGATCATCTGCGCAGTAAGTAAGGAAGCCATCTTGGTTAATGGTTGCTGCAAAATCTTTAAAAGCTTGGGCCACATCCTCTAGAGTTGCAAAGAAATCAACGTGATCATGTTCAACATTTGTCACAATGGCGCCATAAGGATGATATTCAATAAATGAGCCGTCGGATTCATCAGCCTCAGCAACAAATATCTCGCCAGTGCCGCGATGAGCATTAGAACCAGAGGCAGTAATTGTTCCGCCAATTGCAAAGGATGGATCTGCCCCACAGGCTTGTAGTGCCACAGCCATCATGGAAGAAGTTGTTGTCTTTCCGTGTGTCCCAGCTACAGCAATGCTTTTAGATTCTGACATCAAAATTGAAAGTGCAGCGGCTCGTGTAAGAGTGGTCAGCTTTAACTCTTGTGCCCGCATGAGCTCTGGGTTTGAAGTTGAGATCGCCGTTGAGTAAACAACTAAATCAGCACCATCAACATTACCAGCAGAATGCGCAGTTGCAATCGTTGCACCAAGTGCCTGCAGAGCTTTCACTACTGATGAATCTTTAGCATCTGAACCACTGACTGTGATTCCATGAGAGAGTGAGATTCGCGCCAAACCACTCATGCCTGCGCCACCAATACCAATGAAGTGGACGCGCTTACCAATGAGTGATCGCAAAGTTGGCTTATTCATCGTGACTCCAAGGCGTGCTGTCCCAAAGCTGCGATTTTTAGGGCTGCATCTGCATCAAGTGCTGAACCTTCTAACGGGGCAGAACTGCTGGATTTGAGTAGTGCATCGATATGAGTTTCTAAATATGAGAGAGTAAATTCCTTTTGATCAACTACTTCTGCCCGTCCATCTGCAACTAATCCACGTGCATTATGGAACTGTTCTCCATTTCCAATGGGTAGCGGCACAAAAAGAGCGTAACGGCCAAGTGCCCTAAATTCAGCGCAGGTAACTGCGCCGCTGCGGGCAATGATCAGATCAGCGGCTAAATAGGCATCAGCCATCTGGTCCACATATGCCACTGGACGATAAAGATCTGTTGCTGGTGGCACAGTATTAGCGCGGCCCACTGAGTGCATCACGGCAATACCTTTAGTTGAAAAGTTAGGCACGCTTTGCTCAATGACTTTATTTATTACAACAGAGCCTTGTGAGCCACCCATAACAAATACCAGTGGTTGCGCTACATCAAATCCCAAACGGATTTTTGCTTGTGCTCGAACACTCTGCCAATTGGCACCTGCCCCCTTGAGCGCATCTGCCACATCACTTCGAAGTGGTAAACCCGTAATCAACGCATCACTAAACAGGCCTGTATTAACCCCATGTGCAACTGCTAAATAAGGAGTAAAAAGAGCGCCAAGTCGATTTGCCCAACCAGGTTTTGCATTTGCTTCATGAATAATCGTTGAAAGGCCAAGAATGCGTGCAGCGATGTATGCAGGAGCGCTGACATAACCACCAAAACCAATGAGTAAATCTGCACCTTTTAATAATGCGTGGCAGGCCTTTACTGAAGCAACTAACTCAAAGGGAATTCTGGCCCATGTAAGTGAAGGTGTTCTCGAGATTCTTACCTTTGGAATATTGGAAACGCTAAAACCAGCTGCTGGAATTAAAGTATTTTCTAAGCCTTTGGCTGTTCCTAAAAAAGTAATCTCATCCTGGGGATTGGCACTCTTCCACACACGTGCCACAGCCAATGCCGGTTCGATATGGCCGGCGGTGCCACCGCCAGCAAAAACTATCGAAGCCATTTCGGTATGCCTGTTTTTTCTAGCTCTTGATAAATTGCCGGATCTCTACGGGCGGCACCAATAACAAATGCGATTCCCATATAAGTAGCAATCAAGGCTGAACCTCCATAGGAAAGTAGTGGCAAAGTTACACCCACCACTGGAAGAACGCTGACTGCAGAGCCAATATTGAGCACGGTTTGAATGCCTATCCAGCACCCAATACCCGAACAGACATAGCGCACCATTGGATCTTGGGTGCGAAGAGCGATTTTAAATATTGAGAACAAAAGAGTGGAAAGTAGTAACAAAGTTGCGATAGTTCCAAAAAGACCAAGCTCTTCCCCTATGACTGAAAAGATAAAGTCTGTGTGAGCTTCAGGAAGATTTCCCCACTTTTGACGGCTGGCTCCAAGTCCAACACCAAATAAACCACCGCTAGCTAAGCCTAAAAGGCTGTGAGCAGGCTGCCAGCCCACTGATTTGTATTGTTCTTCAGCAAATGGATTAAGAAAAACAGAGAAGCGTGCAACGCGATATGGAGCAGAGATAATCAGTGCTGCAATTCCTAAAAAACCCACAGCTGAAATCGCTGCAAATAACTTTAGATGCACCCCTGAAACCCAGAGCATTCCTGCCAATACAAAGGCAAATACGGAGGCTGTTCCTAAGTCTTTTCCTAGAAGCACCAATAAAATACAGAGCAAAAATGCTGGTGCAATCAGTTTGAGAACATTGGCTTGAATATCTCCTGCGCGCTCACGTTTTGCCAAAATCGAGCCAGCCCACAAAATCATTAAGAACTTGGCGATTTCACTAGGTTGAACATCTACAAAGCCAAGTGAAATCCAGTTGTTATTACCATTCACGCTTTTACCAACACCTGGTATCTGCACAACGGCAAGTAGGCCCACTGAAGCCAGAACACCAAAACGAGCAAAGAACTTCCAACGAGTGAGAGAAAAGCGAGACAGAGCCCATGCCATAGGAATAGCCAGCACCAGGAACATCAACTGGCGAAAGAGGATTGTCCACGTGGCGCCTTTATTTTCAAGAGAGTAAATAGATGAAGCAGAAAAAACCATAATCAAACCAAAAATACTCAAAGCAAACGTGCTTCCAACTAGCATGTAATACAGATTGATAGGGCGAGTGAAAAGATTGCTGTGCTTCTGTGTTTTCATTTACTCACAACCTTCTTGACTGCAGCTGCAAAGCAATCGCCGCGATCGGCATATGAGATGAATTGATCCATGGACGCGCACGCCGGGGCTAAAAGAACCGTATCGCCGGCTTTGGCAAAGCCGTGGGCAGCGCTCACAGCTTTTTCCATTAACTCTTGCGATGAATCACCCTCAATAAGAATGCGTGGAACATCTGGGCAGAACTTAATAAGTGCAGCTTCAATTAATCCTCTGTCAGTCCCAATAAGAATCGCAGCCTTAATCCGCTTGGCGGTGCGCTCTACTAACTGATCCATAGACGCACCTTTAGCTAATCCCCCCGCAATCCAAATCACTGACTCATGTGAGAGCAGTGATGCTGTTGCTGCATGTGGGTTAGTTGCTTTGGAGTCATCAACCCAGTTAATTGAATCGGAAGAATAAATCGTTTCAATGCGATGGCGCCCGGGTCGAAAACCCTTGATTGCAGCGCGAATGTCCTCATGAGAAACCCCAACAGCTCGGGCAAGTGCTGCCGCAGCTAAGGTATTTGAAACATTGTGCGGAATTGTTGGCTTTACTTCCACTAACTCGGCAAACATTGAGGCTTCTTGGGTATCGTGCACAAAAGCGCGATCTACTAAGAGCTCTTCCACTAAGCCAATCTCACCTGGAGCCGGTGTATCTAGGCTATAAAACACTTTTCTTCCCTGCCAATGGCTGGTGCGTTTAACTATTTCGCCATCATCAGCGTTTAACACAGCTGTAGATGCGCGATCTAGAATGCTGAGCTTAGCTTTTGCATACTCATCAAAGCTTCCATGCCAATCAATGTGATCATCGGCAATATTGAGAATTGCACTTGCCACAAATTGAGCCTGCTTTGACCAGTGAAGTTGAAAAGAGGAAAGCTCTAGAACGAGGACTTCATATGCATCACTGCGATCTACTACTTCAATGACCGTCTCACCAACGTTTCCGCATGCAGTTGCCTTTAACCCACCGCGTTTTAATATCGCAGCAACCATTTCAACCGTTGTTGTCTTGCCATTAGTGCCAGTCAGGGCCAGCCACTTTTGCCCAGGTGCAATCTCACTCTTTATCTGCCAGGCCAAATCAACTTCATTGAGCAGAGGCAAACCTGCTTTCATAGCGCCAGCAACTAAAGGATGGGCTTGGCGCCAGCCCGGTGAAACAACTACTGAATCAAAATCCTTGATTACTACACTCTTGGCATCAATAACTCGGTGCTCTGATTTAGCGGCGGGATTTTCATCGGTAATGCTCACAACTGCCCCTCTTTTTATAAGTGAACGGGCAACAGCATTTCCCGTAACACCTGCACCAAGAATGAGAATTCTCTGGCCATCAAAAGAGAGTGACATGGTTATTACTTAGCTACCCACTGTGCATAAAACAGACCTAATCCGCCAGCAACACTGAGTCCAGCAATAATCCAAAAGCGAATAACAACAGTTATTTCAGCCCATCCCTTTAATTCAAAGTGATGGTGAAGTGGGGCCATACGAAAGACTCGCTTGCCACCACTGAGTTTGAAATAAAGCGTTTGAATGACTACCGACATTGTGACGATAACAAATAATCCACCCAGTGGGATCAATAGCAGCTCAACGCGAAGCGTGGTTGCAAAGCCCGCAATAGCGGCTCCTAGGGCTAAAGAGCCAGTGTCGCCCATAATGATTTTAGCTGGTGCGGTATTCCACCAAAGGAATCCTGTGCAACCACCAGCAAATGCAGCAGCAAGCACCGCTAAATCAAGTGGATCGCGCACTTGATAACAATTACTTGTTGTTAACACACCGGCTGTGCAACTTTGACCAAACTCCCACACACCGATTAATACAAAAGCTAAGAAAGTCATAATCGTTGCGCCCGTTGCTAAACCATCTAGGCCATCAGTTAAATTCACGCCATTACTTGCCGACATCACCATCAAGATGACAAAAGCAATAACTAAACCTGTGCCAAGGTAGATAGAGGTTTCTTTAACCGTTGATAGGTACTGCGAAATTGGAGTGAGTTGGTTTTGATCGGCAAACTGCAGACCACCATAGCCAAAGAGACCGGCAAGTGAGGCTTGGGCTAAAAGTTTGTATCGTCCCTTAAGGCCACGAGAGTTTTGGCGTGAAACTTTGAGCCAATCATCTATGAATCCAACACAACCTAAGCCAATAACCAACCCAATAACCAAGAGCGCTGAAGCGGTCATTGAATTTCCTGTAAGAAGATGTGCCATGAGATAACCAAAAATCGCGGCCAGAATAAAGATGATGCCGCCCATAGTTGGCGTGCCATGCTTTACCTTATGTGTCGATGGACCATCGTCTCGAATAATCTGACCAAAGCCACGTGCAGCAAGAATTCGAATTAAAACCTTTGTACCAAAGAGAGCAAAGGCTAGAGCAAAAGCACCTGCGATAAGGATCTGTCTCATGAATCGACTCCACTCTTTTCTTTCCAGGCACGCTCTAGTGATTCTGCGAGAACTTCAAAACCTTGCGACCTAGATGCTTTCACTAGAACAACATCACCAGGTGCCAAGTATTCAACTAAGTCAAGAGCTGACTCAATGCTCCGGCGATGGTGAACCACCATTGCGCCAACGGGTTCTCCATATTCAGGAGCATCGATTTCAACTAAATGATCTATTCCTAATTCAACCGCAAGGGCGCCAATTGCAGCGCTCTGTGGTGCTTGTGTCTGGCCAAGTTCATTCATCTTTCCAACAAAAGCCCATGCAGATCCGCCACGCTCTTGGGCAAAGAGGGCTAATGCACGTAAGGCTGCACCCATAGATTCTGGGTTAGCGTTATATGCATCGTTAATGATCAGTAAATCAGCGCTTTCATGAAGTTCCATACGCCACTTACTATCTATTTCACCGGTTGATAAAGAGCTAGCAATTAACTCCAAAGGCAGTGAAAGCGCTGTACCAACTGCGGCAACTGCAAGAGCGTTTGATACTTGATGTGCACCCACCGCGCGCATTCCTACTGCATCTCGCCCTGCTGGTGTAACTAAATCAAAATGTGGCCGTCCTTCTCGCATTTCAACATCTGCAGCTCTTACTTGAGTATCTGCTTTTTCACCGAAGAGAATTACTTGACCTTGATGCAGGGAGGCCATCTTAGGCGTGAACTCATCATAAGTTCCTAAGATTGCAATACCGTCTTTATCCAGAGATTGGATAAGTTCGCTCTTGGTCTTTGCAATCACTTCTTGCGACCCAAACTCACCAATGTGGGCGGTCCCAACAGTTAGGACAACACCGATATTTGGTTTTGCAATCTCACACAACCGAGCGATATCGCCCACATGCCGTGCACCCATTTCAAGGATACAAAAGCGGGTGCGATCATCACATTGCAGCAAAGTGATAGGCAGACCTAAATCATTATTAAATGAGCCAGCTGGTGCAACAGTTGGACCAACTGCGCCTAACATGTGCGTTAAGAGATCTTTAGTACTTGTCTTTCCTTGCGATCCTGTGATGCCAATAACTATTAGTTTGTCCAAGCGCTTTCGAACAAATGTAGCCAGAATTGACAGAGCCTCCAGCACATCTGAAACAACAATGCATGGGCCATCTATGCGCTCTGAAGTGAGAGAGAGCATCGAACCATTTCGATACGCATCGGCGGCAAAATCATGGCCATCTGCGTTTTCACCTTTAAGGGCTAAAAAGAAACAACCAGGGGTTGCTAAGCGAGAATCAAAGACCGGTGCTTTTGAAACTAGTAAATCTTTATCACAAAAGACTTCTCCGCCCACTAAAAGGGCTATTTCTCCAGCGGTTAAGGTAATCATTTTTTATCTTCAATCGCCTTAGCTAACTCAATGCGATCATCGAACTCATGCACTTGGCCATTAATTTCTTGGCCCTTTTCGTGTCCCTTACCTAAAACCATCACGACATCGCCAGCTTGCGCCAAGTTGACCGCTGTGCGAATAGCTTGTGCTCTATCAACAATGACTTCACTAGGTGGGACCACATCTATATCTAAAACCATCTGGACCAGAATGTCTTCAGCTTTTTCAGAACGCGGATTATCGCTGGTATAGATGGCTATATCTGCACCTTCATGAAGTGCTTCACCCATCAAAGAACGCTTAGTTTTATCCCGATCTCCCCCACAACCCAGCACTGCAATTACTTTGCCATCTGCTATCTCTGCCGCAGCTTCTAACACTCGTTTTACTGCATCTGGTGAGTGCGCATAATCAACTAGGGCTGTGAAGTTTTGTCCAAGGCGAACCGCCTCTAAGCGACCAACTGCCCCAGTAAGGGTTGGCAAGATGGCAGCGATATCAATGGGATCAATTCCACTTTCAACTGCAATGGCAACTGCCATTAAAAGATTGTCATAATTAAAGCCGCCATACAAAGCAGTTTTACCTTCAATGAGGATTCCGCCACTTCCGCGTATAGAAACCGATGCTCCAACATAGTCCGATGCGATTGAGGCGTAATGCCAAGTGGCCGTGGTATCTAATCTAGACAAAGTAACAACTGGAAGCTCTGTTTGTGCAGCTAAGCGCTTGCCATAAGGATCGTCAAGATTAATCACGGCTAGATCAGCGTATTCAAATGTAAATAATTTTGCTTTTGCTCCAAAGTAATCTTCCATGTCTTTATGAAAATCAAGATGGTCTTGTGAAAGATTGGTAAATCCAACGACAGCAAAGTGACTGCCACGGATACGCTCCAAAGTAATTGCATGGCTTGAAACTTCCATGATCAGATTGCGCATATGGCGCTCACGCATCACAGCAGATAGAGCCTGTAAATCTGAGCTTTCAGGGGTTGTTCGCTTACTTGCAATGCTTTCAACGCCAATACGAGTTTCAACAGTTCCGATAAGTCCGCTTTCACGTCCTGCAGCGGTCATGATTTGGTGGAGCAGCGTTGTTACTGTGGTTTTGCCATTAGTTCCTGTGACACCAACGCTATAGAGATCGCGCATTGGCTCGGAATAAAACCAGGCACTTGCGATACCAGCAGCCCGCCTTGGATTTGTTGAGATGAGAACTGGAACACCCTTTATATCTTTAGCACCTTGGGCATCTGTAAGAACAGCAACTGCCCCGCGGGCTATGGCATCAGATGCAAATTGTGCCCCATGGAATTTTTCACCAGGCAGAGCAATAAAGAGATCTCCAGGTAAAACTGCATTACTAGATTGAGAAATTCCGCTGACTTCAATGCTTTCTAATTCTTTGGAGGAAGATTCCGCGCCAACTATCGCGCATAGCGCTGAGAGTTTTTTCTGGTGACTAGTTATTGGCCGTTGCATCCTGGGCCCTCTTTATAGCTAAAGCTTTCTCATTCAGAGATACTGGAACAAATGTAGTGCCGGTAGGTGCAATATGGCGACTTTGCAAAACAAAAGACATTACTTTCTTAAATACTGGCCCACCTAATGCGCCGCCCCAGTGCAGACCTTTTGGATCTTGAATCGTCACGCTGATTACATAAGCTGGCTTATCTGCTGGTGCAAAACCAATAAATGAAGCAGTGTATCCGCGGTAGCAACCGCATGTGTCATCAATGCGCATCGCTGTTCCAGTCTTACCTGCCACACGATATCCCGCAATTGCAGCACTTGGAGCAGTTCCATTTGCAGAAACAACACTTTCCATCATTAAACGCATTATTTTCGCAGTCTCTGTGCTGATCACTCGCTGGCTAGTGCGACCTGGCGCAGGTGTGAAGTTTCCACTGGCATCGCGAGTTCCTGCTATTACAGTAGGAGAAACTCGAACACCATCATTAGCAATCGTGGCAAAGATACTTGTAGCTTGCATCGCAGTCAGTGAATAACCCTGTCCAAAAGCCATTGTTGGCGCAGAAGTTCCTGACCAATCAGCTACTTTAGGAAGGATTCCACGGGATTCTCCGGGCAAACCTGATCCAGTTTTTGATCCAACACCAAATTTAGTTAAGTAGTCAAAGAGCTGATCGTGAGATAAAAGTTCTCCCACTTGAATAGATCCCGTATTACTTGAAACTGCCAAAATTCCTGCAGTTGTTAAGCGCTGTGTTGCATGCTTTTCGTGATCATGGAAAACCTTAGTTGAACGCTTGAGTGCGTAAGGAACTGTAAATACTGTTTCTGGAGTTACTTTCTTTTCTTCAAGGGCCGCAGCCAAAGTCATTACTTTGCCAGTTGATCCAGGTTCATAGACATCTTGGACTGAAGGATTGCGCATGGCAACGAGTGAAACTTTTGAAGTGTTATTAGGATTAAATGTTGGCGCAGTTGCATGGGCCAAGATTTCACCAGTCTTTGGATCCATCACAATGACAGTTCCGCTAATCGCATTAGATGCTTTGACGGCATCAGAGATAGCTTGCGATGCCACCCACTGAATATCCCGATCAACTGTAAGGCGCACAGTTGTGCCAGTTTGGGCTGGAATAATCTCTGATTGAGATCCAGGGATTTCAGCCCCATAGCCATTAGCAAATGAATACTTGCCATCAATTCCTGAAATAGTTGAATTCATACTTGATTCAAGACCAGTTGCACCAACGCCATCATGATTAACAAAGCCGATAAGGGAAGCAATGAGTGATCCCGATGGATATTCGCGAATGTATCCACGCTCTGGGAAGAAGCCAATAATTCGATCTGGACTCATTGCTGGATACTGTGAATTGAACTGAGAAATAGATTGAGTCAATTTCTGCCACAGCGCGGGCTTGGCATTTTGATAGACCATGTTCCATTTACGCTTACCCGTAATGCTGGCTTGAACTTGGGCAACAGGTAGATCAAGAATCGGTGCAATGAAGTTTGCCACTCGTGCGGGGTTTGTAATCTGTGTCTGATCAACCACAATGCTAGTTGCTGCCACACTGCGGGCAAATGCCACTCCATTAACATCAGTAATGTCACCACGTGGGGCAGGTAAAGATTTAGTGTTTTCCATTTCATTCACAGCGCGCATGCGGTAGTCGCCCGCTTGCACTGCCTGGACCTGAACTAAGCGCAAACCAAATACGAACATTGCTAATGCCAATAAAAAGATGAGCGCTCTAATTCGATTATGAGCTAATGAAAAATTACCCATTATCCACACTCTCAGCAGGTGTTACTGGTGGATTAAGACTTAGAAAGGTTGGGGATTCAGATGGCTTCATCCCTAACGCAGTTGCAGCTTTGGCTAAGTTCTCAGGTGCTGCAATGCCATCAATCTGACGATTGATTGCTTCACGTTGATCACTGACCATCTTTGCCTCAAGCTTTAAATGACTAAGCGTGAAAGCATCTTGTGCAAGCAATGTATTGATGAAGAGAAGGAACATCAATGCAAGGATGCCTACGACAGATACAAACTTGGCAAAATACTTACGGTTTTCTTGGCTCTGCTCTGAAACATCTGGAACTAATTTAAGTGCTACTTCTGCAGTCTTAGTTGCAATGATTTCACGTGAGCGAGTGATTACAGGAGCTAGCGCCGTCATTGCCATTATGCAGCCACTCTTTCAATAGCACGCAGACGAACTGATGCCGAGCGCGGATTTTCATTGAGTTCTTCTTCTGTTGGAACTTCGCTGCCACGAATAACAAGTGAGAACTTGGCAGCAAATTCAGGTAGATCAAATGGCAGACCACGAGGTGTGCCAGAGGTTGTCGATGCCACAAATAACTCTTTAACGATGCGATCTTCAAGGGATTGAAATGACATCACTACTAAGCGAGCACCAATGTCGAGTAGCTCCATAGCCGCTGGAAGGGCACGGGTGATAGCACCCAGCTCATCATTGGTTTCAATGCGAAGAGCTTGGAAAGTGCGCTTGGCAGGGTTTCCACCCGTGCGACGAGTTGCCGCTGGTATCGCCTCTTTAATTAGATCGGCTAGCTGAGAAGTTGAGTTGAGCGGTGCAATCGCACGGGCTTTAACAATTCTCTCCACCACTCTTGTAGCAAACTTTTCTTCGCCATATGTGCGCAAAATCTTCACTAACTGGCCTGGCTCATAAGAGTTAACAATCTCGGCAGCCGTTAGTGATTGGCTGCGATCCATGCGCATATCTAGTGGGGCATCGTGTGAGTAAGAAAAGCCACGTTCGTTTGATCTAGCTGCATAGAGGAAACCCCAAGATCAAAGAGAGCACCATCTATTTTTGTAAAACCGTGGGAAGCAACAACATCGCTAATCTGGTCAAAGGTTGCATGGGAAGTGAGCAGGCGATCGGCAAATGGAGCAAGACGAGCAGTTGCCCCAGCAAGGGCATCTGCATCACGATCAATACCGATAACAGTCAAGTGAGGGAATCTAGTGAGCAGCGCTTCGGTGTGACCACCTGCGCCAAGAGTTGCATCGACAATAACTGGATGAGCAGAGGCTTGAATAGCAGGGGTTAGTAAATTAATACAACGATCTAGCATCACAGATATATGTGCCACGTTGTTATTCACCCTCTCCCCCTTTCAACTCATACGTAAGTTTTTTCTTTTCTTGCGCTTCACTGCAGTGCTCTCACCTCTGGTCACCGCCGGCCGACGGATCTGTTTTATAGCGGCGCCGGGGAAGTGGCGCCGTTATTTTCGAAAGGTCGGCGGTGACCACAAATGAGAGAGTTAGAACAAGCCTGGGAATACCTCCTCTGAAACATCGGCAAATCCCTTTTCGCGATCTGCTAGATATTTATTCCAAGAAGTTGCATCCCAAATTTCAACGCGAGTGTTTGCACCAATAACAACGCAATCTTTTTCAAGTCCTGCATATGTGCGAAGTCCTTGAGGAATAGTTACGCGACCTTGACGATCAGGAATCTCATCATGTGCACCTGCAAACATCACACGCATGTAATCGCGAGCTGATTTTGCAGTGACTGGCGCTTGTTTTAGCGTCTCTGTAATAACTGAAAACTCTGCTGATGGAAAAACATAGAGACAACGTTCTTGTCCTTTAGTAATTACTAAACCTGAAGAGAGTTCTTCACGAAATTTTGCGGGCAAAATTAAACGGCCCTTGTCATCAAGGCGTGGCTCGTGGGTGCCAAGAAACATTTTTAGCGCCCCCTTCCCCAGGTTCGCTGCGCTTACTTTCTACGCTTAATTCCCCACTTTACTCCACTTTCCTCCTTTTTCAACCACCTATCGCCACTATTTACCCCTTTGAACCCCCAGTCGCCCCACCCCTCCCCACCTGTTTTTAAGCATGAAAAAAGGGCCCCCGACGGGAGCCCTTGGATCGAAAGTGAGAGTTAGTTAGCCGTTATTGCGCTCATCCCAGCGTTGTTCAAGGCGAGCGCTCATGGAAGATGTGCGCTTGCTCTTTGGCATGGATGGTCGGCCGATCGATGAGATAGCTGTGATGACCCCGCCTAGAGCGATGATGAAGCCAAGAACTCCCACAGGTGTTGTCTTTGAAATCAGACCGGTAAAGAGGACCAGAATTCCAAGGACAACGAGTCCAAGGCCCAGCAGAATACGGTTTTTGCCAAGGGGCTTAACCTCACCAGAAAGAGCTGAAACTAGGCGTGGATCCTCCGTCATTAGCGCAGCTTCCATCTCCTGGAGCATTCGCTTCTCATGATCAGATAAGGCCATGGCCCAACAATAGAACACCAATAGCGTCTCTGGCTACTTAGAAATTACTCTTCTTCATCCTCAGCATCTTTAATGAGGCGGGCTGGGCGCACAGAACCCTTACCAAAACGGGCCCGGGCTTGATCCATAGCCCCTTCGGCTTGGCGCCACCCTACTTCGCGCTCGCCCAGCATCATCTGATGCGGTGCTCCCTCACTTAAGTTCTCTAGCGAGACTCCCACAAGGCGCAATCGGGCCCGCTCTATTCGAAGTGCTTTATACATCCCCTTCACTACTTCATACACATCATGGGTGCTATCGATCGGCAGCGGCAAAGTCTTACTGCGATTAATCGTTGAAAAATCAGCAAAGCGCACTTTGATACTTATTGTCTTTGCAAATAAATCACGATCGCGCAATCTGGCAGTTGCCCTCTCAGTTAAACGTAAAAACTCAGTCAATATCTCTTCAGGGTTATCTAGATCCTGCGCGAATGTCTCTGCTGCACTGATACTGCGATCAGGCTCTTCTGGTGTGACATCACGGTAATCGCGGCCCCATGCAAGTTCATATAAAGATGCACCATTTGCTTCACCGAGTGCTCTGATGAGTGTGGCCCGGGGCAGCTTTGCGATGTCTTCAATCGTTCTAAGTCCTAATCGCTCTAGAACTTCAGCCGTCTTTGGTCCCACTCCCCACATCGCTTGAATAGGTAGTGGATGTAAAAAGGTCAGAATGCGATCGGTTGTTATCTCTAACATCCCGTTGGGTTTGCAATTTGCTGATGCTAACTTAGCAATGAACTTAGAAGGTGCGATTCCGACTGAGCAGGTAATGCCCTCTTGCTCCTCTACTTTCTTGCGAATAGCAACTGCGATTTCACGCCCCGTACCAAGTAGTTTTTGTGAACCTGTCACATCTAAGAAAGCTTCATCTAAGGAAATCGGTTCAACCCAGGGTGTGAAACTATGAAAGATCTCCATGACATGTTCAGATACTTCTTGATAGCGCGGCATATCAACAGGTAAAAAGATTGCATGCGGTGCTAATCGACGAGCACGCCCCACTGGCATTGCTGAGTGAATACCGAATTTGCGTGCTTCATAGTTAGCTGCAGAGACAACACCGCGTGCTCCCATGCCAATAACAACGGCCTTTCCCTTTAACCCTGGGTTATCTCGCTCTGCCACGGAGGCAAAAAATGCATCCATATCAACATGAAGAATGGTGGCCTGGGTGGCGATTTCTTCACTCATATTGCCAGCGTACTTTCTTTTGTGCGCCAAGATTCATAGGCCGCGCGTAAATCCCATGCACCCGTTGCCCGAAGTGAAATACCACGTGCCCCTGTGCGCCGGGTAATGCCACGAATGAGTAGCAGGGATGAGGAATAGAGGGTGCTGGCAAAGTCGGTTTGGGCATCGCTAAAGAAAGTTGAATCACTGCATCCATATCCATCATCCAGGCTTACAAAGATGACGCGCTTTCCACTTCTCACCGGCGGGGTTTGCATCGCAACTTTTATCCCCGCAACTAATACCGAAGAGCGCGAACGCTGAGCTAGTAAATCACAGGAGCGCACGGCGCCAATAGAGTTAAGAAAATCGCTATAGAAACTGACTAAGTGTTCAGACATATCAATACCTAATCGCGCTATTTCATGTTGAACTATTTCAGCAGGACTCATATCAGGTAGTCCGCTGGTAATTAATGTGGGAGGCGCAAAAGCTAAATTCATCTGTGCCCCGGTCACCCCAGCGTTAGGTGATTTCTGTAGATCAGAGAAATGCAGCAGCAAATCACGGCGGTTAACATCGGTATGCAAGCGATCAAAAGCACCAGTCAAGATTGCACTTTCTGTAACAGGTGCGCTGCACCCAGAGCGGCGCACAAAATCAGTTAAATCTATATAGGGCCGTCCAGCGATAATCGATGCAACTTCCCCATCACTAATCTTTGTAATGGTGGAGAGTGCAATACGAACCGCGCTGCCATTATCTTCCACCCGATACACAGCATCAGATTCATTGATATCAAGGGGTGCAACCTTTAACCCCATCTGCCGCACTTCATCAACGAGTAAACGCCTTGGATACATCCCAGGATCATGTGTGAGCACACCAGCTAAAAACGCTGCTGGGTAATGGGTTTTAAGCCAGGCTGATTGATAAGTGGGCAGGGCAAAGGCTGCAGCATGTGCTTTACAAAAACCAAAGGATGCAAAGGCCCGCAGAACCTCCCAGATCTCATTAACGATAGGTAGTTCATAGCCCTTGGCCGTTGCAGCAGGAAAGAACCAATCACATACTTCTTGTTGTCCATCCCTATCCCCCAACGCCCGCCGCTTTTCATCAGCGCTAGCCAGTGAAACCCCCGTCATCGTTGCAATGATTTCAATGACCTGTTCATGGAAAACAACAACACCTTCGGTATCGCGCAAAATCTCATAGAGATCTGGGTGAATGATTTGGGCTTTAGCCCAGCCATGACGGGCCTTTAAAAAGGGGGTAATCATGTCTGATTTCACTGGCCCTGGGCGAAAGAGTGAGATATCAATAATTAAATCAGTAAATGTTTTAGGTTCTAACTTTCCAACAAGTTCGCGCTGGCCCGGAGATTCAATTTGAAATAAGCCTAAAGTATTAGTGGATTGAATTAAGGCATAAGTATCAGCATCATTCAAGGGCACGGCATCGATATCAACGTGGACATCTTCCGTGCGCTCTATCTCAGTTAAGGCATAAGAAATAGCTGACTGCATCCTCACACCCAAGACATCGAGCTTTAACAAACCAATAGCTTCAACATCATCTTTATCAAAGACCACCATGGGATAACCGCTGGCATTAGAAAGAAGTGGTGTGCGATCAAGTAAGCCGCCATCAGATAAAACAATGGCGCATGGATGCATCGATAAATGCCGTGGCAATCCATCTAACCGCTCAGCTAGTGCAATCGTCATTGCAGTTAATGGCGCAGAGATATTAAGAGAGCGTAGTTCAGGTAAGTTCTCTAGGGTCTTTGAGATATTACGGGCTCGAACATGTGGCATCGACTTTGCCAACATATCAATCTCCATGCCGGGCAGGCCAAGGGCCGCCCCAGCATCTCGTATTGCATGGCGGGCACGGTATGTATCAACCATGGCAACAGTTGCACATCGAGATTGATTGCCCTGCACATCCCAATCAGTATTGCCATAGCGTTTAAAAACCATGTCATAGATCTCAAGTCGTCTATGTGATTCAACATCTATATCGATATCGGGCAAAGCTCTGCGCAGCGGTGAACAAAAGCGCTCCATCAATAGGCCATGCTGCAGTGGATCAACGCCAGAGATTCCAAGTAAGTGACAGATTAAAGAACCCGCACCACTTCCTCGTGCTGCAACTCGAATACCAGCACCACGCGCCATGTCACAGATATCGGCAACAGTTAAAAAATATGATTCAAAGCCAAGAGTTGCAACTGTTGATAGTTCATCATCAAGGCGTGTGCGAGCTTTTTTAATCATCCCACTATCGCTATAGCGCCAGTTGATTGCAGCTTCACTACGAGTGCGCAGCAATACCCGCATCTGGTGGGCTGAATCTGCCCCCACCACATGGGCTTCAGGTAGATGGGCACCGCCTAAACCAATATCTCGCTGAGGAGATAACAAAGAGCGCTCTGCCCATGCACGCGTTGTTGCTAGTAATTGGCGCGGCGTTCGCTCCCCTGCTGCCCGTGCAATTTCACCGGCCAGTGAAATCATTTCATCACTTGATTTTAAAAAGCCTTCAGCATTGTGTCGTTCAATATGGCGTGGATGCAACGGCACTAGCTGGCGAGCGCAATCTAAAACATCTGCCACAGGACCATCGGCCCTATCTCGCATGCGAACTGCGTTAGTAATAAGGGCATCAATATCGTGATCACGGGCGAAAATTAAGGACTTTGCCGCATGGGATGTGGAGCGTGGACCTTTGCCAGCCACCAGATGTGAAACACATTCAATAGCATTATCTGCAAATAAATCACGGGTTTGATTAAAGGCGCTGAAAGCTGCATCAATGCGGTTATCGGTAATGAGTGAGCCCACTAAAGAGTGCGGTCCGTGCAGGGCATAGACGTTAGTGCTGTAATGGCTAAAGCGTTGTAGGAAATCAAGGGTGAGAACCAGATTACGGCTATCACTTGTCATTGCAAGAGATGTCAGTAACCTACACAGCGAGCGCCATCCCCCATCACTATGTGCCAAAAGAGTCAGACGGTTATTACTGCCTCCCATATCAACTGCCAGATTGACTCCAATAATTGGAGCGATACCAAAATCAACACAGCTCTGTGCAAAGCGAATCGCACCGGCTAACCCATCACGATCAGTTAACGCCAGCGCTGGCATCTCAAAGGTGGCAGCCCGCTCTACTAAATCAGCTGGTTGTGTCGTGCCGTATTTGAGTGAATAAGCACTGGCAACGTTGAGGTGAATAAAGCTCATACGTTACGGATAATCCATTGACCGCTAACTTCATCGCGCTCTAGTTCAAATGTTGTTAGCGCCCCAATAGGTGCAGCCTCAACGCGCCAGAGAGCACGTGCTTGATCATCAGGTCTGTACTTGCCATCGCTAATGCGATTCCACCAACCCCCTGCTTCACACCACCTTGATAAGACTGCATGGATGCGAAAGCGCCGTCCCTTGAAGGTGAATTCAATGGGCGTTGTTGCACCATCGATCGTGACATCGTGGGCGGGATTGACCTGCATCATGGGCTGAGGAGCCTTTCTTAGTATTCGAACAGATGTTCGAAAAATAGACCCCTGGACTGACAAATAGCAAGTGCGCAAGCGTGTCGTGGCTCTGAGTAGTTGAAATTTCAACTACTATTGCCCCAGTTCGTATTCACCAATCTAAGGAGCCCCATGGACGTAGTACTCGTAATCGCTCGCATCTTGTTTGCTGGCCTCTTCATCTCTTCAGGAATCAGCCACCTCACCAAGCTCGATGCAATGACCGGCTATGCCCAATACAAGAAGGTCCCAGCTGCAAAGCTCAGCGTGATCGTTTCAGGTCTGATGATTCTTGTTGGCGGCCTCTACATCGCATTTGGTGTCTATGCAGATCTTGGCGCACTACTTATCGCTCTCTTCTTAATCCCAACAGCTTTCATGATGCACGCATTCTGGAAAGAGACTGATGCAACAGCTAAGCAAAATGAAACTATTGGATTCTTTAAAGATCTCTCACTTGCTGGCGCAGCGCTCATAATCTTCGTACTAGTTGGTTCTGGTACAGATTTTGGTCCAAGCATTACATCTGCATTCTTTAGCTTATAAAAAGTTAGTCAGTAAAGCCCCTGCGGAGAAATCTGCGGGGGCTTTATTTTTTGATGATGTGTGATTGATACCCGGCCAGCAGCAACATAAGAACCGGATACATCATTGCAACAGGAAGTGAAGTTATTTGAGCAAGAGCGCCAGTAACAGATGGCCCAATGAAATAACCAGCAATACCAATTACTCCCACACGTGCAATGGCAACTGATGAGGCCATTCCAGGAACCTCAGAGGCTGCCAAAATATAGGCAGGAAACATCGGACCAATACCTAATCCAGCACAAGCAAAACCAATGTTGACGATAATCAAAGCTAGAACTGGTTGTGTGTCAGAGAGTGGCACACCAATTACAATTCCAGCACCTAAACCAATACCACCTAAATAACCACCGTAGAGCACTGTCTTTCGTGGTCCAAAGTAATCTAAAGCTTTATCGCCCATAAATCGGGCAGTAATCATTGCTAGTGAAAAGACAGCAAAAGCTGAAGCATTCACGCCAATACCAAAGCCCATGTCATCGCGCAACAAGATAGCGCCCCAATCACTGGCAGCACCTTCTGCAATCAACCCACCGAGTAGACCAATGCCCATCCCCCATAGTGGAAGAACTGATTTTCCAAATAGCGGAATCTTGGCTTCTGTCTCTTCATCTCCACCGCTATGTTCATCTAAATCTGCAGATAGCAGCATGCGCACAGCTGGAATAAATAAGAAAAAGCAAACGATGCCCACTCCAACTAAGTTATCGCGAGGTGAAACATGCTTAGCAATTGATCCACCTAAAACCGTTGTTGCAAAGGCACCTGATGACCACAGAGCATGAAATGAAGACATGACACGGCGTCCTAAGAGTTTTTCAATGACAACAGCTTGGGTATTAGATGCGATATCCATACTGGAATACCCAAGGCCCATGATGAAGAGACCAAAAATTAAAGTAATCGGAGAAGTTGAAAAGCCCATCAAGATCAAACCAATAGGCATGATGATGATGGCAACTCGAATAACTGCTTTTGTGCCATAGGAGTGCACTAATCGCCCAGCTAACTGCGCGCCAAGGATTGCTCCTGCTGTGCTGGAAATAAGGATTAATCCCAACTGTCCATTATTTAGCCCATTGGCATCGCGGATCTCTGGGATGCGAGCAACCCAGGCCATAGAGACAACACCCATGAAGAAAAAGGTTGCCAAGAGACCTTTGCGCGCACGCGTTGCACTTGTGAATAAATCATTGCTCATAAGGTGATAACGGTAACTGAGTATGCCCCAATAGTCTGCCTACACTGCCCTTTATCCTTAAGGTTCTCCCAACTCTAAAAAGCCTTCAGCGATATAGAATCAAACCCATACCAACTCAACAAGGAGCTCTCCGTGGACAACATCACTGCCTTTAATAATCATCTTCCAGTCAAGGTTCGCTTTGGAGAGGGCGTGGCGCAAACGTTGCCAGCAGTTGTTGCAGAGCTTGGTGCCAGCAAAGTCTTTTTGATGGTTGATAAAGATATTGAGAAGTTCAATCCAGCGGCAGCAAAGCTCATTGATCAGATGAAGGCAGCTGCTGGCATCACTGTTACGGTCTTTGAAAAGCCTGCAGGTGAGCCAACAATTCAAATGGTCGATGAATCAATCGCAGCACTTAAGGCAGCAGGCTCTGATGTTGTTGTTGCACTCGGTGGTGGCTCAGTTATAGATACTGCTAAAGCTGCGCGTCTATGCGCCCAACTCAACTGCACATTCCGTGAGTTCCAATCAAAGCCACCTGTTTATCCAGCACCAACACTTCCACTTGTTGCTCTGCCAACATCTGCTGGAACAGGCTCTGAAGTATCTGGTGGCTCTGTTATCTCTGATCCAGAAGCTGGTCGCAAAGCAGGTATTGCTAATGGAAACCTTCGCGCGCAAGTTGCACTGGTTGACCCAGTCCTTACATATTCAATGCCTCCTTCAATGACAGCTAACACTGGCATCGACGCTCTTGCTCAAGCCATCGCAGGAATTATCGCTAAGTGCTCAACTCCTATTGGAGATGCCATTGGTTATGAGGCAGTGCGCATGATGACTCCTGCTTTAGTTGCTGCCTTTAAAGATGGCAATAACAAAGTTGCACGTGCTGGAATGGCATCAGGGAGCATGATGGCTGGTCTAACAATGAATATCTCTGACTGCACAGCAGAACACTCACTTGGCCAAGCTATTGGTGGCTTAAAGCATGTTCCACACGGTCTAACAATTGGTTTAGTTCTAGTTGAAACTCTCACACGTGAAGCAAAGATTGTGCCGCAAAAGTTGGAGCGCGTTGCAGATGCGATGGGCGTGCCACAAGATGGCACTAAGGATGGATCTCGCTGCGTGAACGCTGTGAGAAAAATCCTTGCACAGCTGCAATTTCCTGTGCTTTCATCCCTTGGTTTTGTTGAAGGCGACATAGATGAGTTAGCTGAAATTGCACTCAAAGACTTCTTTATTACACAAGCTCCAAAGCCATGGAGCAAGCAAGAGGTAGTCGATGCATTTATGTCAGCGCTCAAGTTAGAAAGCCGTGTTGCATAGATAGTGGAAGAAGTTCTCACTAACCCTTCAGTTATCCGTGTAACTGCCCTGCTCAAAGAGCTGGGTTGTTCTGGTGAAGTAAGAATTCTCTCTGACTCTGCTCGCACAGCACTCGATGCTGCAAATGCCCTAGGCATTGAAGTAGGTCAGGTTGCATCCTCAATTGTTTTTAAACTCCCCAGTGGCAATCCACTGCTAGTTATAACTAGTGGGCGCCATCGTGTTGATACAGAACTTGTTGCTAAGAACTTAGGTGTTGAAAAACTTCACCGAGCAGATGCTGACTTTGTGAAAAACGCCTCAGGCTTTTCCATTGGTGGCGTCTCCCCTGTTGGTTGGGTTAATCAGCCAGAGATCACTTTGCTTGATCAAGCACTCAATGATTACGACGTGGCTTGGGCTGCAGCTGGTCATCCGCATTCTGTTTATCCAACATCTTTTTCAGAGCTAGCGCGAGTAACAGGTGCTACACCGATGGTGGTTGGCGACTAATTGTTTTTATTCTCTTCCGATAATGGTGTTCCAATAATTGGAGTCGGTCCACTCGTGGTGTATCCAACTCCCAATGCCTTAGTTGAGGGATCCGTTCCGACGTTTAAACTAAATGGGCTGATGGCACCTCTTCGTGCTTCCGCATCTTCTCTGCGTAGGAGTTCCAATTGAGCTACTGAAAGTTCATGCCTCGAATTGTTTCGTTTTCGCCAAAATTTTAGAGAGAGTTTCATGGTGCTAGGGGTTTAAAACAACTCTCATTGCCCCAGAACCCCTCTCTCCACCACTCCCAATGCCAGGGTCGAAGCTTGCGATGCATCCAAGAGTATGAAGTGCGTTGGGGCATTCGACCGAAGCGGAAGCAATCGGGGCCGCGAATAATGAGACGGTAAATGTACTAATCAAAATTGTTATCAAGAAACCAAATCTCTTTGCATTATTCATAAGTTCCAGCCTCTCTTCTTAATTGAACAAATTACCCCAATGATATTCAGGCTAATAGCCAAAGAGGTCTAAGTCAATGAAAAAGGTATTACTTGGATAACCGCGGAAGAGTACTCTACTCTCATGAATGACAATGCTGAGTGCATCTTCTCTCATGCCGTCGAGAATCTATCCGCCACACCGATGGTTGTTGGCGACTAACTATGAACACTCTAGGCATGATTGCAATCGTCATTGATGACTATGACGCAGCAATTTCTCACTACGTTAATGATCTGGGTTTCACTCTTATTGAAGACTCAGTCATGTCACCTGAAAAGCGCTGGGTAGTAGTTGCACCAAGCTCACAAGGTGCTCGAATTTTGCTGGCAAAGGCTGCTAACGAGGCGCAAGTGGCAGCAATAGGTAATTCGACTGGTGGCCGTGTGGGGTTCTTTATGTATACAACCAACTTTAATGAAACTTATGAGGGTTATAAATCCAAAGGTATTGAGTTCATTGAAACTCCCCGCCAAGAGGCCTATGGTCAAGTTGTGGTATTCAAAGACAACTATGGAAATAAGTGGGATTTAATTGAACAGAAATAGCGATGCCTCTAAGGCAAGGATTTTTGAGTGGCTAGGCGTTGCAACAGCAATTGTTTATTCACTTCTAGTTGCTGCCAACATCGGAGCTGAGTTCATTGGATTTAGCTTGCTTCTGACATCTGCTGCCCTGATTGGTATCTGGGCATACCTTGGAAAACACAAAGGAATTCTCTTCTTGCAGTTTTTCTATGCAGCAGCCGGCATTATTGGAATGATTCGCTGGTTTTAAATGATCGTTGCCTACTTCTGGACCATCACTCCTAGCCGTATTCCCTTTGCTCTCGTTGCTATGGGGATGGATCGTTTTGTATTGCGTCGCTCCAAAAATGTTGGCTTTTTTAAATCACTTGGTACGGGCAAAGGCGAAACATTCACACCAGCAGATGCCAACTCGTTGCGCTGGGGTTTGATTGCTCAAGTGCAAGATATTGACGCTTTTGATCAATCTTTTGTTGTGAAGCAATGGCGCAAGAACAGTGTGAGCGAATTTCGTGCAGTGCTCGAACCAATCTCATCCCATGGTCAGTGGGCTAAGCAGGAACCATTTATTGCAACGGTAAAAGATTGGGATGGGCCAGTTGCAGCAATTACTCGAGCGCGTATTAAGTGGCACCAGAACTTTCGCTTTTGGAGCTCTGTGCCGCCTGTGACTATGTCACTGAAATCTGCTCCTGGATTGATCTCTGCCATTGGAATTGGTGAAGCCCCTATTGGTTTGCAGGGCACTTTTTCATTGTGGGAGTCTGGCGCGGCTATTAAGAATTTTGCATACAAAGGCGCAGAGCACCAAAAGGCGATTGCAGACACAAGTACCTATAAATGGTATTCAGAAGAGCTCTTTGCACGCTTTGCGCTCAAAGATATTCGCGGTTCGATTAATAGTTAAGTAGTCATATAGGGCAGACTTAAGCCATGTCGATCCGTCATTACACTCCAAGACGGCGCCGCCATGGGCAGTTATCACCCCGAGTAAATGGCTTATTGAACTCTGTTGTTGCCATCGCAATTCTGCTTCAAGTCATCTATCCATTAGTCGATGGTGAAGTATTGAGATTGCTCACTATAAATGTAGTTTATTGGGGCGCAGGAGCGATGTTGTTACACGCACTTCTTGCATATGGCATCCGCTATGCGATCACTTACTTTTTCTTTACATTCATCTTCGCCCTCACCATCGAACACGTAGGCGTTCTTACCCAGTGGCCTTTTGGTAATTATTCATATTCTGGCGATTTAGGTTTGAAGATCTTTGAAGTTCCTCTCGTTGTTCCATTTGCTTGGATCATGATGGCTCACCCAGTTCTAACTGCTGCCCGTCGCATTGCAGGCAATTGGGTATTTCTCTATGGTGGAGTTGCTCTTGCTGCATGGGATTTATTTTTAGATCCCATGATGGTGGCAGAGGGACGATGGACATGGGTTGTGACAGGGGCACACATTCCTTTCCAACCCGAGATTCCTTTATCAAATGCTTTTGGTTGGCTACTGAGTGGAATGTTTTTAATTGGTGTCTTGCATCTGATCACCCCACGTGAAAAGCGAAAGGGTGGCGCCACATTCCGCACTACCGACATATTCCTTTTATGGACATTGTTCTCAGGAATTATCAGCAACTTATTCTTCTTCAACCGTCCAGGTATTGCCTTCTTTGCCGGAGCTATCTATGGCATCGTCTTTGCCCCTTATTTCTTTAACCGCTGGTTAGGACGCCCTTAGATTCCATGGATTACCTCTTAATAATTCCTTCCAGTTTTATTCTCCTCATCTCTCTGATTAACTTCCTTACTATCCGCACCCCTGACAAGACTTCACAAATCCAAGAATCAATCTCTGTATTAGTGCCTCTGCGCAATGAAGCTAATAATGTTGGCGAACTTGTTGCCTCTCTAAGAGATCAAGAGAATCTCACTCAAGTTGAGTTTCTACTTCTAGATGATAATTCTGAAGATGACACGCTGGCCTTACTGCAGCAACACGTTTCGGGGTTATCAAAGTTTCAGATACTGGGCGGAACTACGCTGCCACAAGGCTGGATTGGTAAAACCTGGGCGCTGCAACAACTCTTTGAAAGAGCAAGCGGTGAAATCATCGTCTCAGTTGATGCAGATGTGAGATTGGTTCCAGATGCAATAAGTAGGGCAGTGACTTTGTTAAAGGACGCACAATTAGATTTTCTCTCCCCATATCCATCACAGTTGGCACATTCTTGGTCTGAACGACTCATTCAGCCACTACTTCAATGGTCGTGGATGTCCACAGTTATTTTGCGAATTGCTGAAAAGAGCTCTATCTCTTCGATGGTTGTGGCCAACGGTCAGTTCTTTGTTGTCAGACGTACAGCTCTTGCTCAAGTGAGTGGTTATACATCAGTGAGTAATAAAGTTTTAGATGATGTGGAGTTAGCAAGGGCCCTTGTTAAACAAGGTTCACATGGCTGTGTGGCAAATGGGGCATTAATTGCTTCCACTCGCATGTATTCATCGTGGAACCAGATCCAAGCCGGATACGGTAAATCTCTGCATGCAGCATTTGGTTCTGTTTTTGGTTCTGCACTTGCAATCGCATTCCTCTTTCTTACAGGAATCGCTCCACTTATCGCCGGTATCACAGGTTCATATGTGGCGTGGTATGCCTATGCCGCAGTTACTCTTACCCGTGCAATGAGTTCAATTAAAACCGGTAAGAATGGTGTGGATGCATTTTTGCATCCCATTTCTTCTGCACTTCTTATTTACCTCATCATCTACTCGTGGTTAATGCGTGGCCAGGTGCAATGGAAAGGCCGCACGCTATGAAGATAGTTGTAATTGGCGCCGGCATGGGTGGAATGATGTCAGCTGCACGTTTAGCTAAAGCTGGCCATGAAGTCAGCCTCTATGAAGCATCCGATCGTGTCGGCGGAAAACTTCACACTGAATGGATCGGCAAAGTTGCCTTTGATACAGGGCCATCTCTTCTGACTTTGCCAGCGGTGTATAAAGATTTCTTTGCGCGCACCGGTAAACATCTTGGATTGCTCTGTGAAATACAGGCTGTTGATCCATCTTTTGATTATCACTTTGCTGACGGCACTAGCGTTAAGTTCGCCAACCTTTCTAGATATACCACGCTCAATAATCTTCGCGCAGCCTATGGTGAACCTGTGGCACGCCAATGGGATCAACTCATGCGCAGGGCAGAAAAGATGTGGGATGTTTCTCGGGAACCCTTTATCGAAAATGAACTGCGCTCACCTTTTTCTCTACTCAAGCGCTTTTCACTCATAAGAGATCTGAAAATAATTGCCCCATGGAAAACTTTAAGAGACATCGCTACTCAAGAACTCTCTGATGAGCACCTTGGATACATTCTGGATCGTTATGCAACCTATAGTGGTTCTGATCCACGCAAAGCTCCTGCAGTTCTTTCCACCATTGCCTACGTTGAAGAATCTTTCGGTGCTTGGCATATCAAAGGTGGCCTTGGAACGCTAGCAACGCTGGTGCATGAGCGAGCTGAGAAAGTGGGAGTCACTTTTCACCTTAACTCCCCTGTTGCATCCATTGATGTTAAAAAAGGTAAGGCTAGGGGAATTACTTTAGATAGCGGTGAAGTAATTGAAGCTGATGCAGTCATTGCGAATGCTGATGCCTCACTTATCTATAACAAGTTAATCACCGGCAAAATTCGAAAGATTAAGAAGGTGCGAAAGAACCTAGAGAAAGCTGATGCCTCACTTGCTGGATTCTCATTGCTTCTTGGCATGCGAAAAGATGGATCTGCCCCACTTAATCACCACACTGTTCTTTTCCCGAAAGATTATGACGCAGAGTTTGATGCGATATTTACCCACAAGCAGCCAGTTGCAGAGCCCACTATCTATATCTGCGCCCCTGGTGATGAGGCAATGTCGAAAGATGAACTACTAGAAGGATGGTTTGTTCTAGTTAACGCCCCTGCCCACGGCGCCGAAAGCTTTGATTGGAATGATGCTGAGTTTGCTCGCAAATATGCCAACACAGTTATTGATCAGATAGAAGCGCGTGGGATCCCAGTGCGCTCTCGCCTTGAATCAATGACGATTAGAACTCCTGCTGATTTAGAAAGCGCTGTGAGAGCACCTGGAGGATCCATCTATGGAACTTCAAGTAATGGTGCGCGCGCAGCCTTTATGCGCACTAAGAACCGCTCGCCTATTAAATCTCTGTATTGTGTTGGCGGTTCGGCTCACCCTGGTGGCGGATTACCGTTAGTGGGGTTGAGTGCAGAAATGGTTGCTAATGCAATTGGGAGCGCGCAAAGCGGACAACCATTAAAAAGCCACTGATTTGAAGTGCTAGGAAAGCAACAGAGAGCACATAAACTCCTGGAAGATTTAGCTGCCACATGATTAGGACTACAAATAAGAATGATGCACGCACTGGGCGCTCAGCTGGTGTGACAACACCGATATCTTCAACACCGAGAGAAACTAATTTGGCTCGTGCATACTCTTGGAAAGATGCAACGCTCCATAAAGTTATTACTAACCATGCTGGAACACCGATGACATAGAGCGCGTAGAGCCAAAAAGCTTCACTAACTCGATCCACTACAGAATCAAGGGTTGCACCCCATACACTTTGGCGTTTTTGAAATATCGCAACGCTACCGTCAATGCCATCACAGAAAAGTGAGAAAACTAGAAAGAGAACTGCCCACCATGAGGTTGCTGTTAAAGCTGTGGCAGCTGCAGCGACAAGACCTAACATTGTTAGTACGTTTGGTGAAATGCGAAGCAACGTTGCAACCAGACCACAGCGATAGGAGATATTGAGCCACCAAGCAACAACACCGGTAACAGGGGCATCGTTATGTAACGAACTCCATGTAGCGGTGAACTCTTGCTTACTGAGCATTTTCTCTCTTCCTTTTTCTAGCGCTGCAGTATTCATAGTATAGAAGAGCAGGCTCGCGAGAGCGACAAGAATGGCAAAGCGAACTGGGTGAGAGTACCTTTACGCTGTGAGTTCAGCGACTAAGTCAGAGTTACAAGAGACACGCGATTGCGTAGAGATTGAACTCACTCAATTTATGCGTGATCAGAGCGCATACCTACTTTCAATCTCCCCTGAACTACAACCAGTTTCCTCCGCTCTCTCTTCTTTTCTACTAGATAGCGGTAAGCGCTTACGTCCTCTCTTCGCCTACGCTGGAATAAAAAGTGCGGGCGGGTCATTAACTCCTGCAACCACCAAAGCCATCTCCTGCCTTGAGCTACTTCAAGCTTGCGCCCTCATTCATGATGATCTGATGGATGGTTCTGACACACGTCGAGGTAAGCCATCTATTCATCGCCACTTTGAATCAATCCATGTGCAAGATGCCCTAGAAGGTTTCGCGCCTGCCTATGGTTTAGCTTCTGCTGTTTTGCTAGGCGATTTAGCACTTGTGTGGTCTAACCAACTCCTTAACACTTCCGGTATTTCAACTGAGCAACTTCGCCACGTCATGCCGATCTTTGATGAGATGCGCGTTGAGTTAATGGCTGGACAGTTCTTAGATATTCATGAACAAACGCAGAAGAACACAGATCTTGCTCGATCAGTCAAGATTGCTCGCTACAAATCTGGCAAATACACAATTGAGCGACCACTACACATGGGAGCAGTCTTAGCCAGGGATGCATCCCCGGGATTACTGGCAGCTCTTTCTGAGTATGGATTACCTCTAGGTGAGGCTTTCCAGTTCCGCGATGATTTACTGGGCGTCTTTGGTGATCCATCCGTGACAGGAAAACCTGCCGGCGATGACCTACGTGAAGGAAAGCGCACAGCCCTTATCGCAATGGCCGATGCCAAAAGCAGCGATGCCATGAAGGCCGAGAGCCGTAAATATTTTGGTAAGAACGATATTGATGATAAAGGTGTGGCGATCTTGCAGGAGATGATTGTTTCAACAGGCGCAAAGGCACAACTTGAAACTATGATTGAGGAATTAACCTCAAAGGCATTGAAAGCTATTGAAAATCCAGTACTCGATAACGCTGGACGTGATTTACTCAATGAGCTAGCCCTGATTGCCACGAAGCGGAGTATGTAAATGGTTGCCCGAGTTAAAGGCCCCACTGATCACGTTGTAATCGTTGGCGCAGGTCTTGCTGGATTAAGTGCCGCACTTCGACTTGCTGGTGCTGGTAGAAAAGTAACTGTATTAGAGCGTGAAAACGTTCCTGGTGGGCGCAATGGTTTACTCAAAAAGGATGGTTACTCCTTTGATACCGGTCCCTCTGTTCTAACAATGCCATCACTGATCAATGATGCATTTAATTGTGTGGGCGAAGATATGAAAGATTGGCTTGAGTTAACGCCCCTCACACCGCTCTATCGCGCCTTCTATGCCGATGGCTCACAACTAGATGTTCACGCAGATACTAATGAGATGGAAGCAGAGATTGCTAAGCACATTAGTAGCTCTGAGGCTGCTGGATATCGCAGATATGTAGAATTTGTAACCAAACTCTATAAGTATGAGATGAATGATTTCATCGATAGAAATATCGATAGTCCTCTGAACTTGCTCACACCTAACCTTGCCCGCTTAATTGCACTCGGAGGCTTTCGCAGACTCTCTCCTAAAGTAAATCAATTTATGAAAGATCCTCGTCTGCAAAAGGTCTATTCATTCCAGGCTATGTATGCAGGAGTTAGTCCACAACAGGCTTTAGCTATCTATGCAGTCATTGCATATATGGACTCTGTTAATGGTGTTTTCTTTCCTAAGGGTGGCATGCATGCAGTTCCACGTGCGCTAGCTGCAGCTGCCGAAAAGCACGGTGTGGTATTCAAATACAACACCACGGTCACAAATGTTGAAGTCAGCAATGGACGCGCAAAAGCAGTCATTACCGAATCTGGTGAGCGCTATGAGTGCGATGCCGTTATTTTAAATCCAGATCTGCCTGTTGCCTACCGCGAATTACTAGGTAAATCACCAGTCACAATCAAACGTCTGAAGTACTCACCATCCTGTGTGACTCTACTAATCGGTTCAAGTAAGAAATATGAATTTGCTGCTCATCACAATATTCACTTTGGCCACTCATGGGATGGCGTCTTTGATGAACTTATTAAGAAAAAGCAGTTAATGAGTGATCCCAGCATCTTGGTTACCGTGCCAACCCATGATGACCCAAATTTAGCTCCTCCTGGAAAGCATTCTTATTATGTTTTGTTCCCAACACCTAACTTAGATAGTGATATTGATTGGAACAAGCAAGCTGGGCCATACCGTGATCAAATGATTAAAACCATTGAAGAGCGCGGATACAAAGGCTTTGGTGATTCCATTGAAACTGAAGTTATGACTACTCCCCTTGATTGGAAAAATCAAGGAATGGAGATGGGCGCACCTTTTGCTAGTGCACATACATTCTTCCAAACTGGTCCTTTCAGACCACGCAACATGGCACAAGGAATTGAAAACGTTGTCTTTGCAGGTTCTGGAACACAACCTGGAGTTGGTGTTCCTATGGTTTTGATATCAGGACGCCTTGCTGCAGAGAGAATTGTTGGACCAGTTAAGTAAATGAATGAGCTAGAGGCATCCTATGCCGAATGCAAAAGATTAAACTCTCTGCACGGCAAAACATATTACTTAGCCACACTCCTTCTGCCTAAAGGTAAACGAAAATATGTTCACGCCCTTTATGGTTTTGCCCGATATGCAGATGAAATCGTTGATGATCTTGCATCAACACTTACTGTGCAGGAGAAGACAGATGCATTAGGTGTGTGGGGTGAAAAGATTCTGCGGGACCTAAAAACTGGCAAGAGTGATGATGCAATCGGCCGGGCGCTCATTGATACGGTCAATACCTTTTCAATCCCCTACGAGCATTTTGAAGCATTCCTGCACTCAATGACTATGGATTTAACTGTGCAGGAATATCAAAGCTATGAAGATCTTGTGGAGTATGTCTATGGCTCTGCTGCAGTCATCGGCCTTGAGATGGTGCCAGTGTTAGGCGTTCTTGAAGATGATGCCTATGAATGTGCCAAGAAGCTCGGTATTGCCTTCCAATTAGCTAACTTCATCCGCGATGTGGGAGAGGACTTAGATCGAGGTCGTATTTATCTACCTATTGCTGAGTTAGCTGAGCACGGTGTCACACGAGAGATGCTTGAAGAACGAGTTCTTACGCCGCAAATCATTAGCGCACTCAAGTTTCAAATTGCCCGCGTGCGCCAACTCCAAGCCGAGGCAACACCGGGAATTCAAATGCTTGCAGCCTCTAGTCGTCCATGTATTGAGGCAGCAAGTGAGCTCTACTGCGGCATTGTTGATGAAGTAGAAAAGATTGGTTACGACATCTTTAACAAGCGTGCCAAGACTTCCACTGCACGCAGATTACGTGTCTTCATTACCGCTTATCTGAAGCGCCTAGCCGTATCCAATTAGTTAAAACTCCAAGCACTAGCGCAAAACCAAAGAGCAGATCCTCCACTGGAGCTGATGCGATGCGAAGGCCAATAATGGCATCCGGGCTATACATCACAATATTTCTTGATGTCAGCCACCAATTAGTAAGCAATTGAAAACCAACAATGATTGTGTAAGAAGTCCAAAAGACTCTGCGCTTGAGCAACTGCGTATTAAAGAGATAGAGATCAAATGAAATGGCAAAAAGCACTGCAAAAATAGCAATCTGTGTGTAGGTCACTTATAGACCTGCCAATGCTTCTTAACTGTGCGCACGGCTTCAATTGTCATCAGAGCTGCAATGGGCACAACTATGAAGAACAAATACTCTTCTAAAGGAATGCAAAAGGGTCCATAGATTCCCAGAATTTGTTCCTTATCAAAGAACCAATGGCCGTTGGCAATTGCATACTTGTCCCATGCGATAAATAGAAAAGCTACCGGAGCAATGGCAAGTGCTACTCGCTTGAATTGCTTGAGGACTCCGACCTTTAAAAACACTTCTAGCCAAAATGAGCCAACGATTGTGAAAACAATCATGGCTAGATATCCATACTTTTGCACGAGATAACGCTACTCTAAGAACTACGGGAGCCGCATGCGGCTGAGAGGGTTTGAAATTCAAACCGACCGATTGACCCGTCCGGTAATGCGGACGTGGAAAGGAAACTATGTCATTCACCGTTTTTACAGCCTGGGGTTATGAAGTCTCAGCACTTGAATTCATCGCCGCAATTACATCATTTACTGGAGTCTGGCTTGGCACAACTGGAAAGCGCATCACATGGCCGTGGTGGGCACTAAGCAGTGCTCTCTATATGGTCTTCTTTTATCAAGTTGATCTCTTTGCAAGTGCAGCTCTTCAAATAGTTTTTATCATTGCCGCTATCTGGGGTTGGCGTGACTGGGCACCAACAGGTGCAGCCCCTGGCTATTTGAATAATCGTCATCGCTTATTCATTGGTGTTGCAACCCTTATCACAGTTTCAGTTCTTTCCCCACTCCTAGCGCGCGCTGGCGCTGCGGCAACATGGTCTGATGCATTTTTACTTGTTGGTTCACTTGTTGCACAGATTGTTATGGTCTACCAAAAAGTTGAAGCATGGGTCCTCTGGCTCATTATTGATTTGGCCGGAACAGTTCAATATGCCTATCTGGGATATTGGTTTACTGCCGTTTTATACGCTCTCTTCACATTTGTAGCAATCATCGGTTGGAATCGTTGGTATGTCCTTAATAGCAATTGATGGCAGAGCAGGTGCTGGCAAGACAACGCTGGCTGCACGCTTGTTCGAAGAGCTATCCCTAGATAAAACCGTTGAAGTGATTCATATGGATGATCTGTATAACGGTTGGGAAAAAGCATTAGATGAGGGTTTAACTAAAACCTTAAAATCGATTGTGAAATCGCATCACAACAAGGTTGCCTTTGAAATAGAGATCTTCAACTGGCATTCAATGTCTTTTGATTCAAAAGAAGTGATTAATCCCGTTGATATCTTGATTTTAGAAGGCGTGGGAGCCGGGCAAAAAGTAGTGCGAGATGCTGGTGCAACCCTGTATTGGCTAGATATCGATGCTGAAGTGGGAATACAACGGGTATTGAATCGAGATGGCAATCAGATTGCATCACAGATGAAGCAATGGCAAATTTCGCAAGAGACTCATTTCATGCGAGATAAGACACGCGAAAATGCGGAACACATTCAAAGCTCGTAAGCCTTAAAGCCCTAAAATCGGTCATATGTCAGATCTATCGGGTGAGCTCATTGATGGGCGCTATCAACTCATCCGCCAGGTTGCCAATGGTGGAATGGCCAGTGTCTATGAGGCTCTCGATACCCGTTTAGATCGAAAAGTTGCAGTGAAGATTATGCACCCACATTTAGCCCAAGATGAAGCATTCGTTAACCGCTTCATTAGAGAAGCTAAAGCTGCTGCTGCACTTACACACCCCAATATCGTTGCTGTGCAGGACCAAGGGTGGAATCAAAACGGAGTCCCTGCAGTCTTTATTGTCATGGAGTTAATTGAAGGTCACACTCTTCGTGAATATTTGAATGAGCGTGGAAGATTTGAAATTAAAGATGCAATTAACTACCTCACCCCAATTCTTAGCGCACTTGCTGCTGCCCATGATTTGGGAATTGTGCATCGTGATATGAAGCCTGAAAACATTTTGATTTCAAAAGAGGGTCGCGTAAAGATTGCAGATTTCGGTTTAGCTCGTGGTGAAATCATTGGTTCAACTATGACGGCTGAATCAAGTGTCATTTTGGGTTCAGTTTCATATCTCTCGCCTGAACAAGTACAACGAGGTGTTGCAGATTCAAGAAGTGATGTTTATGCCGTTGGCATCGTGGCATTTGAAATGCTTACAGGTGAAAAACCTTTCCTAGGTGACTCCCCCATCCAAATTGCCTATATGCACGTTAATCAAGAGATTCCATCACTTCGCACTAAGCGAAAAGACATGCCTGAAGCCTTAGATAATTTGATTCTGCAAGCCACCAACCGTGATCCAGATAAACGCCCGCGCACAGCCGGTGACTTCCTTAAAGCGCTGGAATCCATTCAGAATGAGATTGATCCTAAAACTAATCAGATGAAGTTATCTCTTGATCTTCCGGTCGAGCCGATTAAAGAAAAGCCACGTGGCAAAGTGAAGAAGCAGATTGAGGAAGAAAAAGAAGACACCATTGAAGTAAAAGAAACTACCCAGGAGATTAAAGCTGCAAAGGAAAAGAAAAACAAGGCCAGCAAACGTGTGCGCCGCAACCGTAAAGTTGCAATCATTCTTGCCATAGCCCTTGGTATTGGCGGTTGGTACACATTGGTGGGGCCTGGTTCGCGTGTCGTTGTGCCTTCGGTGGTCGGTGGTACTTATGACGAAGCGATTTCAACTCTTACACCTCTTGGTCTCACCACAGTTATTTTAGAAAAGCGTTTCGATGAAGATATTGCTAAAGGTGCCATCATTGAAACAGATCCCCCAGGTGGCGGACGGGTTGCATCTGGTGGGCAAGTGAAGTTAATCGTGTCAAAGGGCCCGGAGCGATACATCATTCCTCCAGTTACAGGACTTACTCCCGAGGCTGCCACAACTGCACTCGAGAAATTCCCATTGATAGTTGGTGCAAATACTGAAAGTTTTAACAAAGATATCCCCAAAGGTTTTGTCATCTCTGCATCCCCTGAATCTGGCACAGAAGTTAAGCGGGATACTCCAGTCTCACTTGTCATCAGTAAAGGTGTTGAGACTGTGGCACTTGCTTCTTATTCAGGTAAGAGTGGTGAACAAGCACTCAATGAGTTAAATGATCTTGGCTTTAATGTTGAATCTAGTTATGCATTTAATGAAAAGGTTTTATCAGGCGTGGTTGTTTCTCAAAGTCCAAGTGGTGTTGATGTGGCACCCAAGGGCTCAACTGTGACACTAATTATCTCTAAGGGTTCACAGTATGTATTTATCCCTAATGTCTTTTCATTAGATCAACTCAAAGCAACGCAGGCGTTGCAAGACCTGCAGCTCAAGGTGGTTGTGAAGAAATTGGGAACTAAGAAGGTTAAGAAGGTTACAAATATCTCTCCTAAGGTGGGCACGAAAGTTAAGCGTGGCAGCACAGTCACAATTACCGTAGGGTAAGCCAATGCCTCAGGAGTCCAAGAAGCCACGTATTGGTGCCCACGTCCCAACAACTGGCGGAATGGCAAAGCGCTCCATTGAATATGCCCAAGAAATCGGTGCAAGTGCAATTCAAGTTTTTGCATCAAGTCCACGTATGTGGGCAATGCCAGCAGCAAAACCTGATCTCGATGAGGCTTACAAAATCAAAGCTGCAGAGTTGGATCTTGAAACATACGTTCATGCTCCATTTCTTATTAACTTAGGCTCACCCACTGAGGCCACATACCTCAACTCTTTAGCTTCTACTAAATATTCTCTCCAGCGCGCTGCAGATATTGGAGCACTTGGTGCTGTTATTCACACAGGCTCTGCTGTAGATGTAAACCACGTTGAAAAAGCATGGAAGCAGATTCATGAAGGCATGATGCCCATCCTTAACGCGCTTCCAGATGATGCTCCATATTTATTATTAGAACCTACTGCAGGTCAAGGCCAATCATTGGTTAAGAAATTAGATGATCTAGAAAACTATCTCAAAGCTCTGGAGTATCACCCAAAGGTTGCCATCTGTCTTGATACATGTCACGTATTTGCCGCAGGCCATGATATCTCTGTTAAAGGTGGTATGAGCGCCACTATTGATCTTCTTGTTCAAATCGCTGGCGTTGAGCGTTTCCAGTTAGTCCATGCCAATGATTCAATGGATGTGTGCGGAGCACTAAAAGATCGCCACCAAAACATTGGTGATGGACATATAGGTATAGAACCATTTGCTGAACTTCTTGCTCACCCAGCCATTGCTAACGCGCCATTAATTCTTGAAACACCGGGCATGGAGGAAAAACACAAGCCTGAAGTTGCGCTACTGAAGAAGCTACGAGATAAAAAGTGAGTGAAGCAAAACATTTATTCAAGATGAAGCTTGCCCCGTGGGCCCTTCTCACCGTTGCGATGGCTTGGGGCTGGGCTTTTGTGATCATGAAGGATGCAATTCAGCGCCAGAGTGTTAACAATTTTCTTTTCACCAGATTTTTACTCGGAACAGTTGTTATGGTGCTCATTCGCCCACAAGTTTTAAAACTGCTCAATAAAGATCTCCTACTACGTGCTGGATCTGCCGGTGTTTTCTTGGGCTTTGGTTACATCTTCCAAACACTTGGCCTTGCCCGCACCGGAGCTGCAATTACGGGTTTTGTTACCGGACTTTATGTGGTTCTCACTCCACTCTTTGCCTGGTTATTTTTGAAAGAGAAGATTAATAGATTCACTTGGAGCTGCATCGCAGTTGCAACTGTTGGCCTTGGCTTCTTATCAATACATGGATTTTCTGTGGGAATGGGTGAACTTCTAGTCTTTATTAGTGCAATCTTCTATGCCTGCCACATTATTGCCTTAAGCAAGTGGAGCTCGGGCCGAGATGTTTATGCCATGACGGTAGTGCAGCTATTTATGTGTGCTCTGCTCGCTGGCATCGCATCAATTCCAGAAGGTTATTCACCGCCGCCTGATACAAGTGTGTGGGGTGTTGTCATATTCACGTCAGTCTTTGCAACTGCAATTGCCTTCATCATTCAGACGTGGGCCCAAGCGCATATGAGCCCAACTAAGGTGGCGGTCATTTTGACGATGGAAGTTGTCTTTGCCGCAGTCTTTGCAATCATCTTTGGCGGTGAGCGCTTAACACTACAGAGTGCACTCGGTGGAGTCCTTGTAGTTACTGCTATGTATTTGATTGTTATTAAAGAATCAAAGTAGGCTCACTACTATGGCAATCGATCTTCGCTCTGACACAGTCACCCGCCCATCACAAGGCATGCGTGATGCAATTGCTTCAGCACCGGTTGGCGATGATGTTTATAGCGATGATCCAACCGTTAACTCTCTTGAAGAGCGCGTTGCTGCGATGTTTGGCAAAGAAGCAGGCCTCTTTACCCCAACCGGCTCACTTGCAAATCAATTAGCAATTCGTATGTTGGTTAATCCTGGCGAAGAGATAATTGCCGAGACAAATTCACACATCGTTCGCGCAGAACTTGGCGCTGCAGCCGTGTTTAGCGGTATTACTACCCGCACATGGCCCGCTACGCATGGATTACTAAAGGCTGCTGATGCACTTGAGATCGCCCGTCCGGACTCTGGACCATATCTAGTTTCAACCACTGCAATTGCTGTTGAAAACACCCACAACTTTGGTGGCGGAACCGTGCAACCAATAGATGAAATCAAGGCTTTGCGCAAAGGCGCCGATGCTATGGGATTAGCCCTTCACTTAGATGGTGCCCGTATTTGGAACGCGCACGTTGCAAGTGGAGTTGCATTTAGTGAATATGGAAAATACTTTGACACTATTAGCGTCTGCCTATCTAAAGGTTTAGGTGCCCCAGTTGGTTCGGTAATGCTTTCAACTAAGGAGCGCGTTGCTAAGGCGCGCGTATGGCGCAAGCGCTATGGGGCAGGAATGCGACAAGTGGGATTGCTAGCAGCTGGTGCTCACTATGCACTAGATAACAACATCAATCGCCTGTCTGAAGATCATCGCCGAGCTAAAGAGATTGCCGTTGCAATTGCTGCTATTGATTCTTCTCTTATTGACCCAACAACAGTTCAAACAAATATTGTGGGATTAGATCTGGCCCATCTACCAATAACCGCGGCAGAGCTAGCAACACGCTGCCGTGAAAAAGGCTTGTGGATTAGCGCTCTGGGTCCAAAGTATGCGCGCCTTGTAACACATTTAGATTTTAATGATGCTCAGTGCAAAGAAGCTATTGAGATTTTAAAGGTAGCCCTCGTGGCGTAGTAGCCACTCTTTCTTGCTAACTCCATAAGCATAATTTCCTAGCGCTCCCCCAGTTTTAACAACGCGGTGGCATGGAACAACCAACATAATGGCGTTATTAGCGCAGGCACTTCCTGCTGCGCGAACTGCCGCTGCAGATCCAGCGCGCTGGGCAATATCTGAATAGGAGAGAACTTTGCCACCAGAGATCTTGCGCATGGCCTTCCAAGCAGCTTGTGAAAATGGAGCACCTGGTTGGCTGACTTTGATGCCATTAATGGCAGTAATGTCGCCATCGAAGTAATCATTGATTAAATCACTAATGACGGGAATGGATTTAACAATCTTTATGTCTTTGCCAGCTTTAAAGCACTGATTGTTGAAAGATTTGCACCCATTAAAATCTGATCATCGGCAATGAGATTCAGATTGCCCACAGGTGTCTTGTGGGTAGTTACTAATAATGTCACAAGGAGAAAATTAGCGGTCGCGCAACATCTCAGCAACTAGGAAAGCTAGCTCTAGAGACTGAGAGTGGTTCAGGCGCGGATCACATGCCGTTTCATAGCGTGAAGCCAGATCCTCATGTGAAATCTGCTCGCCGCCACCAACGCACTCAGTGACATCATCTCCAGTGAGTTCGATATGGATTCCACCTGGATGTGTACCTAACGCTTTGTGGACTTCAAAGAATCCCTTTACCTCATCCATAACATCATCAAATTTACGTGTCTTATAGCCAGTTGGTGCCTCATATGTATTGCCGTGCATCGGATCGCATACCCACAAAACCTTTGCACCAGATTTAGTAACTCCATCAACTAGAGCAGGTAGGGCTTCGCGAATCTTTCCTGCTCCCATGCGTGTAATAAAAGTAATACGCCCTGGTTCGCGGTTGGGATCAAGCTTGTCAATCAGAGCGAGTGCGTCATCAACTGTGGACTTAGGTCCAAGCTTGATACCAATGGGATTTTTAACCTTGGATGCAAAATCAACATGTGCACCATCTAATTGACGTGTGCGCTCACCAATCCAGATGAAGTGACCTGATACATCGTATGGATTTCCTGTACGCGAATCGATACGTGTTAGCGCCTTCTCATATTCCAGAATCAAAGCTTCATGACTTGAGAAGAAATCAACTGATTTAAATGACTCAGGATCTACTCCTGCTGATTGCATAAATGAAAGCGCGCGGCCAATTTCATTAGCCATCTTTTCATAGCGCTCCCCCACTGAAGAATCGCGGATGAAGCCCTTATTCCACTCATGCACTTGGCGCAGATCAGCAAAGCCACCTTGTGTGAAGGCACGAACTAAGTTCAGAGTTGAAGCTGACGTGTTGTAAACACGGACCAAACGGTGTGGATCTGGCGTGCGAGAGCTTTCAGTAAATTCAATACCGTTCACAGCATCTCCACGGTAAGCAGGAAGTGTTACATCCCCACGGGTCTCCATGTCATTAGAGCGTGGTTTAGCAAACTGACCTGCCATGCGTCCAACTTTTACAACTGGCAATGATGAGTAGTACTGCAGAACTGCAGCCATCTGCAAAATAGTTTTAATGCGGTTTCTAATTGAATCTGCTGTGGCCGCGGCAAAAGTCTCTGCGCAATCTCCGCCTTGCAACCAGAAAGCTTTTCCCTCTGCAGCAAGTGCAATACGTGCCTTTAAATCATCACATTCACCGGCAAAGACAAGTGGTGGAAATGATTTAAGTTCAGCAACTGCTGCCTTAATCGCAGCACCCTCTGAACCGCCAGGCCACTGTGGTTGCTGGGCAGCCACAAGGCCAGGCGTGAAGAGATTATCTAGAGGAGAAGTCATGGGTTAAGGATAGAGAATCAATTGATAATCGCGTAGCGCAATTATCCGAAGAAGATCTCTGACTCCTTATAGCGCTCTAGGGGAACGAGTTTGAGCTGTTCTGTGGCAGATGCCAGCGGAACACGCACGATATCGGTACCGTGAAGTGCAACCATCTTGCCCCAGTCACCTTCATGAGCGGCCGTAATAGCGTGGAGACCAAATCGTGTAGCAAGAACACGGTCAAATGCTGTTGGAGATCCACCACGTTGGATGTGACCCAAAACAGATGTGCGTGCCTCTTTGCCTGTGCGTGCTTCAATCTCACTAGCCAGCCAATCACCTATACCTGAGAGCTTGACGTGACCAAATGAATCAAGTGTCTTATCCTTTGTGACCATATCGCCCTCTTGAGGAATAGCACCTTCAGCAATAACGATAATTGGCGCATAGTGAGATTTGAATCGAGATTCAACCCAATCGCATACCTTCTCAATTGAGAACTTCTGCTCTGGAATCAAAATACAAGCCGCTCCGCCTGCAAGCCCTGAGTGAAGTGCAATCCAGCCAGCATGGCGACCCATAACTTCAACGATTAATGCACGGTGATGTGACTCTGCTGTTGTGTGTAGACGATCGATTGCCTCAACTGCAATATTGACAGCTGTGTCGAAGCCAAATGTGTAGTCAGTATTGTTCAAATCATTATCAATTGTCTTTGGAACACCAATAACTTTTACGCCAAGTGAATCAAGCTTTGTTGCAACGCCCAATGTATCTTCGCCACCGATTGCAATAAGTGCATCGATTCCAGCTTTAGCCAAGTTGTCCTTGATCTTTTCTACGCCGCCCTCAATCTTGAAAGGGTTAGTACGAGAAGATCCCAAAATTGTTCCGCCGCGAGGCAAGATCCCACGAGTTGTTTCAATATTGAGAGGCATTGTTAAGCCCTCTAGTGGACCCTTCCAGCCATCACGGAAACCAACAAATTCATGGCCATATTCTTTTACGCCTTTACGAACTACGGCGCGAATCACAGCATTTAGACCTGGGCAATCTCCGCCACCAGTTAGCACACCAATACGCATTATTAACTCCATTAAAAAGTAAATGATGAAGGGCTCGAGCTATCAAAAGCGCCCGGCCTGTGGTCAACGCTGACTGGAACAGTCTAGCCTTGCCACATGGGCAATCAACAAATTATCGTAGGCGTGGATTCATCTACTCAGTCGGTAAAAGTAGTCATGCGCGATGCCCGCACAGGAGCGCTGCTGCGCCAAGGCCGAGCAGCACATCCTGATGGCACTGAAGTTGATCCCATCCATTGGAAAAACGCCCTAGATAGTGCACTAAAAGATGCAGGTGGATTAGAAGATGTCAAAGCAATTTCTATTGCAGGACAACAACATGGAATGGTCGCTCTCGATAACAAGGGTGAAGTAATTAGACCAGCGTTGTTATGGAATGACACACGATCTGCCAAAGCTGCCGAAGATTTAAACCGAGAAGAAGGTGGAAATGCTGAGATCGCTCGCAAAGTTGGTTCAGTCTTAGTTGCATCTTTTACTGCATCAAAGCTTCGCTGGATGGCAGATAACGAACCAGAAAATGCCGCCCGTGTTGCATCTGTGGCACTGCCCCATGATTGGCTTTCATGGCAACTACAAGGCGGTAAAGACTTCTCCACGCTATTTACAGATCGAAGTGATGCATCCGGAACTGGATACTTTGATCCAACAACTTCTCATTACCGAGAAGATATTTTACGTCTAGCACTGCGCCATGACTTAGAACTGCGTCTACCAAAAATCATTGCACCTAATTCTTTTGGCGGAACAACAACTACTGGAATTCCAATTGCTGCAGGTGCTGGGGATAATGCTGGCGCAGCATTAGGTGTGCAAGCACAACCTGGAGATGTTGTAGTTTCACTGGGAACATCTGGCACAGCTTTTGCAGTTTCGCAAACTCCCACACATGATGCAACTGGCGCAGTTGCAGGTTTTGCAGATGCAACTGGTCGCTTCTTGCCTCTTGTCTGCACATTAAATGCGGCACGCATCATGGATGCTGCAACAAAGATTCTTGGTAAAACTCATGAAGAAGTCGGTGCCCTTGCACTCTCTGCTACTCCAGGTGCTAATGGTTTAACTCTTCTTCCCTACTTTGAGGGCGAGCGGACCCCTAATCGCCCAGATGCAACTGGCGTATTTTCTGGAATGAATTTGAATAACTCCAATCAGGCCGATATTGCACGGGCGATGATCGAAGGGATGTTGGCCGGATTAGCCGATGCTGTTGATTCTTTGATTGCACTGGGCGTAAACATCAATCGCATACTTCTCATCGGAGGAGCAGCAAAGAATCCTGCGATTCCAACCATTGCAAGTGCACTCTTTGGCCGCGAAGTTTTAGTGCCACCAGCAGGAGAATATGTTGCTGATGGCGCAGCTAAACAAGCTGCATGGGCGCTACTAGGAGAAATGCCAACATGGGATCTAGGAAAAGTTTCACATCATCATTCGCAAGCAACTCCACATGTAATGGATAAATATCGAACTTTGCGAGATAACACTGCAAATTGGTAGAGTAGGCAACATGAAGAAATTTGGTTGGGACGCCGTTGCCTCTGCAACCATTAGTCTCTATTGCGCTGTGATTGCATAAATGACCCGTAAATCCTGGATTCAATTTGGCATTGTCGGCTTCTTATGGGGAATTCCTTATCTACTCATGAAGGTAGCTGTTGCTGATATTCCACCTCCCCTCATCGTTGCTGGCCGCACACTCATTGGTGCTGCAATTTTGATTCCTATTGCGATGAAGAAAAATACTTTCAAAGATGCAATCAAAGGCATTAAATACGTAATTCCATACGCTGTACTTGAAATGGTTGGCCCTTGGATTCTCATTACAAATGCAGAAAAAGAAATCTCCTCTGGTCTTGCCGGATTACTTATTGCAACTGTTCCAATCTTTTCAACTATTTTCTCTTCACTTCGTGGAGATCACAGCGTCTGGCAGCCAAAGAGAATCTTTGGTCTAGTTGTTGGTTTTATCGGAATTATTGCCCTCGTTGGTATTGAATCAATCACTGGAAGCAGTAATCCAAAAGCTATTGCAATGGTGATTCTCGCAGCAATTATGTATGCCTACGCCGTACTGATGATTACGGCTAACTTGCCAGGCGTTGATGGAATTGCCATTAATGGTGTGGCAATGGGACTCACCTGTCTTTTCTACACACCCATCGCAATTGCCACATGGCCAAGTAATCCAGTCTCAACTCAAGCAATCACTGCCTTAGTTGCCCTAGGTGTCTTTAGCACTGCTATCGCCTTCATGCTCTTCTTCATCGTTATTGTGGAAATCGGTCCAGCGCGCGGGTCGTTAACGACCTATATCAACACGGCAGTTGCAGTTGTTCTTGGAATTATCATCTTAGGTGAGCCACTTACTTTGGGAATTAAAGTAGGGCTACCCATGGTCGTCCTGGGCTCTTACTTAGCAAGTCGCAAAGAGAAAGTTTAGCGACGCTCTTCAAAACCTAGCTTGTCGAGCATGCGTGCATCACGCTGCCATTCTTTAGAGACCTTTATATGCAGGCCAAGAAATATTTTGGCAACAAGTGCGCGCTCAATATCTGCGCGGGCTCTGATTCCAATTTCCTTTAATCGAACGCCCTGGTGACCCAGCAGAATTGCGCGCTGCGTGTCACGTTCAACGTGAATAGTTGCATGCACATCATAAAAGGGACGTGATCCTTTTTCTTCTCGCTCACCAAACTCATCAATTGTTACAACAATAGAGTGAGGAAGTTCTTCTCGAACATCCTGCAGCGCAGCTTCTCGAATGAACTCACAAATCAACTGCTCGATTGCTTGATCACTGGTGGTGCCTTCAGGGTAATAAGCAGGACCTGCAGGAAGTGCAGCACCAATGAGTTGGTTAAGTAAATCAATTTGATCATGAATCGCCGCAGAGACAGGAATGATTTCATCCCATGTAAAGCCCTGGGCTAACTCCATAATCCCACTCAAGCGAAAGGCCAGCTTTTCTTTAGAGAGTAAATCTGTCTTGGTAATAACTGCAAACTTCTTAGCTCTTGGGTGCTTTGCGATTTCTTGAGCAATATACACATCTCCAGCACCTGAGGTCTCATCGGCTGGAATGCAGAGAATCACAACATCAACTGAATCCATAGATTGATCCACTACAGCGTTCAGGCGATGGCCTAATAGCGTTTTAGGTTTGTGGACTCCAGGAGTGTCAACTAAAACTGCCTGGAAGTTATCACCATGGACAATGCCTCGGATTGCACTGCGGGTGGTGTTGGGATGATGTGAAGTTATTGCAATCTTGCTTCCAACTAAAGCGTTAATGAGAGTTGATTTACCAACGTTTGGGCGGCCAACAATGGCAACGAAGCCCGAACGGAAATCACTCATAGGCTTATTCTCTCATTGATTTGCACCTATGAACTCCACTGCATCTGCAACTGAAGTGATCAACTCTGCGGCACGTTCACTAATTAAGCGATGACATCCCTGGCTCATCACAGAGTTAATTGGTCCAGGAATTGCCATGACTGGACGAAATAGTTCGGCGGCATCGTGTGCGGTGCGAAGAGATCCACTTTGAAACGCAGCTTCAACCACCAGGGTAGCTTTTGCTATCGATGCAATTAATCGATTGCGAACCAGAAACCTAGAGGGCACCGCGTTCTCATGTGGCATGAGCTCACTTATCAATGCACCATTCACGCGCATTTCATCAAAGAGCTTTTGGTTTGATTTTGGATAAGCGACTTCTATCCCCGTTGCCAAGACTGCAATAGATCGTCCATTTGCTTGCAGCGCTGCACGATGGGCAAAGGAATCAATTCCATATGCTCCCCCACTAATTATCGTCCAGCCTAAATCTGAAAAAGCCCGCGCAAAATCATTAGCAACATGAGCGCCATATGTTGTGGGTTTGCGTGAACCAACGATTGCCAAAGACGGTGTTACTAAAGAGGTTGACTCACCTTTAACTATTAATCCGATAGGTGGATTAGCTAATTGATTTACGCCCACGGGCCAGTGCTCATGTTCAGGGGTAAGAAACTTCGCTCCTACTTTTTCAATCTCATAGAGAATTTGGCCAACGTCAGCGGCTCGGATTGATGTGATGATCGTTTTCGTTTTCTCGGCTGGGTACTCACCCGAAAGAATAGATTCCAAAGTTTTAAGGGGGCCGAACTGCGAAATCTGGGCAGTCCAGAAGAAATGTCCGGGTTCGATGCATGAAAAGAGAATGGCGCGGGCTTCAAATGGAGTCAGAAAGGCAGGTGTTTGTATGTACATAAGGCGTCACGTTAAAACTGGCAGGTGATAAAAAGCTTAGGTAAAACTACTGCTTGTGAATAAGTGCAGCTACATTAGAAAAAGACTGACGATGTTGTGCACAAGGCCCATGTTCAGTCAGGGCCTGCGCGTGAGCGGTAGTGATGTATCCCTTATGTCCGCCAAAGCCATAGAGCGGAAACTCTGTATCCATCTGACGCATAATGCGATCACGTGTGACTTTTGCAACCACAGATGCAGCGCTAATGCTCACAACTACTTGATCACCTTTCCACACCGCTAAGTTAGGAAAACCTAAACCTTGAATTGCATATCCATCGGTTAACACATATGCCGGGGTTATATCTAGGCCATTGACTGCACGGCGCATGCCATCAAGATTTGCTGCATGCACACCTCGTGCATCAACTTCTTGGGCCGGCACAATCACCACACTAATACTGGTAGCAATTGATTGGATAAGTTCAAAGACTTCATCTCTTTTACATTCACTAATTTCTTTTGAATCTCGCACTGGTGCAAGCTCTGGTGCAAAAGGATCATTTAATACAACAGCTGCAATTACCAACGGTCCAGCACATGCTCCGCGTCCAGCTTCATCAACGCCGGCAATAGGTGAGATTCCTGCTTGAATGAGCAGCTGCTCAATAACTTTCATAAAGAACTATTTCAGAACGTTGATTTGTGGAACGTAAGTAATATTTCTAAATGGCCAGATCACAGCAACCACACGGCCTGTTACACGAGAGAGTGGAATAAAACCTTTATTGATATCCTCTTGATGATATCTAGAATCAGCACTTGCTCCTCGGTGATCTCCCATAACCCAGAATTTTCCTTTGGGCACTGTGACATCAAAATTCATATCGCTAGGTTTATTTCCAGCAAAGATATATGGCTCAGTAATAGCCTTACCATTAACTGTTAATAGCCCTGCTTTGTCACAACAAACAACTCGATCTCCCTCAACACCAATTACACGCTTAACTAAATATTGCTTAGCTGGGTTAGGTAATACACCCACAGCAACCAACCCTGTTTTCAACTTTGCAACATATTTGTTTGTTGAATAATCTGTAATTTCAGGTAACCAGCCGGCAGGATCGCGGAAAACAACGACATCACCGCGGGCGATATTGCGCGAAAGGAAAGGAACTTTATTTACCGCAACGCGGTCTTTAATCTGCAAAGTGTTTTCCATAGAGCCAGAGGGAATATAGAAAAACTGCACTAGAAACGTCTTTATAAACAGGGAGACAACAAGTGCAACTACAACAAGGATTGGGAGCTCCCGTAGGAGGGAACCCTTACGACGCATTGAGGTGATTATTCGGCTTTAGGAGTTTCTTCAACAACTTCTTCAGCAACAGGGGCTTCAACAACAGCCTCAACTACTGGAGCCTCAACAACTGCCTCAACTACTGGAGCCTCAACAACTTCCTCAACAATGACAGCTTCAGCAACTACAGGGGCAATTGGTTCAGGTGTTGAAAGAATTCCATCACCGTAACCTTCAACACCATCGCGCTTTTCGCGAATCTTTGCAGCCTTACCACGTAGATCGCGTAGGTAGTAAAGCTTGGCGCGACGTACTTCACCCTTCTTTACTAATTCAATCTTTTCAATAACTGGTGTGTGAACTGGGAATGTGCGCTCTACGCCAACACCGTAAGAAACTTTACGGATTGTGAATGTTTCACGAACGCCATCGCCTTGACGACGGATAACGATTCCTTGGAATACCTGAAGACGGCTCTTGCTACCTTCGATAACACGGACGTGAACCTTGAGCTCATCACCAGCACGAAACTGTGGGATGTCTTTGCGCAGCGATGCTGCATCTACGGCGTCAAGAATGTTCATGGAATTCGTCCTTTTTTATCTTCATCTATGAAGCACCGGCTGTGGCAGGTGCAGACTGAGTATCTTGCCACAGAAGGGGCCTTGAGCCTAAATCGGGTAAATCTAGGCGGGAATCTCCCGCATGAGGGCGCTATGTAGGTGTGCTCCACCAGCCACGGTTAACTCCATCCCCCTCCATGCATGAGTAGTCACGATAGCCCCAGCTTCTGTGGCAACTAATGCCGCTGCAGCTAAGTCCCACTCTTTTAACCCGGTTTCTATATAGCCGTCCACCATCCCAGTTGCCACACAACATATATCCACCGCCGCTGCTCCTATACGCCTGAAGTCACGAATTTTCGGAAGAAGTTTGTTTACTAAATCCAGTTGATTTATGCGATCTTTTACATCGTATGCAAAGCCAGTGGAAATTAGGGCTCGGTTTAACTCAATGGGCTCATTGCACGTTATCGGCAAATTATTTAAAAACGCACCACCGCCACGGGTTGCATGCCATGTTGAATCAATAGTTGGTGCATGCACCACTCCTGCCACCGGACCTTGAGCATCTTTGACGGCAATACTGATATTCCATGCTGGAAGTCCATAGAAATAATTAACGGTTCCATCTACTGGATCAATCACCCAGGTGTAACCGGATGTACTCACCCTGCCTGCACCTTCTTCACCAATAATTCCATCATCTGGTCTAGCCGCAAGAAGGGCGTTAACTATGAGTTTTTCACTTGCAATGTCCATCTGTGTTGCAATATCTATCGCAGTTGATTTAGATGTTAACTCCCAAGAGGCTGGGCGATCAACTAATAAACGGCCAGCTTGCTTGGCTATATCCAAAGCTAGCTCTAAGAGTTCATGATTAATACTCACATGCTCATCCTAACCCTGTCATAGGATGGGCAGCATGTTCTCGGCATATACAACCCTATTTCGCACTCCGGGAGCGATGAAATTTTCAATTCCAGCCCTCATCGGCCGAATGCCGATATCGATGGATTCATTAGCGCTAATTTTTATCGTTATTTCCGTCAGTGATTCCTATGCTTTAGCTGGGGCGCTGAGTGCGGTTGCATCCATAGTTATCTCTATTGCAACACCATTTTGGTCCAGGCTTGCTGATCGCATTGGGCAACGAAAGATGTTGCTGCGTGTTGTGCCGCTCAAAATCGCTGGTCTCTCACTCTTTATTGCCTTAGTAATGAATGAAGCACCGGTCTGGAGCTGGTTTGTTTCAATTATTGTGGCTGAACTTGCTGCAATCAATACTGGCGGCTTAGTGCGCAGGAGATGGCTTCACGTCTTAAGTCCGGATAAATCAACTACCGCTGAAGATGAAGCAGATAAGCATGTAGTCAATACTGCTTACTCTTACGAAGCCTTGATGGATGAGATTGTTTTCATCGTTGGTCCCATTACTGCCACGGCGTGTGCTACATCGATTGCACCTGCGGCTGGATTAATTGCGGGAATGATTTTGATGTCTATTGGACTGCCTCTCTTTGCAATGCAACGAGCAACTGAGCCACCACCATCGCCAGTGCGAGTAAAGGATCCACATCCCCCAGTGATTGGAATACCTATCGTTCAGGCAATTGCACTTGCCACAACTTTCACCGGTGGATTCTTTGGTGCAATCGCAATTACTGTCGTTGGATTTGCCGAAAGCCAAGGGCAAAAATCACATTCGGGTTTACTACTGGGCTTGTGGGCATCAGGCAGCGCAGTCATGGCCATCATTAATGGTCTGATCAAATGGAAAACTCCATACGTCGGCCGGTTCCTCATCTTTTTAACGGCGCTGACCGTTCTATCAATTCCATTTATATTTGTGGATTCAATATTTTGGTTAGCTATCGCACTCTTCTTTAACGGCATTGCTATCGCGCCTTTAATAGTAAATGCCTATGGTGTTGTGCAGGAAGCGGTGCCGAGTGAACAAATCACTGAATCTTTTACATGGGTCGTGGCAGGTATGCCGTTAGGTGGTGCAATCTCTAGCGCCCTTGGCGGATGGGTCATCGATACCTACGGGGCACAAAACGCTTTCTGGGTGCCCCTGGGATTTATGTGTGCAGCTTTATTAGCCACACTGCCCTACTTTCGCGTTTATAAGGGGCTCATCCATTACTCTCTGAACCGTGACTGAGCTTCGATTAAATGGCAAGAGTGAGGACGGTACTCACTTGTCCCTGCATGATAATGATGGCAATGAGTTCACTGTTCGCATTAGCGACACTTTGCGTGCCACAGTTAATCAACCTCGTCTTTCTGCAGTTCCAGAACAAGAAGTCGACACAATTTCTATCAAAGAGATTCAGCGTCGCTTGCGTGCTGGTGAGTTAGCAGAAGAGCTAGCTCGCGAAAATAATATTCCACTAGAAAAAATCGAACGCTTCTCTGGTCCAATCTTGCAAGAGCGCATCTACATCATTGATCAAGCTCAACAAGTTTCAGTTCGCAAAGAAGGTAGTCGCGATCCAGTTAACTTATTAGGTGTAGTTGTTTCCCGTCTTGCCCCGCGCAATATCGATCTTTCAGATCTTTCGTGGAACACATGGCGCCATGAAGATTCAACATGGACAGTTGAACTGCATTATCCAAACACCAACGGTGTTGGAATTGCGCAATGGAACTTTGATACCACTCGTCGCGTTCTTACATCTATGGATGAAAATGCGCGTTGGATGATGGGCGATGAGCCACCAGTACGTCAGATGAGCGCACCTGGTCTTGTCTATTCAGATGCAAATCACCCATCCTTGCGCGAAGACATCACCCCCATGCCAGAGGTTCCACGCTTGGCAGTTATTCGCGAACTGCCAGATGATGAGGCTGCGCGTGATGGAATTGTTGCACGTGCAAAGGTTCCAAGTTGGGATGAAATTATGTTCGGCATTAAACCAACTGAAGATCAGTAATTAACTCAAAGCTGTAGTAAACAAACCCACCTGAGATTCAATCTCACTATCGCCACCATGATGGCCAACCATGGCACCTTCCTTTTCAGCACGCTCTGGATCAAGTAAAACAACTCCACCTTGGGCAATAGCAATAACTTCGCCCATGCGATCAAGTGCATCAGGACTTATCTGACTACCAAAGAGGTTTGTAGCAATCGCTTCTTCGCGCGTTAGCACCCTTGCCTTGGAACCTAAAAACTCTTTCCACCTGCTAGCTAATTCACTTCGTGCGCTCACGCTGTCATTTTCTGGAGATAAATAAAGATGTCTAGCTCTCGGCTCACCCGCAATGACGGCCACACCCTCTAATAACGGATTATCTTGTCCAATAATTATCTTCTCACCTGCATTAACCATTCCATGATCTGAAGTGAGCCAAATGCGGGTGCCATGTGGCATCTCTTTCATCAGGTTTGAAAACATTTGATCAATGACAGAAAGCGCGGCTAACCACTTATCACTTCCAACACCATCACTATGTCCAGCTGCATCTAGATCATTGACATAGAGATAAACAAAAGATGGTGTCTTTTGCAGCGCAGCTTTAGTCTCTGCAATTAAATCTGCAGCAACGTTTGCGCCTTTATAGTTCGCCCCACGAAAGACTGCTCGCGTGAACCCTGAGTTCTCATAGCGCTTTGCTGCAACATGTGTGACGTTAATGTTTTCAGCTACTGCACGTTCAAATAACGTGGGAACTGGCTGCCAGTTAATCGGATCAACGCGCTCATCCCATTTAAGAGCGTTAAGAATACGACCACCACTTCGCGGAACTTGCACGGTGTAACCGAACATTCCGTGAACTCCAGGTAATTCACCAGTCATAAGTGTTGCTAGCGATGTTGCAGTAGTTGATGGGAATGAAGTATTTATCGTTGAGAACTTAGTTAGGCGCGAGATAGTGGGCATGGCATCGCCATATTTTTCAATGACATCTGCGCCAAAGCCATCGATTAGAAAAAGAAGTTCACGCCCGCTGGGTGAAGGCCCAATCGCTAAAAGGTCTTCGGAAGTCGATAGCCCCAGGGATGTAAAGATCGATGGAGTTATCTGGGACAAATGCACGTTCATATCTTCTCATTACATCGGCTAAGGTTGACCCATGAAGAGTGCAATTAAATATTCAGCCGAAGTTTCGGCTGCACTTGCAGCGGGCACCCCCATCGTTGCACTCGAATCCACGATTATTAGCCATGGATTGCCACGGCCATCCAATTTGGCAGTTGCCCAAGAGTGTGAAGGCATTATTCGCCAGCACAGCGCCGTCCCAGCCACAATTGCACTCCTTGATGGCGTTGTTCATATCGGACTTGAAGCCAATGAATTAGATGCCATAGCTAATCGTGATGATATTTCAAAAGCATCGAGCCGAGATTTAGCAATCATCATTGCCCAGGGCAAGAGTGCAGCAACAACAGTTGCCGCCACAGCTCACATCGCAGCGATTGCTGGAATCAAAGTATTTGCAACTGGTGGTCTTGGCGGGGTTCATAGAGGTGCCAATGAATCATTTGATGAATCAGCAGATTTAACTGCGCTCTCACATTTAGATATCACCGTTGTGTGTGCTGGAGTCAAATCAATTCTGGATGTTCATGCCACACTAGAGCGCCTTGAAACGCTAGCAATCGCCATCGTTGGCTATAAAACCAACCACTTCCCGGGTTTCTACTTAACTGATTCAGGCTTTGAGATTGAACACCGCGTTAATTCAGCCCAAGAGGTTGCCGCAATCATTAAAGCCCGTAGTCAGGTTTCAACTGCAAGTCATGCCTTGATCGTTACTAACCCAGTTAAAAAGCAGATGGACAAGGCCCGCCATGATGAGATTTTGGCATCAGGCCTTGCCAATGCTGCCCGTGATGGAATTGATGGAAAATATGTAACACCATACTTACTGGAGCATTTCCACACTGCCAGCAAAGGTGAATCACTTGCCATTAATACTGAAATCATTAAATCAAACTGCGCGCTAGCTGCAGATATTGCGATGGCGATTAAATGAAAAAAATCCTGTGTATTGGCGATTTAGCTCTAGATGTTATCTCCCAGTTAAAAGAGCCAATTAACTATGGCAATGACACTGCCAGCAGAATTTCAAGTCACCCAGGTGGACAAGCTGCAAATGTTGCAACGTGGATTACTCGCACACGTTCAAAAGCTCAGTTAGTAGCCCGTGTTGGCAATGATCCTGTTGGCTTTGCCCTTATCTCTGATTTAGATAAATACGGCGTAGAACACATGAATCTGATGCACTCAGGACGCCCCACCGGCGTGGTCGTAATCTTGGTTGACTCCAATGGAGAGCGCACGATGTTTCCAGATAACGGGGCTAATGCAGATCTTGAAGTAAGTGATTTGCCACCCTTAGATGATGTTGATGGTGTGTATGTCAGTGGCTATGCATTACTAGATTTTCGCAGCCGTGAGGCAGTCCTTTCAATGATTGCAAAGATAAAAGTAGCTGGAAAGCCAATCTATTTTGATCCAACAACAACTGGGGCGATGAAGATAGTTTCTCGCGATGAAGTTTTATCCTGGGTCAAACTTATGGATGGAATTCTGCTCAACTCTGAAGAGGCTCTTTATCTTGGTGATGCTAAAGATGTTGAGACGGCTGAAAAGAATTTAACTGCTTACACCCCACTTGTTGTCATCAAATTAGGTTCTCGTGGCGCTATGGCCGTTCATAAAGACATCATTGCAAAGGTGTCAGCCGTCACTACCAATGTCGTCGACACAACAGGTGCTGGAGATTCATTTGCCGCTGGATTTATTCCAAAGTGGCTTGAAACAAATGATTTAGAAGCAGCCCTTTCTGCCGGAACGGCGTTGGCCGCAAAGTGTGTAGCAACTGTTGGGGCGCGCCCTCCCCTAGATTAAGCAACTCTCTTGGCACAATGCTCCAATGGCAACTGCGAAGACTCCCGCGAAAGCTGCGGCAAAGGGTAAGAAACCGCTCGGTCCCAAACCTGGTGAATACCCAGGCAAGATCGTTGATATCGATGTTTCAAAGGAAGTTTCAGAGTCGTTTCTTGAGTATGCATACTCAGTAATTTATTCACGTGCACTTCCTGATGCACGTGATGGTTTAAAGCCAGTTCACCGTCGTATCTTGCATCAGATGGCAGATATGGGACTTCGTCCAGAGCGTGGACATGTGAAGAGTGCACGTGTTGTTGGTGAAGTAATGGGTAAGTTGCACCCTCACGGAGATGGTGCAATCTATGACGCACTTGTTCGTATGGCGCAATCTTTTTCAATGCGCTTGCCACTCATTGATGGCCACGGAAACTTTGGCTCACTGGACGCGGGCCCTGCAGCGATGCGCTATACCGAAGCCCGCCTTGCATCTGCTGCAATGGCAATGGTTGCAGAGGCTGATGAAAACACCGTTGACTTTGGTCCTAACTACGACGGCCAATTAGCAGAGCCGCTTGTTCTTCCCGCTGCCTATCCGAACTTGCTTGTTAACGGTGGTTCTGGAATTGCTGTGGGAATGGCCACCAACATGGCTCCACATAATCTGGGCGAAGTTATCGCTGCAACTAAGTTTTTGATTGAAAATCCTTCTGCCACAGTCAAGCAGTTAATGAAATTTGTTCCGGGTCCAGATTTTCCAACCGGCGGCGAACTCGTTGGTCTAGATGGTGTGCGCGAGGCATATGCAACCGGCAAAGGCTCCTTTAAAGTCCGTGCCAGCGTTGAGATCGAAAAAGTTTCCTCTCGCAAAATGGGAATTGTTATTAAAGAACTTCCCTTCACTATCGGACCTGAGAAAGTCGTAGAGCGCATCGCAGCCCTTGTGAAAGCCAAAAAAATCGCCGGCATCAGCGACATCATCGATTTAACTGATGGTCAGACTGGCACCAACGTGGTTATTGAGATCAAGAATGGCTTTGAGCCTGAAGCAGTTCTAGAGCAGCTCTATGCATTAACTCCCATGGAGGATGCTTTTTCTATCAATGCCGTGGCATTGGTGAAGGGCAAGCCACAGACCCTTGGGATAAAAGAGCTTCTTAAAGTCTTCATTGAGCACCGCATTGATGTTGTTCGTCGTCGCTCTGAGTACCGTAAAGCAAAGGCAGAGGGACGTTTGACTCTTGTAGATGGACTCTTAAAGGCGATCATCGATATCGATAAGGTCATCAAGATTATCCGCGGCAGCGATGATGCAGCCTCTGCTAAAGAGAAGTTAATGAAGGACTTTAAATTAAACGATGAGCAAACTACCTATATCTTGGATATGCCACTTCGTCGTTTAACTAAAATGAGCAAGCTAGAACTTGAAACTGAGCAAAAAGAGTTAAAATCAACGATTGCAGAACTGACAAAACTGCTAAGAAGTGAAGATGCGATCAAAGCACAGGTTTCAGATGAGTTAACTGCTGTTGGTAAGTCATTTGCTACCCCACGAAAAACTCGAATTGGCGCTGCCTAAGCTCTAAGCGTTAAACTACGGCGTGATTTCAACCCAAGCGCTAGAACTTCGAGCAGGTGCTCGCCTGCTCGTTAAGGGCGTAACTGTGCGTATTAATAGCGGTGATCGCATTGGTTTTGTTGGTCGAAACGGTGCCGGTAAATCAACTCTGGCAAAAGTTTTAGCGGGAGAAACTATGCCTGCAGGAGGCGTCGTCAATCGCACAGGAAAAATCGGCTACTTGCCGCAAGATCCCCGCACAGGTGATGAACCTGGCACAGTCATCGAACGCATTCTCTCAGCCCGAGACTTAGATCAAATTTCACACCGTATGAGGGCAGTTGAAGAAGAGATGGCAACTGCCCAAGGTGAAGCCCTTGAAAAGGCAATGGATCGCTATACCCGCGTTGAACATGAGTTCAGTGCTGCCGGTGGTTATGCAGCAACTGCTGAAGCAGAAGCGATTGCAACATCTTTAGGTGTAACAGAGGCTGTCTTTGCCCATGAGCTTTCCACACTCTCTGGTGGTCAACGCCGCCGCATTGAGTTAGCTCGTATTCTCTTTAGTGGCGCCGAAACTTTGCTCCTTGATGAACCAACGAACCACTTAGATGCTGACTCCATCGTGTGGCTGCGTGAGTTTTTAGCTAAATACTCCGGCGGCCTTGTCATTATCTCCCACGATGTAAACTTGATTGAAACCGTTGTTAACAAGGTTTTTTACCTTGATGCCAACCGAAACGTTATCGATGTCTATAACTTGGGCTGGAAGGCCTACCTTCTTCAGCGCGAACAAGATGAGCATCGCCGTAAAAAGGAGCGCGCTAACGCTGAAAAGCGTGCAGAGATTTTGCAGAAGCAGGGCGAGAAGATGCGTGCAAAGGCATCGAAGGCAACTGCAGCACAAGGCATGTTACGTAGAGCTGAAAAGCTTCGCAGTGGTCTAGAAGATGTTCGCGTCAATGACAAAGTCGCACGACTACGCTTTCCAACCCCTGCCCCATGTGGCAAGGTTCCCCTATCGGGCGAAGAGCTCTCAAAGTCTTATGGCTCACTTGAAATCTTTACTGATGTATCTTGTGTGATTGATAAAGGCTCTCGTGTTGTAATCCTTGGTCTTAACGGTGCTGGAAAGACAACACTTCTTAGAATTCTGGCTGGTGAAATTGAATCTGATACTGGAAAAGTTGAACAAGGTCATGGTCTAAAGATTGGTTACTACGCCCAGGAACATGAATCCCTAGATTTTGAGCGCACTGTTTTAGAGAACATGATGTCTGCAACGCCAGATCTGCGTGAACCTGAAGCTCGTAACACTCTAGGTTCTTTCCTTTTCATTGGCGATGATGTTCACAAACCCGTCAAGGTCTTATCCGGCGGAGAACGAACTCGTTTAGCTTTGGCCGTTCTAGTTGTCTCTGCAGCAAATGTATTGCTCCTAGATGAGCCAACAAATAACTTAGATCCAGCATCTCGTGCTGAAATCCTTGGAGCACTTGCTGAGTATCAAGGCTCTGTCATCATGGTTTCTCACGATGAAGGCGCTGTGCAATCACTCAAGCCTGAGCGTGTCATTTTGTTGCCAGATGGCGATGAGGATCTGTGGAAAGAAGAGTATTTCGACTTAGTTTCTATTGACTAAAACTAACCTTTTTCTTTTCGCTTTAACTCCGTAATTGGATTCCACTGCTTAATTGGTGTTCGAGGATTTTTAGGAGACAGCATTAGGGCCAGTAAAATCCAAAATGTCCCAAAATAACCAAGGAGCATCCAAGGCAACACACGACGCCCAAAAGCGTAAGCACATAATCCAGCGAAAATTGCAAAAAATAAATGCTTGAGATCAAAACTCACCATAGTTAAATTGTACAGAATTTATTAGTTCGAACCCTATAAAGAGCCTTTAGGCGTCGATATGTTCGCGATCAATCTCAGCAGTAGCAATGAACTCCTTGCGTGGGGCAACATCACTACCCATCAATAGTTCAAACATCGCCTCGGCAGCTGATGCGTCAGAGACTGTGATGCGGCGAAGTGTGCGGGCATCTGGATCCATGGTTGTCTCTCGCAGTTGATCTGCATCCATTTCGCCCAGACCTTTATAGCGCTGAATTGGCTCTTTCCAACGCTTTCCGCTCTTCTTTAAATCTGCAGTAATTTTTCTCATCTCATCATCACTATAGGTATAGATGTATTCACCCTTTTTACCTGCCCCGCCCATTACTTCAATGCGGTGCAGAGGTGGGATTGCCGCAAATACACGGCCAGCATCGATCAGCGGGCGCATATAGCGATACATCAGAGTAAGTAATAAGCAGCGAATATGCGCACCATCAACATCAGCATCTGACATCAAGATTACGCGGCCATATCTAGCTTCATCTAGCTCGAAAGACTTTCCAGAGCCCGCACCAATGACCTGAATAATTGATCCACACTCTTTATCTTCTAGCATCTGTGAGAGTGATGCTTTCTGAACGTTAAGAATCTTTCCACGAATAGGCAAAATCGCCTGGAACTCAGAGTTGCGTGCTGCCTTGGTTGTGCCAAGGGCTGAGTCACCTTCAACAATAAAGAGCTCAGTGCGGGTTACATCCTCTGAACGACAATCTGAGAGCTTTGTTGGAAGGGAAGATGATTCCAAAGCGTTCTTGCGGCGCTGTAGATCTTTATGGGCACGGGCACTAATACGTGTGCGAGATGCGGCAGCGATCTTTTCAAGTACTAAGCGTCCATTGGCTTTATCAATGCGCTTTGAAGTATTGAAATACTCTTTCATCTTATCTGCCACAACTGCAGAAACAATTCGTGTGGCAGCAGCTGTTCCTAGAACTTCCTTAGTTTGACCTTCAAACTGTGGTTCAGACATACGCACTGTGACAACAGCTGTTAAACCTTCAATGACATCGTCTTTAATGACATCGATCTCTTTATTGGCAAGAGTTTTGGTTGAGCGAAGTGCTTCGTTAACGACTTTTACAAGAGCGCGCTCAAAGCCCAGTACGTGGGTTCCGCCCTTAGGTGTTGCAATGATGTTGACGAATGAGCGCTGGGTGGTTTCAAAGCCATTACCCCACTTCATGGCGATATCTACTTCCATATCCCGCTCTACTTCAGTTGACACCATATGCCCCTTGTCATCTAAAACAGGCACGGTTTCTTGATAATGCCCAGTGCCATAGATGCGAATGACATCGCCAACGGCTTCATCGGGCTGTAAGAAATTACAGTATTCAGTGATTCCGCTCTTATGAAAGAAGGTTTCAGTCGTTTTAACCTTTGTGCGGTTATCATTAACAATGAGCGTTAAGCCTGGAACTAGGTAGGAAGTCTGGCGAGCACGTGCATAAACCTCTTCTAAATCCAGCTCTGCTTCTTTGAGGAAAATTTGACGATCACTCCACCACTTAATACGTGTGCCAGTAACTTTGCTAGAAATCTTTCCAATAACACGTAATCCTGATTTTGGTTCAAAAGGCGCTTTTGGTCCATCACCATCAAATATTCCTGCAACTCCGCGTTGGAATGACATCCAGTAAATCTTGCCATCACGATCAACTTCAGCATCAAGACGAGATGCAAGTGCGTTCACAACGGATGCACCTACACCGTGCAAACCACCAGATGCGGCGTATGAGCCGCCACCGAATTTTCCACCGGCATGTAATTTTGTTAGAACAACTTCAACACCAGTTAAACCAGTCTTGACCTCTTTATCAACTGGAATTCCGCGACCATCATCATGAACTTCCACCGAACCATCTGATTCAAGATTAATCTCAATTTTCTTGCAATGCCCAGCTAGTGACTCATCTACTGAGTTATCAATGATTTCCCACAAGCAGTGCATGAGTCCACGTGAATCAGTGGAGCCGATATACATACCTGGGCGCTTGCGAACGGCATCGAGGCCTTCTAAAACCGCTAAATCTTTTGCGGTATAGCTATCCTGCACATTTGTCGCAATATCTTTTTCAGCCACGGGGCGAAAGGTTATCGCCCACTGCCCGGTATCACCCGTAAGCGCGCCGATTACGCCTCAAATACTGGAAATATCGATATTTCCACAGCAAATTAACAGCAATTTAACGAAAATAATTTAATTATAACGAGCGGGGAATATCCAGACATGGTTTGATGTTCCATAGGAAGTAAGACACAACGCACGAACGGAGAGAGATATGTCAGAACAATTGATGCTTCAATCAGTACCTCTTAACGCCCTTGACCGTTGCGATCGATGCGGCGCCCAGGCTTATGTGCGCGCTGTGCTTCTCAATGGTGGAGAACTCACGTTCTGTGCCCACCATGGCAAGGAATATGCTGAAAAGTTAAAGGTTGTTGCTAAAAAGATTATCGATGAGAGCGAAAAGCTCGTCGAGACTTCTTCTATTTAATCTTTCTTAACTACTTTATCTCTGTGTGATCCATCGCAGTTAGGTTTATCTTTTGATAAACCGCAGCCACAAAACTTCACATTCTCTTGAGTTTCAAGAATGTTGCCTTCACGGTCCACAAAATCAACTGCACCAATAATCTTAATTGAACCACTGACTGGATTAATAAAGATGCGTGCGTTAGTCATGGATTAGTCGAGGTAGTCGCGCAGAACCTGGCTGCGTGATGGGTGACGTAGTTTTGACATTGTCTTGGATTCAATCTGGCGAATACGCTCACGTGTAACGCCATAGACCTTTCCAATTTCATCCAAAGTCTTTGGTTGACCATCAGTTAAACCAAATCGCATTGCAACCACACCAGCTTCACGCTCTGAGAGAGTATCTAGAACTGAGTGCAACTGCTCTTGTAGCAACGTAAATGAAACCGCATCAGCTGGAACAACAGCCTCTGAGTCTTCAATGAGATCTCCGAACTCGCTATCGCCTTCTTCACCTAGTGGTGTGTGAAGTGAAATAGGTTCGCGGCCATACTTTTGAACTTCGACAACCTTTTCAGGTGTCATATCCAGCTCTTTAGCTAACTCTTCTGGGGTCGGTTCGCGACCAAGATCTTGAAGCATCTGGCGTTGAACACGTGCCAACTTATTAATAACTTCCACCATGTGCACAGGAATACGGATGGTGCGGGCCTGGTCAGCCATCGCACGGGTAATTGCCTGGCGAATCCACCATGTGGCATAAGTGGAGAACTTATAGCCCTTTGTGTAGTCGAACTTTTCAACGGCGCGGATCAAACCTAAGTTACCTTCTTGAATAAGGTCAAGGAAAAGCATTCCACGACCGGTGTAGCGCTTTGCAAGTGAAACAACCAGACGAAGGTTTGCCTCTAGCAAGTGATTCTTTGCGCGCTTTCCATCTTCAACGAGCCACTCAAGTTCGCGCTTGAGCTTTTTCTCAATCTTCTTCTCATCTTTAATCTTTGCCTCAGCAAAAAGACCTGCTTCAACACGTGTGGCAAGCTCCACTTCAAGCTCTGCGTTCAAGAGTGCAACGCGGCCAATCTGCTTGAGGTAATCCTTCACCGGATCAGCTGTTGCACCAGCGGTCATAACCGTCTGGGCGGGCGCATCATCTTCTTCAGAGGCCTTTAATGTGAAGGCATCTTCTTCATTTCCTGAAGTATCTTCAGCCAAGTTAACAACGCGAGGTTGGTTGCTCTTATCTTCTTCTTCGCCATCAATAATCTCGACAGCTTCTTTAATCAAAACCTCAACATCTTCAAGCTCTACTTCTTCTAGCTCTACTTCTTCGCCATCAATCTTAACCTTGATAGCCTTACCAGTCTTGGCATCGATCTTTGGTGCACCAACTGATGTGGCCTTTTGTTCAATAAGTGCGTACTCACTCTTTTTCAAAATACGTGAAGGTGCACCTAGGCCAGCTTTGCGTAGTTTTTCAACAATTACCGGAACTTCAGTTGCTAATGCGCGGGCTTCATCTACTAAATCTTTATTAGCCTTCTTTGGAATGCGGTTAATCGATGTGACACCGCGCTTTTCTAGCTCTGCTAGAACTTCATGCTGGCGCAATACAGCGTTTTTAGCATCAACAATCGCTTGAACATCTTTAGCGGTTAAATCTTTCTTTAATGCAATCTTCGCAGAAGCTGCCTTTTTGGTAACACCTTTCTTTGCAGGTGCGCTCTTTTTCGCTGTAGCTTTCTTTACTGGCGCGCTCTTTTTGGTAGGTGCTGCTTTTTTAGCAGCGGTTTTTTTCACAGGTGCCGCTTTTTTAGTAGCGGTTTTCTTTAACACCTTGTTTTTGAGCGCACTAAATACAGCCACAATTATCCTTTGGTTTTCTCAGCGAGCGCGCTGATGCGATGGCTATATTATAATTTGTTCACGGGGGTAAATGCACATCCAAAAGCGATAATTTGCCCCCTATTTAGCTAATTTCAGGGCCTGCCTAATCACATTTCCAACAGATTCGACTTCCACCAGGAAGCCATCATGGCCAAATGGCGATGAAATCCTCACAAGGGGCGCAGCTGTGGGCGCAAAGTCGGCGATCTCAGCCTGCAGGCGCACAGGAAAGAGGCGATCAGTATCGATTGAGACGGCAACGACAGGAATAGTGATGGATTCAAGGGCGGCAACTACTCCTCCACGTCCTCGGCCAATGTCATGGGAGATCATCGCCTCAGTCAGGGCTATATAGGTATTGGCATCAAAACGATGGGCCAACTTATCGGCCTGATGATCAAGATATGACTCCACGGCATAGCGGCCCGTGTCATCACCTTGGAGTTCTCGGCCAAAACGAATATCCATCTCCGCTTCAGTTCTATACGTCAGATGGGCAATGCGTCTAGCTATTCCCATTCCTTCTATCGGACCACGCTCTTGTTCGTAGTAATCACCGTCATTGAAGTTAGGATCACTCTTTATTGCACGTATCTCAATGGACCATGTGCCGATCTGATCTCCTGTGGCAACTGCTGATGAACCAATCGTGCAAATGGCACCAACACGGTGTGGCAACTGCACCGCCCACTCCAATGAACGCATTCCTCCCAAGGATGGCCCAACGGCTAAGCAGTACTTATCAATTCCTAGCGCATCACTAAATTGAATTTCAGCATTGACCATGTCGCGAATTGTCAGCGATGGAAATCGAGAGCCATATCTTTTGCCGTCAGGGGCAATCGATGAAGGCCCAGTTGATCCTTGGCACCCACCAATAACATTAGGACAGACAATAAAATATTTCTCTGTATCAAATGGCAGTCCAGGGCCCACCATTGATGGCCACCAACCAGGGACATCTGACCAACCAGTCATAGCGTGATTAACTAAAATCGCATTATCTTTATTGTTATTAAGTTCGCCCCAGCTTTGATAGGCGATAGTCACATCTGTGAGTACTTCACCATCTTCAAGTCCAACATCACCAATCTTTAGAAAGCGCCGATCACCGGGTGCATGGTCTTCAAGCCATGCCCCGGTAACCGAAGCGATTGTCTGTGGCATCTATTTCGCGGCAGCAAAACCATCTGTGAGATCTGCCTTGATATCTTCAATATCTTCAAGACCAACAGATAAACGGATTAAGCCAGGCTTCACACCGGCATTGAGTAACTCTTCTGCCGATAGTTGTGAATGGGTCGTCGATGCTGGATGAATAACAAGTGATCTCACATCGCCGATATTTGCAACGTGTGAGTGCAAGCTCAGCCCTTCAACAAACTTCTTTCCAGCCTCTATCCCACCCTTGATTTCAAAGGAGAAGACTGAGCCTGAACCCTTAGGCGCATACTTTGTGGCCAGTTTGTTATAGGAGTTGCTAGGAAGGGAAGAGAAATGAACTTTCTCAACCTGTGGGTGGCTCTCCAGCCATGTTGCAACGGCCTTGGCATTTTCCAAATGTTGTTTCATACGAAGTGTCAGAGTCTCAAGACCTTGGGCCAATAACCATGCATTAAATGGGCTCACTGCAGCGCCAATATCGCGCAGCAAAGTCAGGCGAATCTTGAATATATAGGCCAAGTTGGCACCAAATGCACTGCCAACTCCTAGGGCTTGGGCATAAACAAGGCCGTGATAGGAAGGATCTGGAGTATTAAAGCTTGTGAACTTCTCTGGGTACAGTGCGTAATCAAAGTTACCTGAATCGACAATTGCACCCACTACGGCATTTCCATGACCGGCAAGGAACTTAGTTGCCGAGTGAATAACCACATCTGCGCCAAATTCGATTGGCTTAATAACATATGGAGTTGCCACAGTGTTATCAACAATCAATGGCACATGATTTTCATGGGCAACTTTTGCAACTGCTGCAATATCCAAAATATCATTATTTGGGTTTGAGATTGACTCACCAAAAAACGCCTTGGTATTAGGACGAACTGCCTTGGCCCACTCTGCAGGATCATTAGGATTATCAACAAAAGTTACTTCCACACCAAATGTTGGCAATGTGTAATGGAACAAGTTATATGTTCCACCATAGAGATACTTTGATGAAACGATGTGATCTCCTGCAGTTGCAACGGCTAAGACTGCAAAAGTTGTAGCAGCAGAACCTGATGCAAGAAGAAGAGCAGCAACGCCACCTTCTAATGATGCGATGCGCTTTTCAACAACATCTTGAGTTGGGTTCATGATGCGGGTATAGATATTGCCTAGCTCTGCCAAACCAAAAAGATCTGCTGCATGCTTTGTATCGCGGAATTGATATGCAGTGGTTTGATACAGAGGAAGTGCACGTGCTCCTGTTGTTGGATCAGCAACTTGTCCGGTGTGTATTTGACGCGTTTCGAAAGCTGCTTCTTCAAGTGAAAAGGTTGACATGTAAGTAATTCCTCCCAGTTATGGGGAACACCTAAAAATAGATATGCCAACAAGGGCCATAACTAGTGGAATTAGGTGTTCCACGCTTATCGACTGCGTTGTGCTAGTCGATCTGGTCTTCACCCGGAGCACCCCACCGTGGTGGAGGGTTGCCGTCTAGTAAGCCGGGGCTATGCACTAGAACTCATGACCTGGGGGAAATATAACAGAGGAGCTGGATTACTCAAAAATCCCAGCGGTGACCTTGGGGTGCAGCTCTATGCGCATGGCGGCAAAGGCGCTGGCCGGCCAGCCAGAGCCAAAGACTCTGCGCAGCAAAATCGTTAAGGAGTAGCCCGGGGCATCGGCGCTAGCGCGATCCAGGGAGCGATAAGCAAGTGGAGTATCAGAGCGCTCATAGGCAAGGGTTGCAAACAATGTGGCAACGGGTGCCACAAAGCCCACAGGTGCAATTTGCAGCAAGTAATGCCACATGCGCCAGTAGGTTTCAAAGCTTTCACCATTGTGGGTGCCAAGTGCAAAGTCTCGCACTTGGATATCGCTCAGGCGCCCAATAACCCGTGCAATCAAATCAGGATTGCTGGCCACACCATATTTTTCAAACTCCGTTGCTAAATCAATGACTGCCGTTGCCCCATCGCGCTGCATGAAGGAAAGATCTGGACTATCTGGATCAACGCTAAAACTAGTAACCAGTGCCACAAAGTCCTTATCACTTGCAAGTGGAAGGGATGCTATCTCTAGCTCTTCATAATCAGTTGTCATTATCTGCTCATTTCGTAAAAGTTGAGTTAGCAGATACCACGGTGATAACTGCAAAAGAAGGGATTTTGATAGTTCCGGTAATGGCACGCGTGGCACCATTGTGTTTGAAGGTGCCGTTCCACGTTGCAATCAATGTCACGTAGTAAGTTCCAGGGTGTTTATAGGTATGTGTAACTTTTTGATTGGGATAAGGAGCACCAGGTTCAGTGGTTTGGAAAACTTCTCCATCCCCCCACTGCCAAGCAAAACCAGGACGCAGCGCCACATCGATTACTTCGCCAATGATGTCGACACGAGATTGAAAGAGTGTGGGCAGATCACACCAGAAAATAACTGGCACATGCACCAGCGGTTCAAACTCTGGCTGATAGGCAATGGTGGCCGTTGGAACCATTTTGATTAAACGATCACTTAAGTTAACAGTTGTAGTAACTGCTTTTTTCACACGCACCCGTGGCTTATAGGTGCGCTTTACCGTTGGAATAGCTTTAGGTTTTGGCGGAAACCACAGCGTGGGCTTGGGAGTAGGGACAACTACCGTGCGCTTTTTAACTACCGCTCCACCATCACCTTTTTGAGCCGTAATGATGATCTTGTTATTGTCAGTAAAAACATCGACACAGGCCGTTGTAGTGCAATCAGCAATAGCTGCGGCAGGGGTGGATAAAGAGATGAAAAGGATGAGAATGAATAAGCGCTTCATGTGCAGGCACGATAAATGGGCGCTGAGACTAATGCCTGTGCTCGCTGGGCTAACTGTGGATAGTTGTGACACTCTTAGTTCATGAGCGCGCGCGATGGAGATGGTTGGATCCAATGCGCCTGTGGCAACAAGCACTGGGGCCTCAATGGTGCCGCTGGAATCCTTTTAGTGCGTGGAACACAAATCCTCTTACAACATCGTGCCCCTTGGGTTCATAACGGTGACACCTGGGGAATCCCAGGAGGTGCGCGTGACAGTCATGAAAGCGTTTTAGAAGCTGCAATTAGGGAAGCGAAAGAGGAAACAGGAATAGATCCTGTGCACATAACACCCATTCAAACTTTTAGCGATGATCACGGTAGCTGGCGCTATGACACCGTCATTGCCTATGCAACAGAGCAATTAGTTGCCCACGAACTCAACGATGAATCTCATGAAGTGCGCTGGGTTGAAATAGATGCGGTGGATGAATTAACGCTTCACCCTAGTTTTGAAAACTCCTGGCCTGCCCTAAAGGGACTCGTTCAGGCGCTTTAGGGAATCTTGCACCACAGCTTTATCTGATGTGCGCCACAGAGGTGGCATTGAATTTAATAACACACTTCCATATCGCTTAGTGACAATGCGCGAATCCAAAATCGCAACTACTCCCCGGTCATCAACAGATCTAATGAGTCGGCCCGTGCCCTGAGCTAACAACAATGCAGCACGTGGCAGTGACACCTGCATAAATCCACTTCCACCAGCGGCATCTGCCTGTGATGCACGAGCCGACATCACCGGCTCATCTGGGCGTGGGAAAGGAATGCGATCGATAGCAACAAGGATGCAACTATTTCCTGGCACATCCACACCTTGCCATAGCGACATCGTGCCAAGTAGCACTGATGTTTCATCCTTTGCAAAGCGGGCAACTAGTGGACCCACTGCATCACCGCGCTTTTGCGTGATGATCTTGATAGGAAGTTCAGCTAACACTTTGCGCAAATGCGCATCTGCTGCTTCAACCCCGCGCCATGAAGAAAACAGGGCAACGTGCGCCCGCCTGCAGCATCTATTAACTCACCTAACTCAGTGAGCACTTCCATACTGGGACCATCTCGCCCGGGTTCTGGCAGGTGCTTTGGCATATAGAGAACGCCTTGATTAGCAAAATCAAATGGGGATCCCACATCCAACATCTGCACATTGCCTGGATCTAATTCACCTTCACTGATCTCGGCATTTAAATCCTCTCCCACAATAAAACCAATGCTTTTAGCTAATGAGTTAAAAGAGTTGCCAACAGTTAATGTGGCAGAGGTGGCAATAACAGGGGTCTGCTTGAGCATGTTCTCACGCAAGACATCTGAGACAGAGAGTGGTGCCAAATGCAGCGTTGAAAACGTTGGTTCATACCAGAGCACTAAACCATCTCCGAGTTTTAATAGCGTGGCAGCAGTTGTTGAGACTTCATTCACCGCACCTTTTACACGCGCCCGCTCAGCCATTGCATCGGTATCGATAATCTCATCATCGGCAGAGAGGTATTGCGTAATTGCTTGCGCACTCTCTCTCACCTTTCGAATTGGTGATTCAAGTGATTGCGGGATCTGCTCTAATCGGCCCTGTGAACCCAGTTCACTGCGCACGCTTTCCCCGTAATCAACCATGGACTCATGAAAATCATTGGCAGCTTTATGAAAAGCATCTGCCAGCTTGCCCGGCATGAATTTGCGGGCCATGGCAGCTGCTCGCAGTACTCGACCTGAAGTAAGTTCATCGGTAACAGCCTGCGTTGCTCTATCCATAAACTCGTGGGCCTCATCCAAAATGATGCAATCTCGCTCAGGCAATATGGGGTGCAGATCCATAATCTCAATTGCAAGAAGAGTGTGGTTTGTAACAACAACATCTGCCGATTGCGCTTTGCCTTTCGCATTTGCAGCAAAGCACTGTGAACCAAAAGCACAGACATCTGCGCCCACACACTCCCGCCCTGAAACACTATTTGCCGCCCACACCCGCCTATCTACTTCAGGTGCATCATCTCTGTCCCCAGAAACTCCCGGCGTCTTAGCCCAGGCAATTAAACGTTTTGCATCTTTTTCTAATGACGAAACATCCAAGACTAACTCACCATCAGGATCAACATCTTCACTATTCATCTTTTGCAGGCAGATGTAGTTACCCACGCCTTTATAAATTGCATAGGTAACTTCACGCCCCAGCAGTTTTTCAAGGGCTGGGACAACGGCAGGTAAATCGCGATCTACCAACTGGCGCTGCAGCGCCAAGGTGGCAGTTGCCACTAATACTTTTCGCCCGTGCACAATTCCTGGAATCAAATAGGCAAGTGATTTTCCTGTGCCAGTTCCAGCTTGAACCATTAAGTGGTGGCGATCTGTTAAGGCGTTAGCAACGGCTTCAGCCATTTCAATCTGGCCTTCGCGTGCTGATCCACCAATTGCATCAACGGCGACATCGAGTGCTTCGCGCACTTTCTTGGACATATCGCTCATGGAGCAACCTTAGTGGCTGCAGCCAATAGCTTTTTAATGAAGTAAAGGAAACGCCTAACGCTTCTTTTGCAGATGCAGAAGCTCTAGCGCAGCAACTGCGCTGTCATAACCTTTATCTTCTTTGCTCGTTGCACGGCCACATCTATCAATTGCTTGATTAAGATCATTACACATCAAGACGCCATAACCAATGGGCTTTGAGTGTTTAAGTGAAACATCGATAACACCTTGTGTGACTCCTTGGCAGACATAATCAAAATGTGGAGTATCACCCTTTAAAAACAAGGCCCAGCGCCACAACAGCATCAAAGCCAGCTTCAAATGCATATTGGGCAGCAAGTGGAATCTCAAAGGAGCCAGGAACGAACTGGACTTCAACTGTGCCAACCTGTGCTTGAGAAAGTGCGCGCTTGGCACCGGCAATCAATCATTGCAAATATCTAGATGCCATGAGGAAGAAATGATTGCGACCTTTGCCCCTGGAAGTGGCTTAATACCGATAGTTGGTGCATGTCCTGCCATTTAATTGCCTCCTCGAGTGTGGCCCAGCTTTTCTTGCTTGGTTGCTAAATACTTTTCATTAAATTCATTGCTAGGGATTACTAGCGGATTTTGAATCACTGCAATACCAGCCTCTTGAAGGGCAGCAACCTTTTTAGGGTTGTTAGTAAGCAGTTGTAGATGTGAAAGACCAAGTGATTGAATAATTGCAATTGCATCAGACCAATCCCGGGCATCGATTTCATGACCTAAATGCAGGTTAGCCTCAATAGTGTCCATACCTTTATCTTGGAGTTGATAGGCCATGATCTTTTCAGTTAATCCTATTCCACGGCCCTCATGATCGCGCAGATAAACAATAAATCCATAGCCATGGCCTTGAATCAAAGAAATGGATTGTTCTAACTGTTCACCGCAATCACAGCGCATTGAATGAATAACATCGCCTGTGAAGCACTCGCTGTGGATGCGAACTAAAGGTGTGGTGGTGGCTGTGCCAAAGGAAAGCACAGCGTGCTCTCTTTGTCGCAAACCAGGAAAAGTTGCAATCTTCCACATGCCACTGCGCAAAGGTAGATCAGCCCAGAGGAACTCAAACTCTGATTTCACTTCACTCATAACGGGTGCAATGCCAACCAACTCTTCAATAGAGACCATAGGAATTGAATGTGCAGAGCCAAAATCTTTTAAAGATTGACCACGGGCCATAGATCCATCTTCAGCAACAATTTCAGATAAGAGAGTAAGAGGGGCTGCCCCAACTATCTGCGCTAGTGCCACACCCGCTTCGGTGTGGCCTCTGCGTGCACGCAGGCCGCCCTTATCGGCAATGAGTGGGAAAACATGTCCTGGGCGGATGAAATCTGAGTGCTGGACGCTGTTATCAGCCAAGGCACGAGCAGTATTAGCACGCTCTGTGGCACTGACTCCTGTTGTTAACCCCACTTTGTAATCAACAGAGACGGTAAAGGCAGTCTTTTTAGAGTCTTGGTTTTCTTCAACCATAAGTGGTAGACGAAGCTTGCGCGCACGCTCTTGTGTCATTGCAACACATAAAATTCCAGTTGTGTGGCGCACCATAAAGGCCACCTTTTCAGGCGTTGCCTCCTGCGCCAGCATCATTAAATCGCCTTCATTTTCACGATCAGCATCATCTGTAACAATAATCAGATCACCTCTTTTAAAAGCATCAAGGGCAGTTTGCAAATTACTCATCACTTATCCCCCTTTGCCAATAATCGTTCAACGTACTTTGCCAATACATCAACTTCCACATTAACTAAATCTCCAGCACTTTTTCCTGAAAGATTGGTGGACTCTAAAGTCTCTGGAATCAACCACACAGTGACAACATTGCTTGCATCATTAATGCCTCCCACGGTCAGTGATACTCCATCGAGGCAGATAGAGCCTTGATTAACAATATATTTTGAAAGGTGGGAGGGAACAGTGATATCAAACTGGGCCCATTTATCTCCTGGTGTGAGCCCAACAACGCTTGCTACACCATCAACATGTCCCTGCACCATGTGTCCGCCCAAACGTGAATTTAACTGCGCAGCTAATTCAAGGTTGACGGTGCTTGCAACACTCAGTTGCGAGAGTGATGTGAGAGAAAGCGTTTGAATCATGACATCTGCGGTGAAAGTGGTGCCAGAGATGGCTGTAGCGGTCAAACACACGCCGTTCACAGCCACCGAATCCCCCATTGCAATCTCACCAATCAGTTTTGGTGCATTGATTGTGAAAACAGCAGAGCTCTCGCCCTTTTCAATGGCGGTAATTGAACCAAGTTCGCCAATAAGTCCTGTAAACATCACTCACCATTCCTAATGCGATATACCGATTTAACATCGCCATCTAGAACCTGGGTGCTGATGTGGTCCATCCGCATTTGGTCAGTAATCGTCGTTGGGTAATCAAAGGCAAAAAACGGCCTTCCTGTGCCCAATAGCGTGGGTGCCTGATAGAAAACAAGCTCATCCATCAAGCAGTGATCCACCATGGCACTAGCCAGAGTGGGCCCTGCCTCAACAAGGACGTGATTAACACCTAATTCATTCAATTTTTCCACCAAGACATCTAGATCCTTCGACTTAACAACAACGGTCTGGGCAGCAGAATCAAAAACAGCAGAATCCTTTGGTAGCTCTTGCTCCCCGCAAATAACGCGAATGGGATTGCCTGCATACCCTGCAAACTCTCCCCGTGGGATCAAATGTGGGTTATCTGCAATAACAGTGTTAGTACCTACAAGGATTGCATCAGCTTGGCGGCGCAGTACCTGCACATCGCCCCGAGATGTCTCATTTGTAATCCACTTCGATGTTCCATCAGCGGCAGCAACTTTGCCATCTAGGGTTGCGGCAACTTTCCATGTGAAAAATGGGCGGTTCTTTTAATCTTCATCAGCCAGGCCCGGTTTGAATAGGCAGCTTCATCTTTAAGGACGCCTTCAATAACAGTGACACCTGCTGCTCGTAGAGCATCTGCTCCCCCGGCTGCCTTTTCATTGGGGTCTGCAACTGCAAAGACAACTGTTGTAATGCCTGCATCGATGATGGCTTGAACACAGGCTCCTGTGCGCCCGCTGTGATTGCATGGCTCTAATGAAACAACGATCGTTGCACCTTTTGCTTTGACGCCGGCTGCCTTAATGGCAACAACTTCTGCGTGATCTGGGGAGTTCACACGATCATGAAAACCTTCACCGACAACATTTCCATTTGAATCAATAATTACTGCGCCAACAATTGGGTTGGGTGCCGTTTTTCCTAAAGCCTTTTCGGCAAGGGCAATGGCACGTTGCATGGCAACTGTGTAATCCATTTTTAACTCCCCTACCCCAACTCTAGAAACGAGTAACCGGGGTGGGTTGTGCAAAAAGAAATGCACAAAGAAGGTAGGCAAGAACCTACCCTTTGTTGGTTTCCTCTCATCCGGACTTTAACCGTCGGTCCCAGAATTTCACTGAGTCAACCGATACCTGGCTGGCATCGGGTCGCGGACTATAACCGCCGGTTCGAAATTACATCGACCCCGGAAACAACAGCATAATTATAGCCCTTTAGGGGCGGTGGAAGAACTTGTTTTTGCCGCAATTGCCGATGCTCGTCCAGACTCTAAGCGTGCAATCGGGACTCGAAATGGAGAACAGGAAACATAATCTAGTCCAAGTGAGTTGAAGAAATGAATGCTCCGAGGATCTCCGCCATGCTCACCACACACACCTAATTTGAAATCATGGCGCAGCTTTCGAGCCAAATCTACTGCTGTGCGCAGGAGTATTCCAACACCGGCCTCATCCAAAGATTCAAATGGATTAAAGGGTAAGAGTTCAAGATCTAAATAGCGAGGCAAGAAAGTGGATTCGACATCATCTCGACTAAATGCCCAAGTTAATTGAGTTAAATCATTAGTACCAAATGAGAAGAAGTCTGCATACACCCCTAAGCGATCTGCTGTGATTGCAGCGCGCGGCGTCTCAATCATTGTCCCGATTGGGATTGCAGTTTTTACTCCTGTGCCTTTAAAAGTTGCTTCAATTTCTTCTTCAAGTGTTTCGCGCAAGTAAAGAAGTTCTCGCTGCGTTGCCACAAGTGGAATCATTACTTCAGGATGTGGATCATGTCCTAACTTCTTAACCTCTAAATAGGAATGTACAAGGGCACGAACCTGCATTTTATAGAGCTCTGGAATAAGAATTCCTAAGCGCACCCCTCGCAGACCCAACATAGGGTTTGATTCATGCAGGCGATTAACGGCTGCAAATAGTGCTTTGTCACGAGGTGAAACCTCTTCATTGAGTGCTTCAGAGCGAGCCATCTGTGCACTTAAGTCAACAAGAGATGGCAGGAATTCGTGCAGTGGAGGATCTAGTAATCGAATAGTTACTGGCAGGCCCGACATCGCCATCATAATTCCAACAAAATCTGCCCGCTGTAATGGTTCCATCTCAGCAATAACCGAGCGTTGCACATCTTCATTTTCAGCTAAAACTAAACGCTCAACAAAAGATCGGCGTGGACCTAAGAACATATGTTCTGTGCGGCACAAGCCCACTCCCTCTGCCCCCAGTATCCGTGCTCGAATTGCATCCTCAGGAGTGTCTGCATTGGTGTGAACTTTGAGTCGGCGCATCGCATCGGCATGCATCAAAATTCGATCAACTGCCTTAACAACAGGGGCCGCCTCATCAGAATGAGGCGATAAACGGCCCTCTAAATAGGATGTCACCGAAGATGCAACAACTGGAACATCACCTAAATAAACAGCGCCTGTTGTGCCATCAATTGAAATCACGTCACCTTCATAAACCGTTATCCCACCTGCTGTAAATAAACTAGCGCGCTCATCAACTGAGATCGAATCTGTTCCGCACACAGCAGTTTTTCCCATACCGCGGGCAACAACAGCGGCGTGAGAAGTTTTACCGCCACGGCTAGTTAATATGCCTTGCGAGGCGACCATTCCCACTAAATCATCTGGGCTGGTTTCACGGCGTACCAAGATAACTTTCTTACCAGATTTAGATAAATCAAAGGCGCGCTTTGAATCAAAGACAACTTCCCCAACAGCGGCCCCAGGTGATGCCGGAATTCCCCGAGCGATTTCATTGAGCGCTCCTGAGGTATCAAATTGAGGAAACATCAGCATGGCAAGTTGATCACCTGATGTGCGAATCAATGCCTCATCCATTGAGATTTTCCCTTCATCGACAAACTGAAGTGCGATACGAAAGGCTGCCTCAGCAGTGCGCTTGCCCACACGGGTCTGCAAAATCCACAGCTTTCCCCGCTCAACAGTGAACTCAATGTCGCAGAGATCCTCATAATGAGCCTCTAACAACTCCATCACATCATCTAACTCTTTTGCAACGATTGGGCTAAGAACGGCAAACTCAATTAATGAGACTGGGGTGCGAATTCCTGCAACAACATCTTCTCCTTGAGCTCTTTGAAGATAATCACCATAACGACCAACTTCACCCGTTGAGGGGTTACGAGTAAATGCAACTCCAGTGCCTGAGTCATCGCTGAGATTTCCAAAAACCATAGATTGGATATTTACTGCAGTTCCTAAATCTGATGGAATACGTTCGCGTCTGCGATACATCTGAGCGCGCTCTGAATTCCAGGATTTAAAGACCGCTTCAACTGATCTAATCAAATGTTCACGTGGATCTTTAGGGAATTCTTGGTCAGTTGCTAGTGAGACAACTTTTTTGAACCCATCACAGAGCTGTTTCAAAGCTTGAACATCAAATAATTGAATATCTGCTACGCCCACCGAAGATGCAACTCGTTCTTGCACTTTATGAAACTCTGAAGAATCGATATCGCAAACAATTTTGCCAAACATTTCAATAAAGCGCCGATATGAATCCCAGGCAAAACGTGCATTTCCAGTGGAGTCCGCTAGTGAGTCAGTGACTTCTGGAGTCATACCCACGTTTAACACTGTCTCCATCATTCCTGGCATTGAAAACTTTGCTCCAGAGCGCACTGATACTAAAAGAGGATTCTCAACTCCACCGAATGTCTTGCCCGTTTGCTTCTCTAAATCATTCAGGGCTGCATCAATTTCAGCAGTTAGAATTGTAGGGAAATTTCCAGATTGCAGATATTCACGACATGCATGGGTTGTAATTGTGAATCCTGGTGGAACAGGTAAACCGATGCGAACCATCTCGGCCAGGTTTGCACCTTTACCACCCAAGAGATCCTTCTGTGACATGTCCCCAAAAGTGAAGGGATGAATCAACTGCTTGGTCATCGTTGACCCTCCTGCTGTGCCTTAACCGCCTGTAGCAACGCTACCCCTCGTTTACCTCTATGAGCTCATCGCAACTCTCTATCTAATCGATGATTTTCTACTGGATGTAAAAACCCCGCCAATCGCAGTGATTGACGGGGTTTTTAACGGGGTTGGTTAAAACTTATGAACTACTGCTTATGAGCAACCAGATGTGTTTCCGCATCCTTCGCATACAAAGCAGGCACCTGACATACGCATCTTCACACCACAAGTCATACATAACGGTGCATCTGCTTTAACTCCAGAGAGTGCTTCCATCAACTCAGTTGATGATCCGTACTCAACGGCTGGTGCTGCTTCGATCTTTACAGAGACAGGCTTTGCAACAGTTGCAGGTGCAGCAGATTGGGCAATCGTCTCTGTTGCTGCAGTGATATCTGGTGTGTACTCACCTGTATCGAGTGCGCGAGCGCGCTCTGATGATGTGTAGAGACCCATTGTGCTGCGTGATTCAAATGGCAAGTAATCAAGTGCTAAACGACGGAAGATGTAATCCATCATGGACTGTGCCATGCGGATATCAGCATCATCTGTCATACCTGCAGGTTCAAATCGCAAGTTTGTAAACTTCTCAACAAATGTCTCTAGCGGCACTCCGTATTGCAGACCAATTGATACTGCAATTGAGAAGGCATCCATCACACCGGCTAGCGTTGATCCCTGCTTACCTAGCTTTAAGAAGACCTCACCTAGTGCGCCATCGGCATATGCACCTGCGGTCATGTAACCCTCGGCCCCGCCAACAGCAAATGATGTTGTAATGGATGGACGGGCCTTTGGAAGGCGCTTGCGCACTGCAGCAGCAGGTGCTGATGCTTCAATCGGTGCATCCTTCTTCTTTGCCTTGCCATCAGAGAGAGGTTGTCCGACCTTGCAGTTATCACGATAAACAGCGAGCGCCTTAATTCCCATTCTCCATGCTTCGATGTGAACTTCTTCAACCTCTTCAACAGTTGCATCTTCAGGCAGGTTCACTGTCTTTGAGATAGCACCTGAGAGGAATGGCTGGCATGCAGCCATCATGCGAACGTGGCCCATAGGAGCAATTGAGCGCTGCCCCAGTGCGCAGTCAAATACTTCATAGTGCTCAAGCTTGAGTCCTGGAGCATCGATAACGTGACCGTTTGCTGCGATGAACTCAACGATTGCTTCTATTGTCTCTTGGGCATATCCCAGCTTTATAAGAGCCTGTGGCACTGTCTGGTTAACGATCTGCATTGAACCGCCACCGACAAGCTTTTTAAACTTAACGAGTGAGAAGTCAGGCTCAATACCTGTTGTATCGCAATCCATCATCAAACCAATTGTTCCTGTTGGAGCTAGAACTGAGATCTGGGCATTGCGCCATCCATTCTTATCTCCCGTTGCAAGACATGCATCCCAGGCCTTATTAGCCTCAGTCCACACATCGATATCGAGCGTTGTTTCAGACTTTGCAGCAGATGATGCTGATGCGTGCTTGCGCATAACGCGAGCATGTGGCTTAGCGTTGTGTGCAAAGCCGGCATACGGTCCAACGATTCCGGCAAGTTCTGCTGAGCGCTTGTATGTAATACCAGTCATCAATGATGTGATCGCACCAGCTAGTGCGCGCCCACCCTCTGAGTCATATGCCAGACCTGAAGCCATAAGAAGGGCGCCAAGGTTTGCATAACCAATACCTAGTTGGCGGAAAGCCTTTGTTGTGTCACCGATTGCCTCAGTGGGGAAATCTGCGAAACAGATTGAGATATCCATCGCGGTGATGATGAGCTCTGCCGCTTTTCCAAATACCTTTGCATCAAATGAACCATCTGATTTTAAGAACTTCATCAAGTTAAGAGATGCCAAGTTACAAGAAGAGTTGTCTAGTGACATGTATTCAGAGCAAGGATTTGATGCGTTGATGCGACCTGACTCTGGAGTGGTGTGCCAGTCATTGACTGTGTCATCAAATTGAACACCAGGATCAGCACATGCCCATGCAGCTTGTGCAATCTTTGTGAAGAGTTCACGTGCATCAACTGTGTCAATAACTTCACCAGTTGAACGAGCTGTTAATCCAAAACGCTCTCCCTTTTCAACAGCTTGCATGAACTTGTCCGATAGACGAACAGAGTTATTAGCGTTCTGGTATTGAACAGAGATGATGTCTTTTCCACCTAGGTCCATGTCAAAGCCAGCATCGCGTAGGGCGCGAATCTTGTCTTCTTCATTGACCTTAGTCTCAATAAACTCTTCAATATCTGGGTGATCTACGTCTAAAACAACCATCTTTGCTGCACGGCGTGTAGCACCGCCAGATTTGATTGTTCCAGCTGATGCATCAGCACCGCGCATAAATGAGACTGGGCCAGAGGCTGTTCCGCCGGACTTGAGAAGCTCCTTTGATGAGCGAATACGTGAGAGGTTAAGTCCAGCACCTGACCCACCCTTGAAGATCATTCCTTCTTCGCGATACCAGTTAAGGATGCTGTCCATAGTGTCATCAACAGAGAGGATGAAGCATGCACTTACTTGCTGTGGTTGATTTGTTCCCACGTTAAACCACACTGGTGAGTTAAATGAGAAAACTTGATGCAAGAGCATGTAAGTAAGTTCGTGTTCAAAACAAGTGCATCAGCATCTGTTGCAAAGTAACCGTGCTCTTTTCCAGCCTTTGTATAGGTAAGAACTACGCGATCGATAACTTGCTTCAAAGACCATTCGCGATTTTCAGCACCAAGTGCTCCGCGAAAGTACTTTGTTGTAACGATCATTGATGCATTTACTGACCATGTATCTGGGTATTCAACACCGTGTTGTTCAAATACGGTCTCACCGGTTTTCCAGTTTTGCTGTACTACATCACGACGTTCCCATTTAACTTCATCGTATGGGTGTACGCCTTCGTTAGTGTAGATACGCTCGATAGTCAGACCCTTACCTTTTACGGTGTTGTGGGCCTTGATTTTCGCTGGTCGGTTGATAACCGTCTCTGACATGTGTGTTTCCCCGTCTTCTTTTAGTTGTTCTGGTTCATTAATGTTTTATTGCTTTGTGGTGCTGATGTAGTGCTATTTTTTTCAGTAATGGGGGTATTACTTTTATCCAATTGCGCCGGAGAATGGCTAGAAGGTAGAGCTCGCAGTAGAGCGATCTCGCCTTCGAAATCTTCAAGGGAAGCAAAGTTACGGTACACCGAGGCATAACGTAAGTAAGCGACCTCATCGAGTTCTCGGAGTGGCGCAAGGATGGCCATTCCAACTTCTTGAGCTTCAATCTCTGCTTGACCAGTAGAACGTAGGGTTTCCTCCACACGCTGGGCTAGCAAAACTAGATCATCTTCATTAACTGGTCGCCCCTGGCAGGCCTTGCGAACGCCCACAAGGACCTTCTCACGGCTAAATGGCTCAGTGGCCCCGCTTCGCTTGATGATGTTGAGCAAAGCGACTTCTTGGGTAGAAAATCTCTGGCTGCACTGTGGGCACTCACGACGACGGCGAATCTGTGTGCCCTCTTCAATAGGACGAGAGTCAACAACACGGGAATCTTCGTATCGGCAGAACGGGCAAATCATCTCGGCGTGTCTCCCTTCGAAATACTAGATATTCCAACTTTTAGATGTATTGAGTGGAGGAGAAAAACTACCCTATAAACACTAGTTATGGAAGTTTTACTGTCTTCGACCCCTACATATAGTAGGAACTATAAAGCATTCCTCGAGGCTTTGCCACCCGAGTAGGGAAAAGGATTATGTGGGCGTGTCGGGGCTTATTGCCTTGGAACGCGCAGCTTCTGCCCTGCCACCACGTCATAGCCGCTCAAGTTATTAGCCTCACGGATCGCCTCAACCATCGCCTGAACATCCCCGCTTGAATAGGCAGAGGCGACAGACCAGAGCGTTGCTCCCTGCGGCACGACCACGCTCACATAGGAGGTGGGTGCTACTACTTGATCACCGGCACCTGATTGGGCAGCAAAACCTGCCGCCAGGAGCACGGTCAGGGAGGCTACGAACAAAGTGCGAGCTAGTCGAGCACGACGAGTCAATGATGCGCCGGACGGATTGCTCGATTGTGTGAAAGGGCTAGAAAAGCCTTGTAAAACACTTGTTTTGCTAGCTAGTGACACTGTGCTCATAGTTTTCTCTCCTGCGAACTACCTTGGGGAAGGTATTCGAACAACTGTTCGAATAAGACAATTAAACACCCCACCACTGACAAATAGCAAGTTAAATTCGAACATATGTTTGAATTTTTCCTAAATCTATGTCACCCTGTATCCATGAGCACACAAACCCCCCAGGGCCTAACCACCCGCCAGGCCGAGATCCTCAATGTCATCGAAACGGCCATGGCCGAGCATGGCTATGCCCCCACTATGCGAGAGATCGGGGCGGCCGTTGGCCTGACCTCCACAGCCTCAGTGAAGTATCAGCTAGAGATCTTGGAGCAAAAAGGATTCATCCGCCGCGATGAGAGCAAGGGCCGTGCACTAGAGCTAACCCCTGAGGTAAACGGGGCACCCGTCGATAAGACAAGGATGATTCCGCTCGTTGGTCGCATTGCAGCAGGTGGCCCAATAACTGCCGAGCAAGAAGTGGAAGAAGTATTTCCTTTGCCTGAGTCCTTTGTTGGAAAAGGTGAGTTATTTATGCTCAAAGTTGTGGGCGAATCAATGATTGATGCAGCTATCTGTGATGGTGACTATGTAGTGATCCGTTCACAAAAAGATTGCAACAAAGGTGAGATCGTTGCAGCGATGATTGATGGCGAAGCCACAGTAAAGACATTTTCAAAAAAGGATGGCCACATCTGGCTACTGCCAGCAAATGATGCTTTTGAGCCTATAAATGGCGATAACTGTGAAATCCTGGGAGTTGTAACTGCAGTACTTCGCTCAATTGCCTAATTTATTGCGCGAGTAACAATGACTCTGGCTTGATCCCCGTAGTGCACACTGCCCTCTTCATACACATCAATTCTAAGTATCTGTGGCGCCTTTATTGCACCCAGTGCAACAAGTGAATCTAATTCACTCGCAAAACCTTTAGCCTCAAAGTGTTCGTTATTTACTCCCACAACTAACCAGCCGTTATTTGCTAGCAGTGGCAATAGGTTGCGCAAGCACTCAGGCCCTAAGTGGCCATGGGTAAATGTTCCAGAACTAATGAGTGCCTCATAGGGTGCATTTTCGTTCAGCACTGCTCGAGTTAAATCCCTTTCATACAACTTCCTATACACCGCACTGTTATCAGTGCGCGCCTTTAATTTTGCCTGTCCCAACATCTCAGGTGAGATATCCATGCCATCTAAAACAACATCGGGGCGAAGCCTTGATAAATACATGCCGGTCAGGCCCGTGCCGGTGCCGATATCTAGAACCCGAGTAACTGAATCTGTAACGACTTGATCAAATACTTCACTAATAGCTTTTGGATAGCGATACTGCTTGGCATCTACAAAGATGAGTCATAGGTAGCGGCCCACTTTGCATATAAGCGCTTGTTATCTTCAGGCGTCTTAACAGAATATGCCTCATCGAGGCCAAGTGCGTCATCGTTCATAGTGCAAGGCTATGCAGATTCTGCAGCCGCGACAATGCCCTAGCCCTTAACCAATCCTTTTAATCATCGCTGCCATCGCCTTATTCTGCGCACTCTGTGAGGCAACAATGCCTTCACCAAAGCTTTTGATTTCAGCGCTCTTGGCATTTTCAATCATCGCTGCCATATCGATGGCGCCATCGTGGTGGCCAGTCATAGCTTTTAACCACAACACATCAAAGCTCTTTCCTGTTGCGCTCTTTAGTGCAGCTAGCTCTGAATCACTGAGCATTCCGCCCATGCCATGACCCATGCTGTGTCCAGGATCGAGACCAGCCCCAGCTGCCTCTAACCAGGCTTTCATCTTCACAATCTCAGCTGACTGCTCATCACGGATGTTTTTGGCAAGTGCTAAAAGTTCTGAATCAGCACTCTTTGTCAGTGCCAGATCTGAGATATCAATAGCTTGTTGGTGATGAGGAATCATCATCTGCAAAAACATAATCTCATCACTACTTAAATCACCTGAGGCCTCAGTTGAATGCCCCTCGTGGTCCATTCCAATATTGCTGCCGTTAGAACAGCCAGAGAGAGACAAGGCCACAATGGCTATTAATATGGTTGTAACTGCTCTTTTGAGTCTCATTACCAAGGCACCACTTTCATCTCTTCCCAGAGCACTCCCGTAAGTTTATCTTGCTCACTAGAACCGTTCACATCAAAGGCCCTTGTTGCTAGCCAGATCGCAGTGCGAGCACCCTCTGCAGCAGATAACGGTGCATCTGGGCCACCCATATCTGTGCGGGAATGATTTGGACACACTGCATCTACTAAAAACCCACGTGCACCAAGTCCAGTTTCATGTGCCAAGTTACGAACCAAAGCATTTACTCCTGCTTTGCTCACACGATAGGGAGCTAATCCCCCAGCATTTCCAGGTCCTGACATACGTCCTAAACATGCAGAGAAGATAACGACTCGACCACTTCTTGCCTCTGCCATAGGAGCAGCCAAAATATTAAGTGCGCTAAAAACAGAATCCAAATTAATCGCCATTACACGTCGCCACTCAGCATTATCAGTCTTTAGCGTCTTAGACATCTTTGCACTCATCACACCATGGGCCAGAATCACAATCTCTGGTGTGCCAAAGGATTCTAGAATCTCTTCAAATGCCTTCCTTGCTGCATCTAAATCTTCTAAATCAACGGCTCGATAGTCAGCACCTAAGTGTTTGGCTGATTCTTCTAAGCGCGCTTTATCTTGTGCAACTAAAACAATCTGATGACCAATGGCTGCAAGCTCTTTTGCACATTCAAAACCAAGGCCCCGTGATCCCCCAGTAACAATTACTAGCCCCATTTATTTACGCTTTAACTCTCTAAGGGAGGCTTTGAGCGCTTTGCGCTCGGCCTTTGCCACAGGATCTTTCTTAGGTGGAAATACCCACTTTAAAATCAGAGCAAAGATAGCCATGACAAAAAAGCCACTTAAGGCCTGTATATAAAGGCCGTTGTTGATTCCACCAAGCATGTCTAAAGATTACCCGGGCAAACTACTTCTCGCATATCCACAGAAGAAATACTCATAAAAACTTACAAAACTCTCAGGACTTACCTTTCGCACGCCTGAATTCCTTATCTCTGATCAACCAGCACGCCGCCAGCGTTACTAGTTGATTTCCCAACACACGTTGGGAATAGAGAAAGGAAGTGCAAATGAATGTCACTACATGATGTTGCGGCGCTTGTCGTTGCAATAGCCAATCTCATACTGCGTGTATGGGAGATGCGAAAGGATCGGCGGAGAAACTCCGATGATCCCGATCAGTTAGCAGACTGATTTCGTATAAGGCAGTTGGGTCGGAATTGGCACCTCCGGCTCAACTTCATTAATTAAAGCAGATAACTCGGTTACTCAGAGTGGTTCTGCCACACCCACAACTCTTCACCCAACTCTCACTTGCAATTAACCTGCATCATCCAACCTAGTCACCTTCATAGCCCACTATCCATCCATGGATCTGTCACATTCATTGTTTCTGCTCAACGCCAGCCTTGATCGCCATCTCAACAATGACCACTACGGTCAACTAGAGTTAGAGGAGCGTGCCACCTTCTCTCGCTCACGCCGCTCTATAGAGCGCTTTGATGAACAACTCCAACGCCAGAGCGTTAAAGAGCAAGCGGCCAAATCAGCTTAAATACCCCTTAAGACACCAAAGGCCTCCTAGGTCACTAGGGGGCTTTTGTGTTCCTAAAAAGTTCATCTGGAGTTCAACTTCATAACCCTTTGTCATAACCAACATCCTTGACGATATAGCTACTTCCCCACACCAATGCCTATCGATAGAAGGGAAGTTGCTCATGTCTGAATTAATAGATTTTCCAACTTGTTATGTCTGTCGTTCCATTGATTTGGAAATTGTCGTCAATGAAGATTTCGGTCCCATGACTACCTGCACAGAGTGCGGCTACTCATGGATCTCTAAATATGAAGAGCTAGAAATACCACTGCTCATTACCAAGGCATCATGAAAGAAAACTTAAATCTGCCTTAGTCTTTATCATCACTATCATTATTTTCTTAATCTTTGTGGCCTTAGCCCCACGTTAACTGAGGATGCGCTGTTGGAGCAATTAAATTGACTCCAACAACGCTTCATCCCTCGAATGAAACACCCATGAAGAAGATGCAAGAGCAAGATTTATCTATAAAGGTTACGGGCAGTAATTATCAAGGCAAATAAAGGCCTAAATTAAAGTGAACTCTGACTATCTTGCCCATACGATTAATCCATGAAAAACCTATGGGCGCTCATTGGCATCGCCATTGTCGCTATCTATGTCATTGGCTCTGGACTGTGGGTTAACACAGGAGATAACTGGTACCGAACCCTGAATGCACCATCCTGGCAACCACCACCTGCCATCTTTGGCATTATCTGGCCCTATAACTTCATAGTCCTTGGTGTTGCCGCCGTTACTATTGCCCAGCGTGCTGCAACTACAACAACGCTGATCTACTTAACTTTCTTCGCACTCTCTGTTGCTTGCGCCCTAACATGGGCATATCAGTTCTATCGCCCTCACAACTTAAGCTTTGCAGTAATGGCACTTGTAGGAACGGTTTTGTTGACGATTCCTATGACAGTGATTGCCTTTAGGACATCTGCCGGTTTAGGCGTTGCACTACTTCCCTACCAAATCTGGGTAGCGATAGCGGCAAACCTGAGTTACACCTACAGCCGCCTCAACTAGCGCTTAGGACTCGAAGTCCCCACCACGTCCAGTTATCTTCTTCTTTGCCTTGCTGGGCTTCTCGTATGCGAGCAAGAAGATAGCCACTGCAACGGCAAATAAAGCAACAATGACTATCTTCTCCATGGATTTAACCTAGAACAGCCCACACAACAAGTGCGAAGACTGCAAGACCAAGACCAACGATTGCGATTGCAAATAACGATACCAAACCACGTGATTGAGCAATCTTCTTAGCTAGCTCAGAAGGATTTGTCACTCTATTGAGATCAACGATTAACGCTTCTGCTTCACGAATCGCTGCGTATTGTGTAATCATCGCCAAGATTCCAGTCGCTGCTGCCACACCAATTGTTAGGTATTTAGCACCATCAGTTGCGCCATCAAATTTGCCAAAAGCTGCCAAAACAAAGATGCCGATGAGCATCAAGTTTGGTGCCATTTGAGCGCTGATAATCTGTGAGCGCTTGGTGTTCCATAAATCTAATAAGTTCTTCTCATCCATCTCATTCTCTCCCTTACCTGGGCTGCCCGGTAGAGCAGCAAAGCAAATCCTAAGCCCGTTAGGTGAACTTCGCATGGCCAATCAAAAAACACTCACCTACCATTACCCCCATGGGGCGCATAGCTAAAACCAAGAACGGTTTTGACCCTAAAACCTGCCTGCGCTGCCACCTACCCTTTGAATGGCGCAAGAAGTGGGCTAAGAACTGGGATGAGGTGAAGTACTGCAGTGATCGTTGCAGGAACAACAAATGAAGCGCATCATCTATATCCCCTTTGATCACCTGCACCGCAACTACGGCGCACTTAAAGATGCCAACCCTAAGCAAGATGTCATCGCCTTTGTTGAAAGCGCACGAATGACTACCGGACGCGGCTGGCACAAAGAGCGCCTGTTCTTTCTTATCTCCTCTGCCCGCCACTTTGCACAATCCCTTGAGGATGAAGGCTTCAGCGTTGAATACATCAAAGCCCCAACAACTATTGATGGGTTAGAGAAAATAAATAAGAAGTATAAAAAGCTGCCTATCACCTGCGCACAACCATCTTCTTTTAGAGCTTATGCGGATCTAAAAACACACGGTGTCACATTTATAGACAATGACTTCTTTTTAACCCCACGTCCCCTCTTTAACCAATGGGCATCAGAACAAAAGAGCTATCTGATGGAGAACTTCTATAGAAAGCAGCGCACACGCCTTAACATCTTGATGGAAGGCAAAGATCCTGTGGGTGGGGCGTGGAACTTTGATAAAGAAAATAGATTGCCACCACCTAAAAAATATGAAGGTCCTAAGTATTTAGAACACACAAGGGATGAAATAGATGCACAAGTAGCCAAAGAATTAGGCCACACCCCCACAACCACCTGGGCCACCACCCGCAAAGGCGCGCTGGCACAGCTAAAAAACTTTATTGATAACCATTTTGCTGAGTTCGGCCCACTAGAAGATGCCATGACAACAGATAACTGGGCGCTGCATCACTCACTGCTCTCTCCGTATTTAAACAATGGGCTACTGCACCCAACAGAGGTTATCCACGCAGCCATGAAGGCCTTTAAAACAGGTGCTGTTCCTATTGAATCTGCAGAAGGATTTATCAGACAACTCATTGGTTGGCGTGAATACGTCAACGGAATGTATTGGTTTTTAGGCCCTGACTATCGAAACAACAATCAACTAGCGGCCACAGGGGCGCTATTGCCTCTCTTTAGTGATCCCAGCAAAACCCAAATGAACTGCATGAAACAAACCGTTACTGACATTAACGATCGCGCCTGGGTCCATCACATCCCGCGTTTAATGCTGCTCTCAAATTTAGCTCTGATCACTGGCACTAACCCACAAGAGTTTTGGATTGGATGCGCGAAGTATTTATAGATGCATCTGAATGGGTCATGGTTCCTAACGTTATTGGAATGGGTGTTCACGCAGATGGTGGGCAGATGATGACAAAGCCATATGCGGCGGGTGGTGCCTACATCTCACGCATGTCTAACTACTGCAAGGGTTGCGCATACAACCCCAAGCTGCGCGTTGGTGATGATGCTTGTCCTTTCACCACTCTCTACTGGGATTTTTTAGATCGTCACAAGGAAGCCTTTGCTAAAAACCATCGCATGAGCCAAACGCTCTTTGGTCTCAAGCGTTTGAGTGATCTGCCTGAGTTAAAGGAGAGAGCACAAGAAGTCTTGGAGGGTTTGAGTAAGGGCACAATCTAACTCAAGCGATACCTTTTACTTTTGTAGTGGGCCTAACTTATAAGAATTTAATCTCACCGCAGGCTTAGCTTGATTTTCATGTTGTGATTTAAATGCTGCCGTTGCATCTGTGCCACACAAAGAAACAATCGCACCAGGACCACCAGGGTGTGAGTTAATCCAGTTAGTTAAGTTGTAAACATAGTTATCAACAACAGCCCAACAGCTCTTTGTGCTGTTGTTGGCTTTGACTTGAGCCATGGTGTAACCGGCGATGGTGGGCGTAGGAGTTGGTGTTGGTGTTGGTGTTGGTGTTGGTGTTGGTGTTGGTGTTGGTGTTGGTGTTGGCGTTGGTGTTGGCGTTGGTGTTGGTGTTGGCGTTGGCGTTGGCGTTGGTGTTGGCGTTGGCGTTGGCGCAGCACCACGTAGAACCTCACCGAAGATCTCTTTATCCCCCACAGCAACAGTTATCTCAGCTTTGCCCTTTGATGTGATTGTGAAGTTATAGATGCCGCCCTGAGCAACTGCGCTATAGCGAGCAAGATATAAGTAGTTTGTCTTGCCAAAAGGCTCAAAGAACTTAGTACGCTCCGTCATTTTCACCGTAACAGAAATGCCGCTGGGTGAGGTTATAACAAGTACTGGCAAGGCACTTGTGCGCAAAGCATTCTCTGGCTTTTTATCAACGATCAGGTATTGAACATTGAGCCCATCGCCTGCTTTGAATTGGCCGCGAAAGGCTTTCTTTTGTCCGCTCTTTGTAAAAGATGCTCTAATTGCAAAAGAGACTGTGCCATCAACTAATAGTGGTCCTTTGGAAGCGGTTGTGTCAGTATCTAATAAAACAACTGGTTGATGTGCCTGGGCAGCACCGCTGCCAATAAGAAGGAAAACTAGAAGGGCTACTAAAAGTTTTCTCACGGGTAAAACGCTACCTGAGCCCACCGCCTCTTGCACCTTTAAACACTTTTGACCGCTCTTTC
>BGON01000003.1 GCA_003569265.1 Actinomycetota bacterium
GCCCACTTTTATGGAAATGCAGTGGGTTATTCGCTGCAAGATCCAAATGGAAAAGAGCGACTAAGCATGTTTGTAGGTCAAACTTATAATTATGACCGAGATAAAGGAAACCCACAGAATGCTCGCACTCTTCCAAAGATCATGGCCGAAGGTTCTACGGAGAAAATAACTGCGCTATTCAAAGCAATTGAGAATCCTGGAGGTGGAGGAAGTCCAAGCAGTTGTTATTTATTGGGTGGTCTTGCATTTGAAGCACTTACTGCTTCATATGGCAAGAGAAAATTGCAGCATTCATGTCAAGTTTCAAAAGTTCCAAAGATTGGAAAGCAAACTTCTTATCCACTTTTGGTATTGAAGTTTCGACATTCTACGAAAGTTAACTCCTTACCTGGCATATTGGGGATCAAAGATGCTTTGAAAATCAAGGCATAAGTTTTGATATAAAGGTTTGGCAGATATATCCACTATTCAAGGGTTTGAACCACATCCAAGGTTTGGACATAGAACTCGGATTTACCTACATAAGTGGGTGGTGAGGGACTCGAACCCCCGACCCGGTGATTAAGAGTCACCTGCTCTACCAACTGAGCTAACCACCCGAGGCACACAGGCGCCGGAAACGCTTGAATGCAGGTGGAAACCTATCAGCAAGAGCGGCCTTGCTGCACATCCCCGACACCGCCAAAATGCTCTTATGAGTCACTGGGAAATAAGGATTGCCCTAGTCCTCACGCTCTTTCTTGCAGGGATTCCAGAAGGTTCTAGCGCTGCAACCCCAACAGTTTCAGATGTGATTGCAACGATGGCAGTAAAGGGCCGTGCTCCAAAGACTGGATACACACGAGAACAGTTTGGTGCAGCTTGGAAAGATGTGGATGGAAATAGCTGTGACACCCGCAATGACATATTAAAAAGAGATCTCACTGATGTGGTCTATAAAGATCAATGCACGATTCTGAGTGGAATTCTGCCTGATCCATATTCAGGAGAAAGTATTGATTTTGTGCGCGGGGTTGGCACAAGCAACGCCGTGCAGATAGATCATGTGGTCGCTCTTTCAAATGCCTGGCAAACAGGTGCTTTCAAGTTAACTCTTGAAAAGCGCACCGCTTTTGCAAATGATCCACTGAATCTTTTAGCAGTTAAAGGTGTATTGAATTCGCAAAAAGGTGATGGCGATGCAGCAACGTGGTTGCCACCCAAGAAGAGTTATCGCTGTGCCTATGTTGCACGACAGGTGGCAGTAAAAGCTAAATATGGTTTGTGGTTAACGGCCCCTGAAAAGGCGGCCATTGTGAAGATTATTGCAACGTGCCCAAAACAGGTTGTGCCAAGTAATTAACTTAGTGACCAATTTTCAATAAGCGCTCGCGGGATCGTTCAATCTCAGCTTGGGCTTCAATGCATCAACCCAGTTGCCACCTGTAACACTCTTGCCTGGCTCTAGGGCTTTATAGACTTCAAAGAAGTGTTGGATTTCAGAGAGTTCAAACTCTGGAACATCCTTTAAATCTTGTAATGATGCTTTGCGAATATCTCCTGCTGCAACACAGAGTAATTTGTCATCTCCGCCAGCCTCATCGCTCATGTTAAACATGCCAATTGCTCTGCAAGAAACTACGCAGCCTGGAAAAGTTGGTTCATCGAGCATTACAAGAGCATCCAGCGGATCGCCATCAAGGGACAGAGTGTTTTTCACAAAGCCATAGTCATAGGGATAGCGGGTGGATGTGAAGAGCATGCGATCTAAGCGAATCTCTCCGGTTAAGTGATCGACTTCGTATTTATTGCGACTGCCTGCTGGGATTTCAATAATGACATCAAAGATCATTTTTTGCCCAGCTCTCTAGTTAGATTGAAGTAAAAGTTGGGGTGAACGACGGGGCTCGAACCCGCGACATCCCGGACCACAACCGGGTGCTCTACCAGCTGAGCTACGTCCACCATGAGTGGCTAAGTCTACCTGTTACTGCTCTTCACCTGGAACAAATACTGCGCTTCGGTAATACGCAAGTTCTGCAATGGAATCTTGAATATCACCTAATGCGCGGTGGTTGCCCGTCTTTGCCGGGGCGTTGAAGTAGGCCTTGGGATACCAGCGACGGGCCAACTCTTTTATAGATGAGACATCGATAGTGCGATAGTGCAGGTAGTCATTAAGACGTGGCATGTCGCGAGCAATAAAGGAGCGATCAACTGAGACGGAGTTACCGGCCAATGGTGATTTTCCAGGCAGAGTGTTTGCACTTTCTAGATATTTAATAATCAAATCCTCTGCCTCTGACACTGAAACACCATTGGGGATTTCGGTGATTAATCCTGAGGTGGTGTGCATGGCAGTGACGAACTCATTCATTCCGGCTAACTGCTCGGGGCTGGCCTTAATCACCACATCCACCCCATCACCAATGACGTTTAATTGTGAGTCGGTGACAAGGACGGCAATTTCGACCAGGACGTCTTTTTCGAGGGAGAGTCCGGTCATTTCGCAGTCGATCCAGATCAGGTTTGCTTGCTCGTTGGCCATATGCCCAACCCTAGGGGGAAAGGGCTCATTTCACCTTTTGTTAACCTTCTAGACATCTTTGGTCTATGTAAAGAATCCTGAATAGAGACAGGATTCCGACCATGACATTGCTTGAAAACAGGTCGCCCGAGATCCCTGCCCCTCGGGAAATCACCACGAAGCCGCGCCTGTCAGATCAAATTTTCCGCATCGTTGTAACTATCGGAGGCATGACCTCTCTAGTAATTCTCGGTTTGATTGCACTGTTCCTTTCACTTAAAGGAATAAGTGTCTTGCGTGTTGAACAGCTCTCCTTCATTACAGAATCTAAATGGGAAGTGTTGCAAGATGCCGAGGGTAAAGTCGCCGAAAGTACTTTCGGTCTTGGCGCAATGCTCATTGGTACTTTCTTGTCAGCTTTTATTGCAATTATCGTTGGTGTGCCAATCGCGGTTCTTAGCGCGCTGTACTTAACTTTTTATGCTCGTGGTTCTGCAAAGAAAATTCTGGTCTCTCTCATCGATCTCATGGCAGCCTTTCCCTCGCTCCTCTTTGGTTTTTGGGGTTTCATAGTTTTGATGGGAAGCGCTGAATACTGGGCAAAACTTCTCAATAAATATCTAGGATTTATACCGTTCTTTGATGTGCCTGCACCTATTTTTGAACGCTCTCCTTTTATTGCAGGTCTTGTACTGGCAATCATGATTATTCCGATTGTCACAGCGATTTCGCGCGAGATCTTTGATCAAACACCATTGGATCGCGTGCAGGCAGCATATGCATTAGGTGCATCCAAACTTGCAATGATTCGAGCAGTTGTAATTCCTTATGGCCGTGGCGGTGTAGTGGGTGGGGCGATGTTGGGGCTTGGACGAGCGATGGGTGAAACTGTTGCTGTCTATACCGTGCTCAACGTTGTCTACCAAATTAACTGGCAAGTGTTATTTGGTGCCGGCGGAAACGTTGCTTCATTGATTCTTCTCAAGTTTGGTGAGGCTGGACCAGAAGAAGTTAATGCACTTATGGCAGCAGGCCTTGTTTTGTTCCTTCTTACTTTGACCGTAAATGCTATTTCTGACGTGCTCATCAATAAGTTTGGGAAAAAAGGACGATGACTCAATCCACTATTCCGAAACCTCAAATGCCTTGGGGCACATCAAAGGCACAGCGAATGGCTACTGCCTCCTTATTAGTTCTAGCCGGCTTGCTCGCAGGGGCGGCTATAGAACTTACCGGGCTAAGTGGCAAGCTGGGTTTTGCTGCTGCATACTTTTTCTTTGCAAGCCTTGTGATTTTTGCACAGCAACTGCGGCTTCGTGATTTAGCTGCTGCAAAGGATTCTCTGCTGAGCAGCTTTGCACTTCTTGCGATGACCATCACCTTGATTCCCATTGTGAGTATCGTTTCAACTGTGGTGCTCAAGGGTTACAAGGGAATCCACTTTGGAATGTTTACCAATGACATGACACAGGCCTCTGTAAATGATCCAGTTCAGGCAGGTGGACTTTTACATGCATTAGTTGGAACCATCATTATGGTGGGCGGCGCGCTAATTGTTAGTTTCCCAATTGGTCTTTTAACCGCACTTTACTTAACTGAGATCCGTGGAAAGTTAGCTCGCCCGATTAAGTTTCTTGTTCAAGCAATGAGCGGTGTTCCATCAATCGTTGCCGGCCTTTTTATCCTTTCGATTTTAGTTATTCCAATAACTCAGGAGTTAAATGGATTAATGGGCTCATTAGCCTTGAGTATCTTGATGATTCCAACTATTGCAAGAACAGCTGAAGAGATGCTTCTTTTAATTCCCAATGAGCTTCGAGAAGCTGGAGTAGCACTGGGAGCCACCCAGTGGCGCACAGTTTCTGGCGTGGTGGTTCCTGCTGCCAAGAGCGGATTGGTTACTGCGGTAATCCTTGGAATTGCCCGCATCATCGGAGAAACTGCCCCCATTCTTCTTGTTTCAGGCGGAGCAGATGCACTTAACTTCAATCCGACTTCAGGGCCTATGGGCTCGCTGCCGTTTTATATTTGGAAAGCTTTTCTTACAGGTGGAACAGAAGAGGCCTATGCAAGAGCGTGGGGCGGAATGCTGATCTTGCTCATTCTGATTTTTGTTCTCTTCGGACTTGCCCGGTACTTAAGCGGTAGAAGGGCAGTGTGAGATGACAGTGACAGAGAGTTCAAACAACGATAACAATATGGAGAAAAAAATGCAGACAACGACGCCATCATCACTTGCATCAGTTGCAGGTAACCGTGAGCAGCGAGTCCCAGGGACAAGCCTTCTTGGTACGGGCCTTGAGACACGTGGAGTGCACGCATGGTTTGGTACTAAGCATGTTCTCTCAGATGTTTCATTGGATTTTGCTGCAGGTACTGTCACAGCCTTGATTGGACCTTCAGGCTGTGGAAAATCAACATATTTGCGAACCCTTAACCGCATGCATGAATTCATTCCAACAGCAGCACTTGCCGGTGAAGTTCTACTCGACGGACAAGATATTTACGCCCCTGGAACAGATGTTACAAAGATCCGTCTTCGCGTTGGAATGGTTTTTCAGAAGCCAAACCCTTTCCCTTCAATGACTATTGGAGAAAATGTTTTATCTGGACTCAAGCTTGCTCAGATAAAGAAAAGCAACACAGATGAGCTTCTCGAGTCTTGTCTGCAACGTGCAGGTCTGTGGAATGAGGTTAAAGATCGCCTTGGCGAGCACGGAGGCGCACTCTCTGGTGGCCAGCAACAACGTCTATGTATTGCACGCGCCTTGGCCGTAGAGCCTCAAGTTCTTTTGATGGATGAGCCATGCTCGGCCCTTGACCCAGGATCTACATTTAGAATTGAACAGACAATCTCAGAGTTGGCCAAATCAATGACTATCGTCATTGTTACTCACAATATGCAGCAGGCCGCTCGCGTTGCCGATTACACAGCCTTCTTCTTATCTGACGGTGGCCCGGGAGTCATGGTTGAGACCGCCCCAACGAGCAAAATCTTCTCGAATCCAAGTGATAAGCGCACCGAGGACTACGTTACAGGCCGCTTCGGATGACACCTGTTGTTCACTTAAGGTAAGGCTTCTGTTCACCAACACCTTGCCTTAGATTAACTTGGCCTAAGTAGTTTTCCTTTCGTAAACGTCTTACCCTCCTACGAAAGGTATTAAATGAAGTTTTCAATTAAGGCAAAGGCACTTGTTATTGCCGCGTTAATCGCAGTTTCATCTGCGCAACCAGCACACGCTGTTGATCTAGCTGGCTCAGGTGCATCATTTGTGGTTCCTCTAGTAGAAGCTTGCAAAGCAGGCTTTGCTAAGAAGACCGGTCACTCATATGTTTACACTTCAACCGGTTCAGGAACAGGCAAGAACAACTCCGACAATAAAATTGGAGATTTTTGGTTTTCAGATTCAGCACACACAGGCGCCAACAAGCGCTCAACAATTTTCCATGCACCAATCGTTGCTGCTCCAATTGCAGTTCTAGTTAACCTACCTGCAAAGAAGGACATCTACCTTTCTTCAGCTACAGTTGCAAAGATCTTCGCTGGTCAAATTACAAAGTGGAACGATCCAGCGATCGTTGCTGATAACAACCGCTCTGTAAAGTCAACTGTTTACAAGAAGACTGCATCAGGAAACGTTGCTGTGGACAAGGACGGTAAGCCAATTGTTCTTCGTGAAGCTGTAAAAACCATTTACTACACACTTCCTGACAAGCCAATCAAGGTTGTTTTCCGTTCAGACACTTCAGGAACTTCAAACAATTTCACACGCTTCATGAATGGTGTGGCTCCAACAGTGTGGACAAAGCCAGCTAACGATGCATTCACAACTGCCTTCCCAGGAAACATCAACGACACTGCAAACATCGGTCGCATTGTTGGTGCAAATGGTTCACAGGGTGTTGCAACACTTGCTTCAAAGTCTCCATACTCAATCACATATGCAGAAAAGCAATGGGGAACATCATTTGGTCTGCGTGCTGCATACATTGGTAACGCATCAGGTAACTTCACATACCCAGATTCAGCTGCAACATCAGCGTTCCTAGGTGAGGCAAAGCAAGCTGCTGACGGAATTGTTACTTTTGACTACAACACGAAGGTGGCAGGGGCATACCCAATTGGAGTTGTCAGCTACATGTTGCTAGAGACTTCATATGCAGACAAGGCAAAGGGAGCAGCTGTTGTTCAAGTTGCTGAGTACCTCTTGTCACCAGAGTGTTCACTAGGTGCAGCCTCGACCGGCTTCATTGTTATCGAAGGAACATTCCTCGCTAAGGCGAAAGAACTAATCGCTCGAGCAAACAAGTAATCTAAAAACTCAATAACTAGATAAAAGAACCCAGGGCCGCGAGGGTAGCCCTGGGTTCTTTTATGTTTTAAAACTGATGCGCGCCTGGCAGGAATCGAACCTGCGACAACCCGCTTAGAAGGCGGGTGCTCTATCCGACTGAGCTACAGGCGCCTGTAGGGGGTCGTGAATGCTAAGTCTACCGACACATAACGATAAGGTTTCATCTTATGGCTGAGTTCATTTACACGATGAAGAAGGCGCGTAAAGCGCATGGTGACAAGGTCATCCTTGATGACGTCACGATTATGTTTTATCCAGGGGCCAAGATTGGCGTGGTCGGACCTAACGGTGCCGGTAAGTCCACAGTTCTTCAGATCATGGCTGGATTACAGCAACCTTCAAATGGTGAGGCATACATAACTCCCGGTTACACCGTTGGAATCTTACTTCAAGAGCCTCAGTTAAATGAATCTAAAAACGTCATTGATAACGTTAAAGAAGGCGTGGCAGAAACAGTTGCAATGCTTGATCGCTTCAATGCAATTAGTGATGAGATGTCTAGCCCAGATGCTGACTATGACAAGTTATTGGCTGAAATGGGTGAGCTACAAGAACAACTCGATCACCGCAATGCTTGGGAGTTAGATTCACAGTTAGAACAAGCTATGGATGCACTTCGTTGCCCACCGGCTGATGCCGATGTCTCTGTTTTATCTGGTGGTGAAAAGCGCCGTGTGGCGTTGTGCAAACTACTCTTGCAAGCCCCAGATCTACTACTTCTTGATGAGCCAACTAACCACCTAGATGCTGAATCTGTATTGTGGTTAGAACAACATTTAAATAAATATGTTGGCGCCGTAGTTGCGATCACGCACGATAGATATTTCTTGGACAATGTTGCTCAATGGATCCTAGAACTCGACCGTGGTCGTGCCTATCCTTATGAAGGCAACTACACCACCTACCTTGAAACAAAGTCAGCGCGTTTAAAGGTTGAAGGCCAAAAAGATGCCAAGCGCGCAAAGCGTTTAACTGAAGAGCTTGAATGGGTGCGCCAGAACGCTAAGGGCCGCCAAGTTAAATCTAAAGCCCGTCTTGCCCGCTATGAAGAGATGGCAGCGGAAGCTGACAAGATGCGCAAACTCGATTTTGAAGAAATCCAGATTCCACCTGGACCACGTCTAGGTAATGTTGTTGTTGAAGTGGAGAATCTGACTAAGGGCTTTGGTGATCGTATTCTCATCGATGGACTTTCCTTTACGTTGCCACGCAATGGAATTGTGGGAGTCATTGGGCCAAATGGCGCCGGTAAAACAACGCTGTTTAAGACTCTGCTCGGTCTTGAGACACCAGATTCTGGAACTGTGAAGATTGGTGAAACTGTAAAGATTTCCTACGTCGATCAGTCCCGTGGTGGCCTTGATCCAAAGAAAACTCTCTGGGAAGTTGTCTCTGATGGCCTTGATTTCATTAAGGTCGGCCAAGTGGAAATGCCTTCACGTGCCTATGTTTCTTGCTTTGGTTTTAAAGGCCCGGATCAACAAAAGCCAACTGGAATTTTATCGGGAGGTGAGCGCAACCGTTTGAACTTGGCTCTCACACTTAAGCAAGGTGGAAACCTATTACTCCTGGATGAGCCAACAAATGATTTAGATGTTGAAACTCTGGGCTCACTAGAAAACGCACTTCTAGAGTTTCCTGGCTGCGCTGTGGTTATCTCCCACGATCGATGGTTTCTTGACCGCGTAGCAACTCACATCTTGGCCTATGAGGGTGATTCAAAATGGTTCTGGTTTGAAGGAAACTTCGAATCCTATGAAGCAAATAAGATTCAAAGATTGGGAGCAGATGCGGCACGTCCACATCGCGTTACATATAGAAAGTTGACTCGATAAATGAGATATCAAAGTAAGCAATACGTCCGCTGGGATGATCTAGATGCTTTTGGTCATGTTAATAACGCTGTCTATTTAACCTATGCCCAAGAAGCCCGCTTTGCCTGGTCTGGCATTTTAGAGATGGTTGTTGCCCGCGCTGAAGTTGATTTCATTGCTCCTATTTATGATGGCGATACTTTCTTAGATATCGAACTGTGGGTCAGTGCCATTGGTAACTCTTCTTTCACAATGACTTATGAGATAAAGATGAAGGGTGAAGTTGTGGCACGTGTGAAAACTGTGCAAGTCACTGTGGACATGAGCACTAAGAAATCTTCTCCCATGAGCGATGAACAACGCGCATTCCTAACTAAATACCTGGAGACAGAGTAATAATGTCGCCTTTAGCATCACGCAAAGAGCGCCCATGGTGGCGTGATGCGGTTACTTACCAGATTTATCCACGCTCCTATGCTGATTCAAATGGTGATGGGATTGGCGATGTTGAAGGTATTCGCTCACGTCTTCCATATTTAAAAGAGTTAGGTATCGATGCTATTTGGATCTCTCCTTGGTATCCATCACCTCAGCACGATCATGGTTATGACGTCTCTGACTACATGGATATCGAAGCTGATTATGGAACTTTGGCCCAAGCAGAGCAGCTCATTAAAGAAGCAAATGATTGTGGAATTAAGTTAATCGTTGACATTGTTCCTAACCACACTTCAAGTGATCACAAGTGGTTTCAGGCAGCGCTAAAGGCAGGACCTGGTTCACCTGAGCGCGATCGCTACATCTTCCGTGAAGGAAAAGGCACTAACGGTGATTTACCACCAAATAATTGGGAAGCAGTTTTTGGTGGTTGTGCATGGGAGCGCGTCATTGAAGCCGATGGAAAACCAGGGCAGTGGTATTTACATCTCTTTGCTGTTGAACAACCTGACCTTAACTGGGAAAACCCAGAAGTTGTTGCCCACTTTGAAGAAGTTTTAAAGTTCTGGCTAGATCGTGGCGTTGCAGGTTTTCGTATCGATGTTGCCCACGGAATGTTTAAAGAAAAAGGCTTGCCAGATATTAGAAAAGATCCAGCAGCGGCCATGCTGGGCACAGAACACAAACCTTTCTGGGATCAAGAGGGCGTCCACGATGTTTATCGTGCATGGCGCACAATTCTTGATTCATATCCAGGAGATCGCATGGCAGTAGCTGAAGCGTGGGTAAGCCCTGCAGAGCGCATTGCGCGCTATGTGCGATCAGATGAACTACAGAACTCATTTAACTTCGAGATGTTAACAACGCTCTGGGATGCCAAAGAGATTAAGAGAAAGATTAATAACTCAATTGATGCGCTGGAAGAAGTTGGAGCACCTACCTCGTGGGTCTTTAACAACCACGATGTTGTGCGCTCAGTTGATCGCCTAGATCTTGGACTTACTAATCATGGTGACACAACACTTTCTCGCCAAGGAGACCCTAAGAAGCTCAATATTGCGCGTGGCACATTGCGTGCTCGCAGTGCTGCGCTAATGACGCTAGCTCTACCTGGTGGAACATATTTGTATCAAGGTGAAGAGTTAGCAGTTCCTGAAGTGCGCGATATTCCGCAAGATCGTCTCACTGATCCACGTTGGAAGATGAGTGGTTTTTCAGATCGTGGCCGCGATGGTTGCCGAGTTCCAATGCCATGGACTTCCAATCCAGCTGGTGCTTTTGGTTTCTCAACTAATGCTGCGCTAAAACCAGAGCAAGCATGGTTACCGCAATCATCGTGGTGGGGAACTTATGCCGTTGACACACAAGATGGTGTTGAAGGATCAACCTTGTCTATGTATCGAAGCGCACTGTCGATTCGAAAAGGTGAAGAAGGCTTAGGCGATGGTCCTATGGAGTGGATTGAAGCGGGAGCTGATGTTGTTGCATTTGAGCGCCCTGGAGATTTTGCTTGTTACATCAACTTTGGTGCACCTATCCAACTTCCACCCAATTCACAAGTACTAGTTGCAAGTGGGCCAATAACTGCTCACACATTGCCCACTGATACCGCTGCTTGGGTCAGATTAGTTTCTTAATGCCAAATACAGCGCTGCAACAGAAAGTAGTTCGCACGCTGGCAACTGCCCAAGTCTTAAATGGCATTGGCGTTGCAGGCACGGTTGCAGCAGGTTCACTTCTTGTTTCCTCCATTACCAATTCTGAAACATTAGCTGGGCTTGCTCAGACTTTCTCTGTTTTAGGCGCAGCTGCTATGGCGTTGCCACTTGCCCGCTTAACTGCCCGTGGTGGTCGCGGGCTCTCACTCTCTGTTGGTTATGTTGCAGGTGTTGTTGGATCTATTAGTGCAGTTGTTGGCGGTGCGCATAAAAATATCTTTTTCATGTTGCTAGGAACTTTCTTAGTTGGAGCAGCATCTGCTTCTGGTTACCAAGCCCGCTTTGCAGCTATAGATTTAGCAACTGATGAAACCCGCGCAAAACAACTCTCATTTGTTGTTTGGGGATCAACTATTGGCGCAGTTGCGGGTCCTAATCTAATGGATCCAGCAGGTCGTTTGGCAGAGCGCTTCAATCTGCCAGCACTTGTTGGCCCATACATGATCTCTGCCGCCACATTGATATTTGCAACTGTGGTCATTCAACTCTTCCTTCGCCCTGATCCTTACTTAATAGCTGAAAAACAGGCCAACGTAAAACAACATAAAGGCTCCACTAAAGCTGCACTTTCTCATATTCGCTCTAATCCAAAGGCGTTGTTTGCTATTAGTGCTATTGCAATTGGGCACGTGGCGATGGTTTCAGTGATGGTGATGACGCCTATTCATATGAAGCACGTTGATGTTTCACTTCAAATTATTGGTTTTGTCATTAGCGTTCACGTTTTAGGAATGTATGCATTTTCTCCACTTGTTGGATCTTTGAGTGATCGCCTTGGGCGTGTGCGTGTAATCCAAATTGGTATAACCATCTTGTTGCTTTCAACTCTTGTTTCTGGCACTGCGGCGGCAGATGATGCGGTAAGACTTGGAATTGGTCTTTTCTTACTTGGTCTGGGTTGGTCCTGCACACTTATTGCAGGCTCTGCCTATTTATCTGAATCAGTCTCGGTTGAAATGCGACCAGCATCCCAAGGGGCTAGTGATTTAGTAATGAACTTAGCTGGCGCTGGCGGGGGAGCAATAGCCGGTGTGATTATCGGGACCTTAAGTTATGGTTGGTTATGCTTATGTGCAGCAATTCCAGTGAGCGCATTAGCCGTTGCGTCACAAAGGATTATGAAAATTGAAAACTAACCGCAGAATTCACCCAGCATGGATTGCGGCAATTGTTACTTTCTTTACTTTGGTGGCAACTGCAGGATTTAGATCTGCGCCGGCTGTCCTCATCCTTCCCTTACAGGATGCTTTTGGTTGGAACCGTGATCAGATCTCACTAGCAATTGCAATTAACGTCCTTCTCTACGGATTAACCGCACCTTTTGCAGCAGCGCTCATGGAGCGCTTTACGGTGAGAAAAGTAGTGATGGGTGCACTCACAACGGTAAGTACTGGTGCTTTCTTAACTACTCAAATACATGCACCGTGGCAGTTGATTGCAACATGGGGCGTCGTTGTTGGTGTTGGCACAGGATCCATGGCACTTGTCTTTGCTGCAACAGTTGCTAACCGCTGGTTTGTTAAACGCCGCGGATTAGTTATTGGTGGACTTACTGCTGCTTCAGCAATGGGACAGTTGATCTTTATGCCAGGCCTTACACGTTTATCGGGGATATATGGATGGAAATCGATTGGTGTAACTATTGGATTTGCAGCTCTATTTATGGTTCCAATGATCTATGTATTCCTTCGTGAGAAACCATCAGATCTTGGGCTTTTACCGTATGGCGCTCCTGATGATTGGACACCACAGGCCCGCTCTGAAATGAATGCAGCACGTTTAGCAATTGTTACATTAAAAGAGGCAAGCGCTCACAAAGATTTTTGGTATCTCTTTGGTTCATTTTTTGTTTGCGGTTTATCTACTAGCGGTTTAATTGGAACGCATTTTATCCCAGCAGCCCATGATCATGGGATGGGTCAAGTAGTTGCTGCATCTCTTCTAGCTTTAGTGGGAGTCTTTGATGTGATCGGCACTATTTTCTCAGGTTGGTTAACTGATAAATATGATCCACGCAAGCTTCTCTTTTTCTACTACGGACTTCGTGGACTCTCACTGTTTTTACTTCCATCCATTCTTTTCTCTTCCGTTCAAGCATCCACACTTGTCTTTGTCATTTTTTATGGTCTGGACTGGGTGGCAACAGTTCCACCAACAGTGATGTTGTGTAGAACGATTTTGGGTCCAGAGCGTGCAACGGTTATTTACGGCTGGGTCTTTGCAGGCCATCAAATTGGTGGTGCTATTGCAGCTTTTGGCGCAGCAGTTGTGCGAGTGAAGTTTGGTGATTATGCAGCAGCGTTTTATGTCAGTGGCACTTTTTGTCTCATCACTACTTATTTCGTTTTGCAGATTGCTAAGGGCACGGACATGGCTAGCCTTAGAACATGAGCAGTTTTTATGAAGAAATAGGTGGAGAAGCTTTCTTTACCGATTTAGTCTCTCAGTTCTATGCCCAGGTGGCCCTCGATCCGATTTTGCGCCCGATGTATCCAGAGAGTGATTTAAAGGCTGCAGCACTGCGCTTGCAATGGTTTTTAGAACAATACTGGGGCGGACCAACTACCTATCAAGAAAACCGTGGACATCCACGGCTTCGCATGCGCCATGCGCAGTTTCATATCAATATCGCAGCACACGATGCGTGGATCAAAGCAATGCGCACAGCCGTTGATGGTGTGGAGATGAAGCCTGAACTTCGTGAGCAGTTGTGGAGTTACCTAGAGATGGCGGCAGCTGCCATGGTCAATCAACCAGATTGAGATTGATTCCCAACCTTTAGAATTTCACCATTTCTCAAATACCACAGCGTTCCTTTTTTATCGCGCACACATGTCACGCGCAAACCAACCTTTTCAACAACACCTTGGACTTCAAGAACATCTACCTGGTCACCAACACCATATTGATCTTCAACCAACATAAAGATTCCAGACAGAACATCTCGAACCAGGGTCTGTGCACCAAGACCCAGTGCAACACCTAAAATTCCAGCAGATGCAATCAAAGGTCCTAAGTTAAAACCAAACTCACCTAGGGCCATTGCCACAGCAACAACCCAGATAACAGTTTTTAGAGTGCTGGATAGAACTCCACCAATGGTGCGAGCGCGCTCTTTTTGACGGGCAACGATGTTGCGCGGACCGGGGACAAGATCAGCTGTTGCTAATCGATTCATCGCCCGCTCGATTGCGCGGCTTCCAAAGGCTTGGGAAATCATGGCCGAGAGAAGAATGATGGCCACCCGCAGGGGGTTCCGCTTATCCAGTCCAGGGCGTTTTGCAGTGAATCGTTCATAGAAGTCAGACTTTATCCAAATCTTTACCTAAATATCGCTAGTCAATGCCCACGCGCTCGGGTGTTTTGAGGCAAGATAAACCAATTGCTCAAGGCAAAGAAAGAGGAAAGTGATGTCTCGGACGCTGGTGCTCAATGCCACCTATGAACCACTAGGTGTTATTACTGAACGCCGTGCCCTCATCCTTGTGCTCAATCACCGGGCAACAATGATTGAAGATTCCGGATCAGTCCTACATTTCTCCGGTGGTGAGATAGAACTACCGTCAGTTATTCGCCTTAATAAGTTTGTTCGCATTCCTTATCGCCATGCAGTTCCCCTATCTCGGCGGGCAATTTTTGCCAGAGATGGCGGACGCTGTGTGTATTGCACCGCACCTGCCACATCCATTGATCACGTCATTCCACGTAGTCGTGGTGGTGGTCACAATTGGGAGAACGTAGTTTCTGCTTGTCACAAGTGCAATCACTTAAAGGCAGATAAGCAGCTCAAAGAAATAGGTTGGAGATTGCGCAAACTTCCACGCGAGCCAGTTGGCGCAGCATGGAGAATCCTTGGAACTGGTCAAACTAATTCCAGGTGGTTGCAGTACTTAGAGCCATTTGGTGTGGCAGCAGCTACTGCTTAAAGCATTTATACTTATCCCATGCAATTACTGTTGAGCGCCCTTGAAGATGGCTATGTCCCAGGCCCAGGATTGAGCGTTGCCGAAACCGTATTTACTTTTGTGGTAATTCCCCTTGGACTCTTTGTGCTGATTGCACTTCTATCGTGGCTGGCATCAGCTCCGCGAAAAGAAAAACCACAATCTTCAGTTTCTTCAATTAATTAATTATCTAGAGCCGCAACCTTCAAAGCACGGATAATTCCATCCTGTGATTCCTTGACTAGTTTGCGAAGCACAGCAGGAGCATCTTTTCCAATACCATTTAACCAAGCATTGGTTTTATCCAATGTTGCCTGGGTAATAATCCAGCTTGGATACATCCCAGTTACAAACTTGGCTGCGCCTTCATAAGACTTTGATTCCCACTCTGAAAGTAAATTGTCGAAGTAGAGATCGACGAATGGAGCCAGCAGATGGCGCTGGATAGGGCGTTGGAAACCGGCAACTAAGGCAGAGCGAAGTGAAGTTTGAACATCTTGGCTCATCACACTATTAAATGCAGATGCCTTTGCTTCGGCATTGGGTGTTGCAGCTTTTGCGCTTTGGTAGAAAAGGTTTCCAGTTGTTGTGTTATCTGAGGCTAACTCTGCATCTAGCTCTGCTGGGGTAGTTGCCCCGCGCTCAGTGAGTGCAATCAGGAAGTCCCAGCGTCGATCTGTATCAACTTTAAGACCCTTGATTTCACCATTTAATATCCCGCGCACATTCTTAATCTGTTCTTGAGTGTGGGCGTTAGCAGCAAAAGCGCGTGAATAGAGAAGTTGTAAGTCGCTGGCTGGGGCACTTGCATGCAGAAGTTTCCAGAATCCAGCAGCTAAGCGCTCGCGGTACTTATTGCGATTAGCTTCGGAGGCGTAAGCTTCAACAGATGTGCCCAGCTGGCCAATAACAATGTTGACGATGGCATCATCGTTTTCTCCAGTTAAACCAGATAACGCTATTTCAATAAAATCTGCTGAAGAGATCTGTGCATCGCGGTGCATGTCCCAAATTGATGCCCAGCACAGCGCGCGAGCCAATGGATAATTTAAGCGACCTAGGTATTTCTTCAGCGTTGCGATGGAGCGATCATCAAAGCGCAGTTTTGCATAGGAAAGATCACGATCATTGATAAGCAAAAGATCTGCAACTTTTTCACCAGCTAACTCTGTAACTACCGTGCTTGCACCCACAACATCTAGTTCAACAGATTTACGTAAGTTGAGTGAATCTCCACTGATGTCATAAAGACCAACGGCAAGGCGGTGAGGGCGTAGCTCTTGAGAACCTGCAGGAACAAGTGGTGTTTCCTGTGAAATGACAACGCTTGCGTATGTGTCTCCATCAGTTTCTAGCTGTGGGCGCAAGGTGTTAACACCTGCAGTTTGTAGCCAGGTATGAACCCAACTGTCTAACTTGCGACCACTTGCTGCTTCAAGCTCGACTAATAAGTCATTGAGTGTTGTGTTACCCCACGCATGCTTAGCAAAATATTTTTGCAATCCTGCAATAAATTGTGGGCGACCAACGTGGGCTACAAGTTGTTGCAATACCGATGCACCTTTGGCATACGTAATTCCATCAAAATTTGCGTTTACAGCTTCCATATCCACCATGTCAGCGATGATCGGGTGGGTAGTTGAGAGTTGATCTTGGCGATATGCCCCATTCTTACGTGCACTATTGAACTCAGTCCAAGCACCGTTAAATCTCGTTGCCTCAGTCAGAGCTAGGTAAGAAGCCCATTCAGCAAATGATTCATTGAGCCATAGGTCATCCCACCAGGACATGGTGACCATGTCGCCGAACCACATATGTGCCATTTCATGCAGGATAACGTTGGCGCGAGATAGGTATGACTTTTCCGGCATATGAGAGCGAAAGACCAGAACTTCTTCACGGAATGTGACTGCACCAGCGTTTTCCATTGCACCAAAGTTGAAGTCAACAACTGCAATTTGATCGTATTTTTCAAATGGATATGCCAGACCAAATACCTTTTCAAAGTATTCAAAGCCCTGCTTGGTAACAAGAAAAATATCTTCAGGGTCTAAGTACTGCATCATTGATTTACGGCAATAGATTCCAAGAGGGATTTCTTTTTCACCCTTATAGACGTCATGCACAGATTGATACGGTCCTGCGATGAGTGCATCTAGATACGTTGGAATTCTAGGAGTTGTTGTGAACTTCCATTCAACTAACTCACCCTTAGTTGTTTTTGACTCAACCGGGTTATTTGAAACCGCTTCCCAATGACCAGGTGTTGTGACTGTAAGAGTAAAAGTAGCTTTAAGAGATGGTTGATCAAAGCAGGCAAACATATTGCGGATATACGCAGTCTCACCTTGTGAGTACAAATAAACTTCACCATCGGCTGGATCAACTGAGCGCTGCAGACCTTCACCTGATTTTGAATACTCGGCCTCCATCTCAATCACAAGAGAGTTATCGTGTGCTAAGTTGGTGAGGAAAATACTTTCGCCATCAAAGTTAGAAATATCAACTGCTGTGCCATTAAGAGTGGCGCTTATGACACTGCGTCCCACTGCATCAATAAAGGTGGCATAGCCAGGCTTGTTGCACGTAAATGAAACCTCTGATTTTGAGTAGAAGGTCTCTTCACCCTTTGTTACATCCAGGGTTACTGCATAGCTGTTTACGTAAAGATGCTCCGCACGATCTTTTGCTTCAGTACGGCTCAAATTCAGACCTGGCACTTGTAACTCCTCTTAATGGATGGGGGCTTTTGTAGGTTCCAATCCAACCATGACAGAGTAAGGACATGGAACGCCCTTCGGTACGTAGCTATAGCATCCGGGGCTCTCGCATTACCCAGGCCCAACGTGCTGCAAAAGAAGAATTACAGTCTAGGTATGGGATTGCTGTTGAAGGAAAGAGAGTAAATCTAAAAGAGATATTTCCCACTAGTGAAAAAATCATTATGGAGATCGGTTTTGGCATGGGGGAAGCCACTGCCATCATCGCTAAAAATCACCCTAACAATGGCTACATCGCCGTTGATGTGCACCCACCAGGCATTGGCAAACTATTAGGCCGCATTGTGGAAAATGACTTAAAGAATCTGCGCGTAATTGAAGATGATGTTCATATCGTTTTACCCCACATGTTTGAAGATGAATCACTTGATGCAATCCATCTCTATTTTCCAGATCCTTGGCCAAAGAAAAAACACAATAAGCGGCGAATTGTCAATGAAGGTTTTCTTTCACTTATTCACCCAAAGTTAAAAAAGGGCGGCTATATCCACATTGCAACTGATTGGGCGCCCTATGCAATCAGTATGCAAGAAGTTTTTGCTACATCCTTATTATTTACTGGGGGAGTTATTGAAAAACCCGAGTCACGCCCGGTAACACGTTTTGAAGATCAGGGGATTGATAAAGATCACCAAGTTACTGATTTGATGTATTTTCGTAAGTAGAGATCTTGTTGATGCGGCGCACGTGACGCTCATCGTTGGTAAATGGTGTTTGGATAAAAGCATCAATAATCTTTTTGCACTCATCTATTGAATGCATACGCCCACCAATACCGACCACATTTGCATTGTTGTGCTCTTTTGCTAGCTGGGCGGTTTCAACGCTCCACGCTAAAGCTGCTCTCACACCTGTAACTTTGTTGGCAGCAATCTGTTCACCGTTACCAGAGCCACCTAAAACGATGCCAAGTGAACCGGCATCTTTAACCGTCGCAACAGCTGCTGGAATACAGAAATCGGGATAATCATCTAAAGCGTCATATTCATGTGGTCCGTGGTCAGTGACCTTATGGCCTTTGGATTCTAGGTATTGAACAAGTGCGCTCTTTAACTCAAGGCCTGCGTGATCACTACCGATATGAATATTCATAAGCCCATCTTGCCATTAACGCTCTGGAGATAAAGAAAACCCGCCACATTCTCATCAATGTGGCGGGTTTTCACCCTTAGGAGGATCTAGCTATAGAGAAGTGAGTGATTTGGACCGTTCCTATCCGTAATTAACTCCCATATGTTCAAAAAAGTAATAGGCAAGCCTTAGAACATTGTGTGAGTTTTTATTATCTTTATAGGGGCTACCCAATCTCTAGGCTCAACACCTGCCATGGGGCGCCCTATTTGGAGCTTTACTTACCTGTTTCACACTGGTTCTCAGAACTTTCCCAGACCTCTAGAAACCAGGACTCTCATGAAAACTAAAACAACCCTCATCGCATTAGCTTTGATAACAACATTAATCAGTAGTCCACAAGCACTTCCTGCCGGTAAGACCTCACTTGTTGTTAAAGAAGCTGGACGATCTTCAACATCAATACCTAACACGATTTTAAGTGGCAGCGGAATTCCAATAAAAACAGTAGGTATAGATGGTGATTTCTATATTGATAGTAAGAATGCAAATCTCTATGGGCCCAAAACAAAAGGGGTGTGGAAGTTAGCAACTACATTGCGAATTGCTGACACAAAGGATGTAGTTGTACCAGCTGCTGGCATTGATGGAGCTAAGGGAAACACAGGAGAACAAGGATTAACGGGTTCTAATGGAACGAACGGAATAGATGGGATAAAAGGTGCTGATGGAGCAAAAGGCGCTGATGGGGCAAAGGGTGCTACAGGTTTAACGGGTGCAACTGGATCAACTGGTTACACAGGTGCCACAGGCCCTGTAGGTGCAACTGGTGCTAAAGGTGAAACAGGAGCAACTGGTTTAGCAGGAAGTGCAGGGACAAATGGAACTGCTGGAGTTAAAGGTGACACAGGTACAGCAGGTACAAATGGAACGAATGGAAGTAAAGGTGACACTGGCTTAACAGGTGCCACAGGATCACAAGGAGTTAAAGGAGATACTGGATTAACAGGAAGCTCTGGTGCTACTGGAGGAACCGGCGCTACGGGTAGTGCGGGGGCTGCGGGGATTTCTAGTGCGCAGTGGGTGACGCTGACCCCATTCTCCCTCTCAAGTGCCTCTGTTCTTGGTGAAAGTGTTTGGGTGAATTTCGGAAGTGCTGCGGATAATGGTTCTTTTATTTTCCAAATTATTTTAGATGGCACCTTTTCTGGTCCTAATCCTTCAAATCTTTCAATCGGTCTTGAGATTGCATCAGTTGGAAGTTCAACTGCATTTCATTCTCAAATCTTTTCGACTGATACGACAAACCTTGTAAATGGAGCGTTTGGCCGTCATATTCAATTTCAAATAATGGGGACAATAACTTCCGTTGCAACTAGCAATCTTCTACATGTTCGAGTAATAGATATGAATAGTTCTATTTCGACAGCAATTCTTACTTTCAGCGGTGCCGCCCTAATAACTAAGGTCGGTTCCATCGGATAATTACGTGGAGCGGGTGACCGGGATCGAACCGGCATGGCCAGCTTGGAAGGCTGGGGCTCTACCATTGAGCTACACCCGCATGTGGTGCGTAGGGCTAAAGGTACTGGGTCGGTAAGAGATGAGTGAAATCTCCTCTAGACTCTCGCTTTGCGCCTCGGGGCGTAGCGTAGTGGCTAGCGCGCCTGCTTTGGGAGCAGGAGATCGGGAGTTCGAATCTCCCCGCCCCGACCAGTTCCTTTTAACTTGTTAGCTCACTGAGGAGTATTTGTGAAAAGCACCATCGAGACACTTTCCCCAACACGCGTTCGCCTCGATATTGAAGTTGCTTACAGTGAAATGACTACACACGTTGCCGATGCTTACAAGAAGGTAGCAACACAAGTAAACATTCCTGGTTTTCGCAAAGGCAAAGTTCCTGCATCGATGATTGATCAGCGCGTCGGCCGTGGGACTGTTCTCGATGAGGCCATCAACGCAGCTCTTCCAGATTTCTATGGCCAGGCAGCTCGTGAACACACCGTGGCTGTCATCGGACGCCCCGTTGTTGATGTTAAAGAGTTCGTTGATAACGAGAAGCTTGTATTTACTGTTGAGGTAGATGTTCGCCCAGAAGTAACGTTGCCTGATTTCTCAAAGATCACTGTTGAAGTTGATGATGTTGTTGTGGCTGATGCAGATATTGATGAGCAGGTTGAATCATTGCGCACACGCTTTGGAACTCTCACAACAGTTGAGCGCGCAGTTGCTCACGGTGACTTTGCAACTCTAGATATGAACGCCTTTATCAACGGTGAAAGCGTTGAGGGCGGGCAGGCAAATGATCTTTCCTATGAAGTTGGTTCAGACAAGATGATTGCCGGTCTTGATGAGATTTTGATAGGTATGACTGTTGGCGATACAAAGCGCTTTGAAACTGAGCTTGTTGGTCAGCAAGAGGGTGAAAAGGGTGAAGTAGAGGCAACAGTTAAGGCTGTGAAAGAGCGCGAGCTCCCACCAGTTGATGATGCTTTTGCAAAGCTTGCCTCAGAGTTTGATACTTTGGCCGAGCTTCGTGAAGATTTCCGCGAGCGCCTCGGCCGCGTGAAGAAGATGGAACAAGGAACACAGGCGCGTGATCGCCTGGTTGAAAAACTATTGGCAGATCTAGATATTCCAGTCCCAGATGCCCTAGTTGAACTAGAAGTTAATGATCACCTCGAGGGTGAAGGACGCTCAGAAGATGCTGCTCACCGGGCTGAAGTTGATGGTGAAGTCCGTGCATCACTCAAATCTGATTTCCTTCTCGATGCAATCGTTCAAAGTGAAGATGTTCAGGTCACTGAGATTGAACTCACTGAGTACTTAGTTCGCACATCGCAGCGCTATGGAATGGCTCCTGAGCAATTTGCGCAAGAGCTACAAAAGGCTGGTCAGATTTCACAGTTGGTTGCAGAAGTAACACGCGCAAAGGCGTTGGCATCAGTGCTTGGTCGTATTACGGTTAAAGATGCATCAGGTGGCGTCATTGATCTAGAAGCCCTGCGCCCACAGCCAACACCTGCTGATTTAGTCGAAGAGGCTTAAAACTCTTTAGCCCTAAGCGAACATCGCCCACTTCACGCTCCTTTTTGCCGATATTGGGAAGCATTTAGTGCGCAACATTGTTAAGGTCACTACAGGTAATACATTGCAACGAGGAGGAATACTCACGTGGATTTAGATAGCAAAATGAAGGACCAGATTTACAACCGCTTGCTTGAAGAGCGCATTGTTTTCTTGTCAGGTGAAGTCCGCGATGAGATGGCCAATATGGTCTGTGCTCAACTACTTCTTCTCTCTTCTTTGGATCCAAAGAAAGATATTTTCTTATACATCAACTCTCCAGGCGGATCTGTAACTGCGGGTATGGCTGTTTATGACACCATGCAGCTAATTCCAAATGATGTTGCAACAGTTACTTTTGGAATGGCTGCATCAATGGGTCAGTTCCTTCTCACCTCTGGAACTAAGGGAAGCGTTATGCAACTAATAGCTCTCGTATCTTGATGCACCAGCCACTGGGTGGAATTGGTGGAACAGCAATTGATATTCGTATTCAGGCAGAGCAGATGGCGATTACAAAGCAAACTCTTTCAGAGCTCAACGCCTTGCACACCGGCCAAACTCTAGAAAAGATTCTTGCAGACTCAGATCGAGATAATTGGTTCAACGCCAAGGATGCTAAGGATTACGGCTTTGTGGATCATGTAGTGACTTCTTTGGGACAAATCACAGGAGGGAAAGCGTAATGACATTTCAAGAGATTAACTCACGCTACGTTCTTCCAACTGTTGAAGAAAAAACTGCCTATGGATACAAGCGCCAAGATCCATACACGAAGCTTTTTGAAGAGCGCATCATTTTCATGGGTCAGCCAATTGATGACACAGTTGCAAACGATGTAATGGCCCAGCTCTTGACTCTGGAATCTATGGATCCAGATCGCGACATCATGATCTACATCAACTCACCTGGTGGATCTTTCACTGCCCTCACTGCTATCTATGACACGATGCAGTTTGTGCGCCCAGATATCAGCACGATTGCTTGGGCCAAGCAGCATCTGCTGCGCAGTCATTCTTGCAGGAGGTGCACAAGGGAAAGCGTTACGCCCTAGAGCACTCACGTATCTTGATTCACCAACCTTCATCAGAGGGTGGCGGTCAGGCATCTGATATTGAAATTCAAGCGCGCGAAATCGATCGAATCACTCGCCTGCAGGAAGATCTTTTATCACGCCACGTTGTGAAGTCTTCTGAAGAGATTCGCAAGACATCGAGCGCGACAAGATTCTTACAGCGGCAGAAGCTGTTGAGTATGGAATCATCGATCAGGTATTGGCATCACGTAAGGCCAAGCCAACTAAGTAATCTTTCTATGAAACTATTTGAGGCGGGCTCCCTTTGCTCTTATGAGGGATACCGTCTCTTGTGGTTTAGCAATACTAATTTTCTTCGTTGTCAGACTACATGTGCCTATTAATTATTCTCAGGGCGAACAGAGATAAGCGTAAAGGGCCCACATAAAACCGCTAAAGATCTAAAATTTAGCCATGACCAGAATCGGTGAAACAAGCGACTTGCTCAAGTGTTCCTTCTGCGGTAAAACTCAGAAGCAAGTTAAAAAACTCATTGCCGGACCTGGCGTTTATATCTGCGATGAATGTATTGAACTCTGTAATGAGATCATCGTTGAAGAGCTCTCCGAAGCCTCATCCCTTGGTCTTGCAGAGCTTCCTAAGCCACAAGAGATCTTTGAGTTCCTAGATCAATATGTCATCGGACAAGACGCGCAAAGAAGTCACTGTCAGTTGCGGTGTATAACCATTACAAGCGCGTGCAAAGTGGTAATCGTGAAGATCAAATTGAATTAGCTAAATCAAATATCTTGCTCCTTGGCCCAACTGGTTGCGGTAAGACTCTGATGGCTCAAACTCTTGCGCGCATGCTCAATGTTCCTTTTGCTATCGCTGATGCAACTGCGTTAACAGAGGCTGGCTATGTGGGTGAAGATGTTGAAAACATTTTGCTCAAGCTCCTGCAAGCTGCTGATTACGATGTTAAGAAGGCAGAAACAGGAATTATCTATATCGATGAAATCGATAAGGTTGCCCGTAAATCTGAGAATCCATCGATTACTCGAGATGTTTCCGGTGAAGGTGTTCAGCAAGCGTTATTGAAGATTCTTGAAGGAAACTGTTGCATCTGTGCCACCACAAGGTGGTCGCAAGCACCCACACCAAGAGTTCATTCAAATCGACACAACTAATGTTCTCTTCATTGTTGGTGGGGCATTTTCTGGACTTGAAAAGATTATTGAAAGCCGTGTTGGTAAATCAGGTGTGGGCTTTAATGCCACTTTGCAAGATGCAAATGATAAGAATCGTAAAGATATCTTTGGCCGATGTTATGCCTGAGGATCTCTTGAAGTTTGGAATGATTCCTGAGTTCATTGGCCGCTTGCCAGTTCTCACCAGTGTTGAGAACTTGGACAAAGAAGCACTCATGCAGATTTTAACTGAGCCAAAGAACGCTCTTGTGAAGCAGTACCAACGCCTCTTTGATCTAGATACGTGGAGTTAGAGTTTGATGGCCCAGCACTTGTTGCGATTGCAGATCTTGCGCTGGATCGTGGAACTGGTGCTCGTGGCCCTTCGCGCAATCCTGGAATCAACGCTTTTGAGTGTGATGTATGACGTTCCTAGCCGTGGCGATGTAGCTAAAGTCATTGTGAACAAAGATTGCATCGAAAATGGGGCGCAACCGCAATTTATTAAACGAACTGGTGATATTCCAAAGCGCTCACGCCAGTAAAAGGTCAAGAGGAGAAGAGCGCGTAATCTAGACTGCTCCTTATGTCCGGCGACCTAGCTTCCAGTTTTTCACCAGCTGATATCGAAGCAACCCTGTATCAAAAGTGGGTCAGTGCCGGCTACTTCACAGCGGACGCATCATCTAGCAAACCTGCCTTCTCAATTGTTCTGCCGCCACCCAATGTGACAGGTTGTTTACATATCGGTCACGCACTCGATCAAACTCTTCAAGATTGCTTATCTCGCATGAAGCGCATGAAGGTTTTGAAGTTCTATGGCTTCCAGGAATGGACCATGCAGGGATTGCAACACAAAACGTTGTTGAAAAGCAGTTAGCTACAGGTGGTAAATCTCGTCATGATTTAGGACGCGAGGAGTTTGTTAAGAAAGTTTGGGAGTGGAAGAGCGAGTCTGGCGGTGCAATCCTTGAGCAGATGAAGCGCCTTGGTTCATCAGTTGATTGGTCACGTGAGCGCTTCACCATGGATGAGGCGATGTCTAACTCTGTACTTACTTTGTTTAAGAAGATGCATGATGCGGGCCTGATTTATCGCGCAGAGCGAATAATTAACTGGTGTCCTCGCTGTCTTACTGCGCTCTCAGATATTGAAGTTGAACACCAGGATGATTCAGGTGAGTTTGTTTCAGTTCGCTATGGTGAAGGTGAACAAAGCATCACCGTTGCAACAACACGTCCAGAGACAATGATGGGTGATGGCGCAGTTGCCGTACATCCAGATGATCCACGCTATAAGCACATGGTTGGCACATCAGTATTGCTTCCACTTGTTAACCGCATGATTCCAATCATTGCCGATGAGTTAGTAGACCCTGATTTTGGAACGGGCGCCGTAAAAGTAACTGCAGCCCATGATCCTAATGACTTTGAAATGGCCGTTCGCCACAATGTTCCATTCGTTGTGATTATGAATGAGCACGGTGTCATGGATGGCACTGGAACAGAGTTTGATGGCATGGATCGATTTGAAGCACGCGTGGCTGTGGTTAAAAAACTACGCTCCATGGGGCGCATCGTTGCTGAAAAACGTCCATACATTCACGCAGTGGGGCACTGCTCACGCTGTGAGATAACGATTGAACCACGTTTATCTAAGCAGTGGTTTGTAAAGGTTGCACCTCTTGCCAAAGCTTCAGCTGATGCTGTGCGCAAAGGTTTGGTAACAATTGAACCTAAAGAGTTAGAGCCACGTTATTTTGATTGGGTAGATAACATGCATGACTGGTGTATTTCTCGCCAGTTATGGTGGGGTCACCGCATTCCTGTTTGGTATGGACCAGATAATGAAGTTGTAGTTGTTGGCCCAGGTGAATCAGCACCTGCCGGTTACACACAAGATCCAGATGTTTTAGATACCTGGTTCTCATCAGGCCAATGGGCATTTTCAACATTTGGATGGCCAGAAAAAACCGCTGATTTAGCTAAGTTCTATCCCACTTCAGTTCTAGTGACCGGTTATGACATCTTGTTCTTCTGGGTTGTGCGCATGATGATGATGAGTACTTTTGCCATGGATGGTATTCCACCCTTTAAAACCATCATGTTACATGGATTGGTGCGCGATCAATTTGGCAAAAAGATGTCAAAGAGCCGTGGAAATGTTATTGACCCCATTGAGTTTATGGACAAATACGGCGCAGATGCTTTGCGCTTTACATTGGCGCGCGGTGCTAACCCAGGCACAGATCAAGCGCTTGCTGAAGACTGGATTAGCGGCTCACGTAATTTTGCTACCAAGCTGTGGAATGCAACACGCTTTGCCATGATGAATGGGGCAACTGTTGAAGGTGAACTTCCAGCCGTTGATTCACTGAATGCTATTGATAAGTGGATTTTGAGCCGATTATCAGAGACTGTCTCTGAAGTTGATTCACTGCTTGAAAGGTATGAGTTTGCTCGTGCATGTGAGATTTTGTATCACTTTGCTTGGGATGATCTTTGTGACTGGTACTTAGAGCTTTCAAAGGAAGTTTTTGCTGGAGATGATTCAGCTAAGACCAAGCGCGTTCTAGGCCATGTTCTTGATCAACTCTTGCGCCTTTTGCACCCAGTGATGCCATTTATTACTGAGCAACTATGGACGAGCTTAACTGGGGCGGAATCACTTGTTGTTGCTAGGTGGCCTATGGCAGATGCCGCACACGTTGATAAAGCCTCAGAGAAGCTCGTACGCAGATGCAAGAGATTATTACCGATGTTCGCAGGTTTAGAAATGATCAAGGAATTAAGACTTCCCTCAAGATTCCTGCCAGATTTGTTGCAAAGGGCACAATTGCCGATTACTCAAGCGCTATGGCATTTGTTTTGCGTCTTGAGCTAGGCGAGATTGTGCCAAGTGCAAAGGTTGAAATCGGTTCAGTAAAGGTGGAGTTCGACTTAACTGGATCGATTGATGTTCTTGCCGAGCGCGCACGCTTAGAGAAAGATTTAGCTGCAGCGATAAAGGATAAGCAAACTGCCGAAGTTAAACTCAACAATGATGGTTTCATGGCTAAGGCACCAGAAGAGGTTGTTGTCGAAATCCGTGAACGTCTTGCTAAAACTAGTTCTGACATCGAACGAATTACTGCCCAGCTTGGCGCGCTCCCCAAAGCATGATTATTTCACCTGATGATCAAGAGCGCGTTGACGCTATTGAGCAAGCGCTACTAGCGCGCTGGCCTGAAGTAAGAATTGATCCAACAACGGAGCGCATTGCAGCCCTTATGGATATTTTAGGTTCCCGCAACTGACCTATCCAACAATTCATGTTGGTGGAACAAATGGAAAGACCACCACAACAAGAATGATTGATTCTTTACTCTTTGCTCATGGTTTGCGCACTGGTCGCTTTACTAGTCCACATCTTGAAACCTACCGTGAGCGCATTGCTATTAATGGCCAACCCATTGATCCCAAGGATTTAATCTTTGCTTATAACGACATTGCTGCTTATTTAGATTTGATGGATGAAAAGTTCGAACATCCCATCTCATTCTTTGAAGCAATCACAGCCCTTGGCTTTGTTGCCTTTGCTGAGCACCCTGTAGATGTTGGTGTTATTGAAGTTGGCATGGGTGGGCAGTGGGATGCAACCAATGTTGTTGATGCTGATGTCTCAGTAATCATGCCAATTGGCTTTGATCACATGGAATATCTAGGAAATACGCTCCATGAAATCGCTGCAACTAAGGCTGGAATCATTAAAGAAGGCGGCTTTATAGTCTTAGCTCAACAAGAGCCAGAGGCAGCTAAAGAGTTGATTCGCAAAGCTGCAGAGGTTGGCGCAGATGTTGTGCGAGAAGGTGTTGAGTACTCAGTTTCCTCAAGAGCCATTGCAGTTGGAGGACAGCTCTTAACTATTCAAGGTTTGCACGATACATACGATGACATCTTCCTACCCCTCCATGGCAAGCACCAAGCAGCAAACGCTGCTAGTGCATTAGTTGCAGTGGAAGCTTTCTTTGGTGATCAACCGTTAGATATTGAAGCGGTGCGCGCAGGTTTTGCTGCAGTGACTTCACCTGGTCGTTGTGAGGTTGTGCACCGTGATCCGACAGTGATTTTGGATGCTGCACACAATCCACATGGTGCTAAAGCCTTAGCCCAGACGCTTAAGAGCGAATTTAACTTTGATGAGATTGTGGCCGTTGTGGGTGTTTTTGGCGATAAAGACGCCCTTGGAATCTTGCAAGAGCTAGAGCCAGTTGTTGATCATGTCATTGTGACTCAAAGTTCTTCTTCTCGGGCCATGTCATCTTCGGATTTAGAAAAGCTAGCAACTAGAGTTTTTGGCAATGATCGTGCCTTTGAAGTCAAAGATTTATACTTAGCCCTTGATCGCGCCGTAGGGGCTGCCACGAGACCGTTGAGTGAAGACACTGTTGGGATTATTGTGACTGGCTCAGTTGTCACAGTTGGTGAAGCCCGAACCTATATGAGAAAGAAGTTTGTTAAATGAAAGTTTTAGGAGCAACTGTTCTTGTTATGGAGAGCTTGAGTTTAGGTTTCGCGATTTTGCTTGCAACGAAAGATCAACCTACAGCTGCCCTCATTTATGGTTCAGTCATCTCATTGCTTCTTTTTCTCAACGCCGGCATTCTCAAGCGACGTTCAGGTTTATATATCGGCTCGGTTTTGCAGATTTTCATGATCAGTTTCGGCTTTTTCGTCCCATCCTTTTTTATCATTGGGGTGATTTTCATAGGACTATGGGCCGCAGCCATTATTGTGGGCCGCAAGGGAGAATCTGCGCGGGCGGCTCTGGTGGCACAGGCAGGGGAGAAGGGCTAATAGACTAGGCGGGTGAGTACTGAGAAAACCCTAATCCTGGTTAAGCCAGACGGAGTCCGTCGTGGTTTAGTGGGCGAAGTTATTTCTCGTGTTGAAACAAAGGGATATTCTATCGAAGCGTTACGTTTACTTAAGGCTGATCGCGCATTACTTGAACAACACTATGCAGAACATCTTGGTAAGCCATTTTATGAGCCACTCGTTGAGTTCATGATGTCAGGACCAATTGTTGCAATGATTGCTTCAGGTAATCGTGTAATCGAGGGATTTCGTTCCTTAGCTGGAGTTACTGATCCAACAGTTGCAGCGCCCGGAACAATCCGTGGTGACTTAGCTGGGGATCAAGGCACCAAAGTAGTTCAGAATATTGTGCACGGCTCAGATTCACCTGAATCAGCTGCGCGTGAGATTCAAATTTTCTTCCCTAAATAATCAAGGAGTACAAAAGTATGAGCACACAGAGCAGAATGTCTTTCATCGGTCGTGATATGGCCGTTGACCTTGGAACTGCAAACACGCTTGTTTATGTGCGCGGACGTGGAATTGTTTTGAATGAGCCATCTGTTGTTGCCGTCAATCAAGATACTGGTGGGATTTTAGCCGTTGGTCTTGAGGCCAAGAAGATGATTGGCCGTACTCCAGGAAATATCGTTGCCATTCGCCCACTTAAAGATGGTGTGATTGCAGACTTTGAGACAACTGAGCGCATGCTGCGTTACTTTATTCAAAAGGTGCACCGCCGTCGTTACTTGGCAAAGCCAAGAATTGTTGTGTGCGTTCCATCAGGTATCACTGGTGTTGAGCAGCGCGCAGTTAAAGATGCGGCATATGCAGCTGGTGCTCGTAAGGTTTACATTATTGAGGAGCCAATGGCAGCAGCTATTGGTGCTGGTCTTCCAATCCACGAACCAACAGGAAACATGGTTGTAGACATTGGTGGAGGCACTACTGAGGTTGCAGTTATCTCACTGGGCGGAATTGTGTGTTCACTTTCAATTCGCGTAGGCGGAGATGAGCTCGATCAATCGATTATTAACTGGGTTAAGCGTGAATTCTCACTACTTTTGGGAGAGCGCACGGCAGAGGAAATCAAGATGGCTATCGGTTCTGCTTATCCATTAGCTGGTGAAAACGACGCTGAAATTCGCGGTCGCGACTTAGCAACAGGATTACCAAAGACAATCGTTGTCTCTGCTGCAGAGATTCGCAAAGCACTTGAAGAACCAGTTAATGCCATTGTTAATGCAGTTAAGAGCACACTCGATAAGACTCCTCCAGAGCTTGCATCAGATTTGATGGATCGTGGAATTGTTCTTACAGGTGGCGGTGCTTTGCTCAAGGGTCTTGATGAGCGTCTTCGTAAAGAAACTGGAATGCCTATTCACATTGCTGAGCGTCCATTGGATGCAGTGGTTGAAGGCTCTGGAAAATGTATCGAAGAGTTTGAGGCTTTAGAGAAGGTCTTAATCTCCGAACCTCGTCGATAGGTTTATTAGAAGATGCGTTACGGCGGAGAGGGTCGTACCCGTCTTCTCTTAATCATTTTAATCGTTACTGCGCTATTTCTTATTACCTTAGATTTACGTGGAGTTGCAGTTCTAGATGGTGCGCGTCAAGGCACTCAGACAATCCTTTCACCTTTCCAAAAGGCTGGAAACTTCATTCTCACGCCAGTGAAGAACTTCGTTACCGATGTTACGCACTTAGGCCGCACACGCAATCAAATTGAAAAGCTACGTGCTGATAATGCCAAGCTAAAGGCCGACTTACTCAATCGTAAAAACGCTGATGCTCAGCTCAAGCAGCTTGAATCGATTTTGGATTTAGCAGGCACTGCTGGATATAAAGTAGTTAATACAAAAGTTATTAGCCAAGGTTCTAGTCAATCTTTCTCTCAAACTGTAACTATTGATAGTGGCTCCAATGCTGGAATAAAGAAAAATATGACTGTACTTTCACAAAGTGGAATTGCTGGAGTTGTGAAAGAAGTTTATCCAACGAGTGCCTTGGTAATGCTTGCATCTGATCCAGCCTTTAAAGTCGGTGTTCGCATTGCAGGAACCCAACAAATAGGCATTTTAACTGGCCGGGGTTCACGCTCTGGTTCACTGCAATTACTTGATAATTTAATAACAGTAAAAGTGGGCGATGTATTACTAGCCCGTGGAAGTGTGGCAAATCGTCCCTTTGTTCCTGGAGTTCCAGTTGGTTATGTAACTGCCGTTGATAACTCTGCAGGAGAAATCGCCCAAAATGCCACAGTTCGTTACTACACAAATTTCGGTGGACTTGGTGTTCTGGCAGTTGTTGTTGCTGCTTCACCTTCTAATCCAGGTGATGCACTTGTTCCAACTAAGCCAACCCCAACTCCCATTCCAACGGTCACGGTTTATGTAACACCATCACCGTCTCCAACAAAGTAGTTAAAGATGTTGACCCGACAGATTTCACTTTCTGCGCCGATATTTCTATTCATCTTCCTTTTTCAAGAAGCAGTAGTCAATCAATTCAAACTGCCGGGTGGGGGATTCTCACTCTTCGCAATCTTCGCACTCATTTGGGCAGTAATTAGCACACCAGAGATTGCAGCGCTCACAGGTTTTGGTGCAGGAATATTGATGGATATGTCACAAAGTGCAGGTGGTCCTGTGGGTCAATGGACTCTGATCATGATTATTATTTGTTATGGAGTCTCATACCTGGGTTACGGTGATGGCAATATCAATGGAAACCCAATAGGTGTCGTTTTCTTCGTAGTTGTTGCCAACCTAATTACTGGACTACTTTTCCTTGCAAGCAGTGCATTGTTGGGTGTTACAACAGGCAGTTCCGCACAAATCCTTCTTACTCTGCTCGGTCACTCACTGTGGACCCTAGTCATTACCCCTATCGTGCTGCCAGTATTTTCATTTATGCACAATTTTGTCTTTGAAACGCGAACAGTGTTATGAACCAGCGCTCACGCTTAAGTTTGCTTGTTGTCCAGATTCTTATTGTTTCATTACTGGTATCCCTTCTAGGGCGTCTGTTTTATCTGCAGATCGCGGCAGGGCCTAAATACCGTGATGCAGCCCTTAGTATTCAAAGCCGTGATGTTGTGGCGCCAGCTAATCGTGGATTAATTGTTGATTCTTCTGGGGTCCCATTAGCCCTTAATAAGGTGGGTTTGGCAATTACTATCGATCGCATTGAAATTGATAAGCAGCCTGATAAAGGTGTGGCAGTGATGCAACGCCTTGCAAAGCTTCTCAAACTAAATTACATGGATGTGTATACAAATACTCGCTTGTGCGGAGAGTTACCCGTGGGCGAGCGTGCAGGCTGCTGGACTGGTTCTAGGTATCAACCTATTCCAATTACCAAAGAAGCAGATCCTGACATTGCACTGCAAATCGTTGAACGTCCAGATCAATTCCCTGGTGTAGATGCACAGCCAATTTCAATCCGTAGCTATCCCGCTTTTGTTAATGTCAATGCCGCGCATGTGTTGGGATATGTAGGACCACTAACTGAAGATGATTTAACAAAAGATACGGGTAAGCAATATTTTAGAAGTGAATCAATTGGAAAAGCTGGACTTGAGATTCAATATGATTCTTATCTGCGCGGTATTCCAGGTATTAGAACACTTATCGTTGATCGAAAAGAAGCTATTACTCGAGAGAGTCAAAATACAAAGCCAATAGCTGGCGATCACTTGGTGACAAGTTTGGATATCAGATTACAGGCCGCTGCAGAACAAGCATTGGCCGATGCTGTAAAGCGCGGACGAGCAAATGGTTACACCTCAGATTCAGGTGCAGCGGTCGTAATGGATATTAAAACAGGGCGCATTCTGGCTCTTGCTTCATATCCCACCTATGACCCCAATGCTTTTGAAAAGGGTTTAACGGTTGAACAAGCATCAGATCTTTTTAGTGAGAAAAAGGCCGTGCCAGCACTTAACCGTGCACTCCAAGGTTTATTTGCACCTGCCTCAACGTTTAAATCTGTCTCCGTTGTTGCAGCCGCTGCCGCTGGATATGACCTCAATGCTGCCTATAACTGTCCTTCTGAAGTGCAGGTAGGTACTCGCGCATTTCAAAACTTTGATAGCAGAGATCAAGGGCGCATGAGCTTAAAGAAGGCTATTGCAGTCTCTTGTGACACTATTTGGTACAAAATCGCCTTTGATGAGTGGCTGCGCGATGGTGGTTTGAGACCAAAATCAAGCCCTAATGACTATTTCTTTAAAGCAGCACAAGCCTTCCAGATCACTGAAAGAGTAGGCATTGACCTGCCATCTGAATCAAGATCTCGTTTAGCCGATCGTGACTATAAGAAGAGTTGGTTTGAACAAAACAAAGAGTTCTATTGCAACTACAAAACCCGTGCCACAAAAGCCCAGCAAACACCCTTTCTTATTCAGCTAGCGGCAGAGAACTGTGTCGATGGTGACAAGGTCCGCGCTGGAGATGCTGTGAACTTTGCTATTGGACAAGGTGAAACTGTTGTAACACCGCTTAAGTTAACTCAGATGTATGCAGCCATCGGCAATGGTGGAACTATTTGGCAAGCAACGATTGCTAAAGCAATCGTTAAGACCGATGGAACAGTTATTAAAACTATTGAGCCCAAGAAGCTCGGAACTCTTACCACTGCTCCTTCGACTGTTAAATTCTTACAAGCCGCCTTACGTGAGGTAGTTGTCAGCGGAACTGGTGCTGGGGTCTTTGCTGGTTTTCCCATTGAAGTAAGTGGAAAAACTGGAACTGGCCAAGTCTTTGGTAGAAACCCTAATGGAACACAGAAAGATGACACCTCCTGGTTTGCATCCTTTGCACCCAGTAAGAATCCACGATTTGCAGTTGTGATGATGGTTGGACAAGGCGGATTCGGTGCATCAACTTCTGGCGTGGGTGTCAGACACATCTATGAAGCGATTTTTGGTGTTAAAGGTAATAAAGTTGTTCCAGGAGCAGCCATTTATGTAAATGGAAAACCTCCGACAACGCTTCCAAAGATTTCACCTGCTACAAAGCCTAAGGAGGCGCCATGAGCCAAATAGCTTCCCGTCAAGGTATTTATCGCCGTCACCGAAGCTCAATATTTCATGGCTTTGATCCTGTATTAACTGCAGCAGTTGCCCTGCTTTTATTCATCGGAACCTTGTTGGTCTATGCAGCAACGCGTGATTGGTATGCACGCAATGGTTTAGATCCACAGTATTACTTAAAGCGCCACGTTATTAATATCGCTATCGGTGCACTTTTAGCCTATGGGACAACGGTTATCGACTATCGCTTGCTGCGTGCTTACACACCGATTGTGTGGGGTTTAGGGGTTATTGGATTAATTGTTGTTTTGATTCCAGGTTTAGGCAGTGAAGTAAACGGTGCCAAGGCCTGGATTGACCTTCCTGGAGGTTTCCAGATTCAGCCAGCAGAGCTTGCAAAAGTCTCCATCATTATTGGTATGTCCATGATTTTATCTGAGCGTTCTCACGATAGTGATGAACCAACCTCTAGAGATGTTCTACAAGCCCTAGCAGTTGCTGCAATTCCAGTTATCTTTATTTTGAGGCAGCCCGATATGGGAACTGTTTTTATTATTTCTGCATCAGTTGTAACAATCATCGCCGTTTCTGGCTCTCCTACTAAATGGGTTGTTGGGCTTTTGCTCATCGCAGTATTAGGCGGCGTTGTCGCCACTAACACTGGAGTCATCAGTGACTATCAGATTAAGCGTTTGCAGACTTTTGTTGATCCAACAGTTGATACTCAAGGAACTGGTTATCAACTTCGCCAAGCCCGCATCACTGTGGGATCTGGGGGATTGATTGGAACTGGATTATTTAATGGACCGCAAACAAATGGCCGCTTTGTGCCAGAACAGCAGACTGACTTTATTTTTACCGTTGCCGGTGAAGAGTTAGGTTTTCTTGGTAGTGGCTTAATTGTGATTCTGTATTTAATTATGCTCATGCGAGCTTTTGCAATTGCACGAAGAACCAGTGATCCCTTTGGGCGATTAGTGACAACAGGTGTTATCGCCTGGTTTGCATTTCAGGTATTTGAAAATATTGGAATGACATTAGGGCTTATGCCAATGACAGGTGTGCCACTGCCCTTCATCTCATACGGCGGATCATCGATGTTTGCCACATTGATCGGTTTTGGCCTTCTGCAGAACGTTCACGCTCGTTCCAGAGGCTGAAGTAGGCAATTAGGCCCCTATCTGCCATACTTAGGTCACATAGTTCAGCGCGGCTCGCGAATCCATCGCGGTAAAAGCCCAGCGCGAGCAGGTAAGAAAAACCTAAAACAGGGATTTTTTAACGAGATAAGCGTTGTAAAAGACGCATAGAGGATTTGGTGCCATGGCTATTGAGCCTAAAACACCGCGCAAGCGTGCGGTTAAGAAAGCTTCAGCAAAAGCAAGCGTTACTGAAGTAACAACGCAAGAGCCTAAGAAAGCTACGCGCAAAAAAGCAGCTATTCCAGTTCCAGTATTTCAAGCAGCCCCCGATAAGCCGGTTGCAAAAGCTACCCGCAAAAAAGCAGAGGTAAAAGAGGCTCCACAAGCCGATACACCTGCTGCAGAAGGTGCAGATCGTCCAGATCGCAACCGACGTCGCCGTCGTGGTGGCCGTGGCCGCCGCAAACCTGGCGCAGATGTTGCAACAAATGAAGATTCAACCGCCGAGAACGGTGAAGAGAGCGTTGATAGCGATGGAACAACACATCGTCGTCGTCGCCGTCGCCGCGCAGCAGGAGATGCTGAAGGTGTAACACCAGGTCAAGTAATTGATGAAGATGGTGTCGTAACAGTTGTTAAGGTCCGCGAAGTTCGCCAACGCCCAGCTCGTCCAGCACGCACCGAACGCCCAGATCGAAATGATCGCCGTGGGGGACGCCGTGATCGCAATGACCGTGGCGCTCGCTCTGAATACCGCGAGCCATATCGCAAGCGTTCAACAGTTATTACTGATGGAGAATTCTTAGCACGCCGGGAAAATGTTGATCGCGAAATGCTTGTTCGACAGATTGCAGATCGCACACAAATCGCTGTGATTGAAGATGGCATCATGGTGGAGCACTATGTGAACCGCAATAGCAACGTTTCATACGTTGGCAATGTGTATTTGGGTCGCGTTCAAAATGTTCTTCCATCTATGGAAGCAGCATTTGTTGATATTGGTAAGGGCCGTAACGCTGTGTTGTATGCCGGTGAAGTCAACTGGGATGCTGCAGGAATTTCTGAGTCTGAACCACGCAAAATTGAAACTGTATTAAAGACTGGTCAGCCAGTACTAGTACAAGTTACTAAAGATCCCATCGGTCAAAAGGGTGCACGTTTAACTAGCCAAATTTCATTGCCAGGACGCTATGTTGTTTATGTCCCAGGCGGCGGAATGTCTGGTATTTCAAAGCGTCTTCCTGAAACTGAGCGCACACGCCTAAAAGCAATTTTGAAGAACTTGATTCCTGAAGAAGCTGGCGTGATAGTTCGCACAGCTGCTGAAGGAGTGAGTGAAGAAGATTTAACTAGTGATGTCGCACGTCTTAAGGCGCAATGGGATGAGATCTATGCCAAGACCCAGAACACAAATTTCAATCCACCCGTTGCCCTCTATCAAGAGCCTGATCTTGCTGTTCGTGTTATCCGCGATATCTTCAATGAAGATTTCCGCAAGCTAACAGTTCAAGGTGCTACTGCTTGGGATGAAGTAACAAGTTATCTTGGCTTTATCGCTCCTGAGCTAACAACCAAGATTGAAAAATACACAGGCACCGGCGATCTCTTTGCAGACTTTAGAGTTGAAGAGCAGCTAGCTAAGGCATTTGATCGCAAGGTTTACTTGCCGTCAGGTGGCTCACTTGTCATTGATCGCACTGAAGCAATGATCGTTATCGACGTTAACACCGGTAAGTTCATTGGTAAGGGTGGAAACCTTGAAGAGACTGTTACTAAGAACAACTTAGAGGCAGCTGAAGAAATTGCCCGTCAACTTCGTCTTCGTGACTTAGGTGGAATCGTTGTAATCGACTTCATCGATATGATTTTAGAATCTAACCGCGAGATGGTTTTGCGCCGACTCGTTGAATGTTTAGGTCGAGATCGCACCAAGCACCAGGTTGCAGAAGTTACTTCTTTAGGTCTTGTTCAAATGACACGCAAGCGTGTTGGACAGGGACTCATTGAGGCATTCTCAACTACATGTGATTCATGTAGCGGACGCGGAATTCATATTCATATGGAGCCTGTGAAGATGAAGGCACCCATGCCTCAACTTGATGTTCCATCATCACAACATGAAGATGCAGAGGAAAAAGATGCCACTGAGCATGAGTTCCATGAATCTTTAAATGATGAGCAAGCACCTGTAGAGACCAAGCCAGCTGGTGGGCGAAAGCGCCGCAGAGCAGCCTCCTCAGGCATAATTACGGCTTGATTTGAGCCTTCGGGCCCTAACAGGTAACCTTTACCCTTCAACACACCTAGAAGTTCGGAGTACTACAGCGTGGCAAATATCAAGTCTCAGATCAAGCGCATTAAGACCAACGAGAAGGCACGCCTTCGCAATAAGTCTGTGGGCTCATCTATCAAGACCGCTGTCCGTAAATTCCGTGAGAGCGTCACTGCAGGAGATTCAGCTGCAATCACAACTGAGCTTCGCACAGCTTCACAGGCTCTAGATGTTGCTGTTCAAAAGGGTGTTCTTCATAAGAACACTGCAGCAAATAAGAAGTCATCAATGGCTAAGGCAGCTGCCAAAGCCGGCGCACGTTAATTTTTCTTCGATCTTAAAGCGAGGCTAGGTTCATGCCTGCAATTTCACTTGCTAAGGCGCCGCAACCAGCAGCAACTAATCCGGCGCAGATACGTAACTTCTGCATCATTGCCCATATTGATCACGGCAAATCAACTCTTGCTGATCGCATGTTGGGAATTACCGAAGTAGTAGAAGCGCGCAATATGCGTGCGCAGTATCTCGATCGCATGGATATTGAGCGCGAACGCGGAATCACAATCAAATCTCAAGCAGTACGTCTGCCATGGCGCAGTGGAATCGATGGTCAGGAATACATCCTGAACATGATTGACACACCAGGTCACGTTGACTTCACCTATGAAGTTTCACGCTCACTTGCAGCCTGTGAAGGCGCTGTTCTGCTCGTGGATTGTGCACAGGGAATTGAAGCTCAGACCTTGGCAAATCTTTATTTAGCAATGGAGAATAATCTGACGATTATTCCTGTGCTCAACAAAATCGATCTACCTAACGCCCAACCTGAAAAGTTTGCTGCAGAGTTAGCAAAGCTCATCGGTTGTGAGCCAGAGGATTGTTTGCGTGTTTCAGGTAAGACTGGAGATGGCGTTGCAGAGCTACTCGATCAAATCATTGCTCAAATTCCAGCACCTGTTGGAGATGCAAGCGCGCCAGCTCGTGCACTTATTTTTGACTCTGTATATGACAGCTATCGCGGTGTTGTTACATATGTTCGCGTTATTGATGGTCACTTATCACCACGCGAACAGATTCAAATGTTTTCAACTGGTGTTCGACATGAAGCCCTTGAAGTTGGCGTTATTTCACCAGAACCAGTTGCCTCTAAAGGTTTAGGAGTGGGTGAAGTAGGCTACTTAATTACTGGCGTTAAAGATGTGCGCCAATCACGTGTGGGCGACACGATTACTACCTATAACAACCCAACAAAGACGGCACTTGCCGGATATAAAGATCCAAAGCCAATGGTTTTCTCAGGCCTCTTTCCTCTAGATGGTGCAGATTTTCCTGTGCTGCGTGAAGCACTCGATAAGTTACAACTCAACGATGCAGCCCTTGTTTATGAACCAGAGAGCTCAGCAGCTCTAGGTTTTGGTTTCCGTTGTGGTTTCCTTGGGCTTCTCCATATGGAAATCGTGCGTGAGCGTCTAGAGCGCGAACACAAACTCAATTTAATCTCAACAGCACCTAACGTTGTTTACAACGTTGTGATGGATGATGGCAAAGAGATTCGTGTTACTAACCCATCTGAGTTTCCTGAAGGCAAAGTTGCAACTGTTTATGAACCTATTGTTAAATCAACGATTCTTGCTCCTTCAGAGTTCATTGGAACAATCATGGAGCTATGCCAAGAGCGCCGCGGAATCTTGCTGGGTATGGATTACATCTCAGAAGAGCGAGTTGAAATCCGTTATGACTTGCCATTGGCAGAAATTGTTTTTGATTTCTTTGACCAGCTAAAATCCCGCACTAAAGGTTATGCATCCCTAGATTATGAAGAAAAGGGTGACGCAGAAGGCAACCTAGTAAAGGTAGATATTTTGCTTCAAGGTGAGGCCGTCGATGCCTTCAGCGCAATCGTTCACCGCGATAAGGCTTATGCCTATGGCGTGATGATGACTGGCAAACTACGCGAACTAATTCCACGCCAACAGTTTGAAGTTCCTATTCAGGCCGCCATTGGCTCTCGCATTATCGCCCGCGAAAGTATCCGTGCTATCCGCAAAGATGTTTTGGCTAAGTGTTACGGCGGAGATATCTCTCGTAAGCGAAAGCTCTTAGAGAAGCAAAAAGAGGGTAAGAAGCGCATGAAGATGGTGGGACGCGTTGAAGTTCCACAAGAGGCTTTCGTAGCAGCACTTGCGACCGATGCAGATATTGAAAAGGTCAAGGCTGCACGCAAAGCAGGGCAATGACGCTCTCTTTTTACGTACATATCCCGTACTGCATTAAGCGCTGCGGCTACTGTGATTTCAACACTTACACTCCATCAGAGCTCCAAGATGGTGCAACATTAGAAATCGTTAGCAATGACTACATCGATGCCGTCTTAAAAGAGTTAGATGCTGCGCCAAAAGATCCGGTTCCCACAATCTTCTTTGGGGGAGGAACTCCTTCACTTTTGCCAGCAGATGATCTAGGGCGGGTAATTGCCGCCATTAAGGTGCGTAATGGGTTAGCGCAAGATTGTGAAATAACCCTTGAAGCCAATCCTGATTCAGTAACGAAAGAGAAGTTAGAGCGCTACCTAGAAGTGGGATTTAATCGAATCTCATTTGGAATGCAATCTGCTAAACCACATGTTTTGGCAGTCCTAGATCGCACGCACAATCCAGAAAACGTAAAGCGTGCAGTTGATATGGCACGAACTGCAGGATTTAAGAGCATTAGCGTTGATTTGATTTACGGAACGCCAGGGGAGTCATTAGATGATTGGCGAGAGAGCGTGCAGGAGGCGATTGATTTAGATATCGATCACATCAGTGCATATGCACTCATTGTCGAAACTGGCACAAAGTTAGCTGCCCAGATTAAACGTGGTGATCTATCAATGCCTGATGATGATTTGATGGCAGATATGTATTTACTAGTGGATCAAATGTGTGAGGAGCGCGGACTGAGTTGGTATGAGCTCTCTAATTGGTCAAAGCCTTCCCATGAGTGTCGTCACAATATTGCTTACTGGGAGAATAGAAACTGGTGGGGCCTTGGGCCAGGTGCTCATTCGCACGTTGATGGAAAACGTTTTTGGAATGTGAAACACCCCAATGCCTATAAAGAAAAGCTTTTTTCTTCACAATCACCCATTCACGAAAGTGAAGAGTTGACATCAGAACAAAAAGCCCGTGAATCAATAATGCTCAGGATTCGTATGCGAGATGGCTTACAGATTTCACTACTAGAGCCCCATCAATTAGAGCTTCTGGCTACTTATCGTGAAAATGGATATATCGAACTGCGTGATGATCGCGTCTTGCTGACTCCAGTGGGACGCTTGATTGCAGATCGAATCGTGCGAGAAATAACTTTCTAGTAACCTAGGCTCACTATGTCATCACGCCGCCTTGAAATCCTCCGCGCAATTGTCGATGAGTACGTTTCGACACAGGAGCCTGTCGGCTCAAAGTCAATCGCCGATCACCATGGACTCGGAATTTCACCTGCCACAATCCGAAATGAAATGGCTGTTCTTGAAGATGAAGGCTTGATAACACAACCTCACACAAGTGCTGGACGCATTCCAACAGATCTTGGATATCGAGTTTTTGTAGATAAGTTAACAACTGTTAAGCAGCTCTCAACTGCTGAACGCAGAGCGATTGAAACATTTCTTCAGGGCTCTAATGATTTGGAAGAGTTATTGAAAAGATCTGCCAAGTTATTAGCAGATATTACAAAACAAGTTGCTGTCGTTACATTCCCAATAATTGGAGAAAGCCGGGAGAAGATGGCAATCTCAGGAACAGCAAACTTGGCTCGGTCTGGCGAAGATTTAGGTCTTACTCTCTCACCAATTCTTGAAGCACTTGAAGAACAGGTTGTTATTTTGCGTTTGCTTGATGAGGCGCGTTCAACGGTGCACGTTCGAATAGGTAGTGAGCAGAACGAGACAAATTTGCAATCAACATCATTAGTCACAGTTGGTTACGGCGTCGAGTCGGCCCAACATGGCGCAGTTGGTGTCTTAGGGCCAACTCGTATGGATTACGCAGGTTCTATCGCCGCAGTATCTGCAGTTGCTCGCTATGTCGGCCGCTTTATTGATGAAGGCGCATAAGTTGAGCGATCATTACCAAACGCTCGGTGTTACGCGCGAAGCCTCGGCAGATGAAATTAAGAAGGCATACCGCAAACTTGCCCGTGAATTACACCCAGATGTGAACCCAGATCCAAAGGTGCAGGATAAGTTCAAGGAAATTACAGCTGCCTATGAAGTACTCAGTGATTCTCAAAAGCGTCAGTCATATGACATGGGTGGAAGTGCATTTGGTGGAGGCGGTTTTGGTGGTGGCTTTAGCGACATCATGGATGCATTCTTTGGTGGCGGTGGATCACGTGGCCCACGTCCACGTATGCGCGCAGGGCAAGATTCACTCATTCGTGTGCAAGTAGATTTACACGAAGCATGCTTTGGAACAGAGCGCGAGATAACTGTTGAAAGCGCAGTTGTGTGCCCTAAGTGCACAGGCAGCGGTTGTATTGATGGTGGACAACCATCAACATGTGCGGTGTGCAGAGGTCGCGGTGAAACTCAGCAAGTAGTTCGCTCAGTCATTGGTCAAGTAATGACTTCACGTCCATGTAATGCATGTGGTGGATATGGAAGTGTTATTCAAAATCCTTGTCGTGAGTGCGCAGGGGAAGGTCGCGTTCGATCACGACAGAACATCCAAGTGAAGATTCCTGCAGGAGTTGAAACTGGGAATCGTATTCAACTATCGGGCCGCGGTGAAGTAGGCCATGGTGGGGGACCTGCCGGTGATTTATATGTTGAAATTGTTGAAACAGATCATGACTATTTGATTCGTGAAGGCGATACTTTGCATATGTCTCTCTCTGTCTCTATGAGCGCTGCAGCCATTGGCACAACAGTCACCGTTGAATCTTTAGATGGCCCAGTCAATGTTCAGGTTAAAGCTGGAACACAAAGCGGAACTCCTATTGCAATTAAGGGTAAGGGAATGACTCGCTTGCGACATGGTGGCCGTGGAGATTTAGTTGTTCATGTTGAAGTTCAGACTCCCACCAAACTCAGTCGTGACGAGGAAGAGTTATTGAAGAAGTTTGCTGATTTGCGGGGAGAAAAATCGGGAGATGCCCATGTTAAGAACCCAGATGGTGGAATCTTTGCCAAGATTAAAGGTGCGTTCACAAAATAATGCTGACTCTATTTTTCGTTGATGACCTGCCAACAACAGTGGGGCAGATTTATGAATTTAATAATGAAGATGCCAACCATGCGGTGCGGGTATTGCGCATGAAAGCTGGGGATATTTTTATGCTCAGCGATGGGCAAGGCAGTTGGAGCCAGGTGAAAGCATTTGCTATTAAAAAGAGGTCACTTGAAGTTGAAGTCATGGCCTCGGGATTTCAAGAAGTCTTAGCAACAACCATCACAGTCGTGCAGGCGCTGCCGAAAAGTGATCGCGCAAAAGAGGCTATTGAGCTATTAACTGAAGCAGGTGTTGATCGTATTGTGCCATGGCAGGCATCTCGCAGTATCGGTAAAGTCTCTGAGAAGTTTTCAACTACTGCCCGTGAAGCGAGTAAGCAATCACGCAGGTTACGAATTCCAGAAGTTACAGATATCGCAACAACGCAGCAGATCTGTGAAGCAATAAAGCTCAGTGATTTGGCAATCGTTTTCCATGAAAGCACAACAACCAAACTCAGTGATGCCATCTCTTCTCATAACGTTGCACATCTGCTCATCATCATCGGACCTGAAGGTGGAATAACACCAACTGAACTTGATCAATTCGTTGAAGCTGGGGCAAAAGTTGCGCTGATGGGACGACCAATCTTGCGCTCAGCCCATGCAGGTATTGCGGCAGTCGCGGCTATTTCAGCCTTGCTCAAGGTATGGTAATTACGTGGCGTTAGATTCAAACTGCTTGTTCTGCAAAATCATCACAGGCGATATTCCTGCGCAAATCATTTATCGCAATGAAAATGTTGTGGCATTTAATGACATAGCTCCACAAGCGCCAACACATGTTTTAATTGTTCCCACTCTGCATGTTGAAAATGCAGCAGGATTAGCCAAGATGTCTCCCACTCTTACCGCCGACATGTTTGTTGCCGCCGGTGAGATCGCAGCAACTCATGGCTTGCGCGGTTATAGAACCGTCTTTAACACTGGCGCAGAGGCTGGCCAAACAGTTTTTCACGCTCACCTGCATCTTCTGGGTGGGCGTGGACTGGCTTGGCCCCCAGGTTAAAGATAGATTTGGCATTAATGGAACGCACACTCATTACGGTCCCAACCGCTATTCCCATGGTTGCGCTGATCGGCTCACATGATGGCAATCTTCGCGCTGTTGAAGCGGCTTTTCCTTCAGTAAACATCACTGTTCGCGGAAATGAAATCACTCTGCGCGGACCACACATTGATTGCATCGCCCTTGAAAATCTCTTTGGTGAGCTCATGGTCGTTATTCGTTCAGGAAATCTTCTTACCGTTGACGCTGTTGCTCGCTCAATTGCAATGCTTGAGAGCAAGCCAGTGGATCATCCAGCAGAGGTTTTATCCTTAAATATTGTTAGCAATCGTGGCCGCTCCATTAGACCAAAGACTGCTAATCAAAAGCGTTATGTGGATGCAATTGAAGATCACACAATTACCTTTGGAATTGGGCCAGCAGGAACAGGTAAGACGTATTTAGCAATGGCCAAAGCAGTCTCTGCCCTGCAAGCTAAGAAAGTAAATCGCATTGTTCTTACCCGCCCAGCAGTTGAAGCAGGCGAACACTTAGGTTTCTTGCCAGGAACTCTCAATGAAAAGATTGATCCGTATTTGCGCCCACTCTTTGACGCCCTTCACGACATGATCGATATTGAAACCATTCCACGCATGATGCAGAGTGGAATTATCGAAGTTGCACCCCTTGCCTTCATGCGTGGTCGCACGCTCAATGAGGCCTTTATTATTTTGGATGAGGCACAAAACACCACACCAGAGCAGATGAAGATGTTCTTAACTCGCCTGGGCTTTGGTTCAAAGATGGTTATTACTGGCGATGTGACTCAGATCGATCTACCGAATGGTCAGCATTCAGGACTGCGGGTGGTTAGAGATATCTTGAAAGGTATTGATGACATTGCCTTCCTTGAACTTACTGCCGAAGATGTTGTTCGCCACCGCCTGATTGGCGATATTGTGAAGGCGTATGACAAATTTGATGAGGCGAAACAAGCCCTTCGCCCGATTCGCAAATAGATGACAATAGAAGTTACAAATAGTTCAGGGCAGCTAGTCCCAAGTGCAGAGGTTACTTCTCTGCTTTCTTTTGCCTTGGGTGAGTTAAGACTTAATCCAGAGTGTGATCTCAATCTTGGTTTTATTGATGATCACTACATGACTGAACTCCACATTAAGTGGATGGATGAACCTGGAAGTACAGATGTTTTATCTTTTCCAATGGATATGCCAGAATAGAAGGTGAAATTGTCACTCTGGGCGACATCATGATCAGTCCAACTTTTGCCACAGCACAAGCCTTAGCTGCTGGGCATTCAACTGAGCATGAGATCTACATTCTCGCTACCCACGGTTTATTGCATATAATTGGATATGACCATGCAGAACCGGATGAAGAAAAGATTATGTTTGCCCTGCAGGAACAAATCGTAGAAAAGTGGAAGCAAACTCAATGAGTCCGATAGCTATCGTTAGCATCATTTTATTGCTGGCTTTTGCAGGATTTTTAGCTGCATCTGAGTCTGCTCTTACATCTATCTCTCGCATCGTTGTTGAAGAGTTAGAGGGCAAGCGCGGGGGATTATTGCTGCGCAAATACAGTGCCGAGCCAGCTCGATATCTCAATGTGATTCTTCTGGTTCGAAAGCTCTGCGAATTCACTGCCACAGTTCTATTAGCCGTTATTTTGCTGCGCAATTACTCATCAGCACAAGCAATGGCATTAACTGTTGCCATCATGGTGGTGCTTTCCTATGTGGTGGTGGGCGTTGGTCCACGAACTCTTGGAAAACAACAGCCTCATAAATATGCCCGCTATGGAATTATCGTGGCATATGGATTGGCTTTTGCACTTGGCCCAGTTACTAAGATTTTAATTGCTTTGGGTAATGCTCTGACTCCAGGTAAAGGATTTCGCTCTGGCCCATTTACATCAGAGGCTGAGCTACGTGACTTAGTAGATCAAGCTCATGAGCGTGGTCTTGTGGAATCAGATGAACACGAAATGATTCACTCAGTATTTGAACTTGGTGACACTTTGGTTCGAGAACTCATGGTTCCTCGCACAGATATGGTCTGGATTGAAAAAGATAAGAATCTGCGTCAAGGCTTATCTCTTGCACTTCGCTCTGGTTTTTCACGAATTCCAGTTGTTGGAACAGGTCCAGATAACATTATTGGAATTGTTTATGTTAAAGATTTAGCACGTCGAGCCCTTGATCACCATGAGGCCGAACAAACTGAGAACATTGAACAACACATGCGCCCAGCCACCTTTGTTCCTGAAATCAAGATGGCTGATGAACTATTGAAAGAGATGCAGCGCAATCAGATTCACTTAGCGGTAGTGGTTGATGAATATGGCGGGACTGCTGGCATCATTACAATTGAAGACATCATCGAAGAAATCGTGGGTGAGATTGAAGATGAGTTTGATGATGGAGAAGATGATTTTGCTTGGCTGAGTCCAAATCAGGCAAGAGCTAACGCCTCACTTCATATTGAAGATCTAGCTGATGAATTAAAGATTGAAATCAATGAATCTGATTTTGAGGATGTAGACACAATCGGTGGATTAATGGCGCAAAAGCTGGGTCGTGTGCCAATTGCTGGATCAACAGTTTCATTACATGGTTGGTCCATCACTTCAGAGCGTCCATTGGGCCGCCGTCGTAGAATTAGTAGCGTGTTAATCGAGCGTCTTGAGAAAGAGATTGAAGACCACGAGTAAGAGATAGAATCGCCCAATGCGCATCGTCCGTTTCTCTCCAGGTCCTGACTCAGGACTAGGTACCGACCCACTCTTTGGTCTTCTAGAAGACGATGCCACGATTACGGTTATTACAGGCGATCCCATCTACTCAGGGATTCAAAAGACTGCAGCTACAGTTCCAGTTTCTAAAGTGCGCTTACTTGCACCGGTTATCCCACGTTCTAAAGTTGTTTGTATCGGCAAGAACTACGCCGATCACGCAGCTGAGATGGGTGGGGTTGTGCCAGATGAACCCATTATCTTTTTAAAACCTAACACCTCTGTCATCGGCCCAAACGACACCATTGTTTGGCCAGATATGTCAGAGCGCATTGATCATGAATCAGAGTTAGCAATTGTTATTGGTCGCCTTTGTAAGGATGTTCCTATTGAGCGCGTCAACGATGTGATTTTTGGTTACACCATCGCCAATGATGTGACTGCACGAGATTTACAGAAAAAAGATGGTCAATGGACTCGCGCAAAAAGCTTTGACACTTTCTGTCCACTAGGCCCATGGATTGATACTGATTTCGTTCCTGGCACACAGAAAATTACTGCAACGGTCAATGGCGAGCTCAAGCAGTCAGCTCAGTTAAGTGACATGATCTTTAAAACCCCTGAAATCATTAACTTTGTCTCACGTGTAATGACCTTGCTTCCAGGAGACATCATTTTGACTGGTACGCCAGCCGGTATTGGCCCCATGGTTGCTGGGGCAGATGCGACAATGGCTATTGAAGGTTTAGGCGAGCTAACTAATAAAGTGAGAAAAAATTGAGTAAAAAAGTGAAGGTTCGTTTCGCACCCTCTCCAACTGGTGATCTGCATGTGGGAAATATCCGCACAGCTCTCTTTGACTGGGCATATGCGCGCCACACAGGTGGAACATTCCTATTTCGCATTGAAGACACTGACACAACCCGTGTTACAGATGAATATATTCAAGCTGCAATAGACACATTAAAGTGGCTTGGTCTGAACTGGGATGAAGGTCCTGAAGTTGGTGGCGAGAATGGCCCTTACTTACAGTCACAGCGTTTAGGAATTTACACCGAATGGGCACAAAAGTTTCTTGACCAAAAAGATGCCTATCACTGCTACTGCTCAGCTGATGAGTTAGAAGCGGTACGTGAAGCACAACGCAAAGCAAATGTTGCACCGGGATATAACGGTCATTGCCGTGATTTAACACCAGACCAAATTACAACCTATAAGAGCCAAGGACGCTTGCCAGTGGTGCGTATGCGCATGCCTGATGGCACAACAACTTTCACCGATTTAATCCGTGGAGATGTCTCCTTTGATCATAAGTTTGTTCCTGACTTTGTCTTAGCACGTGGAGATGGCTCGCCTCTTTACACCTTAGCTGTTGCAGTTGATGATGTTTTAATGAAGGTCACGCATGTTCTACGCGGTGAAGATCTACTTTCTTCCACACCCCGTCAGATCCGTGTGTATCAAGCAATGGGTTTAGCGCTAGAGGATTACCCAGTATTTGCTCACTTGCCATTTGTTATGGGTCAAGATAATGCAAAGCTTTCAAAGCGAAACGGTGAAGTTTCAATTGCTTGGTATAGAGATAAAGGATTCTTGCCTGAGGCAATCTGTAATTATTTGGCTCTACTAGGTTGGTCACCGGGGGATGATCGTGAAAACGTAACAATGAAGGAGCTCACTGAGCTCTTTACTGTCGAGAAGGTTCACTCATCACCTGCCCGCTTTGATATGAAAAAGCTTGAGGCAATCAATGGTGACAAGATCCGCGCCTTAACTATTGATGAATTTCTAGATTGGTCACTGCCATTTTTGACTAAGGCTGGAGTCATTACAGGAAGCACCGATGAGATTGCACTTGTGAAGCTAGCGCTGCCATTGATTCAAGAGCGAATCATTATGCTTAGTGAAGTGCCAGCAATGCTCAAGTTCCTATTTGTTAAAAACTTCGCAGTTGAAGCAGAGAGTGTTGCAAAGATTACTGATGATGCCTCAAAGCAGGTATTACAGCGCTCACTTAAGGAGTTGGAACCACTATCAACGTGGAATCACGAGAGTATAGAAGCTGCTCTGCGATCATCTTTGATTGAAGAGATGGGATTAAAACCACGTATTGCATTTGGTGCAGTGCGCATCGCAACAACAGGTAGCACTATTTCACCACCGCTATTTGAATCTATTGAATTACTTGGCAAAGAGGCTTCATTGGCCCGTATTCGCGCGGGGTTAGAGCTCTAAATCCTTTGGTATTCTTTGCTCCTGCTGTTTTTGGGGTATGGGGTAATTGGCAGCCCTGCTGATTCTGGTTCAGTAAGTCTAGGTTCGAGTCCTGGTACCCCAGCGATGTAAAGAAACAAATGCAAAACACTAGGGCCCCGTCGTCTAGCGGCCTAGGACTCTGGCTTCTCAAGCCAGCTACGCGGGTTCGAATCCCGTCGGGGCTACGTATGTCTAATTTTGTGCACGTCCTTCCAGCCTTTGTGCTGACTGCTCTTTTATTAGCAATTGTTCCGGGTCAAACCGTTGCAATGATTTTGCGTCAAGCAATTATTGGTGGGACAAAGACTGCATACACAACCCTGCTCGGCACAAGTACTGCTCTAATTTTCTGGGGAGCTGCATCTGCAATTGGCTTGTCTCAGATCTTTGCCCGCTCACAAACAGCATACACAGCCCTTAAATATGCCGGTGTTGCCTTTTTGACCTTTCTTGCCCTTCAAACTCTCTGGACCTTGCGCCATGAATTTGGAAAATTTGATTATCAAGGGTCAGCAAAGACTGGTTTAGGACCAGCATTTCGATTAGGGCTTTTGACTAATCTGACAAATGTTAAAGCTGCAGTATTTGCTGTGGCATTTATTCCTCAATTTGTGCCTAAAGACTTCAATTTAGGTTGGGGAATCTTTTTGCTTTCAATAGTTCAAGCCCTTACATCTGCATCGTGGTATTCATTCTTAATCTCAATTATTGGTAGAGCTACAACTATTTTGGCGCTGCCAAAAGTCCGCAGAGGGCTTACTGCTTTTTCCGCCCTGGGTATTTTGTTCCTTGCAGCGACTTTGTTGCTTACTTCACCGCGCTAATTAATCGGCTAGCTCCATGGCCCCAGCGCAGTAGGGGCTCAACATCATGAGCCATATTTTCAGCAATCCACTTGGCTCCATCCAAGTTATCTCCCCTTGCACTCACAAACTTTGCTTGAGGGAGTGAATGAGAAATATTGCTTTGAATTGCACTTACATAAGCAGGATTTTTAGATGGACCGCCTTGAATTGCAATCTCTGGGGCATCATTTAGTGAACCTCCGGCGCCTAACCATGTTGCAATAACTGTTTGTGCTAGAAGTGCTGCACCTTCATTGCGAATGGCAATTGCTGTAGGACTACCAGCATCTGCTGCGGCAAGTAAAACTCTTGCTGAGGCAATTGCTAGCGAGGCTGCATCAGATGCATTCTTAATGGCAAGAGCATCATAAGCAAGTACCTCATCCTTAAAAGATTCCAAGAGAATTTGATCATCGCCGCGACCCTGCCGGATACCTAACGCTCTTGTCAGACCTAACTTTCCCAACCAGAAGCCGCCGCCTTCATCACCAAAAGTGCTTTCTAATCCATCACGGTGAGCAAAGTGTGTGTCATTTCTACCAACACTTACAACACCACCACCGACTGATAGAACAACACCATTGCCGCCTCCAAGAGCGCCAATAAAACCAGCTAAACCATCATCCATCACTGCCACTTTGCTAGCACCAAAAAACTCATTACAAAGGGATAGAAACGGTTGTGGGTCTGTAACAACGCCACGAAATCCCGTGCAAGAGAGTGCGACCATATCTGCGTCTAGTTTTTCAATACTTTCAAAAACTGCCCGCAATGATGAGAGCGGAGGTTCTCCAGCCAACTTACCGCGAGTGGAATTAATTAATGTTTGACCTGAACTAACGCGGCTTCCAGATTGACCTAAATCTACAGCGAGCATGTCAACCAACGAGATCGCGATTGCGCTTAATTTCACGATCATGCTTGCATGGCATATCTAAATGCTTGTCATAACATGGATTGCAAAGCAGAACTAGTTGGTGACACGAAGGCTTTTGGCAGTTTCTAAACTCTTTAGTTGGGCCATCACAGTGGGCACATGTGCCAATTAGCTTCGTGTGATCGCTGAAATCAATAGTCAAACGATCATCAAATGTGTAGAGAGAGCCGTCCCAAAGGCCATCATCACCGAAGGCATTTCCGTAGCGAACGATTCCGCCCTTGATTTGGTAGACCTCTTTAAAGCCGCGGTTCTTCATGAATACAGTAAGGAGTTCACAGCGAACGCCACCTGTGCAATAAGCAACGACTGGCTTGTCCTTCATGTGGTCGTACTTGCCACTTTCAATCTCTCTTACAAAATCATGTGATGTGTTCACCTCTGGTACTACTGCATCTTTAAATTTGCCAATTTTGGCTTCAAAGGCATTGCGAGCATCAAAGAAGACCACGTCATCGCCACGCTCTTGAACTAGTTTGTTCACTTCTTCAGGGCGAAGGTGAATTCCACCGCCGATAACACCGTTTTCATCAACTTCAATCTCATTAGTATGTCCAAAGGCCACTAGCTCATCCTTGACCTGAATTTTTAGCTTAGGGAAATCATTGCCTGTTCCCTGAGACCATTTGAAATCAATCTTCTTAAATCCTGGATATTCACGGGTGTTCTTAATGTATTTCTTAATATCATCCATGTGACCACCAAGTGTGCCGTTTATACCCTGTGATGAAATCAAGATACGTCCCTTGAGATTTAAGGATTCACACAAAGTTTTCTGCCACAGCTTAACCGCTTCAGGATCTGCGATTGGTAGGAAGTTGTAGTAGAGAATGACTCTGTTGAAGTTCATGATTTCAAGGCTATTCGTCTTATAAAGCTGCAGCAATAGATTGAGTGTGAGCAGGCGATGAACCACAGCAAGAGCCAACAATGTTCACGCCTAGCTCTTTCATCTCTGCGGCATAACGCGCCATCTCTTCTGGCGTACCATCATAAATAAACTCATCACCCTGCAACTTAGGTAGTCCAGCATTTGATTGAGTGATAACAAAAACGCCTTCTGGTCGAGCTTCTACTAACTCTTTAGCAATCTGTGACATCTCATCAGTTCCACGGCCACAGTTTGCACCAACGATGCGCACGCCCAATGCCGCTAAATGCTTAATAGCCATCGCAGGTTTAACACCCATCATGGTGCGAAGGTTTGTATCAAAGCTCATCGTCACAATAATTGGCATTCCAGGTGCTACTTCTTGGGCTGCAGAAATTGCTGCCTCTACTTCACCCAGATCTGACATTGTTTCAATAAGAATTGCATCCACACCACCAGCAACGAGCGCGCTGATTTGGGCAGCAAATAAAGCCTTACCTGTTTCAGGAGTAAGAGTTCCCATGGGATCCATCAATTCACCCGATGGTCCAATATCTCCCATAACAAAACATCCAGGGTGGCGATCTGCAACTTTACGTGCAATGAGCGCTCCTGCCTTATTTAACTCTACAAGTCGATCTTCAAGTCCATGCATTGCAAGACGGCCAGCAGTTCCACCAAAAGTATTTGTTGTTATGAAGTTTGCACCAGCTGTTGCATATGCCTCTAGAACTGCTTCAATCTCTTCTGGCTTTTCAATATTCCAAAGCTCAGGTGCACCGCCATCTGTCAGGCCACGATCTTGCAACATTGTGCCCATCGCACCATCAGATACAAGAGTCGCCTTTTCTAGTGCTTCATAAATTGCTGACATTACTTTTCTCCTAGGGCATCAAGAAGTGCGGAAAGTTTTTCTTCATTTAATTCTCTTTCAAGCTCTTCAATAATTCGCGCGCCAACAACATCTGGTGTGCCCTCAGATTCGGTCCATGGATCACGATTCCATCCGGCGGTGTATGCATCTGCATCGATTTCACCTAGGCGCATAGCTGCCTCATCGATAGCCTCTTGAAAACGAGAAGCCAACATGATTTTGATAGTTGTTTCACCCGAGCGTGCGATAACCATGGAAGGAATCTCACGCCAGCGCATAATTTGATATTCGCTCATAGGGCAATTCTATAGGTCAAATTCCCAGCAATGTGACCTTGCGCGAGTATCCTTAGAAGCATGATTGATCTGCATTCAGTTGATTTATGGCAGCAGGCAGCAGTAATTATTGATGCGGTCATTGCCGCATTCCTTGGCTCACTCATCGGTTGGGAACGCGATCGGGCTGGTAAATCTGCAGGGCCTAGAACTATGGCCCTAGTGTGTGCATCCTCTGCAGTCATTGTTGCAATTGGCGCTGTTATGGATGTTGAAGCTAAATATGGTGACCCAACCCGTGCACTGCATGCAGTTATAACTGGAATTGGTTTTCTGGGCGCTGGCTTAATTTTCACAAACACCCGTGCAGGCTCTTCTGGAATTGGCGGAGTAACAACTGCTGCAACCGTTTTTGCAACAGCAGCAGTTGGTGTGGGTGTGGGACTCGGCTTTCAAGTAGCCGCAGCTGGTTTAACGCTAGTTATATTAATTATCTTGCGATCAACGCAAGTTATCGTGGCAACTACAAACCGTCACGACTAGCGCTTATTGATTTTTAAAACAACATTTCGATCTGTAGGACGTCCTAACCACCAATCAATTCCATGCTTTGCGCCAAGCTCTGGTCGCTTTTGCCAGACATTGGCGCTAATTGTTCGAGAGAGTGCGGCAATTTCTAGGGGAGTAGCCGCATTGCCATGGTCAGTTCCGGCTGCATGATCAACAACAGTTAAACCAAAGTAGAAATCACCAGATTCATCGGTAACTATCTCAACTGTGCGAGACTGCTGTGGCCAATCAGCATGGGATGCAGTTTCAATCTGCCAGAAACCATTAACTTCTTCGACATCGCCAATCCACTCAACATGGTGGCGGTGTTCGTGTCCTGCCAACCACGCAATCACTTTTGGATATTTGAGTAACATTTCTCTTAATTCATCCAAGCAAATACGTCGACCAGTTGGCGCGTAATCATTAAACATTGTGCTCAGAGGGTGGTGTGAAGCTAAAACAACTGGGCGATCTGATGCAGCAACTTCCTTTTCAAGCCAAGCAAATTGCTCTTCATCCATAGAGCCCTGCCAGCCACCGAAGTGATTGACGCTATCAATCACAATTAGCTTTACACCCTGAACAAAGGTTGAGTAATACATTGTCTTATTACGCGCGTTCTCGTCTGTGAAACCGTGTCCTTTTGGTTCACCGGGTGAATCAAGGTGCAGCTGCGCATATTCACCACGCTCTATTGCGCGACGCTCTATCTCTGCGCTCACTTCAACATAAGGGGCATCATCAGCCGCAAGATATCCAGCAGGGCCAACTTCACCAAACTGCATTAATGTTTCAAAAAGATTTGTAGTTGATGGCAAGCCTGTATAACGCTTACCGCCAACCATCTCCTTATTTACTACAGGGGTAGGTGTAACTGTTCCTTGCAAAAGTGCATCATGGTTTCCGTGGACTGCAAACCAAGGAAAATTTAAACCTGTTGCTCTAAAAGGTGTGCGACAAGAGTTTAAAAGATTAGGAATAATTGGAAATCCATACTTAGCACGGGCTTGATCATCTTCTTTTCCTGCAGGAGTCCCATGGGGATGCCAATAGCGCACGTCATAATGTTCGGCGCCATCATCAATCACACCTTCATATTTTGAAAAGTCACCTGAATCAGGACGAATCTCTAAGCCATCAAGTAAAGCTATGTACCAATCGACTTCATTTTTCTGCGCGTTATCTGTTGTGTCACCAGTAATAATTGCACCAGCAATTTTATGTCCAGATAAAGGCCCAACAGTGATTGAGTTAAGTGATTGCACCATTGATTCAACAACATGTGGTGACAGCATGGCATGTGGTCGGTAAGTACCAATGGTTCCTACTTGTTCACGAACTGGACTGTCAGGATCTGCGTGACGATCTAAATACTCTGGGCGCGTTGGTGACTGCGCATCGCAGACATGTAGATCAGAGAGGTGATGTAGAACTAAGAGAGGTGTGCTCGATGTGGGAAAGGTATGTCCACAATGTGGTTCAGCCGCTACGGTTACAAGGTTGCGCCAGCCCAGTGAGTTCGCTTCTCCACGAGCAAATGCCATAGTCAGTATCCTAGCCAAGTGGAAAGCAAAGCCGGAAGCATCATCGTCTTAAGTGGCGGCACCAGTTCTCGTTGTGGTGCAGATAAATCCCAAGCAATATTGAGTCATTAGCAGTTGATTCACCACATAATCGCAAGGGTTCCAGAAGAATTTGAAATCATCGTTGTGGGAGCAAATCCACTATTTTCTGGAGCTCCGCAGCGTTATATCCAAGAAAACCCAGCTGGCGGTGGACTTGTAGCTGGTATCTGCGCAGCAAAGTAGTGATTCTCTCTACCAATAGCCATAGTGAGATTGTATGGTTACCCAATGCTCGAGTACATCATTATCTTCTTCACAGGCATCCTTGTCGGTGGAATTAATGGAATGGCTGGGGGAGCATCAGTTATCTCCTACCCAGTCTTACTCGCCACAGGAATGTCTCCAGTCAGCGCTGCAATCACAAATGCATTAGGTGTGACACCAGCAAACTTTTTTGCTCTCATTGCCGTGCGAGACCAGATGCGTGCTTACTTTCAGGAATACAAGACGCTCATTTATATATCCATTGTTGGTTCTACGATTGGTGCATTCTTACTGCTCAGTGTGCCACCTGGTGTATTTGAAAAGATGGTTCCCTTTCTTCTCCTCTTTGCCAGCTTGTCCTTCCTCATTAAAGCGAAACCAGTTCGCGGGGCTCGACATAGCCTGGTTGAAAGAATCGGCATCGCAGCAAGTGGCTTGTATTGCGGCTACTTCGGTCCAGGCCAAGGCGTGATGGTCATTGCTGTATTGGCCAGAGATATCAGACGAGATCCAAAGACTTTGAACACTGCTAAGAACTTAATTGTTGGCTGGACCTCATTGATCTCTAACATCATCTATATCTTTAGCGGGTTAGCCCATTGGGGCGCAGTCATCGCTCTACTAATAGGTGCCAGTATTGGTGGAACCTATGGGGGACGCTATGCCGCCAGGATGCCGGCCGCCGTCTATCGGGCGCTGATTCTCACCGTTGGTTTTGGCGCTTCAGCCTGGCTCTTTACCAAGTACTACTAAGGCTAAAACCACCCCCCAGGGCCTTCTCATTGGTATATCACTGATATATCATCTGCGATGTGAGCCAAGTGATCCGTATTCTCTCCAGAGAGAGCTCCTCGCTATCAGAGGCGGCCTATAGCCGTATTCGCTCAATGATTATTACTTTAGAACTAGAACCAGGATCACTCATTAGTGAGAGTGCGTTGATGAGTAACTTAAAGATGGGTCGCACACCCATTCGTGAAGCTCTGCGCTCGCTAGCAAATGAAAAACTTGTTGAGGTTTACCCGCGTCGTGGCATGTTTGTATCCCGTGTTGATGTTGCCAATCTTTCTCAGCTCTCAGAAACCCGAGCAGTCCTTGAGATAAAAGCTGCAGAGCTTGCCGCAACACGTTCCACTGCTGCTGATCAAGAGATTACAAAGGCCCTGATCAAAGAAATTAAGGCCATCAAAGGTGATTTGGATATGCCAACCTTGATTGGTCTTGATCAAAGAATTCACCATCACATCTACCAATGCACCCACAATGAATTTCTGGCAGCAGCTCTCGATAACTACTACGCCCACGCCTTGCGCATCTGGTTCTTAGCACTCGATCGTGTGGAGCATTTAGCTGATGCGATTATCGAACACCGAGCTTTATTAGAAGCAATTGCAAGTAATGATCCAAAAGCAGCATCAAAGGCAATGAAAGAACACGTTGAAGGTTTTGAATCAGAGATCCGTAAGTCTTTATAACCACCACCAACAAAAAAGGAAATGAAGCTATGAGTAAGTTACCTATAAAGGCAAAGTGCGTTGTTATCGGCGCTGGAATCGTCGGCAATGGCATGGTCTATCACCTTGCAAAATTAGGCTGGAAAGATATTGTCCAGATTGATAAAGGACCTCTTCCTAATCCTGGTGGCTCAACTGGCCACGCATCTAACTTCATCTTTCCTGTGGACCACTCAAAAGAGATGACAGCAATTACTGCTGAAAGTATGCGCCAATACAAAGAGTTTGGAACCTTCACTGAGACTGGTGGAATTGAAGTTGCACGTTCAGAAGAGCGTATGCAAGAGCTGGCACGTCGTATTACATCTGCAAAGTCTTGGGGAATCGAAGGTGGTCGAATTCTTACGCCTGCAGAAGTAAAGGAGCTAGTGCCCTATATCGATGAAAGCATCATTTTAGGCGGGTATTACCAGCCAACTGTGGGCGTTGTTGACTCACTTCGCACAGGAACAATCATGCGCGAGAAAGCTCAAGAGATGGGCGCTGCGCAATCATTTGCAAACGTGGAAGTGCAAGATATTAAAGTTGAAAATGGAGTTGTAAAGGCAGTTGTTACAGACCAAGGAACAATTGAAGCCGAATACGTAGTTATTGCTACTGGTTGCTGGTCTCCCAAGCTTGCTGCAATGGCTGGAGCACACATTCCATTAACACCTGCAGTTCACCAGATGAAAGACATCGGACCAGTTCCATTCTTTAAAGACACTAAGGGTGATATTGAATGGCCAATCGTTCGTGACATGGATGTATTTATGTATGAACGCCAACATGGAACTGGACTTGAAATTGGTTCATATGCTCACCGTCCAATTCTCTACACACCAGATGACATTCCTTCAAATGCAACTGCAGCTCTATCTCCTACAGAGTTTGCATTCACTCAAGCTGATTTTGATATCCAAGATGAGCATGCTTACGAGCTAATGCCATCTATTGTTGGAGATGAATCAGTTCGCGAAAAGTATGCATGTAACGGAATTTTGTCTTACACCCCAGATGGAATGCCAATTCTTGGCGAAACTCCAGAAGTCAAAAACTTGTGGTCAGTAGCTGCGGTGTGGATCAAGGAAGGTCCAGGAACTGCAAAGTCTGTGGCTGAATGGATGGTTCTTGGAGATTCACATATTGATCTTCACGCATCAAACATTGCTCGTTTCCATGAGCACCACAAGGAAGAAAAGCACATTAAGTCTCGTGTGACTGAATCATTTAACAAGACCTATGGAATCGTTCACCCACTTGAGCAGTACGAATCAAATCGTAAAGTGCGTTTGTCTCCATACTATGAGCGCGAAGCAGCACTTGGCGCAGTCTTCTATGAGACTGCTGGATGGGAGCGACCATTCTGGTATGAATCCAATAAGGATTTAGTTGCAAAGTTTGGCGACAAAGTTATGCCACGTACAGCTGAATGGGAATCACGTTGGTGGTCACCCATTATCAATGCAGAGCACTTACAAATGCGCGAGAGCGCGGGCATCGTAGATTTAACTGCCTTTACTTACTTTGATATCACTGGCCCATCAGCTCTAGCGGTTGTACAAAAGGCGGCTCTTCGTCAGATGGATGTTGCAATTGGCCGCGTTGTTTACACACCTGTACTTGGTCCCAATGGTGGATTTAAATCTGATTTAACAATCATGCGCCTTGATACCGATCACTTCCGCGTTGTTACTGGCGGTGCACACGGTATGGCAGATAAGAAGTGGTTTGCTGATCTATTACCAGCCGATGGCTCTGCAAAGATCAAAGACATAACTTCTGACTACACCACCCTTGGTGTGTGGGGACCAAATGCCAGAAAGATTATTCAAGAAGTTACATCTGAAGATATGAGCCATGAATCATTCAAGTTCAGCACATGTCGGGAAATTGATATCAAGGGCGTAAAAGTTCTTGCATCTCGTATTTCATACGTTGGCGATCTTGGCTGGGAGTTCTACGTTCCTATGGCTGATGGTCCAGCCCTTTGGGATGCCCTCTGGGAAGCTGGAAAGAACCATGGATTAATTCCAGTTGGAATTGGTGTGTATGGAACTACTGGTCGACTAGAGAAGTGTTACCGCGCATACGGACCAGAGCTTGAAACTGAATACACCGTAGTTGAAGCTGGAATGCAATCACCAAAGCTTAAAGAAGCAGATTTCATTGGCAAAGATGCACATGTGAAGCACCGTGCTGAGAAGCCTGTTGCAATGCTGTGCACACTCTTTGTTGATGATCACAAATCTTCAAAAGGTGAAAAGCGCTACATGATGGGTAATGAACCGATTCTTACATTAGATAAGAAGCCAATTACAGATGCACATGGGCGTCGTTCATATGTAACAAGTGCTGGTTCTGCTCCATCTTTAGGTAAGCACATCCTGATGTCTTACCTTCCAACAGAGTTAGCTGTAGCTGGAAATAAGTTCCTGGTTGAGTATCTTGGTGAGCACTACCCATGTTCAGTCGCTGAAGTTGGCCCAACATCAGTATTTGATCCATCAAATGAACGGATCCTTGCATAATGGACGTACTTGTCTGCCTAAAGCGCGTTCCACTAGCAGGTGGAACTTTGATTCTGACTCCAGATTCACGCGATATCGAAACTAAGCATTTAGGTTTTGGTATTAGCCCCCATGAGGAAAACGCAGTTGAAGCCGGAGTTCAACTCGTTGAACAGATGGGTGGAACTCTGACTCTGCTTACTCTTGGACCTTCTGATGCTGAAGAACAACTACGCTCACAGTTAGCTATTGGTGCAACTCGCGCCGTGCTGATTGAAACAGATGGACAGGAATGGGACCCACAGGGAACTGCTGCAGCACTAGTTGATGCAATTAATGCTGAAGAGACCAAGTTTGACTTAATCATTTTTGGTGCAGAATCTGCTGATAGTGCGGGGTATCAAATCCATATTCGTGTGGCCCATGCACTCAATCGTCCGATTATCACTAACGTTAAATCAATGAAGATTGAAAATGGCGTTGCAGTATGTGATCGAGTAGTTGCTGCTGGACGTGAGCATTATGAAGTTGCTCTACCTGCCATTGTTACCGTGCGCGATGGATTAAATATTCCACGATATCCGTCAGTTCCTGGACGTATGCAAGCGCGCAAGAAGCCAGTAGATATGAAAAAGGCTGAGGCACGAGTGCCTAAATTAGAGAAAGTTGTTTTAACTCTCGCACCTTCTAAATCAACCGGGGCAGAGATCTTGGGCAACGGCGCCGATGCTGTTCCTGCACTAGTGGATATCTTGAAAAAGATTGGAGCTTTCTAATGATTCTTGTGCTCGTAGATCAAGATCGCGGTGAACTAGATCAACTCTCACTTCGTGCATTAACTGCGGCCCGTAAATTAGGCCAAGATGTTGAAGCTGTTGTCATTGGCAAAGAAGGCTCAGCCCTTGCTGGAATCGTTGGTGAATATGGTGCCAAGGTGTTACACGTTGCATCTCATGCCAACATCACTGATTACACACCCATGGCATCAGGGCGTGCACTCAAAGACCTAGTTGAAAAACTTAAGCCAGATGCAGTCCTTGCTGCTGGAAGTCCACGTGGTAATGAACAGTTAGCGCATTTAGCTGCTTTTCTAGATCTTCCAATGGCAGCAGAGTGTTCAGAGATCACTTTGGGTTCTCCTCACCATGTGCTTCGAGCACGCTGGGCAGGAAATCTGATTGAGTCTGCAAATGTTCACGCAGATATTTTGATTGCAACGGTTCTGGCGTTTTCAACTGAACCAGAATCTGCCAATGGCAGCGCAGCAACAGTTGTTGATTTCGAACCAGCCCTAGAACCACAGGATTACGCTGTAAAAGTATTGAGCCGTGATGCTGGTGAATCAAAGGGTGGCGTAACACTCAATGATGCCAAAGTTATTGTCTCTGGCGGACGTGGTGTTGGTGGTCCAGATGGATTCGGTCAGATTGAAGAGCTTGCAACGTTGTTAGGTGGCACTGTTGGGTGCTCACGTGTTGTAACAAGCTCAGGCTGGCGTCCACACGCTGAGCAAGTGGGACAAACAGGAACAAAGGTTGCACCAGATCTTTATATCGCAGCTGGTATCTCAGGTGCGATGCAGCACATTGCAGGAATGAAAAACAGTAAAACAATCGTAGTTATTAATACAGATCCAGAGGCTCCAATTCTAGGCTATGCAGATTACGCAATTATCGGTGACTTGCATCAAGTAATACCTGCGCTTACTAGTGCAATTCGCCAAGCCAAGGGATAAAAATGTCAGATATCGAAATCGCACAAGCTGCAACGATGAAGCCAGTCACCGAAATCGGTGCCAGCTTAGGGATTGATGCAGATAACTTAGAGGCTTATGGAAAGTACAAAGCCAAAGTCAATTTGAAATATCTGACATCTTTGCCTAAGCGGGAAAACTCAAAGCTGATTTTAGTAACTGCTATAAGCCCGACACCTGCAGGTGAAGGAAAGACAACAACAACTGTTGGTCTGGGTGACGCACTGCGACATATTGGTAAAAATGCAATGATTGCACTTCGTGAGCCATCTCTAGGTCCAGTTTTTGGAATGAAAGGTGGAGCTGCTGGTGGGGGCTATGCCCAGGTAGTTCCCATGGAAGATATCAATCTTCACTTCACCGGAGATTTCAACGCTATAGCACTTGCAAATAACTTACTTGCGGCCCTTTTAGATAACCACATCCACCATGGAAATGAACTCAACATCGATGTTCGTCGCATTGTATGGAAGCGCGTTGTTGATATGAATGATCGTGCATTACGCGAAATCATTGCATCCCTTGGTGGTGTTGGTAATGGTTATCCACGCAGTGATGGTTTCGACATCGTTGTTGCCTCTGAAATTATGGCAATTTTCTGCCTTGCCACATCTATTGAAGATCTGAAAGAGAAGATTGGCAAAATTGTTGTTGCTTACACTAAGGACAAGAAGCCAGTTCTTGCAAGTGATCTAAAAGCTCAAGGTGCTATGACGGTAATCTTAAAAGATGCTTTCCAGCCAAACTTAGTTCAGACTCTTGAGAACACTCCAGCCTTTATTCACGGTGGGCCATTTGCCAATATCGCCCATGGTTGCAACTCTGTAGTAGCTACAACTTCTGCAATGAAGTTGGCAGATTATGTTGTTACAGAAGCTGGCTTTGGTGCAGATCTTGGAGCTGAAAAGTTCATTGATATTAAATGCCGCAAAACAGGTTTACGCCCATCTGCATGTGTATTAGTTGCAACCATTCGTGCGATTAAATACCACGGTGGCGCTGACCTAAAGACAATTACAGAGGAGAACTTGTCGGCGTTAGAAGCTGGACTTGTAAACCTTGAGCGACATATCAACAACATCACCAAGGTTTATAACCTTCCCCTAGTTGTTTCTATCAATAACTTCACAAGTGATACTAAGGCTGAAGTTGAACTACTTCGTACTCGAGTTGAAAAGCTTGGCGTGAAGATTGTGCTTGCAACTCACTGGGCTGATGGTGGTAAGGGTGCAGCTGATCTAGCACATGCTGTTGTTGAACTATGCGAGAAGCCACAAGCTATGACTTTTGTATATGAAGACAGCTCAACATTGTGGGAGAAAATCAACGCAGTTGCCACAAAGATTTATGGCGCAAAAGATGTAACTGCTGATGCCAAGGTGCAGGCAAAGCTCAAGGAGTTTGAAGCATCTGGCTATGGAAACTTCCCAATTTGTGTGGCAAAAACTCAGTATTCCTTCTCAACTGATGCAGCTCTACGTGGTGCACCAAGTGGCCACACCATCAATGTTCGCGAAGTAAAGCTCTCAGCAGGTGCTGAATTCATCGTGATGATCTGCGGAGAAATCATGACAATGCCAGGGTTGCCTAAGGTGCCATCTGCAGAACGCATTGATTATGTAGATGGAAAGGTAGTTGGCCTTTTCTAATGAAGTATTCGACTTGGTCATAAGTTGTGGCTTTAGTTGCTAAGTAATTCCTTCACTTGCTGGGCTAGTTGACCATAACCAACGTTTTGAATTTCTAGAGGTAAACCAATACTTGCAGCAGCTTGAGTAGCTAGCTCTTCTAACTCTTTACTCGGAACTTGGGCTAACCAGATAACCCGTGAATAGTTCTTAAAGTAGTCATCACGCAGTTCAGGCCGCTTATCTAAACCCAGCTCAACCATGACACTTCGGTGAAAGGATTTAGCTAGAAAATCAGTTAAGAAATATGTTCCAGCATCAGATTCCATGATCTCTTCTATCTTCTTTGCCCCTGCAAAAATGTCATAGCAATGGTTACCGCCTAAACGCTTCACACCGTGCTTTGTGATGACAGTATCGAGTGCGCCATAAGTTCCACAATCGGCATATGCCACAGCGCACTTCTGATGTTTATCTTTAATCTCAATGAGTAATGCATCTACTTCACCAGCAATCTTTTCTGGGCGGTTATGAAGCAGGGGTGGAAGGGGATAGATAGTGATATCAAGTGATTCTGTTGCTGCAATATCGGCGATATGGGTTGCAAGTGCCCCGCAGGCAACTACGCCAATGCTCATGCAGGAAAAGCGAGACGTTGAACGAACTTATCGTTGAAATCTTCGCGATCAGATAATTCGATGTAGTCAATCTCATCAAGTAGAGCTTGAGCGCCATTGCGCTCTTGGGCCGATAGTAAAACCATTTTGGCGCCTTCTCCAGCAACGTTACCTGCGGACATAATGCGCATCACTGAAAGCTTTGGCACTAAGCCAATTTTGACCGCAGATGAAGGGGAGAGGTAAGAACCAAAAGAGCCAGCAAGTAGTACTTGCTGAATTTCAGATTCCTGCACACCAAACTCTTCTAACAAAAGCGCCCAACCTGTGGCAATAGCCGCCTTTGCAAATTGAAGTTCACGAACATCGCGCTGAGTTAAAAAGACGCAATCAGATAGATCACCCACTTCTTTGCTCCATGTTAGAACAAAGACGCGCTCACCTTCACGAGTGACTAAACGACTAGCTAGCTTTGGCGAAATAGTTAGCGCAGCCTCATCAGTAACAAACTTACCTGAGTGATCAAGTAAGCCCACTTCAACCAGAGATGCACATGCATCAACTAATCCGGAGCCGCAAATACCAACTGCTGGAGCATCGTCAATAGTTCCAATTTCTAGTTCTCCATTAACAACCTTGATGGTTTCAATGGCACCAGATGCTGCTCTCACACCACATTTAATACTGGCAGCTTCAAAGGCCGGACCAGCAGGAGCAGCGGTTGCAAGAATCTTGTCGCCATCACCTAAAACAATTTCACAGTTTGTGCCAACATCGATAAATAAGCGCAATCGCTTATCGCGATCCATTCCTGAGGCAAGGGCCCCTGCAATGATGTCTCCACCAACATATGCACCAAGTGAGGGCATGATCACTGCCTTTGCAAGTGGATGCACGGCAATGCCAATCTCTTTGACAGAAATGTTTGGATAACTAGCGCTAGCCATAATAAATGGGGCAACTCCCAGAGGTTCTGGATCAATGCCAAGGAGAAGTTGCGTCATCGTGGCATTGCCAGCAATAGCTAATTCATAAACATGGTGGGGATTAACATCGGCTTCAACACAGACCTCTTGCGTCAGCTGATTAAGGGTTTCTTGAGCTAAACCGCTGAGTTTTGCCAGAGCATTAGGGTCAAGCATTGTTGCACTGATTCGTGTGATGACATCTGCGCCAAATGGCTGCTGCTTATTGAGCATTGATTTAACGGCCACTGGTGTTCCAGTATTGAGATCAAGCAAAGTTGCAACAACTGTTGTTGTTCCCAAGTCATAAGCAATTCCATAGCGGAGATGTGTTGTGTCACCAGCTTCAATGCCTAGAAAATCTTGATCAGCAAAGACTGCAGTTACTTTGTAATTTGATGCACGCAAGATGCGGGGGAGGTCTCGCATGGACGCAAGGCTAGCCGTGCCCGCAATATCATCAACTGCATCAAAGATGCGCACAATGTCAGTTCGTTGATCAGAAAGTGATGGCTCTTCTAATTCGATGTAGCGCTTTTGAACCGCTGGACGCAAAATAACTTGGCGGCCTACGCCCACCGTTGCGGCTTTAGGGCGAGTTGTAAGGGCTGGAACATCTACTGAAATATCTTTAGCTGTGCGCACTAAACAGGCAAGGCGCCAGCCATCTTTGATTTCAGTGGCAGTAAAGGCACGAAAATCCAACTTTGATGGTTCGACTTCGCCATCAGTTACTTTGATGCGACATTTCTTGCATGTGCCATAACCACCACATGTTGAATCAATTGCAATTCCATTCCAAGACGCGGCATCAAATGCACTTACACCAGTTGGAACAGTAATTGTTTTTTGAGAGCCGACAGATCCATCTTTTTCTAGCGATGTGAAAGCAAGCTTTACTCGCCCAGTACCGTCATGTGTTGGTATGAGAGATGGGTCTAACTCTTTTTTACTGATAACTAGTTCCCTTCAGCGGCAGCTTTTGCTGCCTCCATTGCGCGATAGCGCATAATCCAATTAGTTCCCCAAGGATCTAGACCAAGGAGCAAGTCTGCAGCACGAACAGATTCAACGATGGCAGGCGTGCGCGCATCCATAACGGCACTCGTTAATCCCATTGCCATAGCTGCTGGCAAAAAGGCTGCGTTAAGTGCATGGCGATGGGGAAGACCAAATGAGATGTTGGATGCACCTAGAGTCATATTTAGGCCGTACTTTTCTCTTATTAAATAGATAGTTTCTAGCGTGTTCTTTACCGCCTCTGGATCTGCGCCAACTGTCATTGCAAGTGGATCAATTACAAGATCCTCTAGAGGAATGCCGTGCTTTTCCACGGTACGAACGATCTTTTCAACAATAATCATTCGTTCTGCAGCAGTTTGTGGAATACCTGTTTCATCGTTAGGCAAGGCAATAATGGCTGCGCCATGCTTTTTAATTAAAGGGAGAACTAGCTCCATGCGATCATCTTCACCAGTAACGCTATTAATTAACGCTTTACCTTGGTAAGTCTCAAGGCCAGCCTGTAGAGCTTCAATGACGGATGAGTCAATACAGATAGGAAGCTCTGTCAGGGATTGAACCAAGGTGATTGCCTTGGCGATTAGCTCTGGTTCATCGGTAAGTGGAACACCCATATTCACATCTAATACATCGGCCCCACCTGCAACTTGGGCGGCAACATCTTTTTCAATGGCGGAGAGATCACCAGCACGAAGTTGTTCTTGAAACTTCTTGCGCCCCGTTGGGTTGATACGCTCACCGATAATAACAAATGGCTGGTCATGGCCGATTGTTACGGTTTTTCCAGGCGAGGTCAGGGTTGTGTGCATAGGGGCTCCTAGTTAGTTTCTTGGTTTCTGTCCGAGGTCGTACATAAAGCGCTCTAATGAATCGTCATGTCTAAAATCTGTAACATGCAAGCCGCGCACTGAGGGCAAAGTCATTGCATGCTTGGCTAGTTCCACAGTTAATTTGTATGCCTCTTCAGCTTGATCTGCAGCTGATGAAACCCGGTTGATTGTGTCCTGTGGAATATCGATTCCAGGCACTTTGTCATGCATAAATGACATTGGCTTGGCACTCTTGACCAAAACGATAGTTGGAATTAACTTTAAATCGGGAGCAATCTTGGCAACACCAGCACAGAACTTTTCAAGACGTTCTGGGTGATAACAAATCTGTAGTTGAAGATACTTTGCACCAGCGCGATACTTCTTAAGCGCGCGCTCAATTCGATAATCAAATGGGGGAGCCGCTGGGTTTTCAACTGCGCTGATATAGAAATTTGGAGCTGGATCGATCTTGCGCCCTGAAAGGTATTTGCCAGTAGTGATAATTCGGGCGATATTAATAGCTTGGGTGCTATCGATATCAAAGACTCTACGACTCTCTGGTTCATCACCGGCAGTTACATCATCACCTGTTAGAAGTGAGATGTTATCAATGCCGTGTAGTGCTGCGCCCATCATGTCGGCTTGGATAGCTAGACGGTTCTTATCGCGGCAGACAATCTGCATGATGGGTTCAATTCCATGCATTTTCATGGCAATAGCAGAAGCAGTATTAGAGGCATGGGCATGGGCCGCTGGATTATCTGTTGCATTCACGCCAACAAACCACGGTGCTAAACGGGCAGCGTTCTTCTCAACCTTTGCCATTCCGCCACCATCAAGTGCTGGAAATTCAGCTGTAAAGACAACTTCGTTAGTGTTTTCTAACTTCTCGCGCATCTGTGACATTAGTGCGCCTCATCTGTTGTTGACCAACCAGCAGGTGTTTGTTGATCGCGCTTTGTAACCAAATTAATCCACGATGAAGATCCTTGAAGGCGCATATCTACTGGAGGACGAAGTTCGTTGAAGTGCTCTTTCCATACTGTTGGCAAAGGCAAAAAGACTTTACGGTCATATGCCTTAAGCCACACACATTGCATATCTGGAATAACTTCACAGTTACCATTTTCGCGAACACCACCACATGGTCCGTTGCGAAGAGTCTTTGGACATGTCATTGGACATGTCATACCTGTTGAGTGCAGCACGCACTGTCCACACATGCGACAGTCCCATACGGGTTTCTTTAAGACATGCTCAACAAAAGGTAGTAGTTTTTTTAACATATTTCGACCTTATACAGAAACCGTTGCACGCTTTTTAGCAATAAGATCCTTAGCAATGCGCACTGCAGTAGATGCATCTGCTGCAAAGCCATCGGCTCCGACAACATCGGCATATTCCTGAGTAACAGGTGCGCCACCCACCATGATGATTACTTGGTCGCGTAGACCAGCTTTAGTAATTTCATGAATGTTGACCTTAAACATTGGCATTGTTGTTGTTAAGAACGCTGACATACCAACGATGTCTGGCTTGTGCTCAATAATTGCGGCAACGAATTTCTCGGGTGGAACCTGCACACCTAGATCAATAACTTCAAAGCCGGCACCTTCGAGCATGATATTGACAAGGTTCTTACCGATATCGTGCACATCGCCCTTGACTGTGCCCATCAAAAAAGTTCCAACAGTCTCAGCACCAGTTTCAGCTAGCAATGGTCGCAGCACGTTTAGTGCTCCTGACATCGCCTTACCTGAAATAAGCATCTCTGGAACGAAGAAATCTCCGCGCTCAAAACGTGCACCAACTTCTTCCAATGCTGGAATCAGGGCATCAAAGAGGATGGCGCCAGGCGTCATTCCATCAGCGATGCCTTGGTTGGTCAGTTCGAGAACTGCTGGAGCATTTCCGACAAGGGTTTCGTCAAAGAGAGCTTTGATAATCTCGTCATGTGTCATGCCGCACCTATCTTTCCATCGTGGTTTGCTTGAAGTGTTGCGATCTCATCAATGATCATCTCACCAATCTTGATGAGATCTTTCTGAGTCAATCGAGTAGATGGACCAGAAACTGAAATTGCACCAACTACGCGGCCATCGTGCTCGCGGATAGGTGCTGCTACTGCTACTAAACCTTCTTCCAACTCATCGATGATGATGGCAAAACCTTTTTTGCGCACAACCTCTAACTCTTCTAGAAGTTTGATGCGAGAGGTGATGGTCTTTGCTGTGCGCTTTTCTAAACGTCCAGCTGGAATAGCAACGGCAGCGTAGGCAAGTAAAACCTTGCCAAGTGCTGATGCGTGATAAGGAACAGATTTTCCAACCCAGTTGGTTGCAGATAAGAGGTATTGACCATCTACTTGGTCGATTAACTTAAGGTCACCATTGCCTGCAACTGCCAAGTTTGCTGTCTCACCAGTTCTATTAGCTAGAACTTCCAAGATTGAATGCATACGGGCAACAAGAATTGAGTCGTGGTTTTGTCCACGAGCAAACTGAGTAAGAACTGAACCGGCGATATAAGCACCGTTGCGATCGCGCAGCAATAATCCTTGTCGTTCAAGTGCACTTAAGATTCGAGAAGTGGTGCTCTTTGGTAATCCATAAATGCGAGCAAGTTCAGTAAGAAGTGGAGGAGTGTTTGATTCCAAAATGTGAATCAAGAGTGAAGATGCACGATCAATTGCTTGCGTGCCGCTATGAAGCTCGGCCATCTCACACCCCCTTATAAGGTTCCACCATATGGAACCATAGTTCCATAACTTAAGAGTATTCTCGTGCGTGTTCGAGGTCAATAGCGCCACGACGCTATTAATATCGAACTACTACTACAGGTGAGGAATTAACCGTGAGCTTTATTAACAAGATGCCCCGCTATGAAATCTTGAGCGAAGAATCGATGGCAACGCTGACCCTTGGCTGGAAGCGCATCGTTTCGGAAATCGGTATCGAGTTCATGAGCCCCTGGGCAATCGATCTATTGCGCGAAAACGGTCAGACTGTAGAAGGCGATAACGTTAAATTTGATCCTGAGTGGATCTTGAAGCAAGTTGCCAAGGCTCCAAGCCAGTTCAACTTGCAAGCACGTAATCCAAAGAACAATGTTCATATCGGTGGAGACTCCATGGTCTTCGGTGGTGTGTATGGCCCACCATTTGTTCGCGAAGGCGATGTTCGTCGCGATGCGACTTTTAAAGATTATGAGAATTTTTGCAAGTTAGCTCAAAGCTATGAAGCCCTCGATAGCGTCGGCGGAGTTGTGTGTGAGCCTAATGATCTCTCACTTGATTCACGTCACTTAGATATGGCATATGCGGCTGCAACTCTGACCGATAAGTTCTTTATGGGTAACGTTGTAACGGCGCAGAATGCAAAAGATGTTATTGCAATGGCTGAGATTATTCACGGTGGTCGCAAAGCAATTGAGGCCACACCGGCACTTATTTCTCTTGTGAACTGTAATTCACCTCTTCGCTGGGATGATCGCATGCTTGATTCCTTGCGCGAATATGTTCTTGCAGGACAGCCAGTAGTTGTCACACCATTCCTTTTAATGGGTGCAATGAGCCCAGTGACAATTCCAGCAACACTTGCACAGCAAATCGCTGAAGCTCTAACCGGAATAGCACTTGCTCAAACTCTTAACCCAGGATGCCCCATTGTCTTTGGTTCATTTCTTTCAAACATTGATATGCAATCAGGTTCACCTCAATTCGGTACTCCTGAGTCAGGTATTGGCCTGCTCTGTACTGGCCAGATTGCACGTAGCTTTAACCTTCCTTTCCGTGGGGGCGGCGGCTTGAACTCATCACAAACAGTGGATGCACAATCTGCTTATCAAACAATGATGACCATGATGCCCACATTCTTATCTGGAACTAACTGGGTGATGCACACAGCAGGCTGGTTAGAGGGCGGACTTGTCTCTTGCTATGAGAAGTTCGTTGTAGACATTGAAATCCTTCAATCTTTGATGACCGAGTTCACTCCGCTGGAATTTAACGTGGAATCTCTAGCCTTTGATGCTCACGTTGAAGTCGGCCATGGTGGCCACTTCCTAGGAGCGGCCCACACTATGGAGCGCTTCCGTGACTGTTTCTACCGTCCGTTCCTGACAAATAGCGATAACTATGAGCGCTGGATGCGACTTGGAGCAAAGGACACAAAGGCACGCGCCTCTGAGATTTATTTGAAGAAGCTTGAAGAGTATGTGCAACCAGAAATGGATCCACGTATGAAGCAAGAACTCGATGAGTTTGTGGCAAAGCGCAAGAGCCAACTAGATTAAGTAAATGGTCGCAACGCTCTATATCGATGGTGCTTGGAAAAGCGCATCAGATGGTGGGGCACACGATGTGCACAGCCCACATGATCAAAGTGTTGTTGCAACCGTTTCACAGGCCACACAAGATGACGTTTTAGATGCCATCACCGCTGCCCGCACATCTTTTGATTCAGGCATCTTTACATCATGGAGCTTTGAGCAGCGCAGTGCGTTAGTTGCCAAGATTGCTGATCTATTAGAGCGCGACTTAAAAGCAATTGCAAAAAAGGAAAGCGATGACACAGGAAAGCGCATCATTGAAGCTGAATATGACATTGCAGATGTTATTGCTACATTCCGCCATTTTGCTGGCCTTGGTTCAAAGCAACATGATCGCGTTGTAGATGTGGGTATTTCTCACGTCAATAGCCGCATCGTTCATGAACCTTTAGGTGTGTGTTCTCTGATTGGTCCATGGAACTACCCGCTATTACAAATTGCATGGAAAGTCGCACCGGCCTTAGTGGCTGGATGCTCATTCATTGTTAAACCTTCTGAATTAACTCCACAAAGTGCAATTGCACTTATGCATGCCATCGAAGAGGCTGGCACACCAAAAGGTGTTGCAAACTTAGTTCTAGGTCCAGGCTCTGTTGTTGGTCATCATCTCATTAATGATCCACGCGTGGACATGGTTTCTTTCACTGGCGGCTTAAATACTGGTCAAACAATTATGAAGGCAGCGGTTTCAACGGTTAAGCGCTTAGCGTTAGAGCTAGGTGGAAAGAATCCACATATTATTTTTGCTGATGCAGATATAGATGCAGCAATTGATAACGCAGTAACTGCAGCCTTTTTGCACTCAGGCCAAGTCTGTTCTGCCGGAACACGTTTAATTGTTGAACGCTCTATTCATGATCGCGTGGTTAAAGAGATTGTGCGCAGAGCTGGGCAGATTCGTCTAGGTGGACCAGAAGATTTAACCGCTGAGACTGGACCACTTATTAGTAAGTCACATCTAGAAAGTGTTACTAAGTATGTTGAAAAGGGAATAGCTGAAGGCGCCACATTATTAGTCGGTGGTAAGCGCAGCGAAAAGAGTGAGCATGCAAATGGCTGGTATTTCTTGCCAACGGTTCTAGATAACTGCGATACAAAGATGTTTTGCGTGCAAGATGAATCATTTGGTCCTGTTATGACAGTGGAAGTTTTTGACACTGAGGCTCAAGCAATTGCTACTGCTAATGACACACCATTGGACTCTCAGGCGGGCTGTGGTCAAAGGATGCAGACAAAGCTGCTCGCGTAGCTAGCGCACTTCGCCACGGAACGATCTGGATTAATGACTTTGGGCCATATAAGCCAGCTGCTGAATGGGGTGGATATAAGCAATCTGGCATTGGCCGTGAATTAGGTGAGCATGGTTTGGGCGAATACCTTGAAATCAAACACATTTGGACTAACAATGCTCCTAGTAAATCTGGTTGGTTTTCAGATGGGGGAGACGGATAAATGGCTTCTGGCGCACCCATGATTTCTGTAAAGAATCTCTGGAAAGTATTTGGCGCCAACGCCGACAAAGTAGTCGGCTCACCATTAGTTGATCTCTCTCGCTCAGAACTTCGCGCACAGACCGGTAACACTATCGCCGTCCGTGATGTTTCATTTGATGTTGCCCCAGGTGAAGTATTCGTAGTTATGGGTCTTTCTGGATCTGGTAAATCAACTCTTGTTCGTTGTATGACTCGATTGATTGAACCAACCCAAGGCTCTATGACTTTTGAAGGCGAAGATATTCTAAAAGTTGATAATGCCCGTCTGCGCGAGCTTCGCAAGACTCGGTTCTCAATGGTTTTTCAGCACTTTGGTTTATTGCCTCACCGCAATGTCATAGACAATATTGCCTACTCTCTTGAAATCAATGGCGTTAACAAAGCTGACCGGCATAAGCGCGCCAACGAAGTGATTGAACTCGTTGGCTTACAAGGCTATTCACATGCATATCCAGAACAACTCTCTGGCGGTATGCAACAGCGCGTTGGTTTAGCGCGCGCACTTGCAGTTGATCCACAAGTTCTTTTCCTTGATGAACCTTTCTCAGCACTTGACCCTCTTATTCGCCGCGATATGCAGCAAGAAGTCATTCGCTTGCACCGCGAACTTGGCAAGACGATGGTATTTATTACTCACGATTTATCAGAAGCTGTAAAAGTCGGAGATCGCATTGCAATCATGCGAGATGGAGCCATTGTTCAAATTGGAACTCCAGAGGATCTAGTAGCTAATCCGGCAGATGAATACGTGGCTAACTTCGTGCGCGATATTGCTAAATCACATGTGTTGACCCTTAAGCACTTAGCTAGAAAAGCCCAGCCAGGTGAAGCCACAGATGGACCAGAGCTTGCCTCTAACACCATCATTCGTGATGCTGCACAAGTTATTTTGCAGTCCCACAAACCAGTACGGGTCAATGACAATGGCACCGCCCTTGGAATTGTCTCTAGCGAGGATGTTTTGCGGTTAATTTCTGGTGGCGCTTGATGAAGGTTCGTAAGTCCTATCTTCTTCTAGCCTCAGTAACTGTTTGGATTTTGCTGGGTCGTTTATTACATGGCAAAAATACTTTGCAGATAGATACCTATGAAAACACTTCTTTTACTAGCTTTGTTGGACAAAAAGCACTTGACCTACGCGGAAATCGAACCGAAAGCCCGGCTTTCATCTATTTCTTCAATCCTATTCGCGGAGCAATTGATGGCTTTGTTCAGGTGATAAGAAATCTCATCGCAGTTCCAGCACCTAACTCAGTTATTCCAGTCATTGGTTGGTTAGGCGTCGTTGGACTAATTGCTTTTGCCGTTTATGCAACAAGTCAATGGCGAACTGCGTTGTTATCGGTCTCACTCTTACTTGCATGCGGCACGCTGGGAATGTGGCAGTTCACCATGGACTCCATTGCAATGACACTGGCTGCAGTACTACTTTCATTGGCGGTAGGAATTCCACTAGGTATTTGGGCAGGTCTATCCGATCGCGTATTAAAAATTGTTACGCCATTTCTAGATTTAGCACAAATTTTGCCAACCCTTGTTTATATGGCACCAATAGCACTGGTCTTTATGATCGGTGCGGCCTCAGCAACAATCGCAACGATGATTTACTCCATTCCAATCGCAATTCGTATTACTAGCCATGCGATTAGAAACTTGAATCAATCTCCGATTGAAGCTGCAGAATCAATGGGTTCAACACAAAAGCAGACTCTGACAAAAGTTCAAATCCCTATGGCTAAGCAGATGATTGTTTTGGGAATTAATCAAACTGTTATGGCTGCTGTTTCCTTCGTTGTAGTCGCAGCACTCATTGGAGCCCCTGGTCTTGGCAAACCAGTTATTGAAGCTTTGATTATTCGAAACGTTGGGCAGGGCTTCGTTGCTGGATTTGCTGTAGTTTTCTTAGCTATTTTGCTTGATCGCAGCACAAGTGCTGCGGCTAAGCGTCAGGACTCTTTTATTCCACCGACTGAAAAGCAGATTAAAATTAAGCGAATCACTCTCATTGTCAGCGCAGTACTAGCTGTAATTTCAGTGTTTCTATCGCGCACAATGCTTTGGGCGGCAGTATGGCCAAAAGAAGTCACCATTGCTCCGCAAGTTGCAAAAGTTACTAACAACGCAACCGGATGGATCTTAGAAAACCTAACCATATTTACTGTGGGTTTTAAAGACTTGATTTCCTATTCCATCCTCAATCCTTTGGAATCTCAACTATCGGCTTCACCTTGGTATGTAACCGTTGCGATGATTGTGGCTCTTGCCCTCATAATTGGTGGAGTCCGAACTGCGATTTTGGCATTTGTTCTGGCAATGGCCATTGTGTTATCCGGACTTTGGTATGAAGCAATGTTGACTCTTACACAGACAATTGTCGGATGTTTACTCACGATGATAGTTGGAATTGCACTAGGTATTTGGACTGGACGCAATGATCGAGCTGAGCGAGTACTTCGTCCATTTCTTGATGCCGGACAGACACTTCCTGCATTTGTTTATTTAGTTCCAATGCTGGGCTTATTTGGCCCAACTCGATTTACAGCAATTGCCACTGGCATTGTTTATGCAATTCCTGTGGTTGTGAAGATCGTTTGCGAAGGAATAAGAGCAGTTCCACACTCACTCGTTGAAGCAGCAACTGCTGCAGGCTCAACAACGCGCCAGATTATTACCAAGGTGCAACTTCCTGCTGCTAAGAAAACTATTTTGCTTGCAACTAACCAAGGCTTGATCTATGTCTTGGCTGTTGTAGTTATTGGTGGCTTTGTGGGAGCTGGCGGCCTTGGCTACTTAGTAATCGTTGGAAACTCCAAGCCAGAGCTGCAAGGAAAGGGTCTTATTGCAGGCGCAGCTATTTTGCTGCTAGGTGTGATTTTTGACCGGATTATGCAAGCCGGCGCCCGTCGCTCCTCATAAACACCACGAAATAACCCCCTCAATCACTAGCCCTTGGCTCATCTGCGCCTTAGGCTATGGCAAAACTTATAACTCTTTAGGAGGGTTAATGAAATCACTATTCGGTCGCCGCTCGGCAATCGTTACTGTCGTAATTGCAGCAGCGCTGATTTTGTCAGGTTGCAGCAAGAGCGTTAACGATTCTGCAGGCGGAGCCTCAGGAGACTGTGGATCATATGCAATTGCAATGCATGCTTGGGGTGGTTACACAGCTTCAGCACAAGTTGTAGCAGAAATAGCAAAGCAAGAATTGGGTTGCACAATTACTCAGACAACTCTGGATGAGGGTCCAACAACATATGATGCAATGGAAGCTGGAACAATCGACGTTGTAATCGAAGATTGGGGCGGCGGACGTTGGAAGGATTGGACTGATCGCGGAGCTGTAGTTGAAGCTGGCGAAAATGGAAACATTGGAATTATCGGTATGTATGTCGCTCCATGGATGGTTGAAAAGTATCCAGACATTACAGACTCAAAGAACTTGAACAAGTATGCAGCTCTATTTAAGACTGCAGATTCAGGTGGCAAGGGTGCATGGTTTGAAGGCCCAGCTGGTTACACAACTATCGGCGAAAAGATGGTTTCTGCTAACAAGTTAGGCTTCAAAGTTATCTTCTCTGGTTCAGAAGCTGCCCTAGTTGACGGTTTCTTAAAAGCTGAAGAAAACAAGACTCCATTCATTGGTTATGCATGGCAGCCATGGACACTTCATTCTAAGCTTCCAACACTTGAAGCAGCTCGTGTTAAATTCCCTGCTAATGACTGGAGCGATCCAGCAAAGGCAAGCGGTCTAACCGACTACCCATCAACACCACTCATTAAGTTGATCTCAAAGAAGCTCAACGATGCAAATGATCCATTTACTTCACTTGTTAAAAACTTCAAGTGGACTAATGCTGATCAGAACGGTGTTGCTGCAGACCTAGAAGGTGGAATGACAGCAGAAGAAGCAGCTAAGAAGTGGATTGCCGCTAACGCTGCAACTGTTGCTTCATGGCTAGGTAAGTAAGAAAAAAACAGTCTAAGAAGCAGGGCCCTTACTCGGTGGAGTTCACTGAGTAAGGGCCTTGTTTTATTAGTAGACTTTCTCTTATGAGCGCGCAATATGACTACATCATCGTTGGTGGGGGCTCAGCGGGCTGTGCATTAGCTAATCGTTTAAGTGAGAATCCCAACCACAAAGTTCTAGTTCTTGAAGCTGGACGCCGTGACTGGATTTGGGATGTCTTTATTCATATGCCAGCAGCCCTAGCTTTTCCAATCGGTAGTAAGTACTACGACTGGATGTATGAATCAGAGCCAGAACCACACATGAATAATCGTCGCATTTATCATGCACGCGGCAAAGTATTAGGTGGATCTTCTTCCATTAATGGTCAGATCTGGCAGCGCGGCAATGCAATGGATTATGAGCGCTGGTCTAAAGATCAAGGAATGGCTAACTGGGACTATGCCCACTGCTTGCCATATTTTAAAAAGATGGAGAACTGTTTAGCAGATCCTAAATCTCCTTTTCGTGGAGATAACGGTCCACTCAAATTAGAGCGCGGACCAAGTAAGGGCCCACTCTTTGCCGCATTCTTTAAAGCAACTGAGCAAGCTGGTTACCCACGCACTGATGACGTTAATGGCTATCGCCAGGAAGGATTTGCTGCCTTTGATCGCAACGTTTATCGCGGTCGCAGATTAAGTGCAGCTCGCGCATATCTATATCCGGTGATGAAGCGCAAAAACCTAACTGTTAAGACTCGTGCACATGTCACTAAAGTTTTATTTGAGGGCACAACTGCTACCGGTGTTGAAGTTATTATCCGTGGCAAGAAGCATGTCTTAACCTCACGAGAAGTTGTTTTATCTGGTGGCTCAATTAATACCCCGCAGATTCTGCAACTATCAGGTGTTGGTAAAAAAGAAGATCTAGAAAAACTCGGCATTAAAGTTGTTAAGGACTTGCCTGGTGTAGGTGCAAATCTGCAGGATCACTTAGAGGTCTATGTTCAATATAAGTGCAAGCTTCCTGTCACACAACAGCCCATTACACAGTTCTGGCGTCGCCCATTTATTGGCGCAGCATGGTTGTTCTTTAGAAAAGGTCCAGGAGCAACAAATCAATTTGAAGCAGGCGGCTTTACACGAAGCAATAACGATGTTGCCTATCCCAACTTAATGTTCCACTTCCTTCCTCTTGCTATTCGCTATGACGGCACGGGGGACACTCGTGGTCACGGCTATCAAGTCCACGTGGGCCCTATGTATTCCGATTCTCGCGGCTGGCTCAAGATTAAAAGTACTAATCCCTTTGAAAAGCCTGCTATTCAATTTAACTATCTTTCTACCGATCAAGATCGCCGCGAGTGGGTAGAGGCAGTTAGAACTGCGCGCAATATCTTGACTCAGCCTGCGATGAATGATTTCAATGCAGGTGAATCATCACCTGGAAAATCAGTTTCAACTGATGAAGAGATTTTAGAGTGGGTAAGAAAAGATGCAGAGACTGCTCTTCACCCATCGTGTACGGCCAAGATGGGCACCGATGCAATGTCAGTTGTTGATCCAGAGACAATGAAAGTTCATGGTCTTGAAGGCTTGCGTGTGTGTGATGCCTCAGTATTTCCATATGTGACTAACGGCAATATCTATGCACCAGTCATGATGGTTGCTGAAAAGGCAGCGGATTTGATTCTAGGTAAAACTCCACTGCCTGCAGAAAACATTGAGTTCTATCGCCATTCTAAGTGATGAGCTTGCGCCATCCTGCGTTGCGTGGACTAAAGTTCAAAAAACCGATAGTGATTTGTAGAGTCCTGCAGGTAGGCCTAGTGGTTTTTGGGGTTGAATCAGGGGCAGTATGGATAGATAAAAGAGTCCCTGACATCAGCACAGAATGGCATTTCACTAATTGCTAATCCATACCTATACTTTGTAAATGTCATTTGCGCACCCTTTAGACCCTCTGAGCCATGCTGAACAAGAGTTAATCGTCGCAAATGCACGAAAAGCCTGGAACCTTGAAGCGCATCATCTCTTTGCGATGCTGCAACTACATGAGCCAACTAAGGCAGAGCTGGCATCAGGTAAAAAACTTGATCGCACAGCGCGCGTAACAATCTGGGATCGCAAAAGAGCTGTGGTGAGTGAAGGCCTAATTACAGTTGCTGGAGTTTCTAAAGAATATAAAGAAATCCCTGGAGCCAAATCTCCAGTAAGTGCCATTGAGTCTGCAATTGCATTAGATGTAGTGTGCAAAGACAAATCTGTTATTGACGCCCTTGCTCGCCGCGGAATTAACGACATAACAACAGTTCACATGGAGACCTGGCCAATTGGTGCACAAATCCCAGCTCACTTAGATGATGGTCGCAGACTTATTTGGACGCCGATGTTTCACCAACCAACTCCGGATGCAAATTTTTATGCTCACCCAATCCATGGTCTGCATGCAATCGTAGATATCGATGCTGAAGAAGTTGTGGGCCTTGAAGATAACGCTGATGTGCCAATTCCACAGACCCCAGGCCCATATCGTGAATCTCAAACTGGAGGCTCTGTAAAACTAAAAGAGCTCAAGATTGACCAACCAGATGGTGTCTCATTTGATGTTGAGGGCTGGAACATTAAATGGGAGCGTTGGTCATTTCGTATTGGCTTTGATCAGAGGGAAGGCCTAGTAATTCATGATGTGCACTTTAATGATGAGGGCACATCACGCAAGATTGCCCACCGCTTATCTATTGCAGAGCTCGTTATTCCCTACGGTGATCCAGCACAAGGCGCTTATCGCAAGAACGCCTTTGACACAGGAGAGTTTGGTTTAGGAAACTTTACAAACTCACTCACTCTGGGCTGTGATTGCCTAGGCGAGATTACCTATTTAGATGTGGCTGTTACTGAGGGTGATGGCACGGTGCGCACGATAAAGAACGCTATCTGTATGCATGAAGAAGATTTGGAATCCTGTGGAAGCACGTTGATGTTAATGGCCATGTGGAAGTGCGCCGTGGTCGCCGCTTTGTTGCATCCTCAATTGTTACCGTTAATAACTATGAATATGGATACTTCTGGTATTTCTACCAAGATGGATCTTTTGAGTTTGAAGCAAAATTAACTGGAATAGTCTTAACTCTTGCTGATAAGCCAGGAGCGCATCACCCATCTGCTACAGAGTTGGAACCAGGTTTGTGGGCGCCATATCATCAACATATTTTGTGTGCTCGTATAGATTTAGAGATTGATGGTGTTAATAACTCTGTTGTTGAGATTGAATCATTTGCTCATCCTGTGGGGGAGAAGAATCCTTATGGCGGGGCATATGAAACTAGTGAGACAGTGCTAAAGAGTGAGAGCGCAGCTCAGCGTTTAGTTGATCCGATTAAGAGTCGCTTCTGGAAGATTATTAATCCCAATAAAAAGAATCATGTGGGACACTCAATTGCTTACAAACTCATCCCAGGTCACACTACTTACCCACTTGCCCACAGAGAATCGATCTTAGGTAAGCGCGCTGGCTTTATGTATAGCCACTTGTGGGTCACACCCAACGTTGAATCAGAGCGCTATCCAGCAGGAGATTATCCATTCCAGCATGAAGGTGGTGCAGGTTTACCTGAGTGGACTAAGAACGATCGCTCCATTGAAAACACTGACGTGGTTCTTTGGCATGTATTTGGAACTAATCACATTCCTCGCACAGAGGATTGGCCAGTTATGCCAGTTGAGCGCACAGGCTTTCATTTAAAGCCAAGCGGTTTCTTTAGGAGAAGTCCTGCAATGGATGTTGCTTCATCGCAGGCCGTTGATACTGCATGCGATTGTTAAAACTTCGCGCATATTTAAAAGCGGCTCACTTTGGGCCGACCATGCTCATTACTGCAATTTCCTTTGTTTTAGGCACACAGCTCTGGTGGGAAGGCCCGGCATATGTCATTGCCTGCACAGTCTTTCTTGGCCAACTCATTATTGGTTGGAGTAATGATCTCTATGACTACCAGGATGATTTAAAACATAATAGAACTAATAAGCCTTTAGTTGCCGGTGCAATCTCAGCTACACAACTGCGCAAAACTACCTTTATCTTCATTCCTATCGCAGTGATTGCAAATCTGATTGGTCCACTTGGGATAAAAGGCGGAAGTGTTTATTTGTTAGGTGTGGGATGTGGAATTGCTTATAACTTCTACTTTAAGTTCTCTCCGTTTTCCCCTTTGCCCTATGCAATTGCATGTGCTGCTCTACCAGGGTCAATTTTCTACGCAGTTGATCGCACACCACCATTGTGGGTTTTGGCAGCTGGCTCGCTCCTAGGTGTCGCTTTTCATTTTCTCAATGTACTTAAGGACATTAAGCAAGATAAAGAGAGCAATATCGGGGGATTACCTCAACGGTTAGGTAAGAGAGCCTCTACTGCAATCGCTCTTGTACTAGTAATTGCAACAGGAATCCTATTTCTCAATAGCCCTGTGAGCAGAGATTTATCATCCATCGAATTCAATTACAGCTCTTCATTTATTGTTGGGGGAGAACGTCCAGTAAATGTTAATATGCCAAGTAACTATTCAAAGAAAACTCCAACAGCGCTTTTAATTGATTTACATGGATATAGTGGTAATAGTCAGAGTCAGCTTCGTTTTTCCCAATTGGCAGCAGCTACACAAAAGCGCGGCGTGATTTACGCAGCCCCTGATGGTCTATCAGATTCTCAAGGTAATCAATTCTGGAACGCTTCAAAGGCCTGCTGTAATTTCAACAATAATCCAGTCGATGATGTGGCCTATATTCAATCTCTCATCGATGAGATTTCCAGCAAAGTATCAGTTGATCCCAAGCGAATCTATTTATTTGGCCACTCCAACGGGCATTTCATGACATATAAATTTGCATGTTCACGTCCAGAAAGTGTCGCTGCTATTGCCGGCCTTGCCGGAGCAATGGATAGTGATGTAGGAACATGTGCTCCAAGCAAGGAGGTAAATGTCTTGCACATCCATGGCACAAGTGATGCAACGATTCTCTTTGAGGGTGGATCTCTATTTGGTAATTTGTATACAAGCGCAGCCACGAGTGTTAAAAGGTGGGCACAGATTGATAGATGTTTGATGAGCCCACAAGTGGGAGAGGCCTTTGACTTGATAAGCACTCTTGATGGTGCTGAAACAATTCCTACAATTTATACATGTCCACGAACAACAGTGGAGCTCTGGAGTATTAATGGTGGAGCCCATAGCCCTGATGTGGATGTGAGCTCTGCATTAAAAATAGTTGACTGGTTTTTAGCCCACCCTAAAAAATAAGCACCTATTGATTTGTGTAATTAACTATGGCAAGACACATTTCATCTCGAGTACCCTCACCCCAGACAACATAATTGGGAGAGAGATTTTTATAGAGTGGTAACTGAGAGCGCAAGCCAACATCGAAAGTACATCTGACCGAGATACTGTCTCCAGCATTTGCAGTCATAGGCTTTGAAAGCCAGTCAGTTCGTTGGTCATCAAAATTCCAGAGTGGACGAGAAGAAATCTCTGTTCTAACACCAGTAGATCCATTGGTGTAAACAATCTCAATACTTTTGCCGAGCTGATGCATATGCGGAGTCGCACCATAGATTGTGATGGAAGAGTTAATGCTTTGCGTGCACTCTGATATTGGGCTTGGCACCGGACGAAGGCTTTGACCGCAAATGAGCAATAGGCCAGTTCCTTGTAGAGCAGCTTTATCACTTGTGCGCGAAGCAAGATCAGCTAATGCATTTGCGCGAAGGCATAGTGGGCCACTCTCATTGGGTGCGCAGGCCACTTCAATCGGAGCTGCCACCAACATTGTTTTCAAATCCGCAACCGTTGATTTGGCATAAGCAAGTGCAACAGTCATTGAAGCGCGATTGTCTTTATCGCTATGGCCAGGCATGACCATGAAGTGAGATTGCAAAATGAATTGATCTCCTTGTGCAAACCTCATACCAGTACCTTCTGGATAAGTTTTAAAGTTTCCGCCTGGTGCCCAAAAGGAAATCCAACTAGATGGTGATGCAGGTGTAAAGGCAGTTGCACCAGGTATTCCGGTGTCACCAAAGCATGACCAACCTGGCGCTTCGCTCTGCTCATCCAAGCTTTTTGTTACTTGAACATTTGCAGCTGAAACACGATACAAGATGCCATGATGTGAAACCTTCATGTTATCCGGAGTGATAGTTACAGATTTTACAAATGTCTCCTTTGCAAATTTTGGATCAAGTAAGAAGCAACGATATTCATCCGTGCCACCGCTTGGTGGAACTGGCACATAAGCCGGAGTCACAAGAGATAGATCTTGGCCAGCAGTTTTTACTGCCTCACCTTTGGACCATATTAATTTCTTGCCGCTTTTAATACATGTGTATTTTAAAGTATTAACAACTGTAGTAGTACCAACTTTAGAACAAGCCGCTCCTGCTTTAACAGTGGTAGTTGCTGCAAAGGCTTGCAGACCGAAAATAACAAGAATGCCCACTAATAGAGAGGTGATAAATAAACGCAGGCGCTGCATGGTCATAGGATAATGCAGCTATTAAAAAAATGCATGGTGCACTAGGGGGTAACAGTTATCTCTAACTGATACACCTTTGTTGGATCATCTGAATTAACTAGCTTTACTGTAGTGGCACCAGATTCCAGGGCTTTAAAAGATGGATTAGTAATGTAACCGCCTTGATCACCACCTGGGACAAAGGCAACAATTCCAAGGGTTACTACCTCAGCGCTCCATTTAGCTGGATCTGCAACAGTTAACACAATTGAACTACCTGCTCGCACAGAGACATCTGTTGTGGTGAGGGGATCAATCATGATTGGGGGTAGAACTTGAGCAACTGGTCTTCCACTGGCCTTAACAGTTTTTAACCCTTTTGCCACAGCAACTAACTGCGCATAAGTAATTCCACCAACTCCTTGGACTTGAATCTCTGTTGCACTCAATCCCTTAAGGGCCTTAGTTGTGAACATCAAATAGCCACCCACACGGCCAATATCTTCCACGCCGCATCTCTTATAAGCAGCCTCTGACATTTGAGAGGGATCACAATATGCATAGACCTTGGCTTTGATGCCATTTACTAAGAGTGTTTTTAGATATTTAGAAAGACCAGGATCAGAGCATTTAACGCCAGCCATTGTCTGCATGATCTGCAGATAACGCACAGTTCCACCGTATTGAACAAAGATCCAATCTTGCTCACCTGGCTGGCAAGTAAGGAGAGAGAACTTCGTTGTCTTTAATCCCAGAGTATTACTTGGCTTATAGACCGAGTAGGTAAGCCCAGTCTGAGAATCTGCGAACTTATCGCTAGCCATGGCAGTAGTAGGTGCCATAAAAAGTAGTGCTAGAACCAGGGAGAGTACTTTCTTCATAGGAGATAACTTAGTGGCCATCTCTGTCAGATTCATCAGCAGTTCGGGGGATATTCACAGGCTGAGCTTTATTGCCTCAAGGGGTGGCAAGTGCCGGTACACACTCTAAGTAGCCTCACAGTTCGTCGCGTGGGGCTTCTTCTATTTACGATGAAGTAAGTTCTAGCAACGGCTTTTTAGGTTTATCCTCTTCCAAACCCTTTAAGACTTCTGAAAGAACAGGCTTGACTGCGCTAATTCCCTGTTCTGCTGAGATCAACGCTTGTGCCAGGAAGCGATTAAATTCACGGCCAGTACTTGGTTGAAACAAAATACCGGAAGTCTTTTGGCGGTTACTCACATGGAAAATGTAATCACTCTCATCTTCAGTTGTTGCAGCGCCGTTCCATTTGGAAAACAGCCATTCTTTAGTATTCATCATGCCGTTAAACATCAAGCGCTCAGTTGTTAAAACTACTTCTCCCACCTCTTTATAAACCTGAATCTCACTACCCGAAACGAAGGTTCCACGGTTGGCACCAACGCGATAGCGGATGCCTGCCACAACAGGAATGCTTATGCCCTGACTACTTCCTTCATAATGCCCAGCGGTTCTTCCAGTTTCATGGAATTGCCCTTGTCCAGTCCACAAAACAAATTCACCTGGTTTTTGCACAGTTAAATTCGAAGCTGCATCTTCACCTTTTGCAGCTAAGGCAAAAGCTTCCTTAATCTTTGTAAAGATTTCGACATCTCGCTCCCAATCAGCGTAAGTGATTTCATATTCTCTTAAGGCGCTCTTATGTGCCCTCTTCGCTTTTAGGTTGGCCCAAAATCCCATGGCTTTATAGTGCCCTAATGCAGTGACAAATGCATCGATTGTTGCAAATCAAAGCCAAAAGCCCCACAGAAGTTAAGCTGTGAGGCTTTTGTACTATAGCTCGCGATTAGCGGCCTTTGACGTAGTACGTAAACAGTAGCACTCAGTTATCCACAAATTTTCTATTGTATGAATTGTTCCTCTAATTTATCTCTACGTTCCTCTTTGTGTACCGCTGTAGCTCAGCGGATAGAGCAGGTCTTTGACGTAGGCCATGGGACGCGGGTTCGAATCCCGCCAGTGGTACACACTCTAAGTAGCCTCACAGTTCGTCGCGTGGGGCTACTTTTATTTACACTCAGCCAACCTGGCCTTAACAAGGGCCAGAATCAACTTAGTATCAACATCCCAATCGTTTGGCACACCAATCGTTTTCTTCTTCACAACAAGATCTGCCATCTTGGGCGCAAAGGCAGCAATGACATCGGCGCTCCATGGGGAGATGAGGATGTGTTTGCTGGAAGCACTTGCTCCAAAGACGTAATGGCCATCAATTTTCATCATAGGTTGATTCCAGGCAATGACTAGCTCTGCCTTTGGGTATTTGGTTGTAATCGCCTTAAAGATTGTGCGCATGGTCTCGGCCTGATCTTTACCAATTGATTTATAGAACTGTGTGGGAGTTTCAAAGCGATGAGCAGAAAGTGATCCTCTGGAATACATCACCAAGGCATTTGCATGGGCCTGGCTAAAGCCATGGTTTTCACGAAGGAATGCGATCTGAGCTGGATACTTCTCATCAGCTAGATCCTTCATCACTTTGAACCAGTAGGACATTGTGTGTCCATACTTTTTCTCTATAGAAGGAAAATGCGCCTGGCGGGAGGGATCTTTAGGAGCCACATGCCAAGAATACCCAATAACGCAACTGGTAACTGGCACTATGTACCCATGACAAAGAGATCACTTCATCCACACTTCGTCGCTACAACCTCATCGCTGGTCTTTTCCACTTAGCGCAGATGCTTGTAGTTCTTGCCCTTGCCAATGATTTCTCACTTCCAATCGTTGCCCGCTATATGTCGGGCCCACCAGGAAGCACATTTGCAGAAGCCGTCACACTATTTGATACACCAGTGGGATTAGCAGTTGCAACCTTTCTAGGTCTTTCGGCTTTTTTTCACTTTCTTGTTGCATCACCGCAGTACTTTGGCCGCTATAGCGCAGGGATAGCTGCACAGCGTAACTATTTTCGTTGGGTTGAATACAGCATTTCCTCATCAGTAATGATTGTCTTGATTTCACAAGTTGTGGGCATAAGTGATCTTGCTGCCATCATCTCAATCTTTGGCGTTAACGCTTCCATGATTCTCTTTGGCTGGTTGCAAGAAAAGTATGAAACTCCAGGAAATGGTGGCTGGCTTCCATTTATCTTTGGCTGCATTGCAGGCATAGTTCCTTGGGTTGCCCTCATTTTCTATGTTTTCTCCATCGGTGGAGTCAGTGACACCACAGCTCCAGCCTTTGTCTATGGCATTGTCATCTCACTCTTTGTTCTCTTTAATACCTTTGCCATCGTGCAGTACTTGCAATATAAAAGGTGGGCAAGTGGAACGACTACATCAGGGGAGAGAAGACCTACATCACGCTCTCACTGATTGCTAAATCAGCACTTGCTTGGCAGATCTTTGCTTCAACCCTTGTTGGCTAAGAGCTTTCAAGGCTAGTTTCATCATCGAAAAAGAAGGAGGCGCACATGGCCACAGCTAAAAAGGCCGTTGCAAAGAAATCTGTTAAAACAACGGTCATTGAGACCCACCACGATCGAGTGGATTGGCGCTCTCTCTATCTCTATGCCGTCTGCTTGATTACTTTGCTTGTTGTTCTCTTTTCAACTGTCTCTCTCATCAATGGAATCATGAATGCAGTTTTTCCTGATCCTGCCTCTGTTGATATCTACTCAAAGCCTGAAAACTCACCATCAGCTGATTTACTTGATCAGCAAGAGCGCAATAACCAGATTCAAGCAGTGAAGGGAATTTTCACCTCATTTATTACAATTGCCGTGGCTGCGCCTTTATATCTCTATCATTGGCGCCAGACTAAAAAAGTATAAATCTAAGAGCGCTACAGGGAAAAGAGAAGTTCATGTCATTTGTCATGTATTCAACAAGTTGGTGTGGCTACTGCAAGCGCCTTAAATCACAGCTAGCAGAAGTTGGTGTGAGCTTTGAAGAATTAACATCGAAGAAGTTCCAGGAACTGCAGAGATTGTTGAGAAGGTAAATGGCGGAAATCGCACGGTGCCCACTCTTGTTTTAGTGATGGCGCTGCAATGACTAACCCATCGGCCAAACAAGTTGTGGAGAAGTTGGCGTCCTTAGGGCTTTAAAACAATACGGATAGGGTTGCCAACTTTGTTGGCTAACTTATCCAAAGCTTTTCCTGCACTTTCCAGAGGCAAAACTTCACTTACTGAGTGAGAGAGATCCAAACGCCCAGTTGCTGCTAGTTCAATCAACTCAGTGACGTGATGGGCCTCTGAGCCATAGTGACCCATGATCTGTGTGCGCATGTAGGTAAAGGCCATGTCATTGGGGATAAACATTGGTTCATTAGCAATTCCAACTATTACTAAGCGCCCTTGTTCACCCAACATCGAGAGAGCTTGTTTTCTAACTGGG